>JAZRYX010000062.1:0-22301 GCA_045600945.1 Lachnospiraceae bacterium
CATTTGCTCATAATTATCTTTGAATATTTCCTGAAGAATGTTCATAAGACTATTATGAAGCAGTTAAGAGAAAAAGAAAACTCCCTTTACCCCTCAAGATTGAGGGGCAGGGGAGCTGAAGTGTCGCAGACACTTTTTTATAAGCTTCCTGGATTTTGTCAAAAGATTCCCAAAATCATTGATCATATTGCTTGAATGAAATATCACATTGCACCGAAATATGACGAATGATATAATCCAGTTATTGATAATTAGTCCGTAACGGATATATAGAAAGTGGTAATAAAGGTATGAAGAGATTTAAAAAGTATTTAGCACTGATGCTCGCTGCCTGCATGATATGCAGCAGCGTCGGCCCGGCATATGCCGATGTAATCAAAGAGAAAGATATCGCTATCGGGCAGTCTGAAGACGCAAGTGAAATCAAGAACGAAATCCCGGAAGAAATCAAGAATGAAGCTACAGAAGAAATCAAGAATGAAACTGCAGAGGAGTTCAATAGCGAAGCTACGGAAGGGATCGAGCGCGAAGTAGCAGAAGAGACTGGGAACGGAGCTGAGGAAGAAAGCGAGCGCGAAGTCCCGGAAGAGATTGAAAACGAAACTCCGGGAGAAATCAAGAGTGAAGCAACGGAAGAAATCACCGGCGAGACCGACCCGGATGAAGCGGGTGAGGACGAAGCGGCCCCAAAAAGCTTAATGGCAGTTGTGGCAAACAAAGAAAATGTCATGGAACTTACGGGAAAAATAAGTGGTGACCGTACAGTTCCCGAAGATGTAAAACAACTTATTCTTGCAGGTGCGTCGGGAAAGGATGCCAGAATCATCATAAAGGGTGAGACGGAGATCGTAATCGAAAATGGTACGCCGAGCGAACTTGACATCATCGAAGCAGACAAGACAATCAGATTCAGCGGCAGCGGAAATCTGAAATTGAGTTTTGGTATCGTGGGTAAGGCTGATATCATCTTTAATCATACAGGACAGATCGATGTGGCTGACGGTACGGTATTTTCACTGAAAGGGGATATTGTTTTTAACAGCGGAATCGTCAATATTAATGCAGCTGAGACGGCTGCCGCAGCAGTCATGGCTGTATGCGGTAAGGTCGCACAAAACGGCGGTACATTAAAAATTGACGAAAACGGCAAAACCGGCAAAACTGGCAAAACCGGAAAATCCGACATAGCTATGTTGAAGAGGAGTGGGCAGCTGAATTATCAGATACTCGACAGCAGTGATGTGAATCTCGGAGGACCTGTTAACGACTCGGTTGATCAGTCAAATGATGCTTTAAGCATAAACCGTCCCGAACAGGATTATGATTTAACAGATCTTGAAGACGGAAGATGGATCAATATCATAGATGATGTCAGTGGTGTATCAGGAGATTCGGCGACGAATCATTTCTATCCGTTATATGACGGAGAATCAGACGCATCGAATGATACACAGATCACAAAGGACGAGTTCGGCGAAGTTATCACAGGTAAGTTTACCTTCTACAATTATTATCCTATAACGACGGATTTTATATACAGAGATTCTGTTTTTGCAAATCCATCCAATATATACGATCAGAAGCTCGCGCTTATGTCACTTAATCTTGCAGTATCCGGATTCAGTGATTTGGATCACAAGCCTGAGGGAGCTTCAAACTATCTTAAAGAGATGTTCAGGAAAACAGGCTTTTCTGATATTTACGTTAACGAAGCCTACATAACACCGCCTGATGCCAATACGATAGGTGTCGGCATCGCACACAGAGAAATTGAGGGACAGTCAGTTGTTGCAATCGTACTCAGAGGCGGCGGATATGACAGAGAGGGCAGCGGAAACCTGAATGTAGGTCTTAAAGCCGAACATGCAGGTTGGGCTACCGCAAGAAATATCGTAATCGATGAGCTCCTTAAATATATGAACGAGCACGCCGGTGTAATTTCTGCCAATCCAAAATTCTGGATCGTAGGTTACAGCCGTTCCGCGGCAACTGCAAACCTGGGAGTTAATTTCATGGATTGCGCGATCGATATAAATAACGGTAAGGCGAGCGTGGAATCATTAGTACCGGAGTCCGAAAGAAGTGATAAAGAAAAAGAGCTATTAGCCGGCCTTTCAAACCTTCTTAAAGAAAAAGATGTAGATTATGAAGATATCTACTGCTATACATTTGGAACACCGATGGGTGCTGCAGGAGACGACGAAGATGGATCCGGTTACCCGAATCACGATGATCCTGATACAAATAACATCTGGTCGCTTACTAATCTCGAAGATCCGGTTCCGTATGTTGTTCCGACTTATAAACTTGATTTCTACCGTTACGGTGCAGCGACGGATCCGCGTTTTATGAGCATACCGGAAGAATACTCATCTGAGAATATCGAGAAACCGGGTGAAGATGTTGAAGGTCTGATGCTTGAGCAGCTTAAAGTTATCGATCCGGAGATGTATAAGAAAGTTGCGGATGCTCCGCAGTTTGCACTTAGAACCACGACGATCCCCGACCTTCTTACTCTTAAGTTTGGTTTCACTGATGATGAGAATCATGCAGAGATAACTTACCCGGTTGACTCTGCAAGTCTTAATGATAGTGTTACAGACAAGGAAGAGTACATAGGTCGTCTCATAAACAGAGTTGTAGATGAGGTTGCCGGTGGTAAGGAAACAGCTGATGAAATAAGACATGAGTTCTATTACCGTTATCAAGACGCTTTTGAAACGATTCTATACATGGTAAGCGATCTGACAGAGAAAGAAAAGACACAATTCCTCAATGCGCTTAACAAAGGACTTGAAAAAGAACTTGACGGCAGAACGCTTGTTGCACTGATCAGTTCAATCGTGATAGTTGAACTTCTTCCGGAGGGTGATCTAAGAGATATTGCAAGAGAAGTTCCGAAGGGGATTCTTAGCGAAATGTTCAGAGGAATCTTCAGTGATGCCAAGGAGACTCTCAAAGACAAAGACAAGTTATGCAAATATATTGATCAGATAAATGATTCCGCAGAGGATATGATTAATTTGGTTTACAATCTTGTTCTTAACGATCTTCATGACAATCTGCTCACAACGATAGGTACGGCGCTGTACTACGGTAAGTCTCTTGTATATTCACATTACCCGCAGGTGATGATGGCATACTTAAGAGCACATGACAGTGATTATATCGGCGGCGGGGTTGATCCGGATGATCCCGGCGAGCACGGCGGTTATTCAGGCAGTTCTTCAGGCAGTTCTTCAGGCAGCGGAGCAAGTCCGAGTTTCACATACGGAAGATGGACGCTTGATGCCAACGGAAAGGACTGGAACTTCTATGTAAAGGACAGCGCCGGCAATGAGAACAAGTTCTGCGGCGGATGGATCTATGCATATAATCCGGCAGCAAGAGACTACAATCACAAAGTTGCCTGGTTCTACTTTGATAAGACAGGTAAAATGCTGACAGGATGGCAGAAATTATTCTGGAATAACGTTGAAAACTGGTACTATCTGAATCCGAAGAATGATGAGACAGGAACGTTTGGTGAGTGTCAGATGGGCGGAAAGACCGATGACGGCTATACGCTGAATGCCGACGGAACCTGGACCGGAAGATAATATATTCTCAGAATCATTGATCCCTTTGAAAAAAACAAAAACGGATTCGAAAACGATCTGTTTCGAACCCGTTTTTGTTATATTAACTTACAGTCAGCCCGGCATTTACTTTCCGTAGGACTGGCTTTCCTTGCGGATTACATCATGGGCACCGCCCTCTACGATACTTGTTGCGGATACTAAAGTGAGTTTTGCTTTCTGCTGAAGTTCCGGTATAGTCAGTGCACCACAGTTGCACATTGTTGAACGAACTTTGCTGAGAGTACTGATGACATTGTCTTTAAGATGTCCTGCATACGGTACGTATGAATCAACACCTTCCTCAAATGACAACTTCTTGTCACCACCGAGATCATATCTCTGCCAGTTACGTGCTCTTGCTGATCCTTCGCCCCAATACTCTTTATAATAGGTACCGTTGACCATGACTTTGTTTGTCGGGCTTTCTTCAAATCTTGCGAAGTATCTGCCGAGCATAACGAAGTCTGCACCCATGGCAAGAGCCAGAGTGATGTGGTGATCATATACGATACCGCCGTCTGAACATACCGGGATGTAAATGCCTGTTTCTTTGAAGTATTCATCACGTGCCTTGCATACATCGATGAGCGCTGTTGCCTGGCCGCGTCCGATACCCTTGGTCTCTCTTGTGATACAGATGGATCCTCCGCCGATACCTACCTTGATGAAATCTGCTCCGCAGTCTGCAAGGAAGCGGAAACCTTCGGCATCGACAACATTTCCTGCACCGACCTTTACATTATCACCGTAGTTTTCGCGGATCCACTGGATAGTGAGTTTCTGCCATTCTGAAAATCCCTCGGATGAATCGATGCAAAGTGCATCTGCGCCTGCTTCAATGAGTGCGGGAACTCTATCTGCATAATCTCTGGTATTGATACCTGCGCCTACGATGTAACGCTTGTCCGCATCGAGAAGTTCGTTGGGGTTTTGTTTATGTGAATCGTAGTCCTTGCGGAATACCATGTATTTAAGATTACCAATCTCATCTATGAGCGGGAGTGAGTTGAGCTTATGCTCCCAGATAATATCATTTGCAAGCTTGAGAGAAGTTCCCTCAGGTGCCGTAATGAGTTTATCAAGCGGTGTCATGAACTCACTTACTTTTAATGTCGGTTCCATACGGCTTACGCGGTAGTCACGGCTTGTGACGATGCCGAGAAGCTTGCCTGTTGCACTTCCGTCATCAGTAACCGGGATAGTCGAATGGCCTGTAGCTTCCGTAAGTGCTATTACATCCGCAAGAGTATCATCGGGACGAACATTGGAATCGCTGATTACAAAACCTGCTTTATAGTCCTTAACGGTCTTGACCATCTTAGCTTCATCTTCAATGGACTGTGATCCGTAGATAAATGATATGCCGCCTTCTGTGGCAAGCGCGATGGCAAGATTTGAACCTGATACCGACTGCATGATTGCGGATACCATGGGAATATTCATGGTTATTGCCGGTTCTTCACCTTTTTTGAACTTTACGAGAGGAGTCTTAAGACTTACATTGGCAGGGATGCATTTGTCAGATGAATACCCCGGAATAAGTAAATACTCGTTAAATGTGTGTGAAGGGTCATTAATAAAAGTAGCCATTTCGTCCCGTTCCTTTCTATTGAAAATTTTTACAATTATACCTCTTTAGAAGACAAACGGCAAGGGTTGACACCCTGTCACTTTTTTGATAACATACTACGGGTGACAAGCTGTCATTTTTTATAACGGGAAATTGTACCGCATTTCTTATTATGAAAAAAAGCTCCGCGGGATGAGAGGGGAAAACGGAGGTTGGTTATGCCAAGTGAGAGATATTTTAAGTTGAGCGATGATAAGCAGCAGCGTATCGTCGAGGCTTCGATGGATGAGTTCATCGCATCGGGTATGCATGATGCATCCATAAATAAAATCATAAAAGACGCGGATATTTCGAGGGGAAGTTTCTATACGTATTTTATTGATAAGACGGATCTTTTCGAATACATATTCGGCATGCTGAAAAAGTCTGCGACAAAGTCGATACTTCAGGAAGTGGATAAACAGGGCGGAGATATATTTGCGGCTGCACGTGAGCTTGTCAGGCAGGGCGCAGGACTTGCTTCGAAATCGAAAGATAAGACCCTGATTTTATTTGAAAAAATCATGCATGATTTCGGCATCATTGCCCATATAAGCGGGCTGCCGATGAATCAGACGCAGCCTCTTTTGGGCAGTCTGCTTGATGAAATATATAACCGCATGAATGACCTCAAGGAACATATTCCGCAGGAGAGATTCATCGTCGTCGGAGACATGATGATCGTGACAAGCGTGAAGACTCTGGTTGCGATCAAACGTAATCCGGAAGAAAAGGAATCGTTTTTAAAAATGCTATACGCGCAATATGACATAATGGAGAAAGGTATCAGAGGAGGAGCATTAAAATGAGCGAGAAAAAGAACAAAAAGTACGGCAGAGTGATTGCTATCATTTTAATCGCGCTGGTTGTGCTGGTCGCTGCAGTGATCGGCATCAGATTTGTAATTAACAGTAAGCATGAGGTTACGGATTCAAGACCTATAGTCAAAGTGACGAATCCGCAGGTTCGTGATGTCAACGTATATACGGAGCAGATAGGTACGGTTCAGCCTGCCGATACAGTTAATGTTGTGCCGATGATGGCAGGAGAGATACTGGAAGTACACTTTAACGCAGGAGATAAGGTCAAGGAAGGAGACCTCCTTGTAGTCCTCAAGGCTGATGCGCTTTCTTCACTTGAGATAGCGGTAAATGCTGCCGAGATCCAGATGAACGACGCCAAGACAAACCTCGAGCGTACGAAAGCCCTGTACGAAACAGGCGCAGTTGCACAGGCAGGTCTTGAGCAGGCACAGTCTGCGGCAGATGCGGCAAAGCTTCAATATGATAATGCAAAGTCTCAGTACGACACTCAGAAGAAGTATGCCTATATCACGGCACCGATTTCCGGTACTGTTGAGTTTAAGAATGCAGAAGTTCATAACTTCGCAGCTCAGGGTAATCCGGTTGCAGTCATCACAGGTTCCGGTAGCGCCACCGTTACTTTCGGTATATCCGAAGATTCAAGAAAAGCTCTGAACATCGGAGATGAGATTTATGTTTCAAAGACAGGTTTTGAAAGCAGCGGAAAGATCACGGAGATCAATAACATGATCGGTCAGAACGGACTGTATACGGTTAAGGCCGACCTTGATAATTCCGAGGGACTTTCACCTAACACAAGAGTCATCGTAACGTTGCTTAAGAACACGGCTGCGCAGACTATGACGATACCGGTTCGTGCCGTATATCATGACGGCGGAGAGAGTTTCGTATATCTGCTTAAAGATGATAATACTCTTGCAAAGACAGTATTTACACCGGGTATTGATGATGGTGAGTATGTAGTTGTTGAAGGCGGACTTAATCCGAATGACAACGTTGTTTATACATGGAGCCGTGAGATATATAACGGCGCAGAGGTAGTAGTAGATTATAAGGAGCAGTAAGGAGAGGCAATGATAAATCTAACCAAGTTTTCGCTTAAAAGACCTGTCACGCTGATACTGCTGCTTGTGACGGTACTTTATTTCGGAGTTCAGTCCATACTGTCTTCACCGATGGAGCTGACTCCGGATATGAACATGCCGATGCAGATCGTCTCGGTCGTATATCCGGGTGCTGCACCGGAAGATATGAGTGAGCTTATTACCAAACCGATAGAAGGTGCGGTTTCCACTCTTGCGGGTGTTGACACCATATCATCGACATCGGCGGAAAATATCTCACTGGTCATCATACAGTATGATTACGGTACCAACATGGATACCGCATATATGAACATAAGAAAGAGCATCGATACGATCAAGAACTCACTTCCGGAAGATGCGATGGATCCGACTATATACGAGATCGATATCAATGCAACGAGCTCGATGAACGTTGCTGTTTCGGGCGGTACTGATGAGAACTTATACAATTATGTAAATGATGTCATCGTGCCGGAACTTGAAAAGATATCATCAGTCGGTGAAGTCAACGTCTCCGGCGGACAGAGCGATTATATCAAAATCGAAGTCATGCCTGATAAGCTTGCGCAGTACAATCTGAATCTTAATACCATTGCGCAGCTTATAAGTGCATCGGATTTTTCGCTTCCGTCAGGTGAAATCGAGTATGCCGATCAGAAACTCAATCTGACTGTCGGTGATGAGTACAAAAATATTGAGAGCATAAAGAATATCGTGCTTCCGCTTCAGACCGGAGATGTCATCCATCTTTCGGATGTTGCGATTGTTGAAAATACACTCAATGACAAAACAAGTATCTCAAGATACAATTCGCAGGATGTTGTTGCGGTGTCAATCAGCAAGCAGCAGAAGGCAAGTGCGGTTACGCTTTCAAAGGCCGTTCAGAAAACGCTTAACAATCTGAAAGAAACAAACAGCACTCTTGATTTCAAGATCGTCTATGATGCATCCACGAGTATCAAGTCAGCACTTTCTTCAGTGTTCAAGACACTGCTTATCGCAGTTGCGCTGGCTATGCTTGTTCTGTTTGTATTCTTCGGTGACTGGAAGTCATCGATTATCGTAGGAAGCTCGATACCCGTTTCGGTATTGGTAGCATTTACCCTTATGGGAGCTGCGGGTTTCTCACTGAATATCGTTTCGGTCGGATCGCTTGCGCTCGGTGTCGGTATGGTCGTCGATAACTCGATAGTTGTCGTCGAGAGCTGTTTCAGAGCAAGAGAAAAATATGATTTCAAGGAAGCTGCGATTGAAGGAACACGCATAGTCATCGGTTCGATATTCGGATCGACGGCTACGACCTGCGTAGTATTCTTACCGCTGGCACTTCTTCAGGGACTTACGGGACAGCTGTTTAAGCAGCTCGGATTTACGATCGTGTTCTGTCTGGTCGCATCATTCCTTTCAGCTATCATGGTCGTACCGCTTCTTTACTACTGGGTTAAACCTGTCGAGAAGAAGACCTCGCCTGTAGGAAGATTTATGACGAGATTCCAGGACGCTTACAGAGACCTGGTTCGTTACATCATCCCTCAGAAGAAAAAAGTTATCATCACTACGATACTTCTTCTGGTTCTTTCATTTGTCATGCTCGGCCGGATCGGTTTCGAGCTTATGCCTGAAGTTGATGAGGGAATGATAGAGATATCCGCAAGAGTTAAACCGGGATCGAAGATCGAAGAGGCAGATATCATAGCAACGAAGCTCGAGGAGTTCGTCTCTGCGCAGCCGGATGTGGAAGATTATCTTCTGACTTACGGTTCGGGAGGAGTTTCGGTTATGGGAACAGGCTCTTCGGATCAGATAAGCCTTACGGCATACCTTAGGAAAGACAGATCAAAGAGAACACGTGAGATCATCAAGGACTGGAAGAGAGAACTGAATCAGATGACGGATACAACGATAGCTATTACCAGCTCATCAAGTACCGGTATGAACATGTTAAGCAGTTCATCAGCGTCGGTTAATCTTGAAAGCACAGACTATGATCTGCTTAAGGAAACTGCGGATGATATAGTTGAGAAACTTCATGCACAGCCGTTTATCACTCAGGTTCATTCCAGTGCGGAAAATGCTGCGCCTGTAGTCAAGGTTAAAATCGACCCCGTTAAGGCCGAAGCATACGGACTTACTCCGGTGACGGTCGCAGGCATGGTCTACTCCAATAAGACAGGTCAGGAAGTTCTCAATTATACTTCGAACGGTTCCGAGGTTTCGGTACAGCTTAAGAATCCGGACTGGCAGTATCAGACAGTTGATGATATCAAGGCTATGCTTATCCCGACCATGACGGGTGCCAATATTCCTCTTGAGAGCATCGCAGATGTTACATTTGAAGACAGTGCAAAGAGTATCTCAAGAAGCAATAAGCAGTACACAGTTTCAATAAACGGACAGATTCCTGTTTCGTATGAAGATACAGCTCAGAAGATGCTGGATGAGTTTATGGCAGATTACGATATGCCAAACGGTGTGACGATGAGAATAAATGCAATGGATGAGATGATGAATGAAGAGCTCGGCGGACTGGCAAGAGCCATACTTACGGCAATCTTCCTTGTGTTCATCGTCATGGCTATGCAGTTTGAGTCACCTAGACTTTCAGTCATGGTTATGTTCACCGTTCCATTCTCACTTATCGGTGCATTTGGATTTTTGTTCTTCTGCAACAGTAAGCTTAATATGGTTTCCATGCTCGGCTTATTGATGATGGTCGGAACTGTCGTTAATAACGGTATCCTTTATGTCGATACCGTAAATCAGTACAGGCTTGAGATGCCGCTTGATACAGCGCTTGTCGAGGCAGGTGCCACACGTATCAGGCCTATGCTTATGACGACACTCACGACTGTTCTTGCCATGGTTCCTATGGCTCTTGCTTACGGAAACTCAGGTGAGATGCTGCAGGGTCTTGCACTTGTAAATATAGGCGGACTTATCGCCTCAACTTTACTTACACTTTTACTTCTGCCGACTGTATATCAGATTTTTGATAAGAGAAAGCAGATACGTACGGAGGTGGTTTAATTGTTTAAGAAAATTGCGTGTATGGTTTTAATGGCGGCTGTGTGTACGGCAGTGGTATTGCCGGTATATGCCTCAACTCCGGAGTTCGGAAGGACAGAGGAGGAGTGGGCAAGGCTGCGTGATAATACGCTGGAGTTCGATGAGATAGAAGCTCTCATTGAGGAGTACAATCCCACGGTAAAAAATAATGAAATCGAGCTTCGCGAGTTCAAGAAAAAATACGGTACGACTAACACCGAAGTTGCGGACAAGTATCGCGAGCTTGCGGAGGAACTGACCGGCGGAGTTGATCTGGATCCTGAGAGTCCGACTTATGCTATGAACGCGATGACGGCTGTCATGAATGAGACTACAGCGACTCAGCTTGAGCAGCAGGCAGACAATGCGCTTGAGGATTATGAGGTCAACCGTCTTACTTATGAGTCTGCGAAAAAGAATCTTGTGAAGCAGGCAAAGTCTGACATGATCGGTTATTACAATAATCAGTATGAGGCAAAGCGCGCTCAGCTTAACACGGAACTTTTGCAGGAGCAGCTTAAGATAAAGAAGACTCAGGCAGAGAACGGTATGTCTACGCAGGTGGATGTGCTTAAGGCGACGGAGGATCTTATCAATGCGCAGAAGACGATGACTACTTCGTCTGCGGCGGTTACGACTTCGAAGAAGAAACTGCAGGTTGCCTGCGGATGGAAGTTTGCGGATGACCCGCTGCTTACGGCACTTCCGGCACCTAATTTTGCAAGAATAGATATGCTTGATCCGGCCGGTGATTTAAGTAAGGCGCTTGAGAATAATTATACTTTGAGGATCAATCAGAGGAAGCTTTCCAACGCGCATGCGCAGTCAACGAAAGATACCCTTAATATTACCATCGAAGCGAATAAGCAGAGCGTGGCTATCGCGCTTGATGCAGCTTATCTGAATGCGGTGGCTTCGCGTGATGCATATAATTATGCGGTTACGGCAAATGAAGTTCAGCAGGCTACGCTTAAGCAGGTTCAGAAAAAGCATAAGCTCGGAAGTGCGAGCGATGCGGAGCTTAAGTCGCAGCAGATTCAGACTCAGCTTGCGCAGATCGCACTTGAGCAGGCCAGGCTTTCGACTTTGCAGGCGCTGATTGATTATGACGCAGTTGCTATGGGCATCGCGGATGTGTGATGGCACCGGGAGGTTTTACCGAATGAAGAAAATAGTGGCGGCGATGTTAGCATTGGCCCTGGCCCTTATGGCCCCGATATCATCGGGTGCGTATATCCGTAATGCCAAGGAACCTTCGGAAGAGGGAAAGAGTACGGCGGAGCTTAACGGTTATACCCAGGAGCAATGGGCGTCGCTTTGTGATGATAGACTTGAATACAGTGAGATTAAAGAACTCGTGCATCTGTTCAATCCGAACATAGACGACGGCTGGAATCAGATAGATAACAGCGCGCGTGATCTGAAGATGTCAGTCAATCTTTTAATCGATGCCAAAAACAAGACAAATGATACTTATGACGATTCGGTTAAGAAGATTCAGAATCTTCCGATTCCGGAGGAGATGAAGGCACAGATGATTGCTCAGCTGGCTCCGCTTAAGATCATGGCGGAGAGTGTCGGGACGGTGGCGCATCAGTATAACGAAAATTATAAGAAGCTGAGGTCGAAGTCGTCGATGACAAGAGGGCTGTACTCTGCGGAGGACTCTCTGACGTATGCGGTTCAGTCGATTATGAATGCTTATCTGACTGTGCATTCCAATCTGGAAATGCTGGATAAACTGATTGATCTTAATCGAGAGTCGGTGAATACTTATACGCAGATGCAGGCGCAGGGACTGGCTACGGCGACGGATGTGCTTAAGGCGCGCACGGAGCTGGTTTCGGCTCAGTCGAGTAAGGCAAAGCTGCTGGCAACCGACAGGCAGCTTTACAATCAGCTGATTACCATGTGCGGATGGAAGAGTGGAGATGTGGTTGCTATCGGAAGCATACCGCTTCCGGATCAGGCGAGAGTTGATGCGATGGATCTTGAGAGAGATTCAGAGCTTGCGGCAAACTCCAATGCCGAGATAAAAGCATTAAGGGCATCAGGTCACTCCAAATCATCGGCAACGCAGGACGTGTATCTGCAGCAGATGGAAGAACTGACCGGTTATGTGAAAGCGAATATGCTGACATATTATTACAATGTTCTGGCTGCAAAGCAGGGGCTGGATGCGGCAGGTACCGGACTTGAGGCAGCCCGCATTGAGAAGAGGGCGGCGGATATTCAGCGGGATAAAGGGCTTTCCGGCAAAGCCCAGTATCTGGGAGCGACTATTCAGTACACTCAGAAGCTTGCGGCTTATACATCGGCAGTAAATGCCTATGAGCAGGCAGTAATAGACTACGACAACGCCCTTCGCGGCAATGTCGCAGCATATTAAGATTACAAAAGAGGACAGAACTTATGTGGAAAGCAGGTTTTGTCTTCTTTTTTTATGTTATAATAATATGGGTTTTTATGGATGTTATCCGGAGGGATGTATGGAGAAAAACAATAAAAGTGAATATGCGGTCGAACTCATCAATATTTCAAAACAGTACGGCAGTTACTACGCAAATAAAAATGTTACGATCCGTCTGCGCAAAGGAGAGATTCATGCACTTCTGGGTGAGAACGGTGCGGGGAAAAGCACACTGATGAATATCCTGTTCGGACTGGTAAAGCCTGATGAAGGTGTCATTAAAGTAAACGGTGAAGCTGTGAAAATCGATAATCCCAATGATGCGACAGATTATGGCATAGGGATGGTTCATCAGCATTTCCGTCAGGTAGAGTGTTTTACAGTGCTTGAAAATATAGTTCTCGGCATGGAGGAAGTTGACCGTTTCGGGAAACTGGATATGAATAAAGCATGTCAGAAAGTACTTGCGCTAAGCAGTAAGTACAATTTTGACATAGACCCGAACGCAAAAATATCTGATATTACTGTAGGTATGCAGCAGAGAGTTGAGATTCTTAAGATGCTGTATAGAGAAAATGATATTCTGATTTTCGATGAACCGACTGCTGTTCTTACTCCGGGGGAAATCGATGAGTTGCTGACACTTATGAAGAATCTTGCAGCCGGCGGAAAATCTATTCTTTTTATTACACATAAGCTTAATGAGATACGTAAGATAGCGGATCGCTGCAGTGTATTGAGAAAAGGTGAATACATAGATACATTTGATGTTGCTGATGTAAGCGAAGAAGAGATGTCGGAGCGTATGGTCGGAAGAAAGGTTAAGCTGGTGCTGGATAAAACACCGCTTGATCCCGGTGATACTGTTCTTAAGGTTAATAATCTGACCATAGCATCGAAAAGATCGTCAAAAGATGCAGTGAGAAATGTTTCGTTCAGCGTACGTCAGGGAGAGATAGTGTGTATCGCGGGAATCGATGGCAACGGCCAGAGTGAACTTGTTTATGGTCTTACAGGACTCATGCCTGTAAAATCAGGATCTATTGAACTTTGCGGCAGTGATATTACAAATCTTCCGGTCAGAAAGAGGACCGGTACCGGTATAGGTCATGTTCCCGAGGACAGGCTCAGGTACGGACTGGTTGGGGAAAGTACACTTGAGGAAAACATGATTCTTCAGGAATACTATCTTCCTAAGTTTCAGAAGAACGGAATAATAGATTATGGTAAAGCAGAAAAATATACAGAAGAAAGAATAATCGAATATGATATCAGGGCAAGTCTGGGACCGGATACTTTGGCAGGCGGTATGTCCGGCGGAAATCAGCAGAAAACAGTAATAGCCCGTGAACTTTCAAGGAATCCGCAGCTTTTTATAGCCTCGCAGCCGATACGAGGTCTTGATGTGGGGGCTATTGAGTCTATACATTCAAGGATACTCGAAGCAAGAGATGCCAAAAGAGCAGTATTGCTGGTTTCATTTGAACTTAGTGAAGTTATGAATCTGAGTGACAGGATACTGGTAATGTTTGAAGGTGAAATCGTTGCAGAGCTTGATCCTGCAAAAACCACCCAACAGGAACTGGGACTGTATATGTCGGGTGCAAGGCGTATGGATCCTGAAACACATGAGATAATTAACTGTTCCAATGCAGTCCGTGAACAGGATACAAAAACAGACAAAGAGGAGAGATAAGATTATGACAAAAGAAGACAGAAAAAAAGCATTTGTCAAAGTACTCCCATCGCTGTTTTCTGTTCTGATAGGGCTGATAGTAGGATGGTATCTGCTGTTTATCACAAAGCCCGCAGATTCATTTGGTGGATTTGGGATGATACTTGCAGGCGCTTTATCAGACGGGAAGGAAGGATTCGGTTACTGGCTTTACGCAGCAACACCCATTATCCTTACCGGTATGTCGGTCGGGTTCTCGATAAAAACAGGTCTTTTCAATATCGGAGCGTCGGGACAGTATACGGCAGGTGCCTGTGCTGCTATTCTTACAGCGATATATTTTCCGTCACTTCCGCCTATTCTGCATACTTTGCTTGCGGTACTGGCAGGTGTACTGGCAGGAGCATTGTTCGGAGCTTTCATCGGGTTTTTGAAAGCTTATTGCGGTGTCAGTGAGATTATTACGGGAATCATGTTCAATTATATCGCGATGCTTTTGACCAATCTGCTACTTAAAAACTATGCATATAATTCTTCCTTCAATCGAAGTGCGGATGTTCCGTCAGAACTTTTGCTGGGGGATAGTCTTGTGGGAAGACTGTTTCCCGAAATGAAAATAAACATAATCTTTGCCATAGCTGTTATTGCTGTCATTATAATAAAGTTTATTCTGGATAAAACAACCCTGGGATATGAACTGAAGATAATCGGAAAAAACCGGTATGCGGGAATATATGCCGGAATCAATGATAAAAGATCCATTATAAGTGCAATGGCAATTTCAGGAGCTCTTGCCGGACTCGGAGGAGCACTTGTGTTTATGTGTGATTACGGAAATCATATCAAAATTGTTGAAACTGTTATGCAGCAGGGCTTTGACGGAATATCAGTTGCTCTTTTGGGAATGTGTTCTCCGGTCGGGATAATAATCGCGGGATTGTTTATCTCATATATCACAGCCGGAGGGAATAATCTTATGTTATTCGGGTATACTCCTGATGTTATCAGGATGATAGTAGCTATCATTGTATATTGCGGTGCACTTGTTATTCCGATCAGAGTATTCATTGAGCGTATTATTAAAGAAAAAGAAATAAGGAAGGAGGCGGATGCATGAATGCGGTATATTTTATAATACAGCAAACTATGTTTTTTGCGGTTCCGCTTCTCCTTGTGGGTATCGGTGCCATGTATTCGGAACGAAGCGGTGTCAGCAATATTGCACTTGAAGGTATCATGATAATAGGTGCTTTTGCCGGAGTATGTGCTATCAATCTATTGAGCGGCATATTAGCGGGACAGCTTTTGTTTATAGTAGCAATGATAATCGCGGCGGCTGCCGGGTATATATATTCGATGTTTCATGCGTGGTCGGCGATAAGTCTTAACGCAGATCAGACGATAAGCGGTACGGCACTTAACCTGTTTGCACCGGCATTTTGTATTTTTTTTGCCAGACAGATAATCGGTGTTAAGCAAATCAGTTTTGAGGATGCTTTTTTTATCGGTAAGGTACCGTTACTTGGAGATATTCCTGTGATAGGACCGTGTTTTTTCAGAAACTGTTATATCTCAACATTCATAGGTATTGCGCTTCTTATCGTACTTTCCTACATTATCGGAAAGACACCCTTTGGCTTAAGACTCAGATCCTGCGGTGAAAATCCGGACTCGGCAGCGGCAGTAGGAGTATCGGTTTCGGATATGAGATATACCGGTGTTGCGATTTCCGGACTGTTGGGAGGTATGGGAGGCCTGGTATTTGTAGTGCCTACTTCTACGGTTTTTGACGCCGGTGTTTCGGGATACGGCTTTTTGGCACTTGCGGTTCTTATTCTCGGTCAGTGGAAACCATTCGGGATTCTTATGGCAGCATTTTTCTTCGGAATACTTAAAGCTGTTTCAAGCTCGTATTCGGGAATACCATTTCTGTCAGATCTGAATATTCCTGCCGAGACATATAAGATGATTCCGTATGCGCTTACGGTTATTGTGCTTGCAGTTTCAGCCGGCAGGAGTATGGCTCCTAAGTCTGTAGGTAAACCGTATGATGACGGAAAAGGGTTTATTGATACGATAAGAAGCAACGGAGCAAATAAAGTTAAAGTTGTGGTTATTATTGCAATCTTTCTGGCGGGAAGCGCAGCATTTGCTTTATATATGAGAAATCATGATTCGGGCAGGAGTGTTTCGGGAGGATACGGGTCGCAGATAGCATTTGCAATGGATCCTGCGGGAAATATTGATGATAAAAGTTTTACACAGAGTGAATGGGATGGAGTCGTCTCTTTTTCAAACCAATACGGACTCACCAGGAAGTACTATACTCCTCAAGGCTATTCAATGTCGGATCTTGCCAGGAATCTGAAACTTGCAGTAAAGGGAAATGCTGATGTAGTTGTGGTCGGATCTATCGAGTATGATAATGCATTGTATTATGTACAGGATGAATACCCGGATGTATTTTTTCTCGCGGTGGACAGTATACCTAAGTCACTTGAGGGAAAAGAGAAAATTTCAAAGAATGTGCTGTGCCTGAGAGTGGCTGAACAGGATTCCGGATTTCTTGCAGGTTATGCTGCGGTTATGGACGGATACAGAAATCTTGGTTTTATCGGCGGAATAGCAGTTTCCGCAGTTGTACGTTATGGTTATGGTTTTGTTGCAGGCGCGGATTATGCCGCAAAGCAGCTCGGACTTAAAAAGGGTGATGTCAGTATCAGATATAATTATGCAGGTACTTTTGAACCAAGTCCCGAAGTGCTCTCACTCGCATCATCCTGGTACCAGAGCGGTACAGAAGTTATTTTTGCCTGCGGCGGAAGCATGGGAAATTCGGTTATGAAATCGGCCGAAACATGCGGAAAGAAGGTAATCGGTGTTGACTGTGATCAGTCAAAGGAATCACCGACAGTAATAACATCGGCAATCAAAGATGTCGGTGGCGGTATCAATACTATACTTTCAAAGAATATGGAAGGACATCCGATTGAAGGAGGACAGATACTTATGGTAGGGGCTGATGAAAATGCTGTCGGACTTTCTATGGATACTTCCAGATTCAGGACATTTGACCGAAAGCAGTATGACACAATATATGCCAAACTTGCTTCAGGCAGTGTCCGGATCCCGGACGAGCTGGCGGCAGATAGTGTTTCCGGATTGCCGGTCGAGGTGGTTTCGGTAAAAGAAGTAAAGTGATAGTGAGGGACTTGGGGCTTTTATCAGAATAGCACTACCCAAACTAACATTTCTATGTTAAAATAATTCCAAATTGGCGTAATTTGGCCGGTCGGCCAAAAAACGTTTAAAAGTATCTATGTTTCAAGAGAGAGAATGAATGGAGGAAACAGAAATGACAAGTTCACTGACGACTGCTTACGGAAGAATCAACGCACTTCTTGACGCAGGCAGCTTTGTCGAAATCGGTGCTCATGTGGCAGCAAGATACAGCGCTGCCGGTGAGGTTAACGGAGACGGTGTCGCAACCGGTTACGGCACTATCGACGGAGCACTGGTTTATGTTTACGCACAGGATCCATCATACCTTGGTGGTTCCATCGGTGAGATGCATGCTAAAAAGATCAGCAAGCTTTATGATCTTGCAATCAGCATGAAGGCACCTGTTATTGCCATCGTTGACTGCGCAGGTGTAAGACTCAACGAGGGTAATGATTCACTTTACAGCTTCGGTCGTATGTTTGCACATCAGGCCAAGGCAAGCGGCATCGTTCCTCAGATCACTGCTGTATTCGGTACATGCGGCGGCGGAATGGCAGTTGCGGCAGCAATGAGCGATTTCGTATTCATGGAGAATGACGGCAAGCTGTTCTTAAACAGCCCGAACGCTGTTAAGGGCAACTATGAGGGTAAATGCGATACGGCATCGGCCAAGTTCCAGTCTGAGAAGACAGGTCTTGCAGACTTCGTGGGAACAGCTGATGAAGTTTATGCAGGTATCAGAGAACTTGTTTCTATGATTCCTCACAGCAATACTGATGATTTCTCATTCAATGAGTGCAGCGACGACCTCAACAGAGCGGTTGCAGGCATCGATTCACTTAAGTGCAAATGTGAGATGATTCAGCAGATTGCCGATGATGGTAAGTATGTTGAGGTTAAGGCAGCTAATGCTGACTGCGTAACAACAGGCTTCATCAAATTAAACGGCAATACGGTTGGTGTTGTTGCAAACAACTCAGCTGAAAAAGAAATCTGCTTCGGCGGATGCAAGAAGATGATTCACTTCATCAATTTCTGTGATGCTTTCAACATCCCGCTTCTTACAGTTGTTGATGTTGACGGATTCAAGAGAAATGAAAACAATGAAAAACAGCTTGCAAGAGGACTCGGAAAGCTTGCTTATACATTTGCAAATACTAACGTTCCGAAAGTTACTCTCATCGTAGGTGATGCTTACGGTACTGCAGGTGTAGTTATGAACTCAAAGGCTCTCGGCGCTGATCTCGTTTATGCATGGACAGGCGCAAAGATGGGTCTTATGGACAAGTCGCTTCTCGAGGGAATCACGGATGCGGTTGATAAGGACATCAATGATGCAGAGTACAATGCACGCCGCGGTTACATCGATGACATCATCGTACCGGCAGAGACAAGACAGAGGCTTGCGGCAGCATTTGAAATGCTTTTCAGTAAGGAAGAAGATCTTCTTCCGAGAAAACACGGAACAGTATAAAGATTAAGAGGTGAAATGCATGAAAAAGTTTAAGAAGATCCTGCTTGCATGCATTCTGACTCTTACGGTACTCGCGCTTGCCGCTTGCGGTAAGGAGAAGAAAACGCTGGATGACCAGGAACAGCTCAATCTGGAAATGACAGCGGCTCAGATGGCATATAACGTCATTTCACTTGAAGATGAACAGATAGATATGCTGATCGAGCAGTATGAGTACGAGCAGAATGTTCCGCTTGCAAACGGATTTAACTCTTGGAAATCAGCCAAGAAAGAACTCGGAGAATTCATCGGCTTTAGCGGTTCGGGCACGACCAAGATGGAGTCTGACGGAAGTTATACGATGACTATTCCGCTTGAGTTCGAAAAACGCAACTGTGAGTTTGTCATGGGTCTTGAGGGAAGAGCTCTTCAGGATACAGGTAATCTCATCAGTTATATCAATCAGCTGACTTTCAACCCGGAATATACTATGGGTGAAAAGCTCAGCCAGGCAGCTACTAACCTTGTTATAGGAATGGGAACAGTATTTGTAGTTCTTATCTTCCTTGCATGGGTTATCAGCCTGTTCAAGTATGTCAACAAGGCAGAAAAGAAGATTGAGGATAAGAAGAAAGCCAAAGAAGCAGCTCAGGCAGCAAGCGCACCTGCAGCTCCTGCAGCACCGGCGGCACCGGCAGCGGCTCCGGTCGTTAAGGTAAGCCCGGCACCTGCATCAGATGCGGAACTTCAGGCTGTTATCGCAGCGGCAATTGCGGCATACGAGGAAGATGAAGGATGCTCAATTGAGAAACAGCCTTCACTGAATAATGGCATAGTAGTTAAATCGTTTAAGAGAGGATAATAAAATGAAGAATTATACAATTACAGTTAACGGAAATACATATAATGTAACAGTTCAGGAAGGAACTGCAGCAGCTCCTGTAGTTCAGGCAGCGGCACCTGCACCGGCAGCAGCACCGGCAGCAGCTCCCGCACCTGCAGCAGCTCCCGCAGCAGCAGGCGGTATAAAGGTTGAAGCTCCTATGTCAGGCAAGATCCTTGCAGTTAAGGTAGCTGCAGGACAGGCTGTTCAAAAGGGTGATGTTCTTATGGTTCTCGAAGCTATGAAGATGGAAAATGATATCGTAGCTCCGGAAGCAGGCACGGTAGCATCAATTAACGTAGAAGTTGGTAAGGCAGTTGAGTCCGGAGACGTTCTTGCAACACTTAACTAATTCCGGCAATCTAAGAAAATCGGAGGATTCACAATAATGATGAGTTTAGGCGAGACATTAAGTAACCTCATTCATCAGTCCGCATTCTTTGGATTGACCTGGGGTAACTATGTCATGATCTTGGTAGCCTTCGTATTTTTATACCTGGCTATTAAGAAAGGCTTTGAGCCATTACTGTTAGTTCCGATTGCGTTTGGTATGCTTCTGGTTAACATTTACCCGGACATCATGTATTCCGCAGAGGATACACCTAACGGCGTCGGAGGTTTATTACATTATTTCTTTAAACTTGATGAGTGGACGATCTTACCGTCACTTATCTTCATGGGTGTAGGTGCACAGACAGACTTCAGCCCGCTGATTGCAAACCCGATTTCATTCTTACTCGGTGCGGCAGCTCAGTTCGGTATCTACGCAGCTTACTTTGTTGCTATACTTCTCGGCTTCAACGGCCAGGCGGCAGCAGCTATTTCAATCATCGGTGGTGCAGACGGCCCTACATCCATCTTCCTTGCAAATAAGCTCGGACAGACAGGACTTTTAGGACCTATCGCGGTTGCAGCTTACTCATACATGGCACTGGTTCCTGTTATCCAGCCGCCTATTATGAGAGCGCTTACTACGGATAAAGAGCGTAAGATCAAGATGAGCACACTTCGTCCTGTATCCAAGCTTGAGAAGATACTCTTCCCTATCGTAGTTACAACTGTTGTATGTCTGATCCTTCCGTCAACGGCACCGCTTGTAGGTATGCTTATGCTCGGTAACCTCTTCAAGGAGAGCGGAGTTGTTAAGCAGCTTACAGATACAGCATCCAATGCACTTATGTTCATAGTTGTTATCCTTCTCGGTACATCGGTAGGAGCAACAACATCAGCAGAGGCATTCCTTAATGCCGATACACTTAAGATCGTAGCACTCGGCCTTATCGCTTTCGCATTCGGTACGGCAGCCGGAGTTCTTTTGGGCAAACTTATGTGCAAGGTTACACACGGCAAGATCAATCCGCTTATCGGATCAGCAGGTGTTTCAGCCGTTCCTATGGCAGCACGTGTTTCACAGAAAGACGGAGCAGAGTACGATCCTACGAACTTCCTTCTCATGCATGCCATGGGACCGAACGTTGCAGGTGTTATCGGTACAGCAGTTGCAGCCGGAACATTCATGGCTGTTTATGGCGTTAAGTAATTTATAGATTAGGAGAACTACAATGGGAGTTAAAATTACAGAGACCGTCCTTCGTGACGCTCATCAGAGTTTAATAGCAACCCGTATGCCTACTGAGGAAAT
The DNA here is from genome assembly GCA_045600945.1 of Lachnospiraceae bacterium. Taxonomy (GTDB): domain Bacteria; phylum Bacillota; class Clostridia; order Lachnospirales; family Lachnospiraceae; genus Darwinimomas. The sequence goes on from JAZRYX010000062.1 coordinate 21,469, forward strand.
GCTTCCTATCATTGACAAGATGGATAAGATCGGTTATTACGCAGTAGAGTGCTGGGGTGGTGCAACATTTGATTCTTGCCTTCGATTCCTTAAGGAGGATCCATGGGAGAGACTCAGAAAGCTTCGTGACGGATTTAAGAACACAAAGCTTCAGATGCTTTTCAGAGGCCAGAACATTCTCGGTTACAATCATTATGCAGACGATGTTGTTGAGTACTTCGTTCAGAAGTCACTTTCAAACGGTATCGACATCATCCGTATTTTCGACTGCCTTAATGATGTAAGAAACTTAAAGACAGCTGTTGACGCAACAAAGAAAGAGGGCGGTCACGTTCAGATCGCTTTCTCATACACACTCGGCGATGCTTATACGCTTGAGTACTGGACAAAGCTTGCCAAGACTGTTGAGGAGATGGGAGCAGATTCTATCTGTATCAAGGATATGGCAGGACTTCTTCTTCCTACGGCAACAGGCGAACTTGTTAAGGCACTCAAGGAATCAGTTCAGATACCAATCGAGCTTCATACACATTACACGTCAGGTATGGCATCTATGGACCTTATGAAGGCTGTAGAGGCAGGCTGCGACATTATCGATACAGCATGTACACCGTTCGCACTCGGAACGTCTCAGCCATCAACTGAGGTTATGGTTAAGGCATTCCAGGGAACACAGTATGATACAGGCATTGACGTAGACAAGCTTGTTGAGATCTGTGACTACTTCCAGCCATACAAGGATGAGTGCCTGAAGAGCGGACTTCTTTCACCGAAGGTAATGGGAGTAAACGTTAATACTCTTAAGTATCAGGTTCCCGGCGGTATGCTTTCGA
>JAZRYX010000063.1:0-15198 GCA_045600945.1 Lachnospiraceae bacterium
CAGTAACAGAGCTGCAAACAGATGCGGTGACAGAAACCATTGCAGAAACGGCGGCTGAAATAAAAATAGAGACGGCAACAGGGACGGCAACAGAAACTGTAGAAGAGACAACGGCGGATACTACGACGGAAACCATCACAGAATCCGCAACACCGGTTAAGGAAATAAGTTTTGAAGACATAAGCAAGTCTACATTTGAGTTTTCAAGTGGCGCCGGAGCATGGATGACGAACATGAATATTGAAAAAGACGGTTCATTCTCAGGCGAATATCATGATTCGGATATGGGTGATCAGGCAGAATCATATAAGAACGGAACGGTTTACCTTTCAAGATTCACCGGACAGTTTACTGACCTTGAGAAAGTAGATGATTATACATATCATTTTAAAATGGATAAGATCAGATACAGATATGAGCCCGGAACCGAAGAGTATATGGACGATTTCAGATTCATATATTCAACTGCATACGGACTTGATAAAGGTGAGAACTTCTATATCCATTGCCCGGGAAAGGCTATGTCTGAATTAAGTGAAGAAGTGCATAGCTGGATAGATATGGCTGCACAGAATAAACAGACTCTGGAGTTCTACGTTCTTGAAAACAGAGAACAGGGACAGGCATTTTATTCATATCCAAGACCGTCGACGGCAGAGGAAGCAAAGCAGATACTGGATAACGCTGAAGCAACATACAATTCAATAGAAAAAGACCTGACAACAAAAGATATGCCGCAGATAGATCTGGAGTTTACTGCAAAATATATGGATGACGAAGCGGATTATTCACTTAACAGATTGTGGAATCTGGTAAAGAATAATACCGATGAAGCAACATATAACAAGCTTCTTGAAGAGCAGAGAAGCTGGCTGAAGACAAGAGATCAGACAGTCGAAGAAAAGACAAAAGATTACAAAGACGGTTCGATCTACGGTATGATGGTTTATATGGAGAGAGCAAAACTTACGATTGAGCGATGCAGGGAACTCGCAAAAGTACTTACTCAATGATTCCGGTTATGACGTCGTACACGATTTATGTGTCTTTCAAAGTCGCCGCCGGCAATGAACTCGGCAAGTACATATTGGTCAAAAGAAGGAACAGAGCAGGAGTAAAATCCTGCCTGTTTTTCATATACGGAAAGAAGTTTTACAGGAAGGACCATGTATCCGATTCGAATGGATGGTGCGATGGTTTTTGAAAACGTATTGATATAGATTGCATTGCTTTTTTGTGAGAGAGAAAATACGGTTTCCTCGGGTTTTGTAGATGGCGTGAATTCAGATTCAAAATCATCTTCAACAATATATCTGCCTGTTTTCTCGTCGGCCCAACGGATATATTCTCTGCGCTTTGATGCACTGGCAGTAACACCGGACGGATAACTTCTGTACGGTGTAATATGTATGATATTCGCGTCGGTTGAATTAAGTTCGCGACTTAGGATGCCGTCATGACCAAGAGACAAGAGTCGCAGATCGACATCATTTGCTTTATATACCTGCTCGATTTTTTCGTAAGATGGTTTTTCGATTCCGTATATCAGATTTCGACCGAGTAATTGTACTAAAAGTCCGTAAAGGTACTCGGCTCCGGAACCTATGATTATTTGTTTTTTTGTTACTTTTATTCCACGGGATCGTGCAAGATAATCGGATATAGCGATTCGGAGTTCATCGGTTCCGTTATTCGGACTTTTTATGAGTATGCTCTCACCATATTCTGTCAGGACACGACGCATGGTTTTTGCAAAGACCGAGAAGGGAAATAATGATGAGGAATCCGATTGATTCAGGTGTTGCAATGAGGGTGTGAAAGTTTCTCGACGCGATTCTGAAACGGAAGCAAATCCGTCATTTTCTTTATAGCAGACAAAGTAACCGCTGCGTTCGACAGAGTTTATATAGCCCTCTTCGCATAGAATTTCGATCGCATGCTCAACCGTTATAATGCTTATTCCGAGATCTTCACTTAATTGCCTTTTTGAAGGCAATTTTGCACCATAAGGATATATGTCTGAGAGTATCTCATCACGGAGTTTTTTGTATAGTTTTATATAAACGGCTTCTTTTTTCATTTAATCTGGTCTTATTATTTTGTATTAAATTGAATATTTTACACATACCAATCTTGAATTATAGTATCTATGTGGTTTTTTGTAAAGGTGGTGGATTATGAAATCGAGTTCGATTACAACAAAGAAAATTGCACAGGCAGGTCTTGTTGCAGCATTATCGATGGTGGGATATATGATAGGTATACCTCTTTCATCAACAGGAACAGAGATACATCTGGGCAATGCTTTCGTCGTATTGGGAGCCTTGCTTCTGGGAGGCCCGCTGGGTGGACTTTCAGGAGCTATAGGTCTTTCGCTGGCAGATTTACTGAAAGGATACGCCACTTCGGCTCCGAAGACATTTGTGCTTAAGTTGATTATCGGTTTGGTATCAGGACTTGTGGCGCATAAGTTCATGCACATTAAGGAAAAAGATGCTTCGGAGCAGCTAAAGATAGCATTTGTTGCATCAGCAGTATCACTTGCCGTAAATACTATACTTGATCCTGTAGTAGGTTACTTCTATAAGACTTACATACTCGGGATTCCGCAGGAGCTTGCATCTGTCTGGACAAAGATAAGTTCCGTTGCCACACTGATCAATTCAGTTATTTGCGTTATCGTGGTTACAGTCGTCTGGCCGCTTTTGTACAAAGGCCTGAAACGGGCGAACTTGCTGGTATGGTAACTGAATCCAAAGTGTCAAGGTACTGTAACCTTGACATTTTTTTTGATATAATATGACTATACTGAATTCAGGAGAGAAGTTATGAGACTGGTCGTTAAAATCGGAACATCAACAATAGCATATCCGTCAGGCGGACTTAATATCAGACGCATGGAGTCTTTTTGTAAGGTATTAAGTGACCTTAAGAACTCCGGAATAGAAGTGATTCTTGTTACATCCGGTGCCATCGGCATGGGTGTCGGGAAACTGGGGTTTTCTGAAAGGCCAAAGGATATGCCGACCAAGCAGGCATGCGCCGCAGTCGGTCAGTGTGAACTTATGTATTTTTACGACAGAATGTTTTCAGAGTATAATCACACAGCTGCTCAGATTCTCATAACCGGGTCCATTTTGAGACACAGTGACAGAATGGAAAATTTCACAAATACTCTGAACAGGCTTTTGGAACTTGGGGCACTTCCTATCATTAATGAAAATGATACTATTGAGACAGAGGAAATCGTCATCGGTGATAATGATACGCTTGCCGCAGTAGTTGCCGTTGCAGCACAGGCCGATCTGCTTGTCCTTCTTTCAGATGTTGACGGCCTCTACACCGCAAGTCCCCATGCAGATAAAGACGCAAGATTGATAGAGAAAGTAACAGAAATCACACCTGAAATAGAAGCGTTCGCCGGAGGGGTAGAAAGCAAATTCGGTACGGGCGGCATGACAACAAAAATACAGGCTGCCGGTCTTTGTATGGAATACAATTGCGATATGATCATAACTAACGGCGCAAAACCGGAACTTTTATATAATATTCAGACAGGAGAACCGTTTGGTACAAGGTTTTTCAGTAAATGATCACGATGGGAGAAATCATGACAACACAGGAAATTCTCGAAAATGCAAAAAGGGCAAAGACAGAACTTGCGCTTCTGACAACAGAAGATAAGAACAACGCACTGCTTGCAATGGCAGATTCTCTTGAGTTGCATATTCCGGAGATACTTGATGCCAATGCCAGGGACATGGAAGCGTCAAAAGATAAATTCTCCGAAGTCATGCTCGACAGACTTTACCTCGACGAAAAGAGGATACATGCGATGGCAGCAGGTATCAGGGATGTCGTAAAGCTTCCCGATCCGACAGGCAAAGTTTTAACTACTATAAAACGCCCCAACGGTATGATTATCGAAAAGAAAACGGTCCCGCTCGGAGTACTTGCCATAATCTATGAGAGCCGCCCGAATGTGACATCCGATGCAGCCGCACTGGCGCTTAAGAGCGGCAATGTCTGCATATTAAGAAGTGGGAAAGAGGCCTTTTGCAGCGCTGATGCTATAGTTGAAGCAATGCGGGAAGGACTTGTAAATCGCGGACTTTCAAAAACACTTATTAATCTCATTCAGGACACGACAAGACAGAGTGCCGCAGATCTCATGAAGGCGGATAAATATGTCGATATGCTTATCCCGCGTGGTGGAGCAGGACTTATCCGTGCATGTATAGAAAATGCTACCGTGCCCTGCATACACACAGGCACCGGTATCTGTCATATATATGTTGATTCAAGTGCCGATCAGCAAATGGCACTTAATATCATTGAAAATGCCAAGACAAGCAGACCATCTGTATGCAATGCAGAAGAGGTCCTTCTCGTTGCAGAAGATATTGCAGATGAATTTCTTCCGCAACTCAAAAACAGATTGGTTGAAAAACGAATCGAGTCCGGATTAAAACCCGTTGAACTGAAACTCTGTGACAAAGCATCAGCAATCATTGAAGGTACCAAAGCAACAGCAGAGGATTTTGATACAGAGTTTCTTGATTTCATACTTGCTGTCAAAGTCGTAAAAGATGTTAAAGAAGCGGTGGAGCATATCGGAAATCATTCCACGAAGCATTCTGACGGAATAGTTACCTCTGATCAAAAAGCTGCAGACTATTTCTCTACCATGGTTGACAGTGCCTGTGTATATGTGAATACTTCAACCAGATTTACGGACGGAGGTGAGTTCGGATTGGGATGCGAGATGGGTATATCTACTCAGAAGCTTCACGCAAGAGGCCCGATGGGTCTTGGTGAACTTACGACATATAAGTATATAATCTCAAGTGACGGTCAGGTCAGATAGGAGAGGATATGGCAAAATATAAGGTCGGGTTTATCGGCTGCGGAAATATGGGAGGAGCAATTGTCAGAGCTATTTCCCGTAAAATCGATCCTAAGCATATTGCTGTAACCGGAAGGACAATAGTACGAGCAGATAAGCTGGCCGAAGAATTGGGCGTCGTCAGTACTGACTTTGAAGATGTAGTTAATAACGCTGAATGGATATTTCTGGCAGTAAAGCCTCAGATATTCCCGGAGATTCTTCCAAAGGCAGGAAAAATACTGAAGGACAGAGAAAATGGATTTAAAATCGTTTCAATGGCCGCCGGACTTTCGATTGACAGTATATGTGAAATGCTTGAAATAAAAGTTCCGGTTATCAGGATAATGCCGAACACGCCTGTGGGAATCGGTAAAGGCATGACACTGTATTCTGCCAATGATCTGATTTCGGATGCAGATACGAATGAGTTCTGTGAGCTCATGGAATATTCGGGTATATCGGATCCGCTTGATGAAGGTCTTATCAATGCAGCTTGTTCTGTATCGGGGTGTGGTCCGGCATTTGTCTTTATGTTCATAGACGCTATGATTAAAGCCGGCATAGCATGCGGACTTCCGGAAGACAAGGCAAGAACTTATGCTATACAGACTGTTATCGGCAGTGCGGAACTTCTTAAGAAAAGCAATGTTGATCCGAACAAACTGAAGGAAGCAGTATGCAGCCCGGGAGGATCAACAATTGAAGGCGTAAAGGTTCTGGAGACAAGAGAATTTGCAGATGCCGTGATTGCGGCAATCAATGCTTCATATGACAAAAATATCAGGCTAGGCAAAAAGAAATAACGGAGGATAATATGGCAGAGTATATTTTTACTGAACAGAATTTCGATGAAGAAGTTTTAAAATCAGACATACCTGTGCTGGTTGATTTCTATGCGACATGGTGCGGCCCGTGTAAGATGATTGCACCGATAGTTGAGGAGATAGCACAGGAAAATGAAGGGAAAATCAAAGTTGGAAAAATTGACGTTGATAATGAACAAAACCTGGCAATCAAGTTCGGCGTTAATGTCATTCCGACGGTTATGGCTTTCAAAGACGGAAAGCTTCTGGACAAATCCGTTGGTTTTGTGTCAAAAGACGATCTTCTTAAGCTCTTTGAATAAACGGGAATAGAAAAGGTATGAAGACAAAACGAATTGCAATAGACGGAATTATGGCAGCTCTGTATGTAGTGCTTGGTTACCTGTCGATTGACCTGGGTATGATGAAGATATCCTTTGAGGAATTTCCGGTTATCCTTGTCGGACTTATGATGGGCCCCATAGACGGAATGATAGTCGGAGGATTGGGAACATTTATTTTTCAGATCATAAGATATGGTTTTTCGGCGACCACTGTGTTATGGATGCTACCATATATTATCTGCGGACTTGTCTGCGGATTATTTGCCGTCAGATACCATTATTACAATACAAACAAACAGCTTTGGATGGTAATTATCATAGCGGGTATTATTACATTTGCGTTCAATACACTTGCAATATTTGTTGACAGCAAGGTTTACGGATACTACACACCGGCATATGTCTGGGGAGCACTCGGATTCAGACTTATCATCATGGCTGCTAAGATTATTGTGTTCGGTTTACTGGCTATGCCCATACTTAAAGCAATGGCAAAAATTACAGGAAGAAAGAAATACAGATGACATACGAAAAGGCTCTTGATTATTTAAATATGCATAGATGGAATAAGACTGTCTTGGGATTGGACCGGACGACGGAGCTGCTTAACAGAGTCGGAAATCCTCATAAGGATCTGAAATTCATTCATGTTGCAGGCACAAACGGAAAGGGCAGTACCTGTGCGATGGTTGAGTCCATTCTTCGTGCGCAGGGATATAAAACAGGATTTTATCCGAGTCCGTACATTCAGGATTTTCGTGAACGTATACAGGTAAGCGGGAAAATGATATCGAAAGCCGATCTTACACGCCTTACGGAAATTGTTGCCGAATGTGCAGAAGCGATGGATGAGCACCCTACACATTTTGAACTGATCACTGCGATAGGTATGTTATATTTTAAAGAACAAAAATGCGACATAGTTGTACTTGAAGTCGGAATGGGCGGAATCTATGACAGCACAAATGTAATCGATGCGCCTGAGGTTGCCGCTATATGCAACATCGGTCTTGACCATACAGAGCATCTTGGAAACACACTTGAAGAAATCACATGGAATAAATGCGGAATCATCAAACCCGGCTGTTCGGTTGTGTCGTATGATAATCTTCCGTGTGTCATGAAAGTCATTGAAGATACATGCGAGAAGGAAGGCTGTAAGTTATACAGGGCGTCAGATGAAGATCCGAAATATGAGATTTCTCTTATAGGACAATATCAGAAGAATAATGAAAGAACCGTGCTTGCGATAGTGAGGGCTTTGCGGGAAAGAGGATGGAAGATAAGCGAAGATGCCGTTGTGAAGGGTTTGAAAGAAACGGTTTGGCCTGCACGGTTTGAATTGCTTAGAAAGGATCCTGTATTCATTTTAGATGGAGGACATAATCCGCAGTGTGCACAGGCACTTGCTGAAACACTTGATGAGTACATTCCGGGTAGAAAAGTGATATTTATTATGGGTATGCTTGCAGACAAAGCATATACAGAGGTGATAAAAATAATCATGCCGTATGCTGCAGGATTCATAACACTTACACCAGACAGTAACAGAGCACTCCCGGCAGATAAACTTGCAGATTCAATAAGAAGCCTCGGGGGAAAAGCAACAGTTGCATGTAATGCAAAGGAAGCGATTCAAGAGGCGTATGATACGGGGATGCCTACAGTGGCTTTCGGATCGCTGTATATGGCAGGTGACATAAGAAATGAATTCTGTTATACTATTGAACAATAATTATACATAGGAGAATCACACATGGGTCAGGATAGTTTTGAGTTATTGGATATGATTTGTCTGTTCGCATCCGCGGCAGTAATCGTAATGGGATTTCTTGAAATCAGGAATAAAACTCTTGTCGGAAGAAAGAACAACAATGACTACACTGAGGAATCGCAAAAGAAATTGGCTGCCATTGAAGGTCCTCTTTATATTTGTATAGGTGTAATGGGCATACTTACGGCACTTGCCGGCGGACTTGCAGTCTTGCCGCAGGTATTATACTGGCCGTTTCTTATCGTGGCTCTTTCATTGATCGTGGCAGATGCGGTACTTATAAAAAAGATATTGGTTCCGAAAAACAAGTTCAGCGGAGTCGATATTCATAAGAAACTGAAATAGAAATTAAAGCAGCTCGGTTGAGCTGCTTTATATATATTTAACATTGTATTTTTGTTTTACTATGTTTGGGAAAAAATATGGATAAAATAGCAATACTGGTGCCTTGTTATAACGAGAGCCTTACAGTAAAAAAGGTAATTGATGACTGGAGAAAAGAACTTCCGGAAGCAGTTATTTATGTTTACGATAATAATTCTGATGATGATACTGCAGAGATTGCAAAAAATGCAGGAGCAGTAGTCAGATATGAAAACAAACGGGGAAAAGGCAATGTCGTCAGAAGAATGTTCCGTGAAATTGATGCAGAATGTTATATCATGACAGATGGAGATGATACTTATTCCCCATGTCTTGCCCGGAAAATGGCTGAAGAAGTTTTGTATAATGGTGTAGATATGGTTATCGGAGACAGGTCGTCTTCAACATATTTCAAAAATAACAACAGAAGATTTCACTGTTTCGGTAATAAGATAGTTAGATTTTTTATTAATCATATGTTTCATTCAGATATAAAGGATATAATGACCGGATGCAGAGCTTTCAGTTATCGGTTTGTAAAATCATTTCCGGCTACATCTGAAGGATTTGAGATAGAAACAGAAATGACGATATATGCCATTGATAGGAATATGAGTATAAAATCAATCGAGGTTGAGTACCGGGATCGTCCTGAAGGCAGTAATTCCAAGCTCAATACAGTGCCGGACGGAATAAGAGTCATTAAAACTATTATTTCTATGTATATAGAAGTACTATTTAGAATGCTGCGTTAAGTATGCTTTGGCTCTTTCGTATAAAAACATAATAATAAACGGGATGGCCAGATGAAGCGGATACACATAACGAAAATCCTCAGCGGGAGCACTTAAAAGCAGGGTTAAAAATATAATCAGCAGCGGGGACAGGCACAATCTGCATTTTTTGCAAAGAATAAAAGTCAGCACAGTCAGAAGTACCAGCACACCGCTATTGTATATTGGATTTTCGGGACTGATACAATCATCAAGAAATTTCTTTACATCATTGTGTCCGCTTTGATCATCAAGCGTATGCCAGGTATCTGTTTCTGTTATCAGCCAAAAAGTACAAGTCTGATTTACCCAGGCTTTAATATATTCATGTGGATGATCAATACCTAACTTAATATAATTCTCAAAGAACTCACCTATATGACTTTCCAGAAATTCATCATTAAAATCCGGAGAAAACTTTATCGGATCAGGACTTTTAGGCTTATACAGTTTAACTGCTTCTTCACTTGGAATTATCGAGTCAAAAAATTCCTTTTCTTCCCCTAAATCAGCATATTTTGCAGTATAGGCAACCTGCTGAATGGGAATTGAAATAGTTTCGGAAAAATGAGTGTGTTGTATCGGAAGTATGCTTTTAGCAATAAGGCAACCGATAATTGCAACACCACATATGACAAAATATTTACGTAGGCTTTTTTCTTTAATAAGAAATACAATAATGAGAACAAGACTTATAAATATTCCGTTCTTACGCAGAAACGCAACTAATATCAGCATAGCACTCATTAAAACAGGTTTGGGTTTATCCTTTATAAGTTCAATAATTAATACAAGTACCAGCACTCCAAACAAAGTGTCTTTCCAATGAGAAAGGGAGTATTGAATAATTAACGGATTTATCAGGAAAAACAACAGACAAAGTACAGTGGCAATTTTATTGTTGAATATTTTGTGAAAGCTGATTACTGCATAAGACAGGCATATTGCAACAATTACAAGCTGCACAAAACATACAACACTAAGAGCAAGAGTGTCTGAGCCACCTAAACATTTAATAGGAGTGACAAAAATCCAATAGAAAAACGGATAGATCAGAGTGTGATGATCATTAAGGCCGGTGTATCTAAAGGAATTATTATAACAGGTATGCCCTAATATCATGTTATATATATCAGTCAGATCGTTATCAAATAAACCCGGCAGGAAAATAATATAAAAAGGCAACCAACATATCAGAAATAGAGGTAAAAGATATTTAAACTTTATAAATTTATCCATTATAACCAGATTCCTATTTTGTCCATCGGCCGAAAGCCGTTATTTTAATTTCTTTACAGATCCTCTTTCGAGTATGCTTGGTTTTATCATTGTAATTTTCTGATAAGGTTCATCATTAATTATCGCATGGAGTATCTCAACGGATTTTGCACCGAGTTCCTCTTTGTTAAACGACATAGTTGAGAGAGGCGGGTCGATGTATCGACTTACGAGAAGATCATCAACGCTCACTATGCTGAGGTCTTCCGGAATTGAGTATCCGTGGCGCTTGGCAGCATTTACAAGATTAACAGAGAATGCATCGCCTGTGCAGAAAAATGCTGTCGGTACATTGAACCTTCCTTCCACAAGAGAATCGAAAAATTCACCCGCTGCGGTTGCTGAGAAATCTATTCCACCTATCCACGCGGGATTGCAGGCAAGTCCCTCATCACGCATAGCGTCTATATAACCGTTAAATGTTGATTCGTGAAGTTCATGAGGAGTTGATGATCCTATGTACCCGATATCTTTATGACCCATCTTTGCAAGATATTGCGTAGCGTTGTAACTTGCCTGATAGTAATCAACTTCAATCAGAGGGAGATTACCGTCTTTTTTAACATGTGAATCAACACATACGAATGGTATGTTTTCCTGCTGAAGCAGAGAGATGAATGAAGGATCTTCAACCTGTGAGAGTATGAGACCGTCACAGTCTTTACTGTGAATTGATTCCATTAACTGTGTAACGTCCCATGTACGATCGATGAATGTGAACATGACGGAGTAACCGAGCTTTTTGCAGCTTGCGAAGATTCCGTACATGATCTCGAGCGCAAACTGATTAAAGATAGCCTGCTGATGCCAATACAGCACAACGTGAATGGTAAAACTCCTGCCGAGGTTTAGTCGTCTTGTATGAACATTTGGTGTGAATCCGGTAGAAGAGATTATTTCTTTAACGCGCAATCTGGTTTCTTCACTAACACCCGGCTTATCATTTAGTACAAAAGAAACAGCAGTTGTACTAACACCTGCCAAGCGTGCAATGTCTCTTATAGTTAAATTTGCCATAAAATCTCCTTTACCAGTTTAGTAAGAACAGATTATAAAGCAACTTTAGTTAAGTTGCAATAGTTTTTTCTAAACTAATTAAGTAAAATAGTTTTTTTGATTGGGCATATTATCAAAGTGTGAGTGCTTTTTTTGTACACGATGCACAAAATATTTAAGGGTTTATACTAAAAGACTAAAAATTATTGACTTAAAATCGACTAAATTTTAAACTACTAACATGGTTTATCAGCATAGTTTCGGACATTTATCTGATGCCCGGACTTTATGTAATTTTAAGGAGGAATATAAAATGTCAGAGCAGTTAGCAATTCATGGCGGACCAAAGGCCAAGACTACTCCTAACTTCCCTATGTATCCGGGTGGTTTGGAGATCGGAGAAGCAGAGAAGAAAGAAGTAATGGAAGTTCTTGATAACAAGTACTTATTCCGTTACTACGGACCGGCAGGAGCAGAGTCAAAGGTTAAGAAATTTGAGCAGGCATTTGCAAAGAAGATGGGATCAAAGTTCTGTCTTGCAACAAGTTCATGTACAGGTGCTCTTCTTTCAGCTATGACGGCTGTAGGCATCGGCCCCGGTGATGAAGTTATCGTCCCGGGTTATACATTCTTCGCATCATGCGCAACTATCGTTGGTGCAAAGGCCATCCCGGTTATCGCGGAAGTTGATGAAACACTTACACTTGATCCTGATGATGTTTTAAAGAAGATCACACCTTCAACAAAGGGTATCGTTTGCGTTCATATGCGCGGTGTTCCTTGTGACATGGACAGAATCATGAAGATCGCAAAGGATCACAACCTTGTAGTTATCGAGGACTGTGCTCAGGCATGCGGTGCTACATATCACGGACAGTACGTAGGTACATTCGGTGATGCAGGATGCTTCTCATTCCAGTATCATAAGACAATCACAGCCGGTGAGGGCGGTGCAGTTCTTTGCCAGGATCAGAGAGTTTACGATCGTGCGTGCTCATATCATGATACAGCTGCTTGCTGGAGACCTGATCGTTTTGCTGAGCAGAGATATGAAGGCGAGCTTTTCTGCGGATCAAACTTCCGTATGGGCGAGCTTGCAGGTGCAGTTATGTGCGCACAGCTTGACAGACTTGATTACCTCAATGAGGCAATGCGTCGTCATCTTGCAATCATCAAAGAAGATATTAAGGATACAAAGGGTATCAAGGTTCGTCCTTGCAATGATGAAGCGGGCGACACAGGTATCTGCCTTATGTTCTTCCTTGACAGCAAAGAGAAGGTTGCTCCTTTCTGTGAGGCACTCAATGCTGAAGGTGTTAATGCAGCAGGTGTATTCAATGCAGGTATTCCGGATTGGCATATCTATGCTCACTGGAAACATGTTCTTAACGAGAAGACACCTACAGATGTTAAGTGTCCGTGGGATTGCCCATATCACAAAGCACAGCCGGTTAAGTATTCAGAGGATATGAACCCGAATACACTTGGTTATCTCGGACGTGTTGTTCATCTTGATCTGCCGGCACAGATGACAGACGAAGATGCTCATATGATCGCAAAGGCAATCAATAAGGTTGCTGCAGAGCTTGCATAAATATATATTATTGCTAAGAGTCGGACCCCAAACGGCGCCGGCTCTTTGCGGTTTTTTTTACAGAATAAAGATAGAAAGGATATCTGATAATTATGAAATATTCACTTTGTATAGAGCCTGTATGGGAGAAGGTTGATTTTTATGACAGGATCAAACTTGCCAAAGAAGTAGGCATGGATGCAATTGAGTTTTGGGATCCGGCTGATTATGACTGCAAAAAGATCGGTAATATTGCAGCTAATGCGGGCATTCCGATTTCAGACTGTTGCATCAACAAGGCATGGACAATCAGAATGAGCTGGCCGTGGGAAGTTGTAGGACCAAACGTTGATCTTTCACTCAACTATGCAGAAGATCTTGGAACAAAGACTCTTATCGGACTTTCAGACGACCTTAAGGGACATGCAGATTGCGAGAAGATAGCTCTTATCGAAAATCTTAAGAGAGCAGCTGAGAAGGCAGAGAAGAAAGGTGTTACAATCGTTCTCGAGGCACTTAACTCAAACTATAATCATAAAGGTTACTGGCTTGATTCGGCATACGTAGGATTTGAGATAGTAAAAGCAGTTAACTCACCTAACATAAAGCTTCTTTATGATGTATATCATATGCAGCTTATGGAAGGTAATCTTATCAATACTATTACGGATAATATCAAACTCATCGGACATTTCCACAGTGCAGGTGTTCCGGGACGTAATGAGCTTAGAGGAACAGAAGTTAACTATCCTGCAGTTATCGCAGCAGCAGAGAAAGCCGGATATGATAAGTACTTCGGATTCGAGTACTGGCCGACATTTGATGATACGGAGTCAGTTAAGGATAACCTTGCATACGTAAAGGGTAACTGATAACAGACAGGACACACATCAGCAGTATATTAGCCGCAAAGAGCGGTTTAATATAAAATAATTAGGAGGAAACTTAAATGAAAAAAATCGTTGCATTAGTTTTAGCAGTAGCAATGGTAGCTCTTGCACTTTGTGCATGTGGCAACAAAGCAGCAGCTCCGGCAGCAGACGCAGCAGCTTCATCAGGAAAGAAAGTTGTTGGTCTTCTTATGCCTACAAAGGAGCAGACAATTTGGTCAGTTCAGGGCGACACACTTACAGAAGCTTATAAGGCAGCAGGTTATGATGTTCTTATCGAGTTCGCTGAGGATGATTCAGCTAAACAGGCTATGCAGATTGAGAACATGATCTCAAAGGGTGCAAACGCACTTGTAATTGTTGCAGTTGACTGCGCAGCACTTACAGATGCTTGTGAGAAAGCAAAAGAAGCAGGTTGTGTAATCATCGCAGAAGACCGTCTCATTGAGAACACGGATGCAGTTGATTTCTATGTAACATTCGACCTTGATAAGATGGGTGAGCTTCAGGGACAGTACATCGCAGATGCACTTGGTCTTGCTGATGGCAAAGGCCCGTTCAACCTTGAAATCTTCTCAGGTTCACAGGATGATACAAATGCAACTCATTTCTATGATGGTGCTATGAAGGTTCTTCAGCCATACCTTGACAACGGCAAACTTGTTGTTCAGTCAGGTCAGGTAAGTTATGCAGAGACAGCTATCCAGGGTTGGGATTCAGCAAAGGCTCAGTCACGTTGTGATAACCTTCTTTCAGGATTCTACTCAGATAAGCACCTCGATGCTTGCCTTGTAGCAGCTGACTGTCTTGACATCGGTGTTATCTCTTCACTCGAGTCAATGGGTTACGGCACAGCTGATTGTCCGTTCCCTGTAACAACAGGTCAGGATGCAGAGCTTGCAGCTGTTAAGAACATTCTTGCAGGCAAGCAGTCAATGACAGCATTCCTTGATGCTAAGGCACTTGCAGAAATCATCGTTCCTGCAACAGATTCTCTTCTTAGCGGAGGTGACGGAAAACCATCAACATCTTATAACAACAGTGTAAAGGATGTTCCGGCTTCAACATACTCACCATTCACAATCGACAAGGACAATGTTGATCACCTTATCGATGTTGGTTTCTACACAAAGGAAGAGATCTACGGTTAATCAAAATTGTTGACACGATTTAACCCGGGCCCTTCGGGGCCCGGAAGTGAATCCTAATTAAAGTATTAAAAAGGGGGCAAAGAATGTCAGACTACATTCTGGAAACAAAAGGTATCACAAAAGAATTCCCCGGTGTAAAAGCGTTGGATGAAGTAACGTTCAAAGTTAAGAAAGGCGAGATTAAAGGTCTTGTTGGCGAGAACGGAGCAGGAAAGAGTACACTTATGAATGTACTCTCGGGCGTATGGCCGAACGGGTCATACACGGGAAATTTCTATGTAGAAGGAAAAGAATGTAAATTCAAGACTATCAGAGATTCAGAAGTAGAGGGAATTGCAATTATCCATCAGGAGCTTGCGCTGATT
>JAZRYX010000064.1:0-35353 GCA_045600945.1 Lachnospiraceae bacterium
CTACAAAATAGATGATACAAACTGGCAAACAGAGAAGATTGAAGTAACGAGTTATAAGATGGATTTTACTATCGAATAAAGTTTTATTGCACCCAAACTTCATAAGATAATATTTATAAATTATTCTCCCTGTTAATTCTGTATGCATCGAAAACAGATTCATATGAGGCAATCATCATTATTGATGCAACCTGACCGATATGCCAACTGACAGCTTCAAGAATTACTGAAAACTCGTTGTCCCATACAACCGGAAAGCTCAGGGAAACAATTGTTATAACTGCAATAGCAATAACAAGTAATTGGTTAATAAAAATGTTAACCGGTCGGCTATGATGATCACTGTTGATGATAAAATGATTTGCAAACAAAAAGCCAAACAGGATTACATTAATGGTACACAGAATTATATATTCCGGCTCGCAAGACTTGTTATATTGTGCAAACAGGTCGCTGGTGAAAACCATATTTCCAACTACAAAATTAAACTCATCATAAAGATTCCACATAAGGACAGCTCCAAGAAGTCCCTTTTGCACATTCTTATTATGTTTTTGATATGCAATGTAAAGAAAGATGACGCACAGGATGAATACTACATCGATAACGAACATGGCATAAAACCCGCACATAATTTTAGAAATCAGGTTGACGCCAAATGCTGCCAGTGTAGCTACCACAGCACCCAAAAGAACTTTTTGTCTGGAAAAAAATGTAGCAAAACTGTTAATTATTTTAATCATGTCGTTCCTCCTAAACCAATATCTATTACAAAATCCAGCCTCTTAATTAAGAACTATGTCTTTGTATATTATATGCCATTACGAAAAGCTTGACTACAGGTATCCCTTGTTTTTACTGCATTTGGCCAACCTCTGAATAATAACGGACTGAAACTGTCGGAGCTGCTGGAATTTGTGGAACTTCAGCCTCAATCATTCGCCTTACCACATCGTCTGTCCGGCATCTTACTGATTTTCAGTCTTTATCCAAAAGCAGTACCTCTTGATCGAGAAAATTGGTTTTACCTCCGCATATAATCAGTTCTTCCTGAAGACACATTATGTCTCCTGCGGTAATAATATAGTCAATCAGCATATCGATACCAAGGGCAATCGGTAATGCAACCGAAGGAATACCGAGTTGAATGAAAAGAATTGTAAATATAGATAATCCACCACCTGGAATCGGCGGTGTGGCTATTGACAGTATTCCCGAAACAAAAAATGCTGTCGCTACCCACATAGGAGTAATGCTTACTCCATAATTGTTTGCAAATAGTATTGAGAATATAAAGTATTCCGCTGCAGCGATAGGCATAAATACTACCTGCCCCAGAGGAACTCCAAATCTCGTGACATTACTTGAAATTCCGAGTTTCTTTTCACAGGTTTCAATATTAGTTGAAAATGCAGCAGCTGATGATGCAGTAGTAAGTGCGATCATAAATGTAGGAAGTAGTTTTTTGAAAAGTAAACTGAACTTAAGATGATATTTTGTTTTTAGTATTGCAGGGTATATAACAAGACCTAGTAGTACGAAAGTTCCAATAACAGCAATTATTGGAAGCAATATATCTTTTACCTGAATATTATTGTTTGAAAGAACCAAACTCAACATACTAATAAAAATGAAAAACGGAACAAGCCGTCCAATAGTTTCCATTAAAAGCTGAACGATGGAGTACAACTGGTCTATGATTCTACTCAATTCGCTGACTCTTTCACCGAGAACAAGCATAATCAGTCCGCAGGCAACAGAAATTGTAATGATTTGCAGCATGTTTCCACTTAGGAACGGCGAAATGATATCAGAAGGGATAAACTGAAGTACCATGTTCAGAATATCGCTTGTCGCGTCTGCATTTGCTGAATAGCTTCCAAAAGAAAAATTAGTCATTGGAATAGTGATTAAAAAAGTTATTGCCAACGCAACAAAAGTCATTTTAACAAAACGTCCTATTAGCTTTCTGCCAATAGTTCCAAGTGATGTCACATCTCCTATGCCATAGATTCCTGATAATACTGCAAGGAAAATCAAAGGACTGGCTATTGCACGCAGCATTCCCATTAACGTATTAAAAACAGAATCAACAACCAGCGTGTTGAATGAGGTTGCAAAAGCAGGAAAAAATTTTTTCAGAACAAAAGCAGAACCTATGCCAAGCGCAAATGCAATCAGTATAGGCATTAACTGCTGGATAAATCCTGAACCCGGCATCAGCTTCACATAATTGATTCCATTCGAATAACTGTATCCGACTGAAAGTCCCAATGTCTGAAGAAGAGATGAATTTTCCAGGTTGCCAAAACCTTCATCTGCAGCTTCCTGCGGATTGCACATATCCCCTTTGCACGAAATCACAATGCTCAGCCGTCCGAATCGTTTGTTCATTTCAAAGGTACATTCGCATCCATCTCCAAGTTTTTCAAGCCAGGTACACATGGCTGTATCAACTGAGATGCGAAATCTAAGCATATCTTTTTTAGACAAATTAGTTTCTTTTAATGCTTGAAAAGTATAACCACTAAACTCATCTACAAGACCGGCTGACAATATGCCTGTTTTTATTTCTTTTGAAATTATGCTTTTCATAGGTAATTTCTCCTCATAATAGTATCAGGAAGTATTAGATTCATGTTTACGGAATCTTTTTACAAAATCTTTCCGTTTTCCTCTCTCCACCTTTTATATTCTTCAAGATCTTTTTCAATTTTCTTATAGCAGAATCCGTATACAGCAATATCATCGATTTTTCCTGCAACAGGAATCATATCCGGGATTAAATCTATAGGATTTACATGATAGATTATGGCACCTACAATTCCAATAACGGTTCCTATCGGAATTTCCGTGTATTCCTTAAGCATAAAACGTCTGACAAGAGAAATCATTACAGGAATATATGACAAATCTTTTCCACCAACAGGAAAGTCTTTAATCGCATTTTCAGCTCTTTGTAAAAGCTTTTCCAGCTTCTCTTCATCTTTAATGAAATCTTTAGCTATACTCTTGCACTTTTCGTATTCTTTTTTAAGTTTCTGCCTATCAATATTAATATTCATCTTTCTGTCCTCCCTTTTTCAAATCAACAACATGTTATTTATTGACATAGGAGCATCACCCATCTGATACTTCTTCAGGTCTACTCTTCCGTCTAACACTTCTATTCCTTCTGCTTTCAATAATTCTCCCTGCTTCCATGCGCCTCCGAAAGCAAACTCTCCGGCAAGCTCACCCTTTGAGTTGACTACGCGATAGCATGGTATGCCATCAGGATCAGGATTTCTGTGAAGAGCATTTCCTACGGCTCTGGCCATCTTCCTGTCGCCAGCCATTTCTGCAATCTGCGCATAAGTTGCTACATGTCCATAAGGTATCTTCTTCACAGCCTCGTAAATTCTCCGTGTCGGACTGTCGGAAACCAATTCATAACTTTCCGCTATCATCAGCTTAATATCTTTATCCGGTATGCTTCCGTCCAGGATAATTGTATTCCAGTTTTCCTTGTTCTGATGATATCCCGGTATAACTGATTTATATATGCTTCTCCAGAAAAAAATCGTATCCTTATCTGACTTCACATTAAGATTAATACACCCATCCTTCTCATATGTCCAAAGAAATGCTTTTCTGTTGCCTTTATAGCGCACCAGTTGCCAGTTATCATCATGAAAAGGTGCATCCTGAAACGTATCAGGAAAACTGAGTCCGTATTCCAATGCTTGTTTTCTTGTCTTCATCTGTTAAATTATCCTATATCTTATCGCTTAGATTCATTCCGGGATTTCCTCCTAAATCACTTTCTATAATCTTTCTATAAACCATTGTACTCAGAGGTGGTCCGTTAATGCGGACTTTGAGGGATGAAATGTTGCCGGAATTGTTGATTTATCTATCAATAACACCTTTTTATTATACATCATTCCGGTCAGTTTTTCATATAAATGCTCTACATGGCTATCTCATGCATTTCCGGCCGCAATACAAAATGCTTGGAGAAAAGGAGAAAGACCCCAGAAATGATATGCTCCCCATATGGTAGACAATGGAAATATCCAAAATTATCATAAGGAGAGCATATCATTTTACTAGGTTTGGGATTAGGAAAAGCAGTTTGTATAAGTTGGTTCGGGTGGTCTAATAATTTCAATAAAATACTGCGGAAAAGCTTTTCGTACTATTAAATACTTAACTTTTCCGCAGTTATTGTTGTTCAGAATTGTACCAGTGTTGTAACTACTACTTAACCTGTACTACTCCGTTTACCGTCCATTCGCCTGAAGCATTTACGGTATATCCGTCAGGTGTGATGCCGTTCATCCAGCATGCGCCATATGGTATAGGTCCGTTTTGAGCAGGATTCAAATAATAACACTGTCTGTTGATCCACTGCCAGCCTGTAAGCATAGTTCCGTTTGTATCGAACCAGTACCAGTAGTTCCCATAAAAGATCCATTTGTTTCTTGCGGGATTGCCGTTCTCATAAAACTGCCATCCGTTTGGTGAGGGAACCCATCCGTTGGTTATAGATGAAGGTGAATCTGATGAGCCTGAACCGCTTCCTTTTTGATACTTTGAATCTGATTTAACCCACGTGCTCCATTTACCGGAACAATAGCAGCGAACTTCAAACCAGTAATCATCACTTTTTACAATATCAGAAGAAAAGTTGCAGCTGGTTTTACTTTGTACCGTATAGGTCGCTACCGTTGAATATGAACCATCCCTGTATAAACGAACCTGATACTTTGTGGCTTTTCCTATCGTAGTCCATTTTGCTGTTTTGCCGCTCCAGTATGCATTTTGAATAAATGCGAAATTACCTGTTATGTCATCATCATAATATGAATCGTCATCGGTATCTGCATATGTTACGAAAGCCATAAGAAAGATACAAACTGCCGCTAACATTAATAAAACTATCTTTTTCATCATTCTTCCTCCTCGTAGATATATTATACGATGAAACCAGAAAAATGGCTAATAAATCTGGAACCTACCTGAACCCAGGGAAAGGGGGAACTTTTGTCTTTCTATAAGGTCGGAAATGGACCAGTTCTCCGGATCCAAAAAACGCAGACGGTGGACGTCGGCTTTGCGCCGACCGAAGCAAAGCGAAGACCCGACCCACGCGCATGGGTTCGAAGTTTCTTCTTTTAATTTACGCAGACGGTGGGATTCCCCTTCGCTTCGCTCAGGGACGCGCGCGCGTTTCCAATCAGACTGCGCTGTGCTTGTCTTCTTGGACGCTTGCGGGCTCACCCTGGGTTCTTCATCCATCACCATCTGCATAACAAAACAGCCCCTCTCGGGGCTGCCTCGTTACGCAGACGGTGGGATTCGAACCCACGCGCCGGTTACCCGACGACCGCATTTCGAGTGCGGCTCGTTATGACCACTTCGATACGTCTGCACGTCGCCGTGGACTACACTTTTGCTCCTTCCGGGCTTTCGCCCGAAACTCGCTTCGTTCCGTCACGGCTCCTCTTCGAATGCAACTCGTTGCATTCGTAAAAAACTCACATAATAGTTCCTCCGCACATTACATGTCCCTCTTCATCATAAAGAACCACTGCCTGTCCCGGAGTCGCTGCTCTGACCGGTGACTCAAACTCAATTTTCATCACACCGTCAGCAAAGTCCATTATACTACAAACTTCACCCTTGTGGCTATATCTGATTTTCGCTTTCGCCCGTATTCCTCTCACATCAGATTCCGAAATACTCATAAAATTAACATCTCTACAAGTGATTTCCTTTGTAAAGAGCTCATCATCATCTGCAAGCACTACCTGATCCGTCTCGGGTCTGATTTCTTTTACGAACTTCGGCTCTCCAAATGCTATTCCGAGACCCTTCCTCTGTCCGACTGTATAATGTGTTATACCTTTATGCCTTCCCAGAACATTTCCCTTTGTATCAACAAAATCACCTTCAGGCCTTACCTCTTTTGTATATTCCTCTATGAACTTCGCATAGTCATGATCCGGAATAAAACATATCTCCATACTGTCCGGTTTGGCACTAACGCTTAGTCCCATCTCTCGCGCCATCTTACGGATCTCATCCTTGCTGTAGCTTCCCAATGGCATTATCAGCCTGCTGAGTTGTGCCTGTGTAAGCATGTACAATGCATAGGCCTGGTCCTTACTTGAATCCGCACTTCTCAAAGCATATCTTCCGTTATCAAGTTTATCAACAAAAGCGTAGTGACCCGTCGCATAAAAATCGGCCCCGATATCATCTGCATAATCATACAATGCCTGACACTTGAGGTATCTGTTGCATCTGATACATGGATTAGGAGTTCTGCCGTCAAGATATTCTTTGACAAAATAATCTTTGACTTTCTCAGTAAATGCTGACGAGCAGTCTATGACATGATGCTCGATACCAAGCGTTCTGCATATATTTCCGGCATCCTCGATGTCCGTAGTCAAATAGTCACCTTGCGTCTGCAAGGTGACTCCTATGACTTCATATTCTTTTTGTAAAAGGCCTGCCGCTACGGCAGAATCAACTCCGCCCGAAAGACCTATCACAACTTTTCTCATTTCTGAATCTCGTTCTTCTGCTCGTCTACTGGTTTTGCCTGCTCAGGTTTCTCAACCTGTACTATGGATGCTTTCTGCATCGGGATACGACAATTCTTGTTGTTACCGAACTCAACGATAACAGTATCATCTGTCATATCAATTACCACACCGTAAAATCCTGCTGTTGTAAGAACTGCATCACCGATTGCAAGTCCTCCCATAAGCTCCTCACGTGCTTTCCTTTCTTTCTTCTGAGGACGAATACTCATAAAGTAAATAAGAGCACCGAAGATAACGATATATACGATGATAATCATCGGACCACCGCCGAAAAGTCCGCCGCCGCCTTCTGCTGCACTTGCATCCTGTGGTGCACATCCTGTCATCAGTAACGTAGCCATAATTGCTGTGATTGCTGCTGTTAATTTCTTCATTATGAATCCTCTCTGCCTGCGGCTGTCATGCCATCAAGCTTCTGTTTTTTATAGGCCTTATAATTGCCTTTGTCTATAGCATCTCTTATCTCGCTCATCATTGTATTATAAAAATACAGATTGTGCAATACGCACAGACGCATCCCGAGCATCTCTCCGGCCTTGAGCAGGTGTCTTATATATGCCCTTGAGTAAGATCTGCATGCCGGACATTGGCATCCTTCTTCGATGGGTCTTTCATCAAGTTCATATTTCTTATTGAACAGATTGATCTTACCCTGATTGGTATATGCATTTCCGTGTCTTCCGTTTCTGGTCGGATATACACAATCGAAGAAATCCACTCCTCTGTCTACAGTCTCCAGAATATTTGCCGGAGTACCGACTCCCATAAGATATACAGGTTTCTCAACCGGCAGGAAGGGAACTACCTGTTCGAGCACATGATACATCTGCTCATGTGTCTCACCGACTGCAAGCCCGCCGACTGCATACCCGTCGAGATCCATCTCAGATATCCTTTTTGCATGATCGATACGGATATCGTCATAAACCGCACCCTGATTAATTGCAAATAAAAGCTGTTCTTTGTTGATGGTGTCTTCCTGCATATTAAGTCTGGCCATTTCCTTTTGACATCTTTCCAGCCACCTTGTGGTCCTTGCTACGGAATCTGCCACATAGCTTTTTTCTGCAAGTGCCGGTGGGCATTCATCAAATGCCATTGCTATGGTCGATGCCAGGTGTGACTGTATCTGCATACTCTCCTCAGGTCCCATAAAAATCTTATGTCCGTCTATATGAGAGTTAAATGTGACACCCTCTTCTTTGATTTTTCTTAATCCTGCAAGAGAGAAGACCTGAAACCCGCCCGAGTCCGTAAGTATCGGCCTGTCCCAGTTCATAAACTTATGCAGTCCGCCGAACTGCTTAATCAGCTCATCTCCGGTGCGAACGTGGAGATGATAGGTGTTGCTCAGTTCAACCTGAGTCCCTATCTCACGGAGATCATCAGTGGATACTGCTCCCTTGATGGCTGCCACCGTGCCCACGTTCATAAATACCGGGGTTTCGATGCTGCCATGTACTGTTTCAACATGTGCATGTTTTGCAAGACCGTCTCTTGCTTTGATTTTGTATGAATACTTCATTTACCCAATTCGAAATCAAGCTTTAGCTGGAACTGCTTTCTGCTTCTTGGCAACTTTCTTCTTGTCACCGCCACCGAAGATGAACCACAGTGAACTTGCGAGGCAGATAGATGAATATGTTCCGAATACGATACCTACCATGATTGGAAGTGCGAACTCTTTGATAGATGAAACACCGAAGATGTAAAGCACAAGTACCATGATGAATGTTGTAAGTGATGAATAGATACTTCTTGAAAGAGTCTCTGTAATTGACTTGTTTGCGATTTCGCTTCTAGGAGTGCTCTTCGGAAGTATATTGAGGTTCTCACGGATACGGTCGAATGTAACGATAGTAGCGTTGATCGAGTAACCTACAAGTGTAAGCATACAAGCGATGAAGGTTGATCCAACGCTCCACTTGATGATCGCATAAAATGCCAGCACTACCAGAACATCATGTACAAGACATATAACTGAACTTGCCGCAAACTTGATATCCTTGAATCTGAACCAGATATATACAAGCATAAGCACAAGCGCGATGAGCGTTGCTACAAGAGCATCTTTCTTCATCTCATCACTTATGGCACCCGAGATATTCTCCTCGGTAATCTTCTCTTTGTCTACTCCGAAGTTCTCTGCCATTGCATTGTGGAGATCTTCTCTTTCCTGCTGTGAGAGGTTTCTTGTCTTGATGATTACCTCGTTCGAGTTTGCAACCTTCTGAGTCTGGACATCGGCATCACCCGTAATCTTCTCAACTACCGGAACAACCTGACTTGAGATAGTATCAAGTGACATATCCTCGTTGAATGTAACATTGGTTGATGTACCGCCCTTGAAATCAATACCCAAGTTGAGGAAATCTCCTGTATTGGCTTTATTGATTCCCATTGCTACAAATCCTGCAAGGATGAGAACTGCCGAGAATGCGATGAAGATCTTTCTCTTTCCTACGAAATCGATAACCTTTCTCTCTTTGATGACTCCGTACTGGTTCTCTTTATCCAATCCAAGATCAATAAATGTATTGATGATAAATCTTGTAACGAACAAAGATGTGATCATGGAAATTACAATACCGAGTGTAAGCGTCTGAGCGAAACCTACAACTGTACCTGATCCTTTGATCATGAGCACGATTGCTGCTATAAGTGTTGTTACATTACCGTCTATGATAGCTGAGAGAGCTTTCTTGAAACCGGTCTTTACGGCTGACGGAACGGTCTTGCCAAAACCTATTTCCTCTTTGATACGTGTGAAAATGATAACATTGGCATCAACTGCCATACCTATCGAAAGCACGATACCGGCGATACCCGGAAGTGTAAGGGTAATGTTCTCGTTGAATGCTGCAAGAAGCAGGATTTCAAGTGAAACATAAACCATAAGAGCAAGCACTGCTGCGATTCCCGGAACCTTGTATACTACTATTAAGAGTATAGCCAGAATGATAAGACCGATAAGACATGCCTTAACGCTTGAAGCCATCGCTGACTGACCGAGCTTAGCACCTACAACATTACTTCTTAACTCTTCAAGTTCGAGTGAAAGTGAACCGATACGGATAGTTGTAGCAAGGTTCTCTGCCTCCTCATAACTGTCCATTCCGTCGATACGGCACTGTCCTCCCGTGATAGGCTCTCTTACAACAGGAGCTGAAACGATTTCACCATCATATACGATGTAAATCTGCTGTCCCACGAACTTTGTTGTAGCATCTGCAAACTTCTTTGTTCCTTCTTCATTGAATGAAAGTTGTACGATGTACTCTTTGTTCTTCTGCTGATCTTCCGTGATTCCGGCCTGTGCAGATGAAACCATCGCTCCGTCAACTACGGTATTGCCTTCCGGATCAAGGAATATAAGTGATCCCGGTTTGCCGAGTTCTTCAAGAACCGCATTTGCATCAGATACACCGGGGATATCGATATTGATTCTGTTATTACCCTCGCGATATACTTCTGCCTCTGTTGAGTAACTCTCAACTCTCTTCTGCAGCTTATAAATAGTATCCTGCATATCTACATCCGAAGGATTCGGATCAACAGTCTGATATGTGATACTTACACCGCCGGCAAGATCAAGACCAAGCTTAACAGTATTCTTGGCTGATTCTTCTGTTGCTACATAGTCATCCTGCAGTGCTGCATTGCTGTCGCGTACTACAGTGTAGGCAAAAAATCCAAGTGCTGCTACCACAATTAGAGTGATAACAAGCTTGATTATGCCTTTTGCTTTGTTGTTTTCTTTCATGATAACTCTCTCCTAATAAAAATTGCCCATAAGCTAAAAAATTATACCACAAATTTAAAAACTATACAATAAAAGCGGGGCTTTCCGCTGCCCCGCCTATGCTTATTTATATTGCTTTTCGGCTTATTTAGCCTCTAATTTCTGTTTTGATGCCAGTTCAAGCTCTATATCGATTTCTTCGTATTCGGAATCGTCGAGTCTGTTGACCGTCACTTTAACCTTTTCACCTGCCTTATATCCTTTGAGAAGTGTCTGCAAGTCTTCCATGTTCTTTACTGACTGTCCGTCAAGTTTTGTTATGATATCTTTTTCTCTGAGTTCTGATTTTTCTGCCGGTGTTCCCTCTACAACCTTGAAAACGTAGATCCCCTGCGGCATATCATAAAGCTCTGCCATCTGGCTGTCTATGTTCTGTCCCTGGATTCCGATATATCCCTGTTCCTCTTCGCTTACTTCCTCTCTTACTTCAAGATTCGAGAAATCATCAAGGATATCCTTTACGGATGATATCGGGATGGCAAATCCCATGCCCTCAACCTGGGTAGAAGCGTACTTTGCTTCATTAATACCAATTACTTCACCTCTTGAATTGATGAGTGCTCCTCCCGAATTACCCGGATTGATTGCTGCGTCTGTCTGAATAAGGTTGCTTGAAACCTGACCCTCGGCCTCCATAGTCCTGTCAAGTGCGCTTACAACTCCGACCGTAACCGAAAGACCTTCTCCAAGAGCATTGCCTATTGCGACTACCCACTCGCCTATCTCAAGATTATCTGAATCTCCGACCTTGGCAACTTCGATATAGTCATAAGTTCCCTCTTCAAGATCTGACTTCTTGACTGCAATAACCGCAACATCCTTATCTGCATCTCTTCCTTTGACAACTGCAGGAGCCGTCGTGTCATTGCTGAACGTGATAACCAGATCCTTCGTGTCCTGAACAACATGATTGTTCGTTGCTATCATGAGTTCATCATCATCTTCTGCGATAATGATGCCGGATCCTGCCGTTGGAGACTCATATGTCTGCGGCTCATTACTGATTCCGAAATCTCCGAATCCGAATAGTGATCCCCAGTTACCGAAATCTCCGAAGTTTGAATATGCTTCATATTCGGTCACACCTGTTATCGATACCATGGACGGCATCGCCATCCTTGCAACAGCTGTTACATCTGCTTTTTCATCAAGCGATGTTAAAGTGTTTGTTACTTCTTTTTTCTGAGGTTTGAGCGATTCTCCGATTTTGACCTTGTTCTCATCGCCTTTTTCAGTTTCATCCGAAATCTTAAAATCCGGATTTATTTTTTGATTGACCTCTGCCACAACATTTGAATATGCATCAATAACTCCTGTGGCCTTTGTCACTCCATACATTGAAAGTCCGGCGATTGCACCGACTGCTGCAGCACCTACTGCTATTAATAATCCTTTGAGGAACTTATTCATAGTTTTATCTCCTTTTCTCTTGGTGATGTCTATAATATATTCCTCAAATGTGAAAAAAGTATGTTCAAAGTGTGTTTATTTTCTGCTTTATTTTCACGAATCAATCATTAACCAGACTTCCCGGTCCATTCGGAAGATCCTCCCCCGGTGAGGTCGGCTCGTCTGATGGTGCCGGTTTGCCGGGAGAATCCGGCTCTGCCGGTGAGGTTGGTTCCGTAGGTTCGCTGCCCGGTCCGCCCGGTACATCTTCTTCCGGCACATCTTCTCCGGGTGCCGTAGGTTCTATCTTTGTCTCACTTTCGGTTTTGCCGCCAGGTCCGTAGATATCTTCATCATCTCCCTGGCCCGGAAGGATGTGACCTTCTTCATCGGTTTCTTTTTCCTTCTTACTCTCTGCGGGTTTTTCCCCTTCCAAATAGAAGTTTCCGTCCTCATCAAGCTCATAAAGATAAATCGGATTACCGTTTTCATCCCAGTCTATCATCTTTACTCTTTTTCCGTATGAATCAAGGAAATATGAGTACGTCTTGTTGCCGTTAATATCCTTTCCTGATACATATATGAGATATCCGTCTTTACTTATTGAATATTCAAGGTTATCTCCTTCCTTTGAAAATTCACTTTCCTTCTCTTTCTCTTCGTTCTTTTTTGTCTCTCCTTCCGCCGTTGTCTCGGGAGTCTCACTTGATTCAGAGGATGTCTTTTCTTCTTTTTTAGGAGTCGTCAAATATCCTTCCGTAGATACGGGAGCTGCTTTCTTGCCTTCTTTATAATATCCGCTCTTTGCAGAGATGTAGTTACTTATATTTTTAACCTGCTCGGAAGGATCATAATTTTCCTGTGCGAACAGAAGCTCGTGAAGATCACGGACATTGCTCTCAAGTGTCTGTGGGATTACGCATGCGCCGCACTTGCCCATATTGGCTTCAGCTCTTGCAAACGGGAAACCGGTTGATTCTGCGATATTGTACTTGTCTACTTCGGCGATAGCATCAAGGCCGTCCTGCCATGTCATGTTTGTAGCTACCATTGAAAGCATGTTTCCGAGAAGATCATTAAGTGTCTGCATGCTTGCGTTCTGTGCCTTCTCAAAGCACTGTTTTATGATCTTACGCTGACGTTCTGTTCTGGCATAATCATTATCCATAAGTCTCAGTCTTGCATATGCAACAGCCTGAACACCATCAAGATGATTCATTCCCGCATGCTGAAGCTGTGTGGATCCGATGCCCGTTCCTTTAACTGTTTCTGTTATGAAACCATTGATGTATGCAAACTCAGCCTTTGAGATATCAATATCCACTCCGCCCAGAATATTGATTCCGGTTGCTACTGCCTTCCAGTTGAATGTTACATACTGTGTGATGTTAAGATCAAGATTTTCATTCAGTGCCTTAAGTGCCTGCTCCGGTCCGCCGTTACAGTAAGCACTGTTGATCTTGTTGTATTTTTCATTTCCGACCTTCAGATATGTATCTCTGTAGACACTGCAAAGCTTGATGTCTCCTGTATCGCGGTTGATGCTGACTATCATTATGACATCGGAGTTTGCTCCCTTGCCGACGGATGAGTTACGGGAATCGACACCGAATACTGCAATATTCCAATATCCCCGTTCGATTGCCTCAATCTCCTCGTTCGAAAGGTTGACATTCTTTATGGCCGTCTGATTTACCTTCGGTCTCTGAATCTTTGCATATTGCTTTGCTGCGTATGAATATACAAATATTCCGCAGAGAGCTATTACTTCAAGCACTGCGAAAATAATAATCCTGCGCAGAAGAACTCCTTTGGATTTTTTCTCCGTCTTCATTCTTGCCCTTGAGGGTGCCTCGGGTATGTCGGAGTATACTTCTTCAACATGCCTTTTTCTGCTGTGTCCCTGTGGTATATAGGTGTTTTTTTCGTAATCGTAGTTTTTGTTGTCCTGGTCCATTTGTTATTGTCCTATCTTATTTAGTATGCGTTCTTATTGATGAATCCTTTAAAGATCGTCAGAAACATGATTTTGAAATCGAAACCGACTGTCCAGTTCTCAATATAATACAAATCATACTCTATACGTTTTTCAATAGAGGTATCGCCTCTGTATCCGTTGACCTGCGCCCATCCGGTAAGACCCGGTCGAACCTGATGCTTGATCATGTAATGCGGAATCTCATCTCTGAATTTCTCAACAAACTGTGGTCTCTCGGGTCTCGGACCCACAAGACTCATATCACCTTTTAATATATTCCAGAACTGCGGCATCTCATCGATGCTGGTCTTTCTTATGAATCTTCCCACCGGAGTGACTCGCGGATCATTTTTGGTCGTCCATTCTTTTTTCTCATCATCTTCTTCCTGAACGACCATTGAGCGGAACTTGTACATATTGAAAGCTTTTCCGTGTCTTCCGATTCTTTCCTGTTTATAGAATATCGGTCCCGGACTCGAGCATTTGACCGCTATCATCGTTCCTATCATTATAGGTGAGAAAATTATAAGTCCGAATAACGACCCGAATATATCTATCGCTCTCTTTATGAATGCATTGGCTCCTTCCGAAAGCGGAAGCCTTCTGATATTGATTACCGGAAGCCCCTGTACATCCTCGACCTGAGGAACCGTGGGAATGATGTTGTTATAGTCCGGAACGAACTTTGTATGTACTCCGGATCTCTCACATTCATTGACTATTTCTTCGAGATAATCATAGTCCTGAAGAGAAAGAGTTATTACTATTTCATCAAGTGTATTCTCGATTTTGTTTTCTTCAAGCTGGCTTGAAAGAGATCTTATCTTTCCGATGATCGGAATATTTTTGTACATATACTCCGCGTCTTTATGATCATCGAGTATACCTCTTATCCGATAGCCCCAGTCCGGATTCATTCTGCATCTGTCGATGAATCCTTCTGCGGCACGGCTGTATCCGACCAGCAGCACTTCTTTGGCGTTATATCCCTTTTTGCGGATATCTTTGAGTGCCAGCCTGACAACTGCTCTTTCTGCCACTTCAAATACCATCATAAAGATATAGAAGTAAATGATGAGGCTTCGGGAGAAGTTATATATGTACTGATTCTTGGATCCGAGGAACAATACCAACGTGAAAACCAAAAGCAGTATCGTGCTTGATGTAAATACCATTCCGAGCACGCGGCGCTTGCTTAATGACCTTTTCTGCGAATACATTCCGTTAAGGCCGTTAAGAATAAGCGCAACCGGAACTATGATTACAAGTACCGAGAAATAAAAACTTGCCGGAAGCGCGATGGCATTTTTCCTGGAAGCGATGATCAAATATGCCAGTGCGTATGCGGCAATTATCGCAATTGCATCCAGTAATATAAATATTCTGTTTAATTGTTTTTGATGTTCTTCCATAAATGTCTTTTAATGAAACTGCAAGTGTACTCCATAAGGCCTGAAATCATCTTTCCTTCGATAGAAAGATATGTGATAAAACCTTTTTTTGCTTTCGGGGCCCGATGACACTCTCTTCTGTTGTTCAGTCCTTCCTTTACTCCGTCCCAGTATTCCTTCTTAAATCCTATTCTTTTGAAGAATACTCCTTTACCCAGAACACCTATCCAGAGTGGTATGAAATTTATGATCAGCTGACCTGTCGGCTGATTTTTATAATGCAGATAAATATTGTTTCTCGATGAAAGTCTGACTTTAAATGCATTATATTTTGAACCTGATGTAGCGCTTCCCAGATGATAAACCTTTGCAGACGGCAGATATATTATCCTGTATCCTGCGAGTCTCGCCCGCCATGAAAGATCTATATCCTCGAGATATGCGAAATGCATCTCATCGAAATATCCTATCTCATCGAGTATCTTCTTTCTGTAGATTGCGGCTCCGGCACAGGCTGAAAAAACATCTTTCTCTTTTTGATGTAGTTCTGCTTTTTCATCTATGCCTCTTTGATACGCCCAACCAACCCAGGTGATCCCGTCACCCGCACTGTCAATCAGAGAATGGTCCGCGGCCTTTATCATCTGCGCGCTTACCGCGAAGATATCTTCCGATTCTTTTATTCTTTCATATAATTTTTCTATGAAATCCGGTTCGGCAACAGTGTCGTTATTAAGAAGTATCACGAATTCGCTGTTCGTAGCCCGCAGCCCGGCATTGACTCCTCCTGCAAATCCTTTGTTCTCCGGGAGAGCTATGAGGCTTATCCGGGTGTCTTTTGACTTTTCTTCTTTTATCCACCCGAGGCTTTCGTCTTTTGAACCGTTATCGACAATAAGTATCTCAAACTCTCCGACTGTCTGCTTCTTTAGGGACGCGATGCAGTCGGGCAGAAATCTCATTCCGTTATAATTTGGGATAATTACTGTTATCATAAATATTTTTCTATGCCTTCCATGTGGTACGGCTCACCGATTCCTTCCTTAAGAAGATCCCTTAATGCAAAATTGGATTTCCTTAAAGTAAGATTCGGATTGTAATACGGATCACCTTTTTCCAGTATCTTTGGCCATTTCTTCATGAACTTCGCCACCTCACGGTTGAAACGGTCTACCTTTTCAGGGGTATCCTCAAGTCCGCGTGACTTGGATTCATAATGGTGGAATGTCGCATATGGATTATAAACGACGAGTTTATCCTTACTTCTTATCTTCAGACAGTAATCGATATCATTAAATGCTACCGCAAGCTCCTCCGAGAATCCCCCGACACTATCAAAGAGGTCTCTTTTTGTCATGAGACATGCTGCCGTCACCGCCGAATAGTCCTGAGCCGTCACTGCCCTGTGGAAATAACTTTTTTGATAATCATATAATCCTATAAAAGTATGTCCTGCGATGCCACCGAAACCTATTACGACTCCTGCATGCTGTATGCTGTTATCTTCATAAAGGAGTTTGCATCCTACGATGCCGACATCGTCACGCTGACAATATCCGAGCATTTCTTTGATTGAATCCGGATTGATCATCTCGACATCATTGTTCATGAACAGAATGTACCTACCGGATGCATATCTTACTCCGAAATTATTAATGCGTGAGAAATTAAATCCTTTCTCTTCATACTTCACTACTTTGACATTCGGAAGTTCTTTCTGTATATCCTCGTAATATTTCCAGGTCTTATCAAGCATTGAATTATTCTCAACAACTATGAACTCAAGATTTTTATAATTTCCTTTCATCAGCGACCGTATCGCCATATCCAGATCTTCCGTATGATCCTTATTCGGAATGACTACTGATATCAAAGGCTCTTCTTCAATCTCAAAATATGTATGATAGATTCCGTAATCCTCGCCTTTTTCAATCTTCGCGATTTTGATTTCCGGATGCACTCTTTCATAGTGTGCCTTAATAGCACGTGCTCCTGCTTCAAATGCATAAATCTTACTTTCAGGATTTGAGGCCGTAGAATTCATATGACATCTCCAGTGATACAGAATCTTCGGAACATGTTTTATACATCTTGAACTTTCCGTTATCCTGAAAATGAAATCGTAATCCTGTGCTCCGTCAAACTCCGGACTGAATTTCCCGACTTTGCCTGAGCTTATCATCTCTCTTCTGAATACAAAGAGATGACAGATATAGTTGACGCTTCTTAAAAGGTCGATATTATAATCCGGTTTAAAGTGCGGGTCAAAGATTCCGCCTCCGTCGACATCAAGCTTGTCCTCATCTGTATAAAGACAATCGCACTCCGGAGTTTCCGAAACAGACCTTGCGCATTCATAAAGTGCTGTCTGCGGAACTACATCATCATGATCGCAGAGAACTATAAAATCACCCGTAGCCATATCAAGAGCCGCATTGGTATTTCCTGCTATACCTCGGTTCTCACCGAGTATATCGAATCTGACTCTTTTGTCTTTAGACGCATACTCACTCAGTACTTTCTTTTTATCGAAACCTTTTCTGCTTCCGTCGGCAATACATATCTCAAAATACGGATATGTCTGATTTAAAAGACTGTCCAGTAATTCTCTGAGATAATTATCGGGTGTCTCATATACCGGAATGACTATTGAAAAGCTTATCGGATGCTTTGTTCCGCCTTCGGTCCAGTCATGCTCCTTCTGAGCCCTTATCTCTTCTTCTTTAGGTTTTACTCTTTCGTACCATTCCGCATATTCAAAGTCATTATCGATACCTTTGATCTTATTCTTTGATTTGACATATACTGCTTTAAATCCATGCTTTTTTAAGTTGTCCATTACAACTTTCAGAGTCTCAACATTGCACAGATCTCTTATCTTTTCGCGGCGTTTATATGCCACACTTGTTCTTTTTGCTATAAGGTCTTCGTTGAACTTTATCCTCTTCATCTGATTCTCGATGATGATGTAAAGAGAATACGTCCTGCCTCTTTCATAATCAAATGTGATGTCAAAACCGAGATCATTATCAACTACTTTTTTAAAATAAATCATGCTGACATCATCTCTTCTTGTCGGAACTTCCCTAAATTTCACCGGCTTATCATTATCATCACATACTTTAAACTCCGGTTTGGAAAGAGGATTGCGTCCTACGACCCAACCATTTAAAGTTATGTGATTTTCTCTGACTCTGATGACGTCAATCTTGAATTTCATATCATGCCTGATTTTCAGTAAAATTTATTCTTTCTTCTTCTACTACGAGCGGTCTTTTCATGACACGCTGATTAATTGTAAGTACGTACTCTCCCAGGAAGCCGATAAAGAAAAGTATCACTGCCCCGAGGAAAAGCATACCTATTACCAACGGCGCCGTGCCAGCCGGAAAGCGATCCCACCAGATCAGCTTCATTACCAGATATACTATCGCTATTATGAAACTTACGATTCCTATGACAGCACCTGCAAATGTTGCGATGCGAAGTCCGACCTTCGTATATGATGTAACCGACAGCATGGCTGCGTCGTATAATGTGTAGAAATTATTGTGTGTCTTTCCTGCGCGGCGCTGCGGCTGTTCATACGGTATCTCTTTGCGTTTGAATCCCAGTTCGGCAACTATTCCTCTCAGGAAAGGTGTTGGATCGTCCAGTCCGCGAAGAACATTGATAAACTCTCTGTCATAAAGTCCGAATCCCGTAAAGTGCTCTATCTGTTCAACATCAGAAAACTTCTTAATGGCTTTGTAGTAAATGCTGCGCAATCCATACATGACAGGATTTTCTTTACTGGACTTCTTTATTCCTATTGCTATCTTGTAACCTTCTTCCCATGCTTTTACAAAATCGACTATCATCTCCGGCGGATCCTGAAAATCTGCAGCAAGAAGTATCGTGGCATCTCCTGTTGACTGAAGCATCCCGTAATACGGGCTGTTGAACTGACCGAAGTTCTTGGCATTGAAGATTGCCTTGATTTTGGCATTTTGCGCACAAAGGACACGGATGATATCCCTTGTACCATCTGTGGAATCATTATCAATAAAGATTATTTCGTAATCGTAATCCTGTAAGTTGTTTCTGAACTGTTCCTGAACTGCGGCTGCAATTGCTTCTGCGTTTTCACGCTCGTTGAAACATGGAATTACCACACTGATTTTCTTCATCTTTTTTTCCTTTTTCTTATAAATGCGATGAGATATCTTCCAGCATCCTGTCGATTCCTTCATCAAAACTTACCTGCGGAACAAATCCCGTTATGGTTTTTAATTTCGTGATATCCGGATTAAGATACGGCGTACCTTCCGGAGATTCGTTTGTTCTCGTAAACTCGCAGCTGCCTTTTCCTATACGTTTATGTATGGCATCTACAAATTCATAAAGCGGTCTTGTGTCGTCACTTGCAATATTTACCACATGATCTTCCGGGTCTTCATCATCTGTCAGGGTAAATACGCAGCTTATCATATCGGAAATCGCTTTTGCACAGTCGTGGATATTAAGCATGTTCCACATCTGTTTACAATTCGTCAGTTCGATATGTGTATCTTCCGAAAATGCTTTTACGCAGCTGCTTACAAGTGTTGTCTGGCGATCTCCCTCTCCGTATGTACTGAATATGCGTAGATGTATATATGTCATTCCGAGTTCTTTGCACAGACTGCCGCCCGAAGTCAGCATTTTCAGTTTTGACTTTCCGTACTCGGAAAGAGGTCTGCACGGATAGGTTTCATTTATCGGATCACTGCTTGCTTCATTATTATTCACTCTGTCAAGTGTCACCCCATACTCGGCCTGTGACCCTGCAAATATGAATCTCTCACATCCGAGTTCTTTTGCTGTTCTTATCATACGCAGCGTGTCGAGCTCATTTACCGCATTTATTTCCGGATTTTGTCTTCCCTCTTTTGTTGTTCCTCCCCAGCTTAGGTGAATGCATGCATACATCCGTGGTAGATTTTCATCAATTAGCCTCTCGCATTCGGAAATGTCACATTCAATAATATGCAGTTTTTTGATATCACTCAGTCCTGCCTTGTTTTTTGAACTCGGTCTGACCACTCCGTAGACTTCGTATCCTTCGGAAATGAGCTGACGCGATAAGGCACGTCCTATAAATGATGAAACTCCCGTGATAATAATGTTCATTAACACTCCTGATATGCCCAACGGCAACGCAAAAGAAATTGGAGCCCGTAAAAACCCAATTTAACGATTATCATTTTATCATAGAAAAGTCCCCAAATGCAATTTTTCAAGTTTTCTTAACACTATCGTAAACTTCCGCGGGGCAATTTCCTATTGCAGAAAAAAGGCACCCTGATGTCGGATGCCTTCAAAAAATCTTTATATGGTTTTACAGGATTGTAATTCTTTCGTAGGTTCTGCTTCCGAGTCCGATTTCTTCGGCTCTCTCAAGTCCCGGTTCCCAAATGGTAACGGGATTGCTCTGTCTCCATGGATCATCCGGAATCACCTTGCTCTCAGCCTTCATTTTCTTAATACTTATGTCTCTCTGACTTCCCGGTACAACCGGAGCATCCTTGCATAAGTCTACGCTGCACTGATCAAGTGCGACAGGGTCGAATGATGCCAGCATTCCGATATTCGGAAGGATAGGAAGGTCGTTCTCGCCATGACAGTCGCAATTCGGAGATACATCCATGATCATATTGATGTGGAAATTTGGTCTGTCCTGACAAACAGCAAGTGCATATTCTGCAATTCTCTTATTGATAAGAACCGAAGATGTCTTGTAATCCGCATCAATAGCGTCAACCGGGCATACTCCCATGCATCGTCCGCAGCCTACACATTTATCCCTATCAATATGACAAAGACCATCTGTTACGGTAGGTGCGCCGTGGGCGCAGACTGTTGTGCATGTTCCGCAGCCAATGCAGCGGCTCCTTGTTACAC
This sequence comes from Lachnospiraceae bacterium, assembly GCA_045600945.1. Lineage (GTDB taxonomy): Bacteria > Bacillota > Clostridia > Lachnospirales > Lachnospiraceae > Darwinimomas. The sequence continues at coordinate 21,082 of JAZRYX010000064.1, forward strand.
GCGGTTTCCCGTTGCTGTGCATATCCATCTTTCCCTGTCTGGATCCCGATCCCATGCCCAGGTTTTTGATGGCTCCACCAAATCCCATCACCTCGTGACCTTTGAAATGATTCAGTGAAATCACTATATCTGCATCCATGATAGATGCACCTATCTTTGCCGGAGGTACATCAAGTCCCTTGATAGGAACAAGCCGTTCATTGGTTCCCTTAAGTCCGTCTGCGATAAGTACGTGGCATCCTGTCTGCAAATATGAGAAGCCGTTCAAATCTGCCGTATCCAAATGATCCAAGGCATTTCTTCTGCTTCCGACGTACAGTGTATTACAGTCTGTAAGGAAAGGCTTACCACCGAGTTCCTTAACATAATCAACAACCACTCTTGCATAATTCGATCTTATAAAGGACATATTGCCGTACTCACCGAAGTGAATCTTTATGGCAACATACTTATTCTTAAAATCGATGTTTTCAAATCCTGCTGACTTCATAAGGTTATGAAGTTTCTGAAGATATGATACTCCGACTTCTGTTTTGAAATTTGTAAAATAAACTTTTGATCCTGACATACTATTCCTCCAAGTTCTGCCACGTTGAATTGCTACACATATATTCTACTATAAAATATTTCTCAAATAAATATTTCGGCTGTACTTATTCAGTATTTTACACTTTCAAATTCGTTTCTCGGCAGGAAAGGGAACATATCGTCAAGTGAAGGCGATACTATACGTCCGTCGGGAAGCACCTTGGAAGAAGACTTCGGCGCGAAATTCTGTGCCGGATCCACTACGCATTCGCATATACACGGTCCGTTGCAGTTTAGTGCCTCTTCAAGAACTTCATCGCAGTTTTTCTCATTGTCGAGCCGATAATACCCCACTCCGAAAGCATCTGCAAGCTTCCCGAAATCCGGAAATCCTACTCCGCTGTTACTGTCGATACCGACAAACGGAGGTTTGAACAAATTGCGCTGGGTCTGACGAATCGAATGATATCCATTATTGTTAAGCAGTATAAGCTTTAGGTTCAGTTTATTATATGCAACGGTTGCCAGTTCCTGAATATTCATCATCACGCTTCCATCTCCGTCAATGCAGACTGTCCTGCGTGAATTGTCCGAAACAGCTACTCCCACTGCAGCAGGGAATCCGTATCCCATAGCTGCACATCCTGAATTAGTAAACATGCGCTGTCCTTGTTTGATCTTGCAGGCCTGGAACGTAATTACACATGCGCTTCCGTTTCCGCAGATGATTCTGTCATCCTCTCTGAGATGATCAAAAAGCTTATCCGTAAACACATACGGATTGATGATACCCTCTCCGTCGTTTTTATATTCCGGCAAAGCAGCCGGATATTTATCAATAAGTCGGCGGCACCAGTTAAGCCAGTCCGCATGCTTTACAGGCGATTCATAATCACGAGACAGTATCTTGCTCAGCACGTCTTTCACATCGGCACATACAGGCATATCCGCCTTAATTGTCGGTTTCTTCAACTCCTTAGGATCTATGTCCACGATTATCTTATACGCATTCCTTGCAAAATCATAATGATTGTATCCGATCATACGTATGTTGAGTCGACACCCGAGACTTATAAGCAAATCACAATTCTGAACTGCAAAATTTCCGGGACGCGTCCCGACTGTTCCCGGCATCCCCGCAAAATACGGATTATCAAATGCTATCGTATCGTTGGCATTCCATGCTGTAACAACCGGAATCTTCAATACATTCAGCACCTTAAGGAACTCCTCCTCAGCATCTCCGAGTCTTATTCCAGTGCCTGCCAGAATAAGAGGTGCCCTTGCATTCTTTATTTTTTCAAGTATCTCATCGATAGTTTGATTAGAAATCGGCTGTACTTTCCGTATATCAGAGGTCTCATTATCAGGGCAATGCCCGGCTTCGGGGTCGAAATGCTTAAGCCCTTCTGTCTCGATCATCGCACCCTGAACATCAAGCGGAACATCTATCCACACAGGCCCTTTGCGGCCTTCAAGTGCCAGATAGAGTGCCTTTTCAAGATGATATGCCGTCTCCTCCGGTTCGGTAAGCATGACAGCATATTTTGTCATATTGGAAACCGAATTGATGATATCAAATTCCTGGTCCCCCAGCTGACGAAGTCCGAGCTCGGGGCAAGACCAAATCGTAGTCTCCCTCTTCACCTGGCCCGTCAGAACAAACATCGGTATGGAGTCTACCCAGCCTCCCATAACACCGGTAATAGCATTGGTTCCTCCCGGACCGCTGGTAACGCAGACTGCCGCCAGTTTTCCGGTCATACGTGTGTATGCCTCAGCGGCAATCGAACAAGCCTGTTCATGATGATTAAATGTACAGTGTATTCCTTCCTCATGTCCGATTGCATCATCAAGATGCATAGCTCCTCCGCCGGTTACCATGAAGCAGTTCGTAATGTTGTTTTTAACCAGAAATTCCGATATGTATTTAGCAACTTTTTTTTTCATATCTTTTCTCCGATAATGATTTCCGTAATCTGTTCCGGCATATCTGCCGTACCAATATTTGAATATTTATTAACATCTTCAGCGGATCCGAATCCGAATCCGTAAGTAACACCGATAAACGACATACCTGTTTTCTCAGCTCCCACTGCATCGTTATCGCTGTCCCCTATCATTACCACCTGCGAATAATCATTAACACCCGCTACCGTTACGGCATTTCTGATAATGTCGTGTTTCCTGAGTTTACTATCAAAATCAGAACCGCACATAATATCCGTGTAATCATTAAAATGAAAATGCTCAAGAATCATCGTGGCATAATCCTGCCTCTTGTATGTTGCTATAGCAGGCTTTATTCCCGCATCCTTCAGCCTGGCCAGTACCTCGTATATCCCATCATACGGAACAGCTTTAAGCAAATCCTCTGTTTTATATCTGTCACGAAAAACCGTAACCATCTCATTAAGAAGTGCTTCGCCAGGATCATATGTTCTTGCAAATGAATCCTTAACAGGCGGTCCGATAAATGTCCGGACTTGTTCATCGGAAAGCGGAGACAGCCCGAAATGATCAATCGTATATTTAATCGCCGTCGATAATCCGGCTGAGGTATCCAGCAGTGTCCCGTCAAGATCAAATACCGCAGCTTTAAATCGATTTGCCATCCTTGTCCTCCGTCTCATCATATGCCGAGCGTGTGATAAACTGTATGTTCATATCTCTTTTGAGTTCTGTGATGACTTTTTTCACATGATCATTAAGATGAGCAGCCTCCTGCCGGATAAAATCATATTCCATCGCCGGATCGCAATAGCTGTTTTCTTTGTCGGAGTATCCGTCAAAACCCGCACAGCAGATTTCCGTTACACCTATGCTCTTCAGGAACTTTATCAGCATCAAAAATGAATTATCGATTATATTTTCACTCGTCTCAAGGAGCGGCGCACGGTTAATCATAAAATCGAATTTACCGTTTCTGCATTCTACATTGGATGTGGCCAGAAACTTAATATTCTGAGCTCGCATATCCTTTATCTGCAGGGTCATGTCGTGATAGCGCTTTGAATTAGTGACAAATATGCAGTCCGGCATGAATTGTTCGGGCAGATAATTGATTGATATTATATACGGGTCATTCTTCTTTTTAAAATCTGCGACCTTATCTTTCTGCAGACTTATATTTCTGCCAGGTCCGATAATAAGTATCTTTCTTTCGCCTGTTTCTTTTTTTAATGCCATGCGATCCTTATAATCGGAGTACTCGCCGTCTATAAAATCCTGATAGAGTTTTTCGGCTGTTTTCTCATCATACATGAGTTTTTTTTCTTCCGGTTCTATCTGAGAAAGAAGTATATCTATCTTGGTAGAGGAAAGATTGTTCTTCTCCCTGAAAAATGTCACATAATCAGGATGGCATCTGTTCTTTGCACACAAATAGAAAAACTGCTTATATCCCCATGGCGTTTTTGCATAGAACTCCATAAGACTCTCTTCTATAGCTTCAAGCATCGGATCAATAATATAGGACCCGCCATATTTCTCATTAAGCGTTGTCGCAATTAACTCGATTGGAGCATTGCCGGCACTCTTTCCCATACCAAACAATGTACCGTCAACCACCAGATTATGCTTTGAGTCCTGCTCTATAAGTGTCAGATCATTTGCAAAAGCAAGCTGCAGATTATTATGTGAATGGAAGCCGATAACTATGTCACTGTCCAGCTTCTCCTCCAGTATTTCATAATAGTGTTTAATATTTTCGGGATACATAAGCCCATATGTATCAACCATTGATACCGCATACGGTTTTATATCATTGGCAAGCTCTGTCAGCTCCGCGAGCTCCTCGTCCGAATAACTGGTTATAGAAACAAGCTGAGCAAACACCTTATAACCGAGCGACTTGACCTGACGGCAGAATTCCATTGCCGGATACATATTATGCTTTTTAAAGATAACACGTACACCATCCAGAAAACTGTCTTTGCATGGCTTGATTTTATCAATACCGCAGGTACCGTAATCTATCATTCCGACCACCATGGCCTGCTTTTTGTCCAGTTCGCCGTATATCTTTTCGACGCTGTCCGTATCGGGCATTATAGATCTGTCTATATCGAAAGGTCTTCTCTCATCCAGAAATCCGATTTCTATGATGTCTACATTGGCATCCACAAGGCGTTCAAAAACACTGACCAGATTATCATGTCCGAATCTCCAGTCGTTTAAATAACCGCCGTCTCTTAATGTACAATCCAATAATGAAAGGTTCTTCATAGGGTTCCCCCTGCTGTTTTTATATTGCTGCTATCTATGCAGATAATCGATATCATTTCACTCTCTCACTCATAAAAGCCGATCCCAGTATCAGTACGGTACCTACTGCTCCCTGCCATCCCATGTTCTCGTGAAGAATAACCTGCGAAAGTATGATTGCCACTACGGGATCAATATAACTGAGAACCGCTACCTGACTCATCTTTATGTGATTTATGGATCTAAAATACCATAGATACATTATACCCGTATGGAAAATGCAGACGATAGCCAGTAATATTACCGTTTTTAACTGAAATAACTCTGCGGGCAAAGGTTCATTAAATGTTCCTTTGATAATCAGATACGGAATCATGACAAGTCCTGCCGAGAGCAGCTGAAGCGCCGTCTTCTTATAAGAATCTATATCCGTAATGAGCCTGGCACCGCATACTACTATCGCATACAGAACTGCCGAAAGAAGACCCAAAAGTATACCCTTCAAATCATTGCTGCTTATTTTCTCCGTAAGTATACCTGATACAAAAATCATGCCTGTAAAAGCAACTATAACGCATGCGATCTTCTTCCACGTGAGTTTTTCCTTGAATAATATCGGTGTAAGCAGAATCAGAAAAATCGGCTCCATATAGTAACACAGTGTCGCAGTACTTACCGAAGTATAATTATAGGATTCAAACAAGGCTACCCAGTTGAAGCCCATAATCGCACCGATTATTACGATCAGTAACGCCTTCCTGTGAAAATCCGCACCGAAGAATGTCTGTTTCGTGGCTGTCAGATAGATAATGATGACTACACCTCCCACCAGACCTCTGAGCATAGCCAATATACCGGAATCAAGGGGAATAAATCTCCTGAATATGCCTATGGTCCCGAATGTTACCATGGCAATTATAAACTGAAACAGGTATTTTCTTGATTCTTTGCTGTCTGACATTGCTGATTGCCTCTATATCTTGTGTCACTGCCCGGTTTGCCCACAAGAGTTCTTACAAGATTCTTACATTCACTTAAGTTGCCTTTAAACCCCTTTATTATTTGACGGAGTTTGATATAATAAGTTTACTAAATCGGGAAAGGAGGAGCAAGATATTTATGATTAATAAAAGCAAAATTTTTGCTTTGATTCTTGTTGTCGTCCTTTCTGTATCGTTTGCCGTAACCGCTTATGCCGCCACTACAACTTCCTTAACAACAGGTTCCAGAGTTGCAAGTGATGAAGAGCTTGTTGATGAGACAGAAAAAGTTGTCTGGGAAAAAGTCGATGGCAAGTTCCGTTGTGTAGATCTAAACGGTGAGCCTGTATCAGGCTGGGCAAGACGCGGCGAGTATATTTACTATCTTGGCAAAGACGGGTTCCCGAAAACAGGATGGGTTAAAAGCAATGCCAAGTGGTATTACCTCTATGATGAGAAGGATATCGATAAATTAGATATATCAGAAGCATTGGTCGGAACACTTGCAACAGATACATGGATAGAGCACTACTACTACGTAGACAAGACTGGTGCTCAGGTTAAGACAAAAAAATAAAACCGTTTTTGCGGTTTTATTTTTTTACTCCGGTTTACTGTGGTGCCGCTTCACTCTTGGCATATGCCTCAAGAATCATGCTCTGAAGTCTTTCCCTCGTAGTAGAGTTAATCGGGTGGGCGATATCTCTGTATTCACCATCCGAAGCCATACGGCTCGGCATGGCAATAAACAATCCTTTCTCGCCTTCGATGACTTTGATGTCGTGGACTACAAATTCTTCATCAATAGTTATTGATACTATCGCACGCATCTTGCCTTCTTTTTCAATTCGTCTAACTCTGATATCGGTAATGTTCATCTTGCCCCTCCTTTTAGGCGTTACAAAGAGTACTCTCCCAAAATCTCAACAACGACTTTGATTTCTTCGGGGCTACCGATGTACTTTGAGTTGTTTTCAATAGTACTGCGGCTTTCAATGATGCAATTCTCAACAGTCGCATTATCACCGATGTAAACATCACCAAGTATGATTGAATTTTTGATGACTGCTCCATCGCCGACATAGGCATTGTCGAAAAGTACTGAGTTTTCAACTTTGCCGTTGATTATACATCCGCTGGAAACAAGTGAATTCTTAACGCTTGCTCCCGGGTTGTATTTTGCCGGTGGATTGTCATATACTTTTGAATATATTTCCGGATAATCATTGAAATATTTTCTGATATCTGATTTCAGGAAATCCATATTCGTTCTGTAATATGATTCCACCGAGGAGATGTTACTCCAATAACTTTCTAAGTTATATGCATAAATCCTCTTGTGTTTCCTATATCTGATGATGATATCCCGTACGATATCATATCTTTCCTCAGCTGCGCACTCCTCAAGCATCTCGATGAGAAGTCTTCTTCTGATAACATAGATTCCGCATGATACGAATCTTAATGAAGAGTCAACCGGTTTTTCTTCAAGATCCGTTATCCGTCCGTCGTCTGCGGTATGAACAACTCCGAATCTTGAAATGTCCTCATCCTGGCTTATATTTGTGCATACAACTGTTATATCTGCCTTCTTTTCGATATGGTACTCAATGAGCTTATTGTAGTCCATCTTATAAACTCCGTCTCCGGATGTAATAACTACGTATGGTTCATGTGACCTGTAGAGGAAATTAAGGTTCTGATAAAGAGCATCTGCGGTTCCGCGATACCAGTCAGAATGCTGTGCCGTAATCGTCGGTGAAAAAACAAAGAGTCCCCCCTGCTTTCTTCCGAAATCCCACCACTTGGATGAATTAAGGTGTTCATTCAAGCTGACCGAATTAAACTGAGTTAAAACTCCAACTCTCTGAATATGAGAGTTGCTCATGTTGCTGAGTGTGAAATCTATCGCTCTGTAACTTCCCGCAATAGGCATAGCTGAAACAGCGCGCAGATTGGAAAGTTCTTTCATTCGTTTTGATCCGCCGCCGGCAAGAATAATTCCCAATGCTTTCATCTTTCCTCACCTGCCTTTACTAAATAACCTCCGCTTTGAAGCATCCCGTTATTATAATCCTGATATGTCGTCTCTCCCCAAACCGCCGTATTCTTTCCTATCCTAATGCCGTCAGGTATCATCGTCTTCTCTCCGATTACTACAAGATCCGATGTGTATACCCGCTTATCGACTTCATTTTCCTTATATTCTCCGATGCCGATCTCACAATTCTTTCCGATTACGGTATTCTCTGCAACTATCGTCTTATAAAGCTTTGTGCCCTCTTTGACGATTGTTCCTTCCATAATAATCGAATCATATACTTCGGCACCTTTTTCAATCACGACTCCGCTGCCGATTACCGAGTTCTTAACAGTTCCGTAGATCTCGGTTCCCTTTGTGATAAGACTGCGTTCGATTATTGCATCGGAACCGACATACTGCGGACTGAGTGTATCCTGTTTTGTATATATCTTCCAGAACTCTTCGTACAGATTGAACTCCGGTACTATATCGATAAGTTCCATATTGGCTTCCCAATAACTTTGAAGTGTTCCGACATCTTTCCAGTATCCCTTGAACTCATATGCGAAAATCTTGTTTCCTCTTTCGTGAGCATATGGGATGACATGCTTTCCGAAATCGCAGCCCGGAACATCCTTAAGGTCTTCAAGTGCTTTGAAAAGAAGGTCTGCCTTGAAGATATAGATTCCCATCGATGCCAGATTGCTCTTAGGTTTATCGGGTTTCTCCTGAAATTCATTGATAAGTCCTGTCTCGTCAGTTATAACGACTCCGAAACGACTTGCCTCCTCCATCGGAACAGGCATAACTGCGATGGTTACGTCTGCGCCCTTGGACTTATGATAGTCCAAAAGCATTTCATAATCCATCTTATAAATATGGTCACCGGAAAGGATAAGCACGTATTCCGGGTCGTATTCCTTCATGTAATCAATATTCTGGTATATGGCATTGGCAGTACCGGAATACCAGTCACTTCCTTTTATATTCTCATATGGAGGAAGTATGGTTACGCCTCCGTTATTTCTGTCAAGATCCCACGGAATACCTATTCCGATATGTGAATTAAGCCTGAGCGGCTGATACTGTGTCAAAACGCCAACAGTGTCAACTCCGGAATTAATACAGTTACTTAATGGAAAGTCTATAATTCGATATTTTGCACCAAAAGAAACGGCCGGTTTTGCAACCTTCTGGGTAAGAACACCCAGTCGGCTTCCTTGTCCGCCTGCCAGGAGCATTGCTATCATTTCTTTTTTTATCACACAATCACCTCTTTGTCTGACCTGTATATATGCAGAAACATTATATCTCACTTCGTATGCAAAGTGAACAAATCTGCGGCAAAAATACCACCAAAGTTGTATAATTTTTTTGTGCATTTATCATAATTTTACTATTCAATCCTTTATTAATATGGTAAAATACTATTGTTGCCCCAAAAATCACAAAACATGCAGGTGTAGTTCAGTGGTAGAATGTCAGCCTTCCAAGCTGAATATGTGGGTTCGATTCCCATCACCTGCTGAGAAATTATTGGGTATACATGTAACACAAAAAGAAGAGTCCGTTGAGAACTTGTTCTCGTAAGGGCTCTTCTTTTGTGTTGCACCCGTTTATAACGGGTATCTCGATTTATCGAGATATGTATACCTGATAATTCCTCAGCAGGTGAAGCCGGCTTCTTCATCATCGAACAACGACATTTATGTCGGTGTGAGATGCTTGTTTTGCTCTTTCTCACTCCAACTCTATCTTATTAAACAACTCGCCTTCTTCTCCCAATATCTCTTCCTCTCTCTCATGGCAGCTGAATATAATTATCTGCCCCTTATACTCTCCCGCCAGCCACTTAAGCGTAGCCGAAAGTCTGGTCTCATCATAATTCACAAAGCTGTCATCAAAAATAAGCGGGAGCTTGTCTTCTCCGTTCTGCACAAGTCTGGCTCCCGCCAGCCTGAGTGCCATATATACCTGATCCGATGTTCCGCTGCTGAGCTGTTCAATCGGAACCATCTTTTCTCTTGTATTCATGTATACATCGAGATTGTCATCGATACTTATTGAATCATATGCACCATCCGTAATGTTCCTGATATAATCCGATGCCTGACCGTTAAGAAATACTCCCAGAGAATCCTTAAGTTTAACCGAAAGATCATCTATCGTTTCGCTTGCTATATCTATAGCTTCAAGTTCATTATTGATCTCTTCGTTTCTCCTGATCTTTGCCCTCAGCTCATCATTTTCCGCTTTAAGCCGGTTTATGCTCTTTATCTTGATCATAAGCTCAAACTGAGTCTGCTTCTGATCAAATATATGCTGATCCAGTTCGGCATCCTGCGCTTCGAGCCTGGCATTTTCTTCATTAATAATTGAAAGATTTCCTTCCTCTGCCTCTGTCTGTTCTGCGAGGGTCTTTATTTCATCCAGTTTCTGCATGACGCGATCGATACGCCCCGGATTAACATCGTCATAACCGGTATATTTTTCCAGTAATGCTGATAGCGCCTCTTCCTTTTTATGTAGTCTGTTCTTGGATATAATGCAGAGCACGAGAAATACTATTCCCGCAATAAGACATACTGCGAAAACAGTCTCAATAAGCTGTGCGTATTTCAGGAAGGTTCTGAGTCCAATCAAATACGCGGATATGAAAACCGTAAGCAGTGCAATACTCAGGAACACGATATAAAGCCCGCGGAACTTGATTACGAGTTTCTTATCCGACTCATTCTTGAAATCATTAAATGCTTCCGTGAATTTCTTTTTGTTATCGTATGCCTGTGCACTTGATTCGGTAGCTACGGAACTGAGTTTCTCGCGATTGTTTTTTATCTCATCTCCGAGGACCTTTGCCTTTTCTGCATTGGCGTTCATTTCCTCGTTGACTTTCTTCCTTTCATCTTCGAACTCATTGACTTTGCTGATATAATCAGGATTTTCTATCTCTTTTTCGATTCTTCTTATCTCACTCAAATTGGCGTTAAGCTTTTTAGCTGCATCGGGAACTATTTCTCCGGACAGATCCAGCTTTTGCTGCGCCAGATATTTTTTTGCCTCAGCGCAATTAAGCGAGCGATTACCCGTCGTATCCATATTGATGATATATCTTTTGAGCTCCCTGGCCATATCATCATCGGCGGTTGATTCCAATTGTCCGATGCTGATGGTATTGTCATATGCTTCCTTTGTCATTCCGCATAATATACTCCTCAGGAAATCATCGGCAAACGGTACCGCCTCGCCTGTTGTTTCATTGAACACGAGACAATTAACCGGATCTTTTGCAAAATCTCTCGTTATGCTGTAAACCATCCCGGCTTCTTCTATGCGCAGAACCGCGCCGTATCTTTTTGTGCCCCATGGTTTGAAATGAGCGTATGTATCGGTAAGAGCTGCTACTCCTTTTGCTCTCTCCATACCGTAGAGCATGGCTCTTATACAGGCATGAAGTGTGGACTTACCGGCTTCATTATGTCCGGTAACCAGATTGATGCCGTCCGCAAAACTGATATATTTGTTGTTCAGTTTTCCGAAACCGTCTATTCTGATATCTATTAATTTCATCTCAATTCCTCTCGTCAGATGTTTTAAGCAATGCATTGATTCCGTAATTCATTGCCTTCCTGTCAAGTTCAGTGATGTCTTCACGATTCATCTCTTTTACGAAAAAACCTACCATATCGGTCGGATGATCTCTGAACAGTTTCACATAATCATAGTCCGGTTTTGTGAAATCATCGATTCGATTAATTTTGAATTCATATTTAAGTTCATCAATATTGAAAGTGATTTCCGGATTTGTAAGTCCGTTCAGTTTTATATGGTAAATGTTGCCGGCACCCAGACTGACCATCTCACGTCTTAAGCTCTTCAGAACATCTTCCCTCGTAGATACCGGAGAGATGTTTACGGAAAGAGGTATGTATCTGACAGTAGGCAGTGTGACGAATTTTAATGCCGTCATCTTCTTAAGCCTGCCGTCAATCTCTCCGATGTAGTAGCCGTGCTTTCCCGTGTCACCTGGTCCGAGTGGTTCCGGTGATCCGCTGTTCACAAGTCTTCCTCCGCGTCTGACACTTGGCTTGTGGTTCCCTCCCAGAGCAACATATGTAAAGAAGTTCGGTATGTTTCCTTCTTCGATATCCGATGATGAAAATACAAGTATCGATGCTGATGAGTGCTCCTGATTTGCGTTAGCCAGTCTCATCTTGTCGAAACTGCTCTTATCATTTGATGCCCCGATTATCTCAACATCCGATTCCTCCATGTAGTATGAAGTAAATTTCGTACTCGTGTTATAGACAACATTTTCCGCCCATCTGAAAGTCGCAACCGGAGATGTCGGGAATATCTCATCATCCTCACCGGCGATGATATAAATCTTTGTCTCCGGAACGGATGCAAAAATTTCGTTCACTTCCCTGATCTTCTCATCGGTCGGATGTCCGTCAAAAAGACCTCCGCTGATTATGAGAAGGTCTGCTTTTTCCATACGACACGCCTCGATTATTTTTTCGAAAGTAGTTCTCAGCGCTCCTGCACGTTCTTTACCCCATGGACGGTTTGCATCCGGTGTGGCACCATAGTGAATATCGCTTGTGTGTATAAACTTCATAGGTTCTCTCTTTCTGTTTTTTAAGAACGTTTCCTATTACATAATGACAGGCGTCAAATATAAAACGCCTGTCACCGAACGATTTCTTTATTATAAATCACAGTTTCCTACCGTACGCGGGAACGGCAGGACATCACGAATATTTCCTATTCCGGTAATGTACATGATGATGCGCTCAAATCCGAGTCCGAATCCGGAATGACGGTTTGAACCCCATTTACGAAGATCCGTATAGAACTCATACTCTTCCGGATTAAGTCCGCACTCTTCCATCTTCTTGAGAAGCACATCATAGTTGTCCTCTCTCTGACTTCCTCCGATAATCTCGCCAATGCCCGGGACCAGACAGTCCATAGCTGCGACTGTCTTACCGTCTTCGTTGAGTTTCATATAGAATGCCTTGATCTCCTTCGGGTAATCTGTAACGAACAGAGGTTTCTTGTAAACCTGCTCTGTCAGATATCTCTCATGCTCTGTCTGGAGATCACATCCCCAGAATACCTTATAATCAAACTCATCATTATGTTCTTCAAGGATCTTAATCGCCTCGGTATAAGTTACATGACCGAACTCATTTCCTATGACATTATTCAGTCTCTCTAAAAGTCCCTGATCAACAAACTGATTGAAAAATGCCATCTCCTCCGGTGCATTCTCAAGAACATATCTGATGATGTATTTAATCATGGATTCTGCAAGCTCCATATCATCACTGAGATCGGCAAATGCCATCTCCGGCTCAATCATCCAGAACTCTGCGGCATGACGTGTGGTATTTGAATTTTCCGCACGGAAAGTAGGTCCGAATGTATATACATTTCTGAATGCCATGCAATATGTCTCAACATTAAGCTGTCCTGAAACAGTCATGGCAACTTTCTTTCCGAAGAAATCCTTGCTGTAATCAACACTGCCGTCTTCTGTTCTCGGAACATCCTCAAGCGGAAGTGTCGTAACCTGGAACATCTCTCCTGCTCCCTCACAGTCACTCTCCGTGAGGATCGGAGTATGCACATATACAAATCCCCTCTCCTGGAAGAAACGATGAATAGCATATGCTACAAGCGAGCGAACTCTGAATACCGCCTGGAAGGTGTTAGTCCTTGCACGAAGATGAGGTATGGTACGCAGATACTCAAGCGTATGTCTCTTCTTCTGAAGCGGATACGTAGAATCTGACGGTCCCTCGACGGATATCTCTTTTGCCTGAATCTCAAACGGCTGTTTTGCCTCCGGCGTCGGTACAAGTTCTCCCGTTATTATAAGGGCAGCTCCTACATTGACCTTTGTGATCTCTGCGAAATTTGCCATCTCATCATGATATACTACCTGAATCTGCTGATAGTACGATCCGTCACTTATCATAAGAAAACCGAACGACTTGGAATCGCGGTTCGAACGAACCCATCCTCCGATTCTGACTTCTTTGTTCAGGAAATCTTCCGGTTTTTTGAATATCTCGCGTAATGTATTTAACTTCATTGTTTTTGCCTTTCTATTTGCATTTGGCTTAAGTATATCACAATAAAGGTCTGCGACCAACGATTTTCTTTATTTCGCCTTAAGCACATAAGCTCCGTGAGGCTTGATTCTGATAGAGGCATATCCGTTTTTAACAGGTACTTCGCCTCCCGTGAAACCGTAATTCCAGCAATCGGAATAAACCAGTCCGCAGATGGTATCGTCATCATTTACCCCTGCCTTCCATACTGGCATTTCAATATCATATTCATCGTCTCCGGAGTGAACAATGATAAAAATTTTCTCTTCACCCAAAGTGCGGGCAAATGCTATCACGTTGCGACTTGCAATCAGCCACACCAAAGAGCCTCTTCTTAGTGCAGGAGATGAATTATGTAATTTCGTCATTCCTTCACAAAACTCAAGGCACTCTTTATCTTCCTTACCCCACGG
>JAZRYX010000065.1:0-9437 GCA_045600945.1 Lachnospiraceae bacterium
GGAACCTCCTTTGCCGGAATATCGCAAGATGATGCCAGTCTTCTTGCTTCACACATAAACAGCGTTCCACGGCTTTGTTTGAATAACCAGTCTCCCTACGAAGCCGCTCTTGGCTTCATAGGTAAGCATAACATGGATTTGCTTGGTATTCAAAAGATTAATAATGATGATATTAATCTTTCTAAAAGTCTATTAAAAAGATAACCTGTAAACTCATTTCCATAGCCAAAGCCATCTCTTAATATCTGCCTTTATGCGGGAACTTACTTGTATTCATTTTTATAAATATCAACGTCCCGCCTGTTTGCTATACAATTTTTTTCATTACCAAGATGTAAACGGTACGTTACTATAATTCAAAATCCTCATTTCATACTGATTTTATGGGACGTTTCCATCAAACAAGCATTCCCCCGATGGGGTGGAATGTTATCTCGGAATTTAACGAATATTTTACAAATTCTAAAGCTATAATTTATTTCCTTGCCGCTTCCATCTTTGCAAGAAACTCGTCACCGTATCCGTAATGCTCAACTACATAATCGAGATCTTTGTCTCCTCGTCCGGAAAGACATACGAGTATTGATTCAGGGCGTCCCTTTCTTGCTTCTTTTATGGCATATGCCAAAGCATGTGAACTTTCGATAGCCGGTATGATACCTTCGTTTCTTGAAAGAATAAAGAGCGCTTCAATTGCTTCATCATCACTTACGGTAACATAATTAAATCTCTTCATATCATGGAGCATGGCATGTTCCGGTCCGACTGCCGGGTAATCAAGTCCGCTCGCATTTGAGTAAACAGGGGCCGGATCTCCGTTTTCATCTGCCAGCATGATACTGTTAAATCCATGCATTATTCCTTCGCTTCCGTATGTTACACTTGCTGCGTGATCACCAAGCTTATCTCCTCTTCCTCCCGGCTCAACTCCGATTATCTCAACCGGATCTGCAATGAACGGTGTAAACATACCGATGGAGTTTGATCCACCGCCTACGCATGCAACTACTTTGTCAGGCAGATGCCCGGTCTGCTCGATAAACTGACTTCTTGCCTCAGCACCTACCACATACTGGAAGTCTCTTACCATAAGAGGGAACGGATGCGGTCCTGCAGCCGTACCGATACAGTAAATCGCATCGTGATATTCTTTTGCATATGCCTCGAAAGCTGCATCAACTGCTTCTTTTAAGGTTTTAAGGCCGAATGAAACGGGAACTACCCGTGCGCCCAGCATTTTCATCCTTGTTACATTGGGAGCCTGTTTTGCGATATCGACTTCACCCATGTATATATCGCACTCGAGACCGAAATATGCTGCCGCTGTCGCAAGTGCAACGCCGTGCTGTCCTGCACCTGTTTCCGCTATGAGTTTCTTCTTGCCCATGTACTTTGCAAGAAGTCCCTCGCCCATGCAGTGATTCAGTTTATGTGCGCCTGTATGATTGAGATCTTCGCGCTTCAAATAAACTTGAGTACGCCCAAGCAGATTTGAAAGATTCTGACAATGATAAACCGGAGTCGGTCTTCCCTGAAAGTCTTTTCTGATACGTCTGAGTTCGGCAATAAACTGCGCCGACTGCGCTATCGTCTGATATCCTTCTGCATATTCGTTGAATGCCTTGATTAATTCGGGATCTTCAAGATAATTGCCGCCGTATTTACCGAAATATCCTTTACTGTCCGGGTACTCTTTAAGATAGTTGTCATAATCACGATATTTGTTGCTCATTGTATTACCTCTTTCCATATTACTTATTTGAATACCGTTGCTATCCATCGCAGATAAGTTGTCGGAAGATGCTGCTTGCAAACTCCGTCACATCCTCTGCACATTTCTCATTTCTTCCTTCAGTTTTTCAACATCAAGAATCCCGTTTTCAACATAGTTCTTAAGTGATTTGAAGCAAAGCGTTTCGTCTGCTTGTTCTTCTCCCGGTGTTGTAAAAGTTTTTCTGAATTTCACACATATATCAAACAGTTCTAAAACCATTTTCTCAATAGTTTCTTCGCAAATATCTGCCTCGTTGTCAGCATTTCCCGCCATCATCACTGAATCCTTATGCTGCTTTTCGATACTTTTTATACGTGACATGAAGAACTGGAATGTACGCAGACTATGATGATTGTTCTTATCCATCAATGCACAGAAATCCGAAATATGGTCATGTGCTATTTTCCGGAACTTAGAGTTCTCATCGATGTTTTTACAGATCAGTTTATCCAGAACAGCAGCCTCGTCATTTGTATATTTAATAACCGTACCTACAAGTTTTTCTCTGATTCCCAGATAATCCGTATATTCACCTGAATAGAGGCGTCCTTTCAGCCTGTTTATGAGGGCGTCTTCATTTACCACAATGATCACTTTAGCATGAACATGCTCGACCATCTCATTAATAAAACCAAAAAAGGCCGGAATAGAAAAGTCGCATCTTTCGACATCATCGATAATAAAGACATAATCCTTAAGTTCTTCGACATCTGACAGATAATCTTCGGCATCTACAGCATTCAGAAACGGCACCTTACTTTTCAGAAATCCGGTAATCATTTTGCCGCAGATATCTACTCCCATCTGAAAAGCGCGGGTCTCTTTCAACGACTCAAGATGCTTCCTGCGTTCTGCATGCTGTTCTTCAATGATATCCCTTGCCAGCTTTCCTTCCGATTCCAATACTTTCTCAATCGGGCCCTTTTTATCTGATTCTTCGTCGTCATCAATCCTCTTGTACTTCGACTCCTTATCAATAATGTCTTTCTTAAAAGACTCTTCTACCTGATCCATCTTGCGTTCAAGCAGGTCATAAATCATCGTTTCCTTAAATTCAGCCAGTGTTTCCACTCCGCATACAGAATAGTAACGCACACGATTGTTGATACCGCGAATTTTGATTTTATTCAGTTCCTTGTTTAATACTTCTTTTATAAAATATGTCTTTCCGGATCCCCAGTGGCCATCCAGCATAAGCGCATAATCATAGATATCCTCATCGACATATCGTTCAACTTCTTTCAAAATAGCCTGTTCACTGTTCATATTATTACATTCCTTTACTCTTCTTTATACGTTTGTCTGCCCATTCTTTAACCAGTTCATACAGTACGGACATAAGCGGTATGAAGAACAATACTCCGAGCAAACCGAATATATTGCCGCCGATTATGACAGCAAGAAGTGTCAGCAGCGGACTTAGTCCAACAGATCCACCCACTACATGCGGATATATCAATTGCTCTTCAACAATCTGAACTGCCAGATACAGAATAACTAACAAAATCACTTTCCCGGGAGCTGCAATAAATGTAAGGAGTACACCTATGGCAAGCGCAATGAAAGGTCCGAGATACGGAACAAATGACAGCACTGCCGCCAGCATAGCAATCAGTGCCGCATATGGTATTTTGAACACTATGAGTACTATGAACATGAATATTCCGAGTATCAGAGCTTCTATACACTGTCCGGAAAGAAAACTTGAATATGTATTATTCAGCATTTTGCATATTTTACGGATATAATCGGCACCCCGCTGCGGCACTACTGCGGTGAGCAGCTTATCTGAATGCCTTAATACTCTTTCTTTGTCAAAAAGAACATACACTGAGATGATGATTCCCAGTCCAACGGTAATCATAAATGATATCGTATCGCTCGTTTTGTCTACCACAGCAGCCGCGATTTGTCCGAAGTCCAGCGACACTGCGTCCGTTATACCGTTTGCAAAAATATTTTTAAGAAAATCCATAACATTTATAACCGGAATCTCTTCAAGTCCGAAGATGCCGGTTAGTTCCGGCAGTTTACTCAGAATCATTACTTTTGCTGACAGTACTGACTCTACAATAACCGGATTGATTATTACAGCTATCAGGACGATGACACCTATCAGGATAAGCAGCGTAAGCACTACTGCCGCTTTACGGATCCATCCGTCCTTGCCTTCTTTCGCAAAGCAGCGCCCTAACAGCTTCTGTATACCCCGAACCGGCACATCCAGTATAAATGCTATTATGAGTCCCGCTATAAGCGGCAGGAAGAACTGTACCAGCGTCTGGAGTACACCAAGCACCGAACCGAAATTCATCAGTATGGCAAACAGTAAGACTCCAAATGCTATAAGACCTGCTATCAAGGCGTATTTCTTATTATCATCGGTAAGCTTCATATATCATTTCTCCATAGTGTATTTTTTTAATTCCATAATATGTGACATTCGTACTCTGTCATCCCATCTGTTTTTTTACAAGAGCTGCAAAGCTTCCGTTTCTTTCAAGAAGCTCATCATATGTTCCGCTTTCGGTAATTCTACCTTCTTCAAACACAATGATGCGATCACAGTCTTTTACCGTAGAGAGTCTGTGTGCTACCATAATCACTGTAGATGATTCGCTATAAATAGCTTCAAGCACTTTTTTCTGCGTTACATTATCAAGAGCACTTGTCGGTTCATCAAGTATTTTAATATTCGCCTTTGAAGCAAATACCCGTGCCAGATGGATTCTTTGACGCTGACCACCGGAAAATCCATTTGATTGAGACTCTACGACCTCTGTATACATACCCAAAGGAAGTGTCCTGATATAGTCAGCTATGCTTGCTTTTTCTGCAGCTTCCCAGGCTTCCTCTTCTGTAAGATCCGGCCGGTTAAAGGCAATATTAGAGAAAATGGTTCCCGGAAGCAGAGAACTGTACTGGAGTACCGTGCCGATATTCCGTCTTAAAGATCTTTTATCCAGACTGTTTATAGGTTTATCATCAAACGAGATCATTCCGCTATCAGGGCTTTCAACACCTAAAAGAAGATTGAGAAGAGTACTTTTCCCGCATCCGCTTTGACCGACTATAGCTATCTTCTCTCCCTTTTCAACGGTAAATGAGATATTATCCAGACACTTTATGCTGCTGTCCGGGTAGCTGAAGCTTACATTTTCCAGACTAATCCGTCCCTGAAGATTTCGCACCAGTTCATCGCTCTGTAAACCTTCTGTCGGATATTCAAATAAAGGCTCAATATTCTTTACAAGGGATTTCATGACATAAGTTGAACGTACAACTTTCAACACCTCTTCTGTTGCGATAATAACCAAAGCATAAGCAGCATTAAAAGCCATGTAATCGGCACCGGTCACTCCGTTTGGAGCGGCGATTGCGAGAAGAAGTACCGTTGTAAACGCAGTGATAAATGACATGATAACGTTTTCCATCTTGACCAGGAATGGCTGATCAAGACGATACTTCAGCATTTTCTGATATATTTCTGCCCAGTGGGCGTATACTCTTTTTTCTGCACCAAGCCCTTTTATTTTCTGAATCCCCTGAATCGACATAAACAAAAACCGACTGTTTTCCATAGATACTTCCATGTCGTTTTTTTCATTTTCAGAGTTTTCTTTTGCAATCAGGAATGAAGCCAGAATCTTTACCAGTAGCATAACTACAGCCGGAATAACAAGTACCGGTGAAAAACCAGCCATCTGTCCGATATATACCAATGAAAACAAAACTGTTAAAGACGTATCAACCAGCATTCCGATAATAAGTCCTGCAAGGCGTCTGCTTTGACCTATTTGCTTTGACAGTTTTCCGGAAGACAGTTCTTTTAATATTCTCTGCGGCAAAAGAAGAACCCGGGCAACAACTGTGCTTTGTGCCTGAAGAGATACTCTTGTCTTCATTTGATTGAGAAGAACTGATTTTACAGTAGTTAGAATTACCTTAAGCAGACCCGCGCTCAGGAAAAGAATCATTACCTTGAAAAGCATATTCAGGTTTCCTGTGTCTACAACTGTTGACAGAACATACTTGTTTACTTTCGGAGCCACAGCACCCAGAAGAGTAACCAAAAGCATTGTCATGGCAATCGGCAGAACATCGCGCAACGACAGAGATCGTAAAACCAGTGAAGCATACGACATCAGCGAAAACCTGTCGCCCTTCATCGGCATTAGAATCTCATATCCGTCCGGCTTTAGTTTAAGCGTCTTTGTAAGATGCTTTTTTTTGCCGTTGGCAATGGATAAACAATTGTATCCTATCAGTGAAGGTGAAAGTACATAAACATCCCCCTCATCTCCAAAAGCAATGATGTATCCACCATGTCGAAGGATGTTCTCATGATCTGATACATCTGTTTTTTTATACATTAGTCCGTATGGATTCAGTTTTGCCTCAAGCAGATTCTCCGGATCCGTTATTCCATAAATCCACGAAGAAATAATTCCATACTTATTCAAAACATAATCTACCGACATCTGAAATAAATCTTTTTTCTCATAAGTTGAAAAAAGACTATTATTATACAAAGAATCATCTGCCCTTTTTTCAAGCGCCGAATCATTTTCATATCTTTTTTTAATGATGTCTGAATATAAGCTCATGTTTTATTCAACCTTCAATAGTTTACTGTAAAGGCCCTCTGTCTTCATAAGTTCACTATGTGTTCCGCTTTGAGTGATGCGTCCGTCATCCATAACATATATATAATCGCATCCTGCGACTGTGGAAAGACGATGTGCAACAATTATGCACGTGATTCCCGCAGCCCTTATTGATTTGAATATTTCATCTTCTGTGCATGCATCGAGTGCTGATGTAAATTCATCTAAGCAAAGAATAACCGGAGTTTGTGCAAGTACCCTTGCAAGTTCAAGCCGTTGTCTCTCACCACCTGAAAAATTCCTGCCCTTTTCTGACATTTTCATATAATACTGTTTCTTATCCTGCATGATTCTGTCATGAATATGGGCATCCCTGGCGGCAAGTATTATTTCATAATCCTCTATCGTAGAATCCCAAAGCTGGATATTTGACTTTACTGTATCGGAAAAGACCATGGTATCCTGATCAACAGATGCAACAGACGCATGGAAAACCTCATCCGGAATATCCGTTCTTTCTTTGCTGCCATACAGAATAGTTCCGGAAGTCGGCGTATAATAACTTCCAATCACTTTAAGCAATGTGCTTTTGCCGCATCCCGACTCGCCCACGATAGCAACAATCTGTCCGGGATTTACTGTAAATGAGACATGATCGATTACATTTTTATCACCGCTATGATACTTGTAGCATACATCCTTAATATCAATTGATCCGCTAAGTTTTCCGGGATTTTCCTCCGGATCATACGGGACGGAAATATCCGATTCTCTGTCCATTATATCTTCAATACGTTCAACTTTTGTTTCCAGAGAAAAAAGTGAATTGAATCCGGAAATACAATTTGATAAAGATTTTCCAACATCAACCAGTGCCGACTCAAATACAGCCATCATACCTATTGTAAAACTTCCGTTAATAATAAAATATGCGCCGGCAAAGAGCAGTATGGTTTTGGTAAAAATATTATGGAGACCCGCAAAAAACTGAAGATATGCATTCAGGCGGAATGACTGGTTATTGGTATCACGGAAATCAGCCTGAGAATCAGACCAGATATTGAAATAACTCTGCTCCATTCCGTTGCTTTTAATAAATTCAATCATGTCAAACCCGTTTAACAGTGACGACGCGAATTGTCCTGTAGTTGTTATAAGGCTTCTGTTTGCTATGTTTATCTTTTCCTGAAGAAGATAAGAAGCGATAACATATAAGATCTCAACAACGATACACATAACCGCAAGTGACTTGTTAAGTGAGAACATGAGAATAACGTACACAAATACCATAACAGCATCAATTATTTTCGGAACAATAGCCGTTAATAAAGATCTGCTCGTATTAATGTTGTTCTCAAGTCGCTGAATAAGTTCCCCTACAGAATGTTCATCGAAAAAGCTGTATGGCAGAGAAAACATCTTTTTGAAAAATGCTGCTCCCGAAACAGAGGCGTCCTTCCTGCTTTCTTTTGCAATAACATGCGTTTTTACAGCAGAAATTACAATTTGAAACAAGAAGAAAAAGGCCATGGTGATCAGCAGTTTTGCATAAAGATCCATCCTGCCATTGTTCATGACCTGATCAATGAAGTCCTTCTTTGGCGTCAAAGAAAAAACACTTCCCACTGAACCCGCAATAGCAAGAACCAATATCTTCACAAGTGCAGAATGGCTGTTTTTAAGTCTCCTGATGAGCATACTCATTCCTGATTCCGGATGCCCTTCTTTTTGAAAACTTTCAGAAGGATATAATGAAATCGCATAACCCGTGTAGAGCTGTTTAAGTTTTTCTTTTGTGATTTTATACTCACCACGGGCAGGGTCTGCAACAATCACGAATTCAGACCTGATTTTAGTAATAATACAGTAGCATCTCTTTTTCCATTGTATAATCAATGGAAGATCCGATGAATGTATATCATCCAAGTTCGGTTGAATGATTTTTCCGTCAAGGCCATAGTAACGAGCCGCCTCCAGAATATGTTCCGGACTTGAACCATTTCTGGTTATAGTGATGTGATTGCGAATATCTGCTACGGAAACGAACTTTTTATAGTACCCTAAAATCATAGCAAGTGCTGCTACGCCGTTTTCACTCGTCTGCATTTGTATGATAACAGGGATTTTCATATTTTCGCTGATCTCCAATCAAATTAATGTAACAATCTTATTCTATCAAAAAAAACCTTCCAAGCATAGTTCAAAAACAGTTCTTCCGGGAAGCAAAATATTATCTATAATCAAATCTTGTAACCAAAGCAGAATAATGATATACTCACAAACACGGGGGAGGTGTGTCCGCATCTGTGGATACGATTGCAGAAGCAGTGTGTACCGGCCTCAAATAGGCTTTGCAATCGGCTGCCGGCAATGTGCTGCTTTGAAACGCGTTTCAGCTTCAATGATTCCTCCCCTTTTTAGTTTTGTATATTGGGGAGAATCTATGTACGTATTTGAACAGATGGCTGATCCCGAAGTAAGAAAAGCCTTTCTGGAAAAAAAAGAATCGCATGCCACACCGAATGATGAGGAGTTTGATTTTCTTAAGTCTTATCTTCTGAGCGTTGAATGCACAGAAGATATAAAGCGCCTCCAAAGCGGTGATTATTTTCTTGCGATTCCACGTCGCTTTCGTATAAAAAAGATTGCTTCAACAAAGCGCAGAATCTGCTACAGTTTTCCGCTCCGGGACAAAAGTCTTCTGAAACTGATGGCATTTGTCCTTATGGATTATGACAACATTTTTTCTGATTCTCTCT
Organism: Lachnospiraceae bacterium; assembly: GCA_045600945.1. Taxonomy (GTDB): domain Bacteria; phylum Bacillota; class Clostridia; order Lachnospirales; family Lachnospiraceae; genus Darwinimomas. The sequence goes on from JAZRYX010000065.1 coordinate 9,141, forward strand.
ATTCATTCCGTAAATCAAAAAATCACAGGCACTTTTTTCATAAGCTCCGCAGGGTAGATTTCTTTCGAAAAAAATATGTACTTAAAACGGACATTCATGCCTACGGGGAGTCGGTCGATCAGGATATTCTTCTGGATATCCTGCGTCCGGTTTTTGAGCACGATCCCGATTTTTACCGCTTTCTGAACTGGTTTATTAAACGGAATCTGTTTTATGAGAAAGGAAAGCTCTGCCATGAAAGAGTATCCATTATCCCGGGTACACCTATAGGTTCTTTTTTCAATAATGTCTATCTCA
>JAZRYX010000066.1:0-5513 GCA_045600945.1 Lachnospiraceae bacterium
TCCAGAATCGAATTAATCTTCATCAATATCGCTTTTCAGACCAGCACTGGTTGTGGTGGTCTTATTTTGATACCTTCTTTTCAACCTGTATAAATTTTTCAATGTTCATTAATTTAGCCTTGACTTTTTATTTGCAGGCTATATATAGTGTTATTTAATGCAAGTATATCAAAATATCGTGTAAAAATATACAGAAAAAAGGTATTTGACGGACATTGTTTGCTTAGAAAGTTATTTCAACGCCCGCTTATTGACAAAGTACAAGGCTTTTTCTATAATAAGGCAAGCAACATCCTTGGAGAAATACTCAAGAGGCCGAAGAGGCGCCCCTGCTAAGGGTGTAGGTCGGGAAACCGGCGCGAGGGTTCAAATCCCTCTTTCTCCGTTTAGATTAAAAAGAGGCAGGTTCTGATGAAGACATCGAACAGAAAGTATTTTTGTTTTTACTTTACTAAGCACCCGATTGGTACTTGGGTGCATTGAGATGTCATACAACAGAGGTTGTGCCACGATTTAATTCGTCCCCTGCTGCAGTTGCAGCGGGGGATTATTTATATAATAGGAAATTGCTCCGCATCGGACAAAGCTTTTTACAACAGGAGTGGGAAAATGTACTATCAGAAAGAAATTGAGACAATGCCGGTTGATGCATTGAAAGAGCTCCAGAGCAGAAAACTGGTCAGACAGGTAAAACATGTATATGACAATGTTGAATATTACAGAAAGAAGATGGATGAGGCAGGTGTAAGGCCGGCCGATATAAAAGGAATAGAGGATCTTTACAGACTCCCGTTTCTTGAGAAGGAGGATTTGAGAAATACTTATCCTTCAGGTATGCTGGCTGTACCTATTAGGGACTGTGTGAGAATTCATTCAACATCCGGAACCACAGGAAAAAGGGTTATTGCATATTATACGCAACATGATCTGGATCTTTGGGAGGACTGCGTGGCGCGCGCATTGTCTGCGGCAGGAGCAACAAAAGAAGATACAGTACAAATATGTTTCGGATACGGTCTTTTTACCGGTGGAATGGGATTCCATGGGGCATCGCAGAAGCTGGGCTGTGTAACACTGCCGATGTCTTCCGGAAATACAGAGAGACAGATACAGTTCATGCAGGATCTGGGATCAACAGTTTTGTGCTGCACTCCATCGTACGCGGGATATCTGGCAGATACGCTTGCCGTTTCCGGTCTTACACCGGATGATATTCCACTCAAAATAGGTATTTTCGGCGCAGAACCCTGGACAGATGAGATGCGGGAGTCCATTGAAAAAAGACTGGGACTTAAAGCCTTTGACATTTACGGACTGACAGAAATCTCCGGTCCCGGTGTAGCATTTGAATGTGAAGAGCAAAACGGTATGCATATCAATGAAGATCATTTCATTGCAGAAATCATCAATCCTGTTACAGGAGAGGGTCTTCCGGAAGGAGAAAAGGGAGAACTCGTGCTTACCAGCATTGACAAGGAAGCTTTTCCGATGATGAGATACAGAACGCACGACATATGCATTTTAAAACGCGACAAATGCAGCTGCGGTCGTTCATTTATCAAGATGGCAAAGCCTATGGGCAGAAGTGATGATATGATGATTATAAGAGGAGTCAATGTGTTCCCGTCACAGATTGAATCGGTATTACTGAAGGAGGGATATTCAAACAATTATCTTATAGAAATTGACAGAGTCAACAGCACAGATACATTTGATGTTTTTGTTGAGTTTCTTCCGGAGGATTTTGATGATACGATAAAGACGGTAGCTGCACGTGAAAAGAAACTTCAGTCAGAGATGAAGAAGATGGTTGGAATTTCTCCGGCAGTTCATCTCAGACCGCCGATGAGTCTCAGCAGAAGTGACACAAAAGCAGTAAGAATCCATGATAAACGCAAACTATAATGAAGGAGGGCGACATGGCTATAAAACAGATTTCTGTATATGCAGAAAATTCCAAGGGATCATTATCCAAAATCACCAAAGTCCTTGCGGAAGCAAATGTTGATCTGCGTTCACTTTGTATTGCCGATACAAACGAATACGGAATCATACGAATTGTCGCGGATGATACAAAAAAAGCGCAAGATGCCTTAACTGCAGCAGGGCTTACCTTTAATGTGAGAGAAGTCGTAGCCGTGGCTATTCCGGATGAAAGCGGAGGTCTGCACAGGGTTCTGGAAATCCTTGACGCGAATGAAATCAATTTGGAATATGCCTATTCGCTTATCACTGCAAAAGCAGACAGTGCTTATATAGTTCTGCGAGTGGATGACAATGCAAAAACCGAACGAGTTTTAAAGGAAAAGGGAATACAAATTTTAGGGGAGGGAAATCTATAATGGTTAATCAAAAAATGCTTCAGTATGGCAACGTTCGTTCGGCAATCAGAGATTTATCCGAATATGGAAATCAAAGAAAAGCAGAAATCGGCAGAGACAATGTTTTTGATTTTAGCCTTGGAAATCCCAGCGTTCCCGCACCGGACAAAGTTGCTGAAGAACTCAAGCTTCTGGCCGAAACTGTTAACCCGGTTGCACTTCACGGGTATACATCCGCAGCAGGAGATGCCAATGTCAGAAAAAAGATGATACAAGACATCAATTTAAGATATGAAACAGATTTTACTATTGATGATATTTATCTTACATGCGGGGCAGCATCCTCTCTGGCAATCACACTCAGAGCATTGTATGAACCGGGAGATGAATTTGTTGCCATAGCACCCTTTTTTGCCGAGTACAAGGTGTTCACGGAAGCTGCAGGGGCTAAATTTGTAGTTTGTGAAGCTGATACAGAGCATTTCATGATTGACTTCGATAAGCTTGAAGAAGCAGTAAATGAAAATACAAAAGGTATAATCATTAATTATCCGAACAATCCCACAGGTGTAATTCCGGATAAACAGTGTCTTGAAAGTCTCGCGGCATTTCTTGAATATGTTAGCAAATCATACGGACATCCGATTTTTCTTATATCGGATGAGCCATACCGCGAGTTGAACTATGAATATAAATATCTGCCGTATTTTACCAATCTTTATGCACATACAATAGTATGTTATTCGTTCAGCAAAGCACTCTCCATTCCGGGAGAAAGAATAGGGTACGTCGTGGTATCCAATAAGTTTGACGGACATAAAGATGTTTATGCAGCGATATGCGGAGCAGGAAGAGCAATGGGGTATGTATGCGCTCCGTCAACAATGCAGAGGGTAGTGTCGCAATGTATGAATGTTTCTGCAGATCTTGAAGGTTACAAAACCAACAGAGATATTCTCTATAGTGCATTGAAGCAGATGGGATATGACTGCACCTATCCCGACGGAGCTTTTTATCTGTTTGTAAAATCTCCCCTCGAAAATGCGACGGAATTTTCCGAATTGGCTAAGAAATATGAGCTGCTGATAGTTCCGTCGGACAGTTTTGGAATAAACGGTTATGTAAGACTTGCTTACTGCGTTCCTACAGACATGATCGAACGGGCACTGCCTGCTTTTCAGGCGTTGAAAGAGGAAGCAGATAAAATCAGAAACGACCGGAAGCATTGAGAAGGCATTGTTGTAAAGATATATAAATGATGATAAAATTATCATAATTGTTTTTTCATTTAGAAGGGGGTAAAACATGGAAAACAAAATGGAGAAACGCTACGGCCTCGGCACAGCATGCGCGATGGTTATCGGTACCGTTATCGGCTCCGGTGTATTTATCAAAGGTGGAAAAGTACTGAGTCTGACAAAAGGTAATCTTATTCAGGGTATTGCGGTAGTAGGAATCGTTGGACTTATCTGTCTTATCTGTTCTCTTGTTTTCGCAGAGCTTGGATCAAGATATGAGAAAGTCAGCGGCGTTGTTGATTATGCAGAAGTTGCACTTGGTTCAAAGTTTGCATATGGCGTAGGTTGGTTCATGTTTACAATCTATACACCCGCGCTTTGTGCAATGCTGGCATTTTTCTCAGCCATGATGTTCCTTCAGCTTTTTGGAATACCGGCTGTAGATTTTGCAACGGGCACAGTTAACCCGACAGCAATCGGTGTCGGAGCAGGATTCCTGATGATAGGATATGGAGTCAACATTCTTTCACCAAAGCTGGCAGGAAAACTTCAGGTCAGCATGACAGTAATCAAGCTGATTCCTCTTATCCTTATGGGTATAGTAGGCACAATCGTAGGTCTTGCAAACGGATCAACGGCGTCAGTTCTTAATTTTGTCAATACAGAAGCTTATCTTGCAGATCCTTGTACAGGATCAGATTTCTTTAAGGCAATCGTTGGATTTGCATTTGCTTATGAAGGCTGGATTCTTGCAACATCGATGAACTCAGAAATAAAAGATGGTAAAAAGAACCTTCCGAAAGCTCTTGTTATCGGTGCAGTCGTAGCAACTGTTGTATATGCTCTTTATGTTTTCGCGATGAGTTCGGTTGGAAATGTTGACACTATCGTAGCAACATGGCCTTTCGGTGAGTCACTTCCCAGAATAGCATTCTCAAATATTTTCGGAAATGTAATCGGAACGATAGTATACATATTTATTACAATCAGTTGCCTCGGAGTTCTTAACGGACTTTCAATGGCACATGTTCGTTCGCTCTATGCGCTTTCAGCTCGTGGAATGGGACCAAAGCCCAAGTTCTTCGGATACCTTGATGAACAGACAAACTTCCCGATTAAAGCAGCGGTTGTTGCAATGTGTGTTGGCGGTTTCTGGTATGCATGGACGGTAATGATGTGGATGGGAGGCCCCGGGCTTTTCGGAGCAGTTCACAGTTGCGAATGGCTTGCATGGGAGCCGGATGAAATCGGTATCATAGCACTTTATGTAATGTATATTCCTATGATGATCGGACTCATGATTAAAGCAAAAGATGCAGGCTTTGTAAGAAGATTTCTTCTTCCGATTCTCGGACTTCTTTGCTGCGTATTCTTTGCATATGCAATATGGACAGGATATGGTCCGAAGCAGTGCATCGGTTTCCTGGTTTTCTTTGTGGTTGTTGAAATTGTCGGTTTCCTTATGAATAAGGTAAAAGATTAATTCTTCTATATAAATACACAAGATGTAGAGATAAAAACACCGTATTTTGTATCGGATCGGAAGCCAAAAACCCGATCCGATATTTTTTTTAAAAAAGTTAAAAAACTTTGAAAAAACTTGTTGACAGTAAGTAAATAGAGTGATATTATGAACAAGCTGTCGCTCCAAAAGCGGCGGAAAAAGAACCTTGAAAATCAAAGATTAAACAGTACACATAACCCTGAAGATCTTTTGAAGAAATTCAAAGAAAAGTACTAACAGTAAAAGGGATAAAATGAAGCTAAGCTTCATCTAACCGGATTGAAAACATTAAAAGCAGCAAAAGCTGTTGAAATTTAAGATGAGAGTTCGATCCTGGCTCAGGATGAACGCTGGCGGCGTGCTTAACACATGCAAGTCGAACGAAGCGCCCAAAGCAGAGGCTTCGGCCAAAGCAGAGGGATGACTTAGTGGCGGACGGGTGAGTAACGC
>JAZRYX010000067.1:0-3820 GCA_045600945.1 Lachnospiraceae bacterium
AGACCGCAGTCATCTGCATGGCGGATCGTTCCGTCACCGATTTTCCTGCAACGCTTCCTCCCATGAAGAAGGAGTAATTGCTGCCTGCCGTTCTGTTTTCGGGTTTGCCCCGGTTTCTGAATATATCAAGTAATCCCATAAGCCCTCCTTATACAGCTACCATTTTTGACGCATGTGCAGACCATCCAGCAGCCTGCTTGAAATCATCAAACAACGCAGCTGGAACTCGGATTTTTGTATCTTCATTAACACTTATTGCTCCGTAAGTAGGAACCTGCGTGCAGTGGGAGAAATCATAAATCAGAACTCTGTAGCAACTGCTAAAAGTGCTGCTGGTTCCAATAGATTCGATGTTGCCTAAGCATGTAAATGTTCTTAGGTTTTTAATACCGTTGCACAAATAATTAGGAATCTCTGACACATTTTCTGGTATTACTAACTCGGTAATCATTTCACATCCAGAAAAAGCCTCTATTCCAATCGTTTCAAGGGCGTCAGGAAAAGAAACTTCTTTTAGTTCCGAACAGTTGTAAAAACAATCCTTTCCTATGCTTTTAAGGCTGCTCGGAAAAACAAACGAATCAATGAAAGTATTTCCAAAGAACATCCTGTCATTCAGCATTGTTAAATCATCCGGCAATTCAATACTTTTTGCAGACTTTAAATTCCCTATTGATGTCGCAGTCATTTGCGCCGGTATTTTTTTCATAATAAATTCTTCTACCTGAGTCAGACTGTTCAATGCATTGTTTGCGAGAACCAACGTATCATCATCAAGTATAATTTTCTTTATATCGATTCCATAAAAGCATTTTTCCGGAACGTTGTGGAAAGATGAAAGAAAGTTTGGATCATTAAATCCAGTCGCACCTGAGAAAGCTTCAGATGCAAGAGTTAAGCCAGCAGCCGGGAAAGCAATGTTCTCTATACTTTTGCAGTCCACAAATGCTTTCTCTCCGATACTTGTAAGGCTATCAGGAAATGAAACACTCTTAAGTGACTTGCACTGATTGAATGCGAGTGTTTCAATGCTTGTTGTTGTACCTGAGATAGACGCATAAATGAGAGCATAATCACAAGTCAAACTCTGTGCAAGAATGCTATCCACCGTTCTTGGGAAAACAATACAGGTAAGCCACGAATTATAAGCAAACATTCCATAGCCTTCAATTTCAAGATCAGATGGAATACTTATTGTTTTTGCTCCAGTCTTTCTTAATGCAAACTGATCAAGAGAAACATTATCTCCTAATTCAATTTTTGTAATATAAAGTGACGCACCCATAGTGCCCACATTTGTTAACCTACCGCTCCAGCATATTTTGGTTCCATAATTATTGTCACCCACAATTATCAGTTTTCCTGTTAAAACTTCAAATTCAATTACATATTCACCTGCTTCGCTGTAGGTATGTGATAAATCATATGTGCGAGAGGTTCCTGTTTCGTATGTCGTTCCATCTCCCCAGTGAACCCTTACACCATATCGTTCTGATGTTTCAAATCCGCACTTGATGGTTTTTTCATAATCGTGAAGTAAAATATATACCTTAGTTCTTCCGTTATCGGTAGTATAATTTGCCCCGACAATTACTTGACGCCCAAGAGCTTTAATTTCAGAAAGAGTCCAGTTCCATTCCTGACACACCAACCCAGTATGAGATGGAAGTGGTGGAAGTTCTGTAAGAGCATCAACTTCATCCTGCGTATATTCATAAAGAACTGTTCCGTCATAATCAACAAACTTAGTTTTGATTTCCGCTGGAGTTGGCCCTGTTGGAATGCTTTCGATTGCATCTGCCATTTCTGATGGAAGAAAAGAGTCACTGCTTCCGAGCTTTTCACGGATGGCATCAGCTATATCCTGATAGTTCTGTTCATCTGTAATCTTTAACGCCATATCAGTATTCCTCCGTATCCGCATTCCCGATTGCCAGGCTCAGCACTCCATCCTCTGTGATGGAAAGTCCTGAACCCACTTTGATTCCGCCCAGTGTATCAGTTGTTGCTGGTGGAAGTTCGTAACCACCTCCATGCTCAATCATATATAAAAGATACTGTTCAATTCTGCTTCCCGGTTCTTCAGGAAGAACAGCGCCTTCTTGGCTGGTCATCACACCGAGGTAGTTTTCTATTCTTGAAGCAAGATCTGTTGGTAATCCGCTCATGCCATACCTCCTCAAATAAAAAGCAGCCCACGGGTATCGTAGACTGACTCTGATGTATCATTGCCGCACCTTATCGCACGGTCCAGCGCCATGATCATTGCAATAGCGCCGTCTATCTTTTCTGTCGATTTCGATTTGTCTGCCTTAATGTTTCCGGCTGGATCGGTACGGATGCAGATGTTATCCATGTTCCACCGAAGAACCGGATGACCTCCGTGAGCGATCCGTCGCTGAAGTGTAAGCGTCATCAGCTCTTTCGTCGGCGGTGACATCGAAGCAAAACCCTGGCCCATCGGGACAACTGTGAAGCCCATTCCTTCAAGGTTCTGCACACACTGCGTAGCTCCCCAGCGGTCGAATGCTATCTCACGGATATTGAAACGCTCACCGAGGGATTCGATGAACTTTTCAATGAATCCGTAGTGAATGACATTCCCTTCCGTGGTTTTGATGTATCCCTGTTTCTCCCAGAGGTCATACGGAACATGATCCCTTTTTACCCGAAGTTCCAGTGTTTCTTCCGGAACCCAGAAATACGGAAGTACATAGTATGGTTCTTCATCATCCTCCGGAGGGAACACAAGACAGAAAGCCGTAAGGTCGGTTGTAGATGATAAATCCAGGCCTCCGTAGCATACCCTTCCTTCGAGCATCTCTTCTGAAATCGGAAGATTGCAAGCATCCCACTTGTCCATCGGCATCCACCGAACTGCCTGTTTTACCCACTGGTTGAGTCGAAGCTGCCTGAACGCATTCTCCTCCGCCGGATTCTGCTTTGCCTGCTCACAGGCCGCTTCCACCTTATCAATCCCGACCGTGATTCCAAGCGACGGATTTGCCTTCTTCCATACCTTCGGATCGGTCCAGTCCTCATTCTCATCTGCTCCGTAAATGACCGGATAGAATGTCGGATCAATTTTTCTTCCTTCAATGATATCCTTTGCCTTCTGATGCTGTTCATAGCAGATGGAGTTCGGATCATCACCGGCGGTGGTAATCAGAAAATACAACGGCTGCATCCTGGCATCACCGGAACCCTTTGTCATTACATCAAAAAGTTTCCGGTTCGGCTGGGTATGCAGCTCATCGAAGATAACCCCATGAATGTTGAAGCCGTGCTTATTTGCAACATCAGCAGAAAGTGCTTTGTACTTGCTTCCCGTAGGAATATACTCCATCTCCTTCTGCGATGCCTTGATATTCATCTTTTTTTCAAGAGTCGGGCATCTCTTCACCATCGCGAGCGCAACATCAAAAACAATCTGAGCCTGGTTTCTGTCAGCAGCACATCCGTAAACCTCCGCTCCCGGCTCGAAGTCAGCGCAGAGAAGATACAGTGCGACTGCAGCCGCAAGTTCCGATTTTCCCTGCTTCTTTGGAATCTCAATATATGCGGTATTGAACTGCCGGTAGCCGTTCGGCTTCAGCACACCGAAGATATCTCTTATTATCTGTTCCTGCCAGTCGATAAGTTCAAAAGGCTCGCCGTCCCAGGTGCCTTTCGTATGCCGGCAGAACTTTTCGATAAAGCACACCGCATGATCTGCAGCATCCTTATCGTAATAACTGTCTTTTGCCATAAACCGTGTCGGCTTATAGTGCTTGAGTTTTCTTATCATCCTTCGCCTCCACAGCAATAAAACAAGCCGCCG
>JAZRYX010000068.1:0-23432 GCA_045600945.1 Lachnospiraceae bacterium
TATCATAAGTATTGCTGCAATAAGCAATGTTATTAGTCTTTTCATATTGATTTGCTCCTCTGAGACCATGAATCAATGTAATGTATGCTTTCAATCTTCTTATAATTTCATCATCCGACATCAAGCCAGCTAGGGGGATCTTTTACCCCTCCTGTAACCTGTTCCAAATCTTCCATCGAAAGCTCTGTTACTTCCTCACAATGCTCTTCGTTATTTATACATTTCTTCTCTTCTGACATTTTCGCCTCCCCCGTCAATTATTTTTATCAACAAAAGTATACATAACATCCTGTGCCTCTGTCTGGCCTATGACTCCTGCTGCACCTGGTCCCATTACAGGGCCTGCACCACCCGTTACCTGCTCCAGATCCTCCATTGAAAGTTCTGTTACTCCTTCAGGGAGTTCTTCATACTTTCCTTTAAGTGCGTTAAGCTCTTCTTTATTCTTTGACATAGTAATTTTCTCCTTGTTACTTAATTCCAGATGCCGGATTTAAAATCGGGGCGCTCACTCACCTATAGTTGCACGTAATGTTGCCGTCAGGGTCAATGGAGGGTTTAACGGCCTGCATGCCGGGGAAAACGCCACCCGTTACCTGCTCCAGATCTTCCATCGAAAGTTCCGTTACTCCTTCTGGGAGTTCTCCGTTATTTAAGCATTTCTTTTCTTCTGACATGACTTATATCCTCCTTTGTCACAGATATTTGTCTCTCTATATATACATTATACGATGAAACCGGAAAAATGGCTAATAAATCTGGAACCTACCTGAACCCAGGGAAAGGGGGAAATTATGTCTTTCTATAAGGCCGGAAATGGAAATTCCCCCTCATTACAAGATAAAATCCAGCATTTAAGTAGGGGATTTTCTTCCGGACTGAGAGGTCATTTAGTCCGATTTTTTGAATTTCTACGGCCGTAGAAATCGCGATTTTGAGAAAAAAACGCATTTTCAGGACTTAGGGCAACAATAGTACCCTAAACATGTAAAGACGATTTTGATGCCGATTTTGATCATTTATCTGCATCATTGTAGTTTGTGTAAATCACTTCATGCAGACAGACAGATCATCTAGTGCCAAAATCGTGAATTCTTGGCCCAAGAAATGCCGTTTTTTGGAAAATTTCGCATTTTCAGAAGCTTAGGGCAACAATAGTACCCTAAACATGTAAAGACGATTTTGATGCCGATTTTGATCATTTTCTTTACTGATCCCGGTTTGCAGAATAATTGAAAGTGTAACATAAGGGTTCCTTAATAATTATATTAAATATATTAGACTTTCAATCTTTCTGCAAACTATAATAATCCGAAGCAAGCACCTGATAAACGGCTTGAAGTGGATTTCTCCATCGTATATATCCTTTCGGCTATTGTTACGGTAGATAATCCTTATCCTCATACCACAGAAAAGTATACGGAATCTTGCCTATCTTGATTTTGGCTTTGTCTGCCATCTTATCATCTCCCGTTATCTTGATTCTTTCCTTCTCTTATCTTCCGGCTTTACTGCATCCTTCGGAACCAGATACATATTTCCCATCTTGATCACTCCGGGGATCCTGTCCTTAGCTATTAATTCTTGTATCCATCTTTTGCTCACGTTCCATTTCTCGCTCAAGTCTTTAACCGATACATAATCCATATTTCAAAACACCTCTGAATAATATTATTTAATAAGTATATTATACTTCGCGATTGCGAATGATGTAAGGGGTAAACCTCATAATTAAAACATATTTTTCATAATACATGCTTCCACAGGGGGATAAGTGTATAGCCTTATGGAATTCCACAAATTCAACCAAAGGATCTCTTAACAGGGGTCCTTATCTGTTTCATCGGGTGCATAGTGCACCCCATATCGGGTGCTATACGCACCTACAACTATATAATATAGAGAAAGAGAAATTATTTCTCTTTTCTCTTCTCAACAAAATAATAAAATGGGTGCTCGTAAACTCGCAGGCCCTGATCGCTTACGCTGGGCCCAAGCCCATTTTATTGTATGATATAAAAACCAGAAAATAGCCCGCCCCCGCCCGCGCGCCCGAAAAAACACCCCCGCTGCCAAACTCCTAAAAAAGATGGGTTCTGGAAGAATTTGGGTGGATTAGATTCGCAGCGAATAAAAAATAAGGGCGTCCATCAAGAAAATCATCCTGTCATGCCCTTATTTTTTCTTATTTGCCTTGTAATCACTTTTTATGCCAGTCTGTAGAAATAGTGCGTCTGTATGCAGAATCGCTCCTACGAGGCATATGGAGCTTTATGGTCTTGCTACTTTCCTCCTATTTTTATCAAACGCTTGCCCTGGTTAAAAAGGTGGTTAAAAAGCGGTTAAGAATTCAATTTTTCGGTAAAAACAAAAACGGCAGAAACCTTGTAAAATCAAAGGATTCTGCCATTTTTCATCTTAGTAGCGGAAGGGAGACTTGAACTCTCGACACTGCGGGTATGAACCGCATGCTCTAGCCAACTGAGCTATTCCGCCATATTCATTTTTCTGCGTCTGAGTGGGGCGTATAGGGCTCGAACCTATGACCCCCTGCTTGTAAGGCAGATGCTCTCCCAGCTGAGCTAACACCCCGAAATTGACGCAAAAAAGATTATAAGAAATATTAAGCTTAATGTCAAGGACTATTTATTAAGTTCTTTTACTGCAGCGGCATACTGGTTATCATTTTCATCCGTATATTTCCGGCATTTTTCATCAAGCACAATCTTTATGTCCGGCCTGAGTCCCTCTCCGTGAAGGTCTACACCGTCAGGCGTGTAATAGTGCTCCGTCGTAAGTTTGATGGCTGACCCGTCCGCAAGATTGATGACATTCTGTACTATACCTTTGCCGAATGTCTGGGTGCCGATCACCTTTGCCCACTTATAATCAATCATAGCACCGGTGAAAACCTCGGATGCCGATGCACTGTTTTCGTTTACGAGAACCACTATCGGAATATCGACCTGATGTCCGTCCTGTGTGAAGTATCTCTCACCGACCCCGTCACGGTTTGCCGTATAAACTATAAGGCCGTCATGTTCTTTCACGCCGTCCGGAAGTACATAATCTATCATCGTGACTGCCGCCTTAAGAACTCCGCCCGGATTATCTCTTAAGTCGATTATGATGCCCTTGGCACCTTTGCTTTCAAAATCATCTATCGCAGTCTTGAATTCTTCGGCAGTGACATCACCGAACTGAGCTATCTCGATATATCCGATATCATCATCCGTCATCTCTGTGTATACCGTCTGATTTTTAACTTCATCTCTTGTGATAGTGATATCAACTTCCTTTGCATCCCGGATAAATGTAATCGTGACATCCGTTCCCTTCTCTCCGCGTATCATGTCATAGATCACCGTATCAAAATCCACACCTTCCACTGACTCTCCGTCAACCTTGTAAATGATATCTCCGGGCAGGACTCCCGCCTTTTCTGCCGGTGAATCCTCAATAACGGATGTTACGGTCAATATGCCTTTATCGACATCTTCCTGAACGACCGCTCCTATGCCGTAAAACTTTCCGCTCAATGATGAATTCAGTTTCTTATACTCGTCTCTGCTGTAATATGCGGCATACTTATCATTCAGTCCGCTCATATATCCTTTATAGATTCCGCTCTCAATGGCCTGAGGATCCTGTTCGTAAAGGAAATACTTGTTTACGATATCCTGAATGGTCAAAAGCTTATTCTCGACACGTGCTATATTCAGACTACCTCCCTCTGAGGTAACCTGCTCGGTCGGCTCCGTATTCTTATAGCTCTGGAGCTGCGGATTATTGATTATCGTGATAAAGAAAGCAAGCCCGCCTATAAGGCACAGAAGGCCGAGAGTCACAACGACTCCTGCCAGCATTCCCCTTGCGAACTTACCGTCACTTTTCTTTTCTTCTGTTGTCTCTTCCTGTAAAGTTTTGTTATCTTCTTCCATGTCTGTCTTACGGACTTACGTATTTAAGCGGATTCACATAGGCACCGTTTGAACGTATTCCGAAATGAAGATGAGGTCCCGATGAATATCCTGTGGAACCTGACTTCGCTATAGTCTCTCCTTGTTTAACTTGCTGTCCCGGACTTACAAGCAGCTGACTGCAATGCATATAAACTGTCGATACCGATCCACCGTGACTTATCATAACATAGTTTCCTGCTGACGGTGAATAAGTCGCAATCGTGACTTCTCCGTCTGCCGCGGCCTTTATCGCAGATCCGCTCGCCACACCGATATCGATTCCCTGATGATTGGTGGATGCACCGGCAACCGGCTGCTCTCTGGCTCCGAAATAAGAAGTGATTCTTGATGATGCCGGACAAGGCCAGATGAAATGTATGTTTCCGAGATCTACGGTCTGATATGTCTTGCCTGCAGCCTCGGCGGCCTTGCGCGCTTCTTCTTCTCTTCTTTTTATCTCGGCTTCGATAGCCTTGATCGTGTCTTCCTGTTTCTTGATTTCTCTTTCATATTCTTCAAGCTGAACCTCTGCAACACCGATCTGAGATTCATATTTCTGCATCTCACTCTTTTTATCAGCCTGGAGTTTCTCGATACTTGACTTCTTATCTTCTGCAATCTCTTTTGCGGTCTTCAGCTCATCGGCAGCATTTTCCAGTTCTTCTTTTTTCTCGTTGAGTTCCTGTTGAGTCTTTTCGTACTCATCAAGCTGAGTCCGGTCATAATGACTTATCTTCTCGATATACTCGGTCCTGTTCAAAAGTTCCGGCAGTGATTTTGAATTCATCATCATGTCCAGGAAAGTCGTATCGGATCTTTCATACATGTATTTGATGCGGAGCTTCATGTCCTCGTACTGCTTGTCCGACCTTTTCTGAATCTCTTCTATCTCCTGTTCCTTGACGCTTATCTCCTCTTCCTTCTGAGTGATTTCCTCACCGAGTTCTAAAATCTCTGCAGTGACGCTGTCGATATCTTCATCAAGTTTTTTTACATAAGCACCGATATCGGATTTAAGTTTGCTCAGTTCGGATATCATCGACTCTGTTTTCTTTTTTTCTTTTTCGAGATCCTTCTTTTTATTCTGCGCACTTGTAATACCCTGGTTCGTGATTGCCAGGGTAACTGCGGTTGCTATGATAAGTGCCTGTCTGAAGATCATATATTATACTCTCAAATGTCTGTTTAGTGCGAAAAGGCTTGTGAAAAATCCTATGCCTACTCCGAGCAGAAGCGCCACGATTGCCATCGGCGGGAACAATTTCGTAATCGGAATGAAATTAAAAGCATCTGACAGAATAGAGAAGTTCCTCTGCAGATACCCGATGGCATAATTGTACATGAAATATGCAATTGCAAGCGGAATCGCCGTTCCTATGAGTCCGAGTATCACACCCTCGATTATGAACGGGGCCCGTATCATGGAGTTCGTCGCACCTACAAGTCTCATGATTGCCGTCTCTGACTTTCTGAACTCTGCCGAAATGATTATCGTATTGCGGATAAGGAATGCAGCAACTGCAAGCAGCACACAGATAAGTACAAGTGATACTACAAGAAGTGCATTGTTAAATCCTGTCAGTACCGATCCGGCCTGACTTGAATAATTAACCTGACGCACACCGTCAAGCCCTTCCAGCCACTCGACAAATTGCTTCTGCTTTGAGATATCATTTATCCAGATCGAATAACTGGAGCTGCCCTTAAGGGGATTATCTTCGGCAAATCCCTCCGCCAGTTCTTCTCTGCCTTCAAAGTAGTCGGCTTTAAACTCTTCCCATGCTTCATCGGCCGATGTGAACTGCATGTCTTTTACTTCAGGTCGTTTGCTTATCTCATCACCGATGGCTTTTATTTCATTTTCATTTAAGTCCTCATTGAAAAATACAGTTATGCCGACTTTGGATTCAATGTTATTGACTATGCTTCTTAAATTTACGATAACCGCGAAAAACAGACAGAACAAAAAAATACATGCCGAAATCGTCGCCACGCTCGCAAGCGAAAGTCTGATATTCTTGCATATATTCTTAAATGCCTGCCCTATGCTATACATCGCTCTTTACCACTCCTTTATCCAGCGTAATAACTCTCTTGCCCATACTGTCCACGATCGCGCGGGAATGCGTGATCACGACTACGGTGGTTCCCTGTTTGTTGATATCATCGATGAGTTTCATTATGTCTTTTGCAGTTGCCTCATCCAGGTTTCCCGTGGGCTCGTCACAAAGGAGTATCGATGGTTTGTTAACGATAGCACGCGCTATCGCAACACGCTGTTTCTCTCCGCCTGAAAGCTGATTCGGATATGATTTATATTTTGATGACAGTCCGACTTTTCTGAGTATCTCGGGAACTGACTCTCTGATCTCATGAGTGCTTTTTCCGATTACACGCTGCGCGAAGGCAACATTTTCATAAACCGTACGGTCCGGAAGGAGCCTGAAGTCCTGGAACACTACTCCCAGTCTTCTTCTGTACTTCGGCACGAATCTGCGCGGCATATTGCTGAGTGTATAATCATCAACGACTATCTCACCTTCCGACGCATCGATTTCTTTTAAGAGCAGTCTGAGCAGTGTACTCTTTCCGCTGCCTGACTTGCCCATAAAGAAAACGAACTCGCCGTCCTCAATCACAAGGTCTATGTGATGTAAGGCCTTCGTGCCGTTCTCATATGTTTTGCTGACATCATTGATCTCTATCATGAATGCTGACTCCGCGATTAATAATCCTGATTCTCCATATACTTCATATACTTGCCGACCATGAGCGCAATCTTGAATGTGATTGCATCATCAAAGACACGCAAATCCAGTCCTGTAGTACGCTGAAGCTTGTCGATACGATAAACCAGAGTATTACGATGGATATAAAGCTGCCTTGAGGTCTCGGAAACATTTAATGAATTCTCAAAGAACTTGTTGATTGTCGTAATGGTCTCCTCATCGAACTCATCCGGATTACGTCCGTCAAATATTTCGCGGATAAACATCTTACACAGCGGGAGCGGAAGCTGATAAATCAGTCTGCCGATTCCCAGTTTTGCATATCCTACGATTTCGCGATCCCCATAGAATATCTTGCCGACATCAAGCGCCATCTTGGCTTCCTTGTATGTACGCGAAACTTCCTTGATCTCATTAACTATGGTTCCGTAGGCAATGCTGACGCTGTCCACATCGGCTTCATGCAAAGCGTTTGAAAGCTTCTTTGCGATATCCTCAAGCTGATTCGTCTTTGCGGAAGTATCTATCTCTTTAACTAGTATGGTATTATTCTCATCAAGAGCCGTGATGAAATCTCTCTCTTTATTCGGAAACAGATTCTGCATGATATCAGGTACGCTGACACTCGTCTCACCTGTAGTTTCCGCTATGAACACACATCTGTGAGCCGATGTATCGATACCGAGTTTTTTTGCTCTGTTATAAATATCGACTAAAAGCAGGTTATCAAGAAGCAGGTTCTTGATAAAACCATCCTGATCGTAGCGGTCTCTGTATGTTGCAAGCAGTCCCTGCAGCTGATATGTCGCCATCCTTCCTATGACTGCTACATCACTTGATTTTCCTTCAACGATAAGAACATTCTCGGTGCGGTGATTATCCGAAATCTTGAAATAATGCGATTTCCCTATAACCTGATCATCGTCATCCGAAGCAAGAAAAGCGGCAAGCTTGTCTTTATCAGCCATAAGCTGATCCGAAGTTGTTGCCAGCTTTCTTCCGTCTGAATCCGTAATGCACATATCAATATGTGCTATGTTTTTAATACCGTCCAATGTGTTCTGCAATATCTGTGTTGATACCATGGGCTCTCCCTCCCGTGAAATAACTATATTCCTCACATCATGTGAAAAATTCACAAATAATCACTATAAGTATAATGCAAAATCACAACAAAAACAAGAGAGCCTTTGCTCTCTTGCATAATTTTTTTCAAAATATTTGGTTAAAATTGTCTATTTTTTATCGATTACTTACCCTCATAGCAGATAAGCGATTTTACATCATATCCTTCAAGGGCCTTTCTCCCGTCAAGTCCTGCAAGTTCCATAACAAAACATAATCTGACCACCTCACCGCCGAGGCGCTCAACCAGCTTAATGTTGGCAGCACTTGTTCCGCCCGTTGCTATAAGGTCATCGACTATTACAACCTTCTGTCCGGGTTTTATGGCATCCTTATGGATTTCGATGGTTGCCTTGCCATATTCCAGATCATAACTCTCCTCTATAGTCTCACGCGGAAGCTTACCTTTTTTTCTGATAGGTGCAAAAGGTTTGTTCATGGCATATGCTACGGGAACACCGAAGATAAATCCTCTTGATTCCGGTCCGACCACAATATCAAAATCCACATCCTTTAGCATATCGACTATTCCGTCGATACTCATCTTAAGTCCGTCTGCGTGCTGAAGTATACTGGTTACATCTCTGAATATGATTCCCGGCTGCGGGAAATCGGGGATACTTACAACATAATCTTTTAATTCCGCCATTTTTTTCACTTCCATGTTTTTATTTGAATCTCAATATTCTTCTTCCCGTTGAATATCTCAAGCTTCGGATAATATAATATATCAATTTTGTCCCTTTTAGCAAGTGCAGATAATGTTTCGTCGGCATCACTGAACACTATGCCGTCGGCATTGAAGTATGCCTCATCTCTGAGTTTGAACTTAACCAGGTTCTTATAATTGGGTATAGACCTTGCCGAAAGCACCGTGACATCCTTCTGGGCAAATACCGGTTTCTCGTTTCCCTGACCGAACGGTTCCAGTCTCTCAAGTTGCTCAAATAACGTCAATGTGGCATATTCAAACGGAAGCGGTACATCTATCCAGACTTTTTCGATGAAATCCTCTGCGGAAAGCCCGGCCTGCTCATTGAGCCTTTTTCTGAGTATGTCCAGGTTCTCTCCCTTTATCGACATGCCTGCCGCCAGCTTATGACCTCCGTATTTTTCAAGAAGCTCCTTCTGCTCGGTCAGCTTCTCGTAGATATTATATTTGTCAATTGACCTCGCAGATCCTTTCAGCAGTCCGGATTCAGAGTCCGTAAAAACTATCGCCGGATGATTATAATGCTCCTTTATTCTTCCCGCTATGATTCCCGCTACCGACTCATGACACTCGGGAAGATAGACTACCTTCACATCGTCCTCGGAGTATCTTTCATCAACCTGTCTGAACGCTTCCGCAGCATATCTTTCCGTCATGGCCTTGCGCTCATCATTTAACTCTTTGAGATGATCCGCAAGCTTCTCTGCTTCCTCCGGATTCTGAGAAAGAAACAGTTCCATCGCCAGTCCTGCTGTCTCCAGCCGCCCGCCTGCATTAAGGCATGGTCCGAGTATAAATCCGATGGCGTATGCGTTGATCTTTCCCGGTGAGAGAAGGCACGCCTCTTTAAGTGCATCAAGTCCGATATTTCTCGACCCCTTAAGTGCCGCAAGTCCCTCCTTGACCACAATACGGTTCTCATCACGAAGCGGCATCACATCACCTATGGTCGCAATCGCTGCAAACTCCAGCAGGTCTCTCCACTCATACAGCGGAACGGAAGCATTTTCATAAAGTACCTTAACCAGTTTAAATGCTACCATGGCTCCGCATATTTCCGGAAACGGATAAGGGTCGTCAGGCTGCTTCGGATCGACTATCGCATCAGCTATCGGGTACTCGCCCTGAAATTCATGGTGATCGGTTATGACCATCATGATTTCGTACTGTGCTGCCAGTTCGCATGCTTCAAATGCGGCGATACCGTTATCACAGGTCACTATGAGTCCTATACCGTCTTCGTGCGCTCTTTCGATTATATTCGTATTTATGCCGTAGCCGTCTCTGATTCTGTCCGGTATATCGTAACTCACATCAGCATTAAGTCTCTTAAGTGCCGATACAAGGATATATGTCGAGCATACCCCGTCAATGTCATAATCCCCGACTACTCTTATCTTTCTTCCGTCTTTGATTGCTTCGGCGATGATATCTGCTGCAAGCTCCATGTCCGTCATGAGTCTGCCGTCATGCAGATCATCCAGAGTACCATTAAGAAAGAGACTGAACTCGTCCTCTTTAATTCCTCTGTTTATCATAATTCGTGCTATGATCGGGGAGATACCGTACTTCGCTGCCAAAGAATTGAAATCGGCTTTTTTCCCATATACATACCACTTCTGATTGTCAGTAGAGCTGCTCAAAGCTTTCGTAATGATCCTCCGTGTAGAAAATCAGTCCATCATTGCTGTAGACTATGCGCTTGGCATTTCTGGGTCCGCCTTCGTAGTCTATATCGCATTCACGATATTCTCGTCCGGGTGCCTCGGGAAGCAGACCTTCTCTGTTTCCAAATTTGCCTCCTCCTATACTCATTTGAGGCAGGACTTCCTGCAGGTTTACTCCTTCCTGTCCCCATCCGAGCTTTTTTGCCTTTGACTTTGAAACAAAATTTCCCGGCAGCTTTCCGAACTTATGGATATATTCCGCAACCTCTTCTTTTGAAGTGTAGTATCCGTCCTCAACGACACCTGTTGGAGGTTTGGCCTGTCCGGACTCTGTATCCGTCTCGGTTTCTGATTCGTCAGTTTCGGCCACAGTGGTTTCGACCGCAATGGTCTCGGCCACGGTGGTTTCGGCCGCAGTAGTTTCAGCTGTAGTGGTTTCAGCTGTAGTGGTTTCAGCTGTAGTGGTTTCAGCTGCGATTTCGACCTTGGTTTCCTCATATACCTGCGTCGGAACCTTTCCTTCTTTCTTCTGTGAATAACATCCGGAAAGGAGGATCAGAATCGCGATCAGCGGCAGTAATATTTTTAATAACAGTCTTTTCATAACTGTAATTATACCACGCAGCGACGAGTCAAGTGCAAATTTATTTGCGGAATCCCAAACCTTTTTTCTTCCTTGAACCGAAATGATATTTAAGAGATTTCTCGTTCAGAAAATCATACAAATCATCCATGTCATCCTCTGTATGGGGCTTCTCATCTTTCGGACCGGAAACAGTAACTACCTCAAGCACATCATCCTTATAACGGACCTTTTCAGTCTGCTCCGGTTTTTTCTCTTCCTGTTTTTCAGGCTTCCTTTCCTCTACGCGATCAACATTATTGTTATTGATGACATTTACCAGATCTCCGATAACATAACCCTTCTTAAGGCTGGCCTGATACAAAGCATAAGTTGAGACCACCGCCGATCTGTCATTACTGTCCACCATCCCAAGCAGATCCTGCAAAAGCGATGACAGCCCCGCGGAAAAATCTCCCGAATATCCCGGGCAATAACAGAAAAGCGGTTCCAGCTTATCCCTGGCAATATACATATATTTTCTGTCCGGAATCAGATCATTGATATCAAGCAGATAATCATCCAGATTTCTGACAAGGTGGTTCAGACTGAATATAAGATTTCTTATATCCTCCATCTGCAAAGTTCTCGAACTTGCAACACTGTCAAAAGTCTCCTTCGATGATATATCGTAGTACAGCTTCCTGCTGTCATCGGACTCTCTTACCTCCACCGGCAACAGTCCCGGGACCTTATTTGCCTCGAGCATCTTTAATTTATATCCGACATGATTACATCCGGTAACTAAATAATTACCTTCGGTAATGATCTCTATATCTTTTTTCATGAATCATCTTCCTTCTTTTTTATCGACAAAATCTTTTACAACCGAACTTAACCTCATATAGTTCTCGATATCCACAATCTTTGCCGTGTATTCCTCGTCTCCGAACCGGACTGTTGCTATGTCAATCAGTTCATCTCTCGACGAAGATATGTCGCTTCCTGCATATCTTCCTATGGTATGTATCCTCGTGTTTGCATAATTCTCTATTGCTTCCTTCTCGCTCTTATCCGGCAGCCATGTTTCTTCTGTATGAGCAGTCATAAACACGGCTTCCGAAGCAACATAGTTTTTGAAAATCTTATCACGGCATCGATACGCAAATAAAATCGCCGTGACCAGGCATATCAGAATGATGCCCATGACCATTGCCGCCTCGACAGTAAAACTTGCCTGCAGCCTGTGACTTTGTTTTCTCTTCATGACGATCACCCTATGAACATCACTCCGAAGGCTACCGGAAGAGCAATAGGAAGAAGTGGTAAGTTGCAATCACGTATCGATTTATTATTAAAATGTCTTTCAATGCATATAAAGACAGAAATGATCGCGCCCAAAAGCATCGCACCTGCTATGAAAAGAATGTTCTTGCATCCGAGTATGAGCGCGGTAAGAGTGAAGAACAACGCATCACCGTATCCAAGCTGCTGATGTGAAAATATCGCTATCATCCACATGACAAATGCAGACAATAATCCGATTCCCAGTCTCCACCACAAAATCTCTTTCCCGGTGGTCAGCATCCATATATAACCCGCGATCGTCAAAACAAACATGATTTCGAATAGTCTTACGCTCACCGTTCTTTTCCTGAAGTCACTTACGGCGCATACGACAACGAATACAACAAATATGATTTTTCCGTATAAATACTCTATTAACATCATTTACCTCCGCAATAACTGCAGCATCCCATCCACTCGACTTCCGACTTTTTCACTGCCTGCGGATATGCCTGCATCGCCGAGCATCCAGTATCTGTATGGAACTTATCTCCCTGTGGGGTCACATATACGACCTGTCCCGGTTTTGCTCCTTTTCCGCATCTGTCACACGGTTTACGTCCGCCTGCTCTGCCGTCGCTTCCGACCGTAACCTGATTCCAGCTGTTGGACAGATAATGACAGGTCGGAGACATGTGATATCTGGTCGAGTTCTTACCGATGTAAACTATCTCATCGTCTTCTTCCTCTGCATCACTTGAACCTCCCGCAGAACTACCTTTCTTTCCGGTCCACGCACGCCTCGATGCGACGACCTCCTGCGTAAGCGTGCCGAGCCTTAATACCGGAAACGGCAGTTTATATTCATAATCAAGTTTTACGACTATCATATCGTTCTCTCTCATAAACTCGCTTCCGAGAAAATTGATGTTGTTCATTCCGGCATCTTCAACTTCATCAATAGCTCTCTTTGCGGCAAATGCTCCCAACGCGGCATCGGTTCCGATTTTCAGATAATCATAGACTTCTTCATCGATTGTTGAATCTCCACCCTCACCGTCAGTCCTTTTTTCCTTTGATTTGTTTTCTTTATTGAACTCATTGATTGTGTACATATATTTGCTGACATCGATGGCCACCGATTCGGCGGCCATCTGCATCTTTCTGTCAGCATCCATGATACGAAGGGGAAACATTAAAATAATCATGGAAAACAGTATTAACGGAAGTCCCAATGCAGCTTCAATGGTCAATGAGGCTTTCAGGCATACTCTCTTATCTTTTTTCAGATTGCCACATTGTTGCGCTTGGAGAGGCATACTGTTGTTTGGATTGGTGTTATTTGGTTTTAAAAGAGACAGATAAGAGAGCATGCCTGAAAGCCTCATTTTCTTTAATATGCCTTAACCACATTGGTCGTTAAATCAAACTCGCGTGTGAACCCGCCGGTTTCTCTTGATATCATAGGGATGACCGTAAAAAGATGCTTCGCCCGGGCTGTCACTTTCATATCCAGCCCGTATATGCAGTTTCGCATTTCAAAATCATCTTCCTTATCCCGCATATTTATCTGCATGATATCCATCACCCTGTAATTTCTTTCTTCGCTGAATAAAAGCAGTATTATGAACTTAAGATAAGTCTCATAATCGAGTCCTCGTTCATCGCCAGAATCCGGGCCGTCAAGTGATCTGCTCTGACCCCAGTTTAAAATCGAACTCACATCAAGTTTCCACTCCGATGGTGTTTTCACCAAGGACACTTTATTCCCGTTAAGAAGGGCTCTTAAGTCAACGATAGATTCCGCACCGGCCCATACTCCTATAATCAGACACTCCACAACCGGGACCAAAGCAGTAAGCGTACCACCGCTTACACCTATTACTATTTCCTCGGCAAGATATCTTGCCTGAGAACGTTTATTGCCGTCACGCATTATGCTCAGATAATTCATGCCCTCGCGTATTGCAAAAACATCTCCTGCTGCCGATGCAAGATTGTCTCTTTCATTGTCCTTTCCAGCGCATACATACTCCATCTCATATTTAACAGGTCTTTCCGACGCATCGGTAAACTCCGAAAAATACTTTGCTATATATTCCGCTATCAGAACATTATCAAATACGCTTCTGTTTTCCGTACTTCTGTCAGTACTCATGCAGACATCCGAAGGAGCCAGCGTAAGATCAAGGTCTGCCGTGCTTGTCGATTGGCCTTCGGGCAATATCAACGCAAGAATATCCCCTGCCAGAAGTTTCTTCGCGGTCTCAAGAAATCCCTTTTTGTTTTTATCCGCAACTCCGAATTCAAAGTCAAGATCCGGTATATCTATCTCGGCAAACTCATCTGCAAGTTCATCCCAGAGCCTGCTTATCTCTGCCTCATAATATGCATAATCCTCATCGTCCTCATCATCGGAGAGAACCTCATCTGCATATGCTTCTATCTCATCCGCCTCAGCCTCAGCCCGCCTGATCAGTTCGATATTGTTGATTGTCTTAGAATATATATCCTCGACCTGTACTCTGCGGTTTTTTTCGTCCGCAGAATAACCGAGAAAGTCCTCTTTTACCGAGTGAATGATTTCCTGCCCTTCACTGCTTTCGATTTTTGCATATGAATCGGCATGCTCCTCATCCACCCGGTCAAGTTCCTCTTCAAGTTCATATGAGCCGTCCAGATACTCACATACCAGTCCGCCGTCATCATCGCTTCTGCCGGCAACTTTCTGCATCTCACTTATCATTCTGTCGGCTTCTCTTTGAAAGCTTCCGTTTGACTCTCTGCGAAGGGCACTTACGGCGCTCGCCTTGATTTCTTCCTGTTTCTTCAGCGAATCATCTATATCCATGAGCGCCTGTTCAACTTTGAGAGCCTCTTCGGATTTCTCTGCATAATCATTTGTGATCTCCTGCATCGCATCAGCTTCGTTAAGATCCTTCCACAGCGAATCAAGTTCGTCCGCTGCGGACACATCGACAAGACTCTCTGCCACACCGAAAGTCATATAGTCAACTATCTCCTGCTCAAGCCACTCTCCTCCCGTATCAGTAAGATACGAGACATCATTGATCTCAGCAACCGCGCTGTCCATTCTCATCCAGCTGTCGACATCAAGATACGGCTGCATATAACTCTGCATGGATCCGGTCGGTGCTTCCAAATCATCACACTCATACGTGGCTATCCTGTATCTGTCCCACATATCATTGTGATACTCGGAAAATACAGAATCGATGGCAGACTCCGCGGATGCCTCAAGATGAAATCTCAGCCCCGCCGTCCGCGCAGACTCCACCAGTGTAAGCACAAGCGCAGAAACACTGACGAATATAAGCGCAAGGAAAACAGTTATCGTACCTTTAGCTTGGACTGTAAACACTCTCTGCATCAGTATCTATCTGTCCCATGATGTTATTAAGTAATGCTATGATCCTCTCTCTGAAAATGATAACCAGCGCGATCAGCACTATCAGGATCAAAACAATCTCTATAGTCCCCAGTCCGCTCTCATCATTAAGCTTTGCCTTTATCGCCGGCAGTAATCCGTATTTGAAATTAAATAAAACAGTATTAAACATATATCTCCTCCTTTATTTCTATTTATAAAAATCCCATCATAGCCGGCACCATAATGATGACCATTACGATGACCAGCATCATTACCAGCGGAACCAAAAGTTTGGTAGATGCTTCCTCTCCCTGACGAAGCGCCAGATTCTTTCGTTCCTCCCATGCCTCGACCATCTCAAGCTGAAGCATAGATTTCATATTTGACACTCCCGATTTACGATTCTGTTCCAGGAGTGACGCCAGTTTCATATATTGCTTTGAGTGACACTGTCTTCCGAAATCACGATAGACCGCACCTTCCGGCGCACCTGTCTTCAGTCTGTTATTCGCCTTGCACAGCTCCTCATATGCATATCTGACTTCGGATTTATCATTACTCTCTCGAAAGCTTTCATAATCTCCCGCTATCGCATCCCATGCCATCCTTACGCTGAGTCCCGCGCCTACAAATACCAGCAGTTTTGATACTATCTCCGGATAATCAATCTGCATCTGCTTATACATCTTCTCACGATCCGTCTTTGCATTTTCCTTATCCCTTAAGTACATAAGAACTGCCACCACGATACCAAGTATCCATATGATGTTATATGACTGATCCTCGGAATCTCTGAAGCCGATACGCCTGCCGTCATATTCATCCGGAAGCGTGACGGTCGGTTTCGTCGCAGACTTCTTATCCTCTGCGGCAATCAAACTCATCAAACCGTTTTTTCTTTTTTCCTCATCCGTGTATCGCTTCGGAACGACGGTAACAGGAACGACAAAATCCCTCTGATAATCTTTATTGCTTATAGTCACATGCAGGAGCACATCCTCAGCTTCCTTAAGTTCCTCATTATTGACAGTCCCCGTAGAAGTAATAAGATCTCTGTTATCAGAGTTCCATGTAAGCTTAAACCCATACTCCTTGCTTGAACCCGGCAGGTCCAGATCGTAACAAACCTCCTGCAGTGAAGCATTCTCTCCTAAAGCTTCGGCTGTCATATCCGTTAAACACTGCGACATAGCATCATCTATCTCATCAGGTCCGTACTCTCTGGCACCTACCTCTATTTCCATCTGCACCGGTTCCTCCGAAAGACCGTCCACATACAGAGACTGAGTCTTCTTACTCCCGTATCCGGATCTTTCAATCTCTTTTATGCTTTCAGCCTTCCCCGGATTCACGATAATGCAGATAAGGAACAATAAAAAACCACCGCCCGCGCAAAGTATCTGAATCTTATATTTCTTTATGATTTCTTTTGCTTTCTCTATGTATATCAAATCTCTATCTCCAGGATCCTGTGACTTAAGTATATCGCCGCGATATAAACGACAAGACAGGCCGTCATCATGATTCTTCCCATAAGCCCTTCATACATGACATCAAAGAATCCGGGGGAGGTAATCTCGATATATATGACTATCACTACAGGTATGATGCTCATAATCTTCTGCTCAAATCTCTTTGCCGAAGTCTGCGTGAGTATCTCCTCTTTGATCTGGATCTTATCTCCGATAGTATCCGCGGTTCTCATGATTATCGTATTAAGCTCTCCTCCGCTTCTTTTTGCGACCTTAAGCACCTGCACGAAATTTCTTATATCATCCGTCCCGCTGCGGTCTGCAAACTCCTGCCAGGCAAGCTCAATCGGAATATTCATGCTCACTCTGTGCTCAATATATTCAAACTCCTTCACGATAAGCGCATTATCTCCGTACAGAATCTTAAGTTCATCCGTACTCTCACCCATTGCATTCTCAAGCGAGTACCCGGCAGACAGCGCAGAAGCCAGTACAGTTATGCCCTCTCTGAACTCACTCGAAAGCCTTCTTTTTCTCTCCGCATACAAATCTTTCTTTTTGTACAGCGGATAGAAAATTGCCGCCGGTACCGCCAGAATCACGAATACCACAACGCTTCTGTAAAATATAAATGCTGCCACACCCGCAAGCGCAACTCCGACCAAACCATATTTGATATATTCACCGGTGCTTAACTTATATACCGTATAATCCGTCACCTGAGGTTGCGAGCTTCTCCGTATTTTGAAGCGACGCAACTTTCTTAAGCTGACCGCTGACTCTTCCCTTGGGCTTACCTGATCGTCCGAAATCTTCCCGGAATTCATATAAGTTACTGGTTCTGATCTGACCTTCCTCAAATCCAAGTACCTCCACTATAGCGAGAACTTTCCTGCTTCTGTCCCTTACTCTCCCCAGATGAACTATGATATCCAAAGCACTTGCCATCTGACCTCTTATGGCATCAAGCGGCAATCCCGCGCCAACACTTCCGCCAAGCACCATAGTCTCAATACGAGTCAGCATCTCCCTTGCCGAGTTTGCATGACCGGTACTTAAGCTCCCGTCATGCCCCGTATTCATCGCCTGAAGCATATCAAGTGCTTCGGCTCCTCTGACCTCACCTACTACTATGCGGTCCGGATTCATTCGCAGCGAAGCCCTGATCAGATCAGCTATGCTGACGGCACCCTCACCCTGAGAGTTGGCACGCCGCGCCTCCATGCTGACAAGATTCTCAATATGTCTTAACTGAAGTTCTGCTGAGTCCTCGATCGTAATGACTCTCTCTGTCGCCGGGATATAACCTGATAGCGCATTAAGAAAAGTCGTCTTGCCTGAATTGGTTCCGCCGGAAATAAAAATGTTATACCCGGCACGGACGAGCCGCCCCAGAAACTCCGCGGCCTCTCTCGTAATCGCTCCGTAACTTATAAGCTTCTCCATCGAGATAGGCTCCGGGAACTTTCTTATCGTGAGCACCGGCCCCGTAAGCGACACCGGCGGCAGCACTACATGCACACGCGATCCGTCCGGAAGCCTCGCATCCACGATTGGCTGACTTACATTAACGACCCTGTTCACCCTGGAAACAATCTGCTGTATCAGATCTTCCAGCTGTTCCTGAGACTTAAACTTAAGCGGCCACTCCACAACCATCCCGGACTGCTCGACAAAAACGCGGCCGGGACCATTTACCATGATCTCCGTAATGTCCTTTCTGTCTATCAGTTCCTGCAGGATATCAAGCCTCCTGAAAGAATCAAAAAGCCTCGTCCTCAGCTGAAGCTTCCTTGCCACCGGCAGATAATTATCCTCCTCTGCCTTCTCGATCTGTTCATCTATGAGCCCGTAAAGTTCATCATCATCCACCTCACGCATGTCCGAGAGCTGTCCGCTTAAGCTTGTCTGTATCCGGGAAAAGATTTCCTGTGTAGTCATATAAACTTCCATAGCCGTACTCCTCCTCCCTTGGTTTTTCGGTATCCAGCCTCTCCTCATGCGGAAGCTTAACTTCCCTTATCCTCATCAGGATATCCGTCCTGCCGCCCTGCTCCAGCGACTCCTTAAACTCACTCACTTTGCAGCGGCTTAAAGCATCATCCAGAACCGGCATGAAAATCTCATCGCATATCTCCTCAAGCTCCGCGGCATGTTTACCATAACTGCCCATATCCAGAACTATAAACTCATATCCGCTCTCGCTTCTTATCTTGTTGATAAGTTCTATCATCTGAGTGCAGGTCATAGCCGTAAGATCCTCGGGATATCTGACCGGCGCAATGTAATCCGTGCTGCCGAAGCGATACACTGACTGCGCCAGTCTCGCCCAGGAGTAGCGTCCCTGCCTGTATGAATAAATCACATCAGACATATCACTTGTCGCCTCCCTTGCGATGTATCTGAATACACCTGCAAACTCATCTAGCACCAGCAAAAGACACTTGCCGCGCTGTCCCAGAAACTGCGCTATGGTAAGAGCAAATGCTGTCTTCCCGCAGCGCGCCACCGGCGAATAAACCGCCACTATGTGACTGGGCTTAACCGAAACATGTGATAAAGCGGACGGAGCACGCTCCGCATACTCGCGAAGCATGAAGTGCGTAATAAGATCAGCTCTCGAATACTTACATACCGATGGTATCTCGGCAGTTGAGAAGCTGTCTTCGGAAAGGCAGATTATGACACCGAAGCTTGCACCCTCATGAAGCTTTGAAAACTCATTCTCATCTATGAGCAGGATGCGGGTATCATAATCCGCACACTTGGAAAGGTACTTTTCTGTATCGGAAAAGATGACCGCCTTAAAGCCGCCATTCTCATGATTGTTGATATACTGCGCCAGTTTCCCGGCATACTCATTATCAGGATCTACGATTGCGATAATACGACGCATGCGTATTGCAAAGACAGGATAATAGAATATTAAGAGGTTTTATAAATCCAAATCGTGCGTAAAGGATATATCCAAAAAAATCCCCAGTCAAGTCTTTGTACCCAAAACCCGACTGAGAATTTTCTTAGTAATTTTTTCTTATAAAATTTTTCTTAGAACTCAAACATCGCGATTCCATACGGCGGAAGTTTATACTCAAGATGCCAATCACGACCGTCGCATTCACCCTTCAAGGCCTTATACTCATCCCTGCAAAGACCCTTCTCGTTCAAGATAAGCTTATACTTTCCCGACTTCGGCACACCGACCATATAGTCGCCTCTTTCCATCGGAGTGAAATTAACTACGACGAGTACCGATTTCTTATGCTCACGATTATACCTGATAAAGCTGAAGATAGATCTGTCGCGATCGTCAGCATTTACCCACTCAAAACCGTCCCACATGTCATCAAGTTCATAGAGGCACGAATGCTTTTTATAAACCGTATTAAGCGCCGCATAGAACTCCGAGATGTCCTGATGCAGCGGATTGTCCTTAAGCTCCCAGTTAAGCTCGGCCTCCTCGTCCCACTCATGCCACTGCGCGAAGTCCTGACCCATAAAGAGCAGCTTCTTGCCCGGATGGCCGAACATAAATGCATACGCGCACTTAAGATTCGCAAACTTGTCTTCGTATATGCCCGGCATCTTGCTGATCATCGAACACTTAAGGTGGACAACCTCATCGTGTGAAAGCACCAGGATGAAATTCTCGCTGGTCGTATACGTCATCGCGAACGTCATCAGGTTGTGTGCGCCCTTGCGGAAATACGGATCCAGCTTCATGTACTCAAGGAAATCATGCATCCAGCCCATGTTCCACTTGTAAGTAAAGCCCAATCCGCCGCTTTCTGCCGGATGTGTGACCATAGGCCATGAAGTTGACTCCTCGGCTATGATCATCGTGCCGTCGCCGCGCTTTGCGATAATTGAATTAAGATGCTTGAAAAACTCTATCGCATCGAGGTTCTGATTGCCGCCGTACTTATTCGGCTTCCACTCGCCGGCTTTGCGGCCGTAGTCCAGATAAAGCATCGAAGCGACCGCATCCACACGCAGGCCGTCGATATGAAACTCATTGAGCCAATAAAGCGCATTGGCTATAAGGAAGTTGCGTACCTCGGTCCTGGAATAATCAAAAACCTTGGTTCCCCAGTCGAGGCGCTCGCCCATATGCGGATCGGCATATTCATAAAGCGGCTGACCGTCGAAATTCGCAAGTCCGTGCTCATCTTTCGGAAAATGTGCCGGAACCCAATCAAGGATGACACCAATGCCCTTTCGGTGCAGATAATTTATAAAGTAAATGAAATCGTCAGGGCTGCCGTATCTCGAAGTCGGAGCATAATATCCGGTTACCTGATATCCCCAGCTGCCGTCGTAAGGATGCTCTGCTATACCCAGTATCTCAACGTGGGTATATCCCATCTCCTTGCAGTAAGCTCCGAGCTCTTTGGCGTACTTGCGATAATCAAGATCTCTTTTCCATGAACCGAGATGACACTCGTAAATCGAAACCGGCTTACGCCTCGGATCTCCCTCAGCGCGCTGCTGCATCCATTTCTCATCGCTCCATTTCGGATCAGCGACATAGGTAACCGATGCCGTGTTTGGTCTTACCTCTGCATAAAATGCATACGGATCCGCCTTATATATCCATTTACCCGCCTGAGTACAGATGGCATATTTATAACGCTCTCCGGCCTTCATACCCGGGATGAAAACCTCCCAGATACCGCTTGTGCGAAGCGTGGTCATATAGTCGGAGTCGGAATCCCAGTTGTTAAAATCGCCGACAAGACTCACGGCCTTGGCATGAGGAGCCCAGACAGCAAAATAAAAACCATCTTTCTTTCTGTATGTATACGGATGCGCGCCGAGCTTTTTGTATATCTCGTAGTGCACTCCCTGCCCAAACAGATAGCAGTCATCTTTGGATATGATATTCATGGACGAAAACCCTCCGCAAATTAATCATTAACGTGATTATACCATACGGCGACGAGTGGGGCGCAAATTTATTTGCATTTGGCGACCGCGAATGATTACAATTCGCAGAACTGATACGTCCCGGGACGATATTGCCTGCTGCAGGACGCATGATGATGCAGGTTTTGGCCTGCCAGGTGCGTTCTGGGACGAAGTTTCTTCCTGTAGGCCGCATCTTTGGAAACGGTCAGACGAAATTAATCTTCCTGGGTGCGTCCAGCAAGGTAACTTCCCGCCGTAGGACGCACTATGGCGCAGTTCTCGACCTGCCGCGTGCGTCCCGGAACGAAGTTTCTTGCTGTAGGACGCATCTTGGCTCCTTCCGCAAAAGATCCTCAGAATCATTGATCATATTGCTTGAATGAAAATCTTCGTGTATGGTAAAATATTGTACGAGGGGAAAGTTTCTCAATGTAAAAACAAATCAATAAACTGGGGTTAAAAACTGCTCTTTGTATGCCGACACTAGGAGGATATATGAATAGAAAAGCATACGAAGAATTAGAGTTCACGGACGATTTTATGTTCGCGAATATCCTGTACAGCAACACCGAACTATGTAGGAAATTAGTAGAACTACTCCTCAACAGAAAAGTCACACGGATAAATACGATAGATTATCAGAAGACCATCGATATCAGATATGATTCAAAAGGAATCCGGCTTGATGTCGTGGTTGAAGATGCAGAGCATAATACATATGATCTGGAGATGCAGATAGCTACTGTGGAATCTCTTCCGAAGCGAGTCAGATATTACCACAGCATGATGGCACTGGATCAGATTCAGAAAAGCGAGGATTATGAGAAGCTGAATCCGACCTATGTGATCTTTATCTGTAAAAACGGAATCCGAAAAGGACTTAACAAAGCTATCTACTCATTCCGAAACAGATGCGACGAAGACTCAAGCATCGAACTTGGAGATGAGACATACACGATACTGATCAACGGAGCATCAGAAGATCCGGACATACCGGGAGAAATGAAAAGCTTCCTGCGATATATAAGAACTGGAAAAGATGACGGAACGAGCGGATTAGTAAGAGAAATAGAAACCGATGTCAAAGAGGCACGCACACATGAGAGATGGAGGGCCGCATATATGACACAGCAGATGAGAGATATGGAAAACAGAAAACTCGGACGAGAGGAAGGTCTTAAAGAAGGTCTCATTGAAGGCAAGAAAGCTGGAATTCAAGAGACTGTCCGTTTACTGATAAAGGGAAAACTTATTGCAGAAGAAGATGTTGCAAAATTAATGAATGTTTCTGTTGAAGAAATCCGAAACATGCTGGCTTAAACCAAACATAGTTTAGGGTGCATTGGCGAGAGTATATAACTCTCGTCATTTTTTATGTCTCCAATTGATTTTTTCACATTTTCAAGATTTGTTGTAACAAATAATTCATATGTTATTACGCGAGCTTCTGACAACTCACCAAAAAAGAGATTTGTTACTGTCGATAATTATAGTTATCGCAAGTCTCCTAAGCGCAATTAGGGATTCATTAAAAAGAAAAAAGAGGAGAAAAGTAAATGAAGAACACAAAAATCGTTGCACTCGTTGCAGCAGTAGCTCTTCTTGTTCTCGGCACGG
>JAZRYX010000069.1:0-2766 GCA_045600945.1 Lachnospiraceae bacterium
GTTAAGGAATAGGCATTTTCGTTGAATGTATGTAATTTATAAACCTTTGCTCCGGCAAATGTAAATCCAATAAGTAATACCGGAAACAAATATGTGATAAATTTAGTACAACTCACCTTTTTTCTCCTTACCCTATATCAAAAGAGTTCTCTGATATATCTCAGACTTCGCTCTGCATCTTCCAAAGGCCCTTTTTCACTCGGTTCATCCTGCTCAACGATGATCCACTCCGCAATGGCAGGTATCAGGTTCAGCCTTTAGAAGCTCTGCCGGAATCGTTCTGTACATCATATCAAGCGCATATTCGCCATCTGCCATTCTGTAAAACTCAAAGTCGTGATTATGATGTTTCACAATAAAATGCCGGTCTCATGTCTTCTATCTGGCTACGTGTAAGCTTATACCGGTGTGCAAGTTTTTCCCAGTTATCATTTACCTTCGCCAGAATCTCTTCTGCATACTTTTCTGCTTCAGGTTTTT
Organism: Lachnospiraceae bacterium; assembly: GCA_045600945.1. Taxonomy (GTDB): domain Bacteria; phylum Bacillota; class Clostridia; order Lachnospirales; family Lachnospiraceae; genus Darwinimomas. Next base: position 481 of record JAZRYX010000069.1, read on the forward strand.
TTATTCCGAACCTGACTGCAGTCTCAATTGCAAGTTCGGTACTGATTCTGTTGTCATCTTCGTTTACATTTAATGATAGTTCATCACCATACGGAACCGGATTGACATCAAACATCGGCGAAAGAATCCAGCCTTTATCAGTAAGAATGAATGCGTGATTACGCAGATGGTCATCTGTGTTTGTAACTGCCATATTGAAAACTATACGCTTCCAAAGCTCAAGCAAATCCTTCTTCGGCTGAGCTCCGTATGATTTAATAAATGTTGCTATATCTAGATAGCTTGTTCCGTCAGCAGCTGATGCTCCGTCGGTTTTATCTAAAAGTGTCATAGCTGACGCAAAATGTATCCGTCTTGCTCCGTTACGATCAAAACGTTTAGAAAGAAAAGTACTTCCATATGAAGAAAATTTCTCAAGCTTTGCTTCCGGAACATTCAGCCCACACAGTTTTGCAAGTTCATGCGCTACCATTTCCCACGCGCCCGTGTCATTTTCATCATTCTTTGAAGGGAACTTCGCAATCCAAAGTTGTCCCTTAGTATCAGTAACTGTTGCTTTTGGTCTTGCTCCTCCCAACGATGACCCCGGTTTTATAAGTTGATTAAGCCATTTGTCTGATAATCCGTTTTCATCATTTTCAAAGTTTCTCGAAGCCTCTTCCAATGTCCTGAGTGTAGTCCACGGAGGAGCTGCTGTTTCTTTGTCATCCGAAAGAAACGGTCCGTCAGGATCTGTTTTGAATCTGATTCCTCCCATCCTCGTTTCATCATAAACACCAAGCAGATAATTACTGTCGTAAAGCTTTGCCGGCTTTCTGCCTTCTTTATCTGCCAGTATTCTTTCTCGTTTATTCATCAGGACACGCCCCCATCTGTCCGGAGATGCATCTGCAAAAATTCCGAATATACTGTTTCCGGATGGATATTGTCTTCCGGAATATGGCATAAGTTCGGGATCAAGATTCAGTTTCATACCTGTCTTTGTAAGCCAATTTTTATCATATTCAAACGAATAGGACTCTTCGCCCTTAATTGCATTTACAAAAAGTGTTCCCATAAGAAGCGGTTCATCGGAGCTGAAATCATCGTACACGAAAATGTCTTTTTGATTCGCTGTCACTGTTCTTTCCTCCTTGGTGCACGCCTTTTTGTAATCAACTTAAGATCCTGGAGTTGCCTTCCCATTTCATCATCCTTTGCAACTAAAAGTAAATCTTTATCCATATCGTTGAGTGCATGAAGAACAGCTGCATATATTCCCATTGCAACTGACGGATCGCCTTTTTCAACCTTCCAGAGCGAAGCCCGGCTGATACCCGCTCGTTCTGCCACAAGTTCAGCAGCTAAGCTCCGTCTTAATCTTGCAAGCTTAATCTGCTCACCCATGGTCTGAAGGATTTCTTCTGTTTTCGGCATTATGTTATAAGCAGCTTTTTTCATAGGTTTTTATCTGCCCTCGTTATCTTTAGTGTCTATTATTATAGACATTTGCACATTATATGTCAACTTTAGGAGACGTTGTTCGGTATGAGTTTTGCATTCTCCTAAAGCAACGTCTTATCTGGGAAAGTCTCTCCCATAATTTACTCCTTTCACCCCTTAAATAAGGAAACACCGGCTGCCGTGTGTTCACCAGGAATTCTCATGTGTTTGCTCTGGACACCGGCAATACAATAACCGCATACATGAGTCCTCTAATATTCCTTTACAATTTCACCAACCCCATAAAGTCATATTTAACTGCTACCTATGTATCAATCTCGTCTCATGTATTATGTTCACCAATAGAAACAAATATACCTTCCGGTGATCTTAATAAAGTTGCATGAGATGTGCCTGTATCTGTAGCACCTTGTTGCAGGTTCATATAACCAAGTGCAATAAGCTCTGACAAAGCCTCATCAAAATTATCTACATTGATACGAATTCCGGCAAACGGATTGCTAAAGCGTGCATTTTCAGCAATCATCATCGGATGATCATTTGCATCTTTCATAGAAATAAATGTAACATTTGTCCCACCGGCATTTACCTTCTTATGAGTTATCTTAAAGCCAATGGCCTCCATCTGTGTAATGATTTTGGAACTATCACTTGTAAATACGATAGGGCTTGTGTAACGAATTTTCACTTTGTATATCCTCCTTCTACTACAATATATTTATGGTTAATAACCCTTACAGCCAGTAAGGAATTATCCATCTTGTTGCTTAGCTGTATAATGATGGAGCAATCGGTATGTCGGCTTCCTTTCCTGGACTTAACGTCCGTTTTATAGACTGATAA
>JAZRYX010000070.1:0-101322 GCA_045600945.1 Lachnospiraceae bacterium
ATTCGACGAACTGGAAAAGTTAATCGCTGCAAGAAGAGACTCCGCCCCGCTCATACTTAATCTGGGCGGACACTATGTTCTTCCACAGGAGGACACCCAGGGAGCATTGAAAAAACTTTGTGAGCGAGTAACACGCCTGAAAGCCTTGCGACCCGGCCTCACCGTAATCGCCGAGCCTGGCAACTGCATCGTCAACTCCGGCTATGACATGGTGACCACTGTGACGGAAACGCGCAGAGATGATTGGGTATTCACCGATGCCAATAAATATATCATCCTCATTATCAGAGAGGTAGGTGCCTATTCGATCTGCTTTGCCAGTCACTTTCATTGGATAGGAAAGCCTGAAATTATCGTTTCCCCAGATGCAACCGTTTTTTGAACTATAGAAAGCTTTATGCCAAAGAGATCGTTAAATAATAATAATATGAAAGAGGTTCACCTGATGTTTACGGGGGACTTTCTTCCGCATGATACTATTCTGAAGGATTCCTGGGACGAAGAAAGTGGAAAATATGATTTTTCCCATATATTCTTCGATGCCGCAGAGCAACTGAAAGGAGCAGATCTGGCAATGGCGAATCTGGAATGTACATTGGGAGACTCTTCTTATACAGGGTACCCTGAATTCATTTCACCCAAAGAGCTGACAGAAAATGCTCAAAAAGCAGGGATAAGTTTATTTTCTACGGCAAACAATCACGCATGGGACAGCGGGGAGTGCGGAATTGTAAGCACTCTGGATATGTTGGATTCACAAGGACTATTGCATACGGGAACCTACAGATCAAGAAACGAAAGAGATGCGACACATGGAGTTTGCGTTGCAAATGTCAGCGGCATCACAATTGCTTTTTTAAATTATACTTATGGAATCAATGGGCATACAATTACACAAGAACAAAAGTGTATGATTAATCTTTTCAACAAGGATTACGAACTGAATTATGATACACCGGATATTGATTTGATAAAGAGTGATCTGAGCTATGCATTATCTTTAAAGACCGATCTGATAGTTGTGCTGATGCATTGGGGCAATGAAGGCGAAAATAAACCTGATGATTATCAGAAAGTACTTGCAAAAGAACTTGTTAAAAACGGAGCAGATATAGTTATCGGGAATCACCCTCATGTCCTTCAATTCTTTGAGAATATCTGCACGAAAGGATACGACAGAAAAAAGCGAAAGGGATTTGTATGCTATTCTTTGGGTAATTTTTTTTCAAATCAGCATGATATGGATAACAGAGTAACTGCAATATTAGATCTCACAATTATCAGAAACATGCGAACAGGCAAGGCATCTATAAAGGAGGTAAATTATACTCCATATTATATGTATTTTATGAACAATGCACCTTTCGGAGATCTGACCATGCCATGGGGAAATCAAAGAAAACTCCTGAATATACATAAACATCTAAACTCTCCGAAAACAAAAGATAAGGACTTAAGGGTACAGCTGAAGAATGCTCTTCACCGTTGCCATGAGATTCTCGGAACAGTAGGAGATTCCGGATTCAGGAATGGATATGAACCTGCCACTGAAATTAAATTTGGCTTCAGCAAAAAAGTTAAACGGGGAACGATTCGCTATATCTCACAGCTTAGTGACAAAGAAGGGTTCTTTAAGCGCTATTGGCCGAAGGAAATGTTCGGAGCATATACAAGTCCCCGGACCGAATGTGGGACAGCATGCTGCTCTATGGCACTGAGTTATCTCGGAGTAAATCTTACTCCGAAAGATATACTTGAAGCACATGACGGGAGAACCCGCTGGGATGCCTGGGATGCCGAATTTTGCGGCTGGATGGAGGGGGAAGAACCGGTTTTACAGATTCCGGATTTATTCTCAAGATATATGAGTTCTGAAAAAAAATACAGTCCGGTTGTGATTCATTTCCCGAAGGGGAGCTGGAGTGAGCTCGGGCATTATATCCTGCTGATTGGCAAAAAATCCGATACAGAGTATATCGCACTGGATCCTGCATCTTCAAAGAATACTGCTCTCATAGAATTAGAAATACATGGCCTTTTGGCAAGCGCCTGCAATATTAAAGACGGTATTTTTTCGATAGACAGAATTCATCAGTGGTATATTCCGTGAATAAAGAATTTAATATTCTCCGAACCCGGATAATCAGCAAAAGGTAGTATATAGAGAAAAAAAACATCCCATAGATGAGAAGGATGATGATTAAGAGCAGGTTGTGAAGTGCATTTTTCACGCCTGCTCTCTAAATTTTGATAAAGAAAAAAGATGATCCTACGTTTACCCGTACACCCCAGCTCAAGTGCCAAGGAGGTCATCTTCTCATAGAAAAAGATGGTCCTACGTTTACCGTACACCCCGACTCAAGCGCCCGGGAGGCCATCTCTAACTGACACAAGTATAGCATCAACTAATAAAAATGTCAAACGGGATAAATTTTATCCCTGATGCTAAGATAATACTCTTCATTTTCCCCGGTTGAATGCAGTCTTATCGCACCACACACATTATCTGCAAACTGTAAGCCCGGTACTATCTGTGAATCGTTCGGAGCAATGGATATACAATTCTGCTTTTGGCTAATGATATTTACAATTGCATTGTCAAAATTCTTGATTCTAAATTCATCAAATACAATTTCCACAGGTTCTTCCATAGAATCAACAATCGATGACAGTAGCTGGATATACACCATTTCTTTTTCTTCCTGAGTGAATGATCCTTTCCTTTTGTATATACCGTATACTACTTTTTTTGCGTTTTCATCGATGCTGCTCATTATCATTTGTTTAATTCTCTGATAACTGCTTTCAAGTAAAATCCCTTTAAATTCTATATATAATTTTTCCTTGATAGAGCTCTTTAATTCAAGATTATCAACCTTCTTTTTAAACTGCTTATAGGCAAATTTCGTTGATTTTTCACTTTCAAATAGCACTCCGGCAACGATAAAAAAATCGTTATTTCCAGTTTCATCTACGTAAAGAATCATATCATCTTTCCTTGCTGATTTAGTGTAACTATTATAATCTTCAGATACATTTCCGACAATAAAAACATGTGGATTTTTTCTAAATTATTTATCAGCTTTTAATACTTTTTTCTTTCAAAAATCACTAAAAACCCATCTGAATCGCCGTAACCAAAAAAGGCCTCCGGCAAAATCGCCGGAAGCCTTGATTTTTATAAACTATTTCAGAAATTAATCTAATAACTTAGCAACTCTTCCTGAACCTACTGTACGTCCACCCTCACGGATAGCGAAACGAAGACCCTGCTCACAAGCGATCGGATGAATCAGCTCGATTGTCATCTCTACGTTATCACCAGGCATGCACATCTCTGTTCCTTCCGGAAGACGGCAAACACCTGTTACATCAGTTGTTCTGAAGTAGAACTGTGGACGATAGTTATTGAAGAATGGTGTATGACGGCCACCCTCGTCCTTTGTCAGTACGTAAACCTGTGCTGTGAAGTTTGCATGGCATGTAACTGAACCCGGCTTTGCGATAACCTGACCACGCTCGATATCTGTACGGTTGATACCACGAAGAAGAAGACCTACGTTATCTCCTGCCTGTGCCTCATCAAGAAGCTTACGGAACATTACGATACCTGTTACAACAGATGTCATCTTGTCTTCCTTGATTCCAAGGATCTCAACAGGATCATTAAGATGAAGAACACCACGCTCTACACGGCCTGTAGCAACTGTACCACGACCTGTGATTGTGAATACGTCCTCAACCGGCATAAGGAAAGGCTTGTCTGTCTCACGTGCAGGATCCGGGAAGTAGCTGTCAACAGCATCCATAAGTTCCATAACCTTGTCTGCCCACTCACAGTTCGGATCTTCAAGAGCCTTAAGAGCTGAACCCTGGATAACAGGAATATCATCTCCCGGGAACTCATACTCGTTAAGAAGATCTCTGATCTCCATTTCAACGAGCTCAAGAAGCTCTGGGTCATCAACCATATCACACTTATTCATAAATACAACGATTGAAGGAACGCCTACCTGACGAGCAAGAAGGATATGCTCTCTTGTCTGAGCCATAACACCATCAGTAGCAGCAACAACGAGGATAGCACCATCCATCTGTGCAGCACCTGTGATCATGTTCTTTACATAATCAGCATGTCCTGGGCAGTCAACATGTGCGTAATGTCTCTTAGCTGTCTCATACTCAACATGAGCTGTGTTGATTGTGATACCACGCTCTTTCTCTTCCGGAGCCTTGTCGATCTTATCGAAATCAACGATCTTGTTTGTGTCTGAAGGCATCTTTGTTGCAAGAACCTTTGTGATAGCTGCTGTTAAAGTTGTTTTACCATGATCTACGTGTCCGATAGTACCAATGTTTGCATGTAATTTGGTTCTATCAAATTTTGCTTTTGCCATTTTAAATCCTCCTTAGATTTATGCCCTTACTCGGGCTTGGTTTTTGATAGGCCTCATTGTTGATTATACAATATACAGACCTTTATTTCAATTAGTTACTTAATATAGATCCCCTCTTCTGTCTTTGAGTATCTTATCCTGGACTGACTTCGGAACCTGTTCATATCTTTCGAAGAACATTGAGTAGTTTCCGCGTCCCTGAGTCTTGCTTCTCAAATCAGTAGAGTATCCGAACATCTCTGACAACGGAACGAATGCTTTTACAAGTCTTCCGCCGCCAAGCTCATCCATACCCTCGACCTTACCACGTCTTGCAGTTACGTCTCCGATTACATCACCGAGATATTCCTCAGGCATTGTGATCTCAACTTTCATGATAGGCTCAAGCAGTACTGCTCCTGCCTTCTGCATCGCATCCTTGAATGCGAGTGATCCGGCGATATGGAAAGCCATTTCCGAAGAATCGACCTCATGATATGATCCGTCATATACTGTAGCGTGTATTCCGAGAACCGGGAATCCTCCGAGGATACCTGCTTTTGATGCATCCCGGATACCGTCTCCGATTGCCGGAATGTATTCCTTCGGAATAGCTCCGCCGACAACTTCCGAATCAAACTTGAATGTCTCTTCTGCATTTGCATCCATCGGCTCGAAACGTACTTTACAATGTCCGTACTGTCCCTTACCGCCTGACTGCTTAACGTACTTGCTTTCTACATCCACAGGTTTAAGGAATGTTTCCTTATATGCTACCTGAGGTGCTCCGACATTGGCTTCAACATTGAACTCGCGAAGAAGTCTGTCAACGATGATCTCCAGGTGAAGCTCACCCATTCCGGATATGATCGTCTGACCTGTTTCTTTGTTAGTCGATGCTTTGAAGGTCGGATCTTCTTCAGAAAGCTTTGCGAGTGCATCTATCATCTTGGTCTGGCCCGCCTTAGTCTTAGGCTCGATGGCAATATCGATAACCGGCTCAGGGAACTCCATGGATTCCAGGATGACCGGATGCTTCTCGTCGCAGATTGTGTCTCCGGTACTTGTTGATTTAAATCCTACTGCCGCTGCTATGTCACCTGAATAAACTTTTTCAAGTTCCATACGTTTGTTGGCATGCATCTGAAGGATACGACCAACTCTTTCCTTCTTCTGCTTCGTTGCATTGTATACGTAAGATCCTGAATCAATGGTTCCCGAGTATACTCTGAAGTATGCCAGCTTTCCGACAAAAGGATCTGTCATAATCTTAAATGCAAGTGCTGCAAACGGTTCTTCATCACTGCTGTGTCTTACCGTTTCATTGCCCTTATCGTCCACACCTGCGATAGCCGGTATGTCGAGAGGTGACGGCATGTACTCAATGATGGCATCGAGGAGTTTCTGAACTCCGCGGTTTCTGTATGCCGTACCACAGCAAACAGGGATTGCTGTACACTCGCATGTTCCCTTTCTGAGCGCTGCCTTAAGGGTAGCTGTATCGGGAACATTTCCCTCAAGGTAATCCGTCGCGAGATCGTCATCGAGTTCGCAGATTTTCTCAATGAGTTCCTCATGATACTGCTCTGCTTTCTCTTGCATGTCTGCGGGGATATCCTCGATAGTGATGTCATTGCCTTTATCATCATGATAGATATAGGCTTTCATCTCAAATAAATCAATTATTCCTTTGAAAGTATCTTCACTTCCTATAGGAAGTTGAAGACATATAGCATTTTTGCCGAGGCGGTTACGGATCTGATCCACAGCTCCATAGAAATTCGCGCCCATGATGTCCATCTTGTTGATGAATGCCATACGTGGAACGTTGTAGGTGTCTGCCTGACGCCATACGTTCTCGGACTGCGGCTCTACACCACCCTTGGCGCAAAATACGCCAACTGCTCCATCAAGTACTCTCAGTGAACGTTCAACTTCTACCGTGAAGTCTACATGTGCGGGAGTATCAATGATATTGATGCGGTGTTCAAGTGCACCCGGCTTTGGCTTGCAATTCTCTTCAAGTGTCCAGTGACAGGTCGTAGCAGCGGATGTGATCGTAATTCCTCTCTCCTGCTCCTGCTCCATCCAGTCCATAGTGGCTGTACCCTCGTGGGTATCACCCATTTTATAGTTGACACCTGTATAATAGAGGATACGTTCGGTCAATGTCGTTTTTCCGGCATCGATGTGAGCCATAATACCTATGTTTCTGGTTCTCTCCAAAGGATATTCTCTTTTTGCGTCAGCCAATACGTCCCCTCCTACAAATTAAAATCTGTAATGAGCAAATGCCTTATTAGCCTCTGCCATTCTATGCATCTCTTCTTTTCTCTTTACAGATGCGCCTGTATTATTAGCTGCATCTAAAAGTTCGTTAGCAAGACGCTCAGCCTGTGTCTTCTCACTTCTCTTGCGTGAGAAGGCTGTTATCCATCTGAGAGCCAGTGCCTGGCGTCTCTCCGGTTTTACCTCGATCGGTACCTGATATGTTGCACCACCGATTCTCTTGGCCTTAACTTCCAGTACAGGCATAACATTGTTCATAGCCTTCTGGAAAGTCTCAACAGGATTTTCACCTGTAGATGCCTGCATGCGGTCGAATGCACCGTACACGATCTTCTGGGCAACACCCTTCTTACCATCAAGCATGATGCTGTTGATAAGCTTGGTTACAACCTTGTCGTTGTAAATCGGGTCTGCCAAAACATCTCTTTTTTGTGTATGTCCTTTACGTGGCACGTTACTTCCCTCCTTAAACATTGGGTTTAATTCTTAGGTACTCAACATTTTGTTATTTAGTTGTCCATGCTCGGTTTATATATTCTGAACTACAGAAATATTTCAAAATCCGGCATTATATTACCTAAGCTAGTTACAAATTACTTACCTGCTTTCGGTCTCTTGGCACCGTATTTTGAACGAGCCTGTCTCCTATTAGCAACACCTGCGGTATCAAGAGTTCCACGGATAATATGGTATCTTGTACCCGGAAGATCTTTAACTCTTCCGCCACGGATGAGAACAACACTATGCTCCTGAAGGTTATGACCCTCGCCCGGAATGTAGCTTGTAACCTCAATACCGTTTGACAGACGAACTCTGGCGATCTTACGAAGAGCTGAGTTAGGCTTCTTAGGTGTAGCAGTCTTTACAGCTGTACATACTCCACGCTTCTGTGGTGATGATGCTTCAACAGCTTTCTTGTGAAGTGAGTTAAAGCTTCTCTGAAGAGCCGGTGCTGTAGACTTTTTCTCTGAAGTCTGTCTGCCTTTTCTTACTAATTGGTTAAAAGATGGCATTTCGCGATTTTCCTCCTTTCGCTCATATTTCTGTAGATTTTTGCAACAAAAATCCGGCGTGCAAACACACGCCAGATTATTATACTTTTATAGACTGTTAAAGTCAACTTTTTTTTGGCTCCGGTGACCTTTTTATCATCATTATAAGTCCTGCGATAAGAAGCACTGCTCCGAGTACTATCTGAATCGTTTCCGCAACGGCATAATTGTCAAACAGGACGAAAACCGACTCAAATACCAGCGATGCCGCATTGGCTGTCAGATGCATGAGTATACAGACCCACAGTTTTCCCGATTTCCGGTATGCAAAGGCAAAAAGCATTCCCAAGGCACTCGCATATATGAACTGCGAGACATTTCCGTGCATGGCTCCGAAAAGGAGCGATGAGACAATTGCAGCCGGCCAGAATCCGTAGCTGTACTCCACTCTCTTATATATGATTCCTCTGAACAGGAGTTCCTCACATATAGGTGCCAGGATGACTGCCGTCAGTATCTGCATCCAAACTGAAGCAGACGTAATGACTTCATTTATCAGATCAAATGTCTCATCCGCCTCCATGATACCGCTTACCGTCAGCACATAATTACCGACTAAGCATCCTCCGATGGCTGCGATTATCGCCGGAAAAGTTATATCGGCATGTTTGATTTCCGGGTCATCGGCATGTTGCTTTCTGTCGCCTCTTATTATAAAAATGAATATAAGTATCGATATCGCGCTGACTACTGCCGTCGCACCGAGGCCTTCCGTTATTACCCCGTTCATGATGCTGTCGATATCCAGTTCTCCCGTAGCATAATAGTTATTAAAAACTATAATCATGCTGTGTACGAATTCTACGATAACAGCTAAAAGCAGATAGACCGCCAGCGGCCAGACTATGCTCCATAAAGTTTTCAGGAATTTCTTCATGCTCTTTTTCTCGTGCAGTTACTGCAGTCTTTGCTGCAGCCACTGCATCTTCCTTTGTTTTTAATTACTCTGACCACGGCCCATATAAGTATGGCTGCAATTATTAAAAGGAGAATAATACTTACCGTGTTCATAGTACAAGCCCTCCCGCAATTACGAATACCAGAAGTGAAACTGCCCAGGCCAGAACCGTTTGAAATATCATGAGACCTATAGCCCACTTCCATCCGAGTTCTCTTTTAATCGATGCTATCGCTGCCACACATGGTGAATAAAGCAGACAGAATGTTAAGAATGCCAGCGATGATGCACCCGAAAGAACTCCCATTACAGCAGTCTCGCTTCCGAATAAAACAATAAGTGTTGATACCACACTTTCCTTTGCCATGATACCCGAAAGAAGTGCCGTTACCATACGCCAGTCCGAAAAGCCCTGAAGTGTAAATACCGGTGATATCTTTCCGGATACGATTGCCAGCATGCTGTCCTGAGCATCGGTGACCATCTTGAGATTCGGCCCGAACGTACTTAAAAACCAGATGATTACCGTTGCGATAAGAAGCACCGAAAATGCTCGTTCAAGGAAGTCTTTCGCTTTATCCCAAAGCAGCATGAGTGTATTCTTAAATCCCGGAAGTCTGTAGTTCGGAAGTTCCATTACAAATGGGACTGCTTCGCCTTTGAAAATAGTATTTTTGGAAATAAGTGCAGTCACTATTGCAAGCAAAATTCCGAGAAGATACAGACCTACCATCACAAGTCCTGCAGTCTTCGGAAAAAACATATATGATATGAATCCGTAAATCGGAAGTTTTGCGGAACAACTCATAAACGGAGTAAGTATTATGGTCATCTTTCTGTCCCGGGCAGACGGAAGCGTCCTTGTCGCCATGACGCCCGGCACCGTACATCCGAATCCGATAAGCATGGGCACTATGCTTCGTCCGGACAGTCCGAGTTTTCTTAATATCTTATCCATGACAAATGCAACCCTTGCCATATATCCGCTGTCCTCGAGAAGACTTAAAAACAGGAACAATACCAGTATGATTGGTATAAAACTTAATACTCCGCCGACTCCCGTGAATATCCCGTCTATCACAAGTGAATGTATACCTTCATTAACATTAGCCGAAGTAAGGGCGGCATCCGTTATCTGTGTAAGCTTATCTATTCCCTGTGAAAGCAGGTTTTGAAGCCATGCTCCGATCACATTAAAAGTAAGGACAAAGATAAGACCCATGATGATTATGAATGCAGGGATAGCCGTGTATTTTCCTGTCAGTACCTTGTCAATGGCAGTACTGATTTTATGTTCTTTACTTTCATGAACTCTCACCACCGTCTTTTCACAGAGTTCCCTTATGAATGAGTACCTCATATCTGCGATGGCAGCGCTGCGATCCAGTCCGCCCTCCTCTTCCATCGTGAGAACCATGTGTTCGATAGTCTCAAGCTCATTATCTGAAAGTTTCAGTCTCTCAACTATAAGCGGATCTCCCTCGATGAGTTTCGTTGCGGCAAAACGCGGAGGTATGCCGGCATTTCCCGCATGATCCTCTATAAGATGAGTTATTCCGTGAATCGCACGATGTACGGCACCGTTTCTGAACTGCGTATCGCAGAAGTCCCGGCGCCCCGGTCGTTCCTGGTTTCTTGCAACATGGATTGCATGGCTTATGAGCTCTTCGACACCGTCTTCTTTTACTGCGGAAACAGGTATTACGGGGATACCCAGAAGTTCTTCCATCGCATTCACATCTATCGATCCGCCGTTACTTACAACCTCTTCAAAAAAATTGAGCGCAAGTACCATAGGAACTTCAAGCTCCATAAGCTGAAGCGTGAGATACAGACTTCTTTCTATATTTGTCGCATCGACGATATTAATGATACCTCTGGGTTTCTCATCAATAATAAAATTCCTTGATACGATTTCTTCCGCTGTGTATGGGGAAAGTGAATAGATTCCCGGCAGGTCCGTTACCAGAGTATTCGGATGACGGAGGATAGGACCGCTCTTTGATTCGACGGTAATACCCGGGAAGTTTCCGACATGCTGATTTGCGCCCGTCAGCGCATTAAACAAAGTCGTCTTGCCGCAGTTTTGATTTCCGGCAAGCGCAAATGTAAGCAGCTCATTTTTCGGAAGTGGATCCGCATCATCTTTCACATGATACTTTCCTTCCTCACCCAAACCGGGATGAGCAAATGTTTTCATGAACTTCGAAGGTTCACTTTTTTCTTCTGCAAAATAAGGATTACCTATTTCAATCTGTGCAGCATCGTCAAGTCTCAAAGTTAGTTCGTATCCGTGGATACGCAGCTCCATAGGGTCTCCCATGGGAGCATATTTTACCAGTGTGATTTCAGCACCCGGTATAACTCCCATATCAAGGAAATGCTGACGTAATGCTCCTTTACCGCCAACCGCCGTAATGACGGCTGACTGTCCTATCTGAAGGTCTCTCAGAGTCATCTTATCTCGTCCTTTCTGACTTCAAATCTGTTACTGTATCCGGTTTTCTTCTTTTTAACCGCTGCCACTATTATCGATATAATTGCGATAAGAATCAATACCGCAAGCGAAATTTCTGAAACGGTCAGACCTTCCCTATATCCCTGCGGTTCAAAGTTAAGTACCAGGTCATGGTGTCCGGCCTTAATATCAAATCCGATGAAAGCTCCGTATGCTTCATATGTCTGAACGGGATTTCCGTCAACCGTCACCTTCCATCCCTTATCATAAGGTATGGTCATGAGCATCATCCTGTCTTCCGGCACATCAACAGATGCATTCACATGCGTATCATCATAACTGGCAACGCGTATCTTTCCGTCTTCCAATTTTTCAACTATCTGACCGAGCGCATCATAATTGAACTTATATGCAGTCATGAGAACTTCTGTTTTGTCAGTCGGCTTCAGGTAAACGATATCATTTTTATTCAGCCACCCGATCTCCATCAGATACCCGCGATCAACATTCTCAAAAGTCTTCTGACTGTCACCGATTGATAATCTGACCGTCTCGGTTTTCGAATTTTCTGAGAATGCGTAATAAAGCCCGTCCTCCGGTGCCGTAAATGTGTATTCTCCCGCTTCTCTGAATCCGTCAACCTGTTTTAAAACATCGGCAGCACCGAATGTTCTTGCTATCTGATTCTGCTCTTGAACCGGATGCCCCATATCTACCTTGAGCATCTGGCCGGCATTTTCCGAAATCGTATATCCAAGCGGCAGGCAGTATCTGTTCTTATAGAGCCATGTATCGCCGCTGGTGCAGACAAGTGTCTTATTCGGATCATGACATTCGCCGTTACAGATAACATATTTGATATTAAAGAGCGCATCCACCAAAGGTGTGGATCCCGTTATTACATAAGCGTTTGTCGATGCCTCGCATCCGAGCTTTGTAAAAAGATCGGACATGCCTCTGTGTGCCGTAGATGCAAACAGCGAAACCGAATGAAAATCCATCCATGCACCGTCATTTTTTGTCTTTCTCGTATCCTTCTCGAACCTGTAGAAATCTTCATCATTATCGTATGCATAATTAACGACAGCGCGCACGTTATCATTATCTTCAACATACTGACTTCTGCTTGTCGTGGAAATGCTTGTGCTGTTCATGTTCAAAGCTGCCTCCAGGCTTACTACAGCCAACAGAATGAAAGCCAGCACATTAATATTGATCTTCCCTGCTCTGTACAGATACATAAGAAGCAGGTAAATGCTGACGAAACCCAAAGACAGATATAAAACTTCCCAACCGAAGTTGTCGCTGTCCGCAAATTTCTGGCAAAGGAGCATAAATGCTACAGTTGATACCGCTGCGATACCTATATGCTTTAATGAATTTCCGTCAAGCTGATCTACTGCCCTGAAGCTTATATAAAGTACAAGGAAAATGTAGATGAAACTCTGGCGTGATGGAAGCGAATTCGGGAAATGAAATCCGTGCCAGAGATATGCAAGTATGCTGAGTGAAAAGCTTGCGAGCAGGAAGAAAATCATAACTCCGTATACGCACTTTTCTTTCAGTGAGATATTTTTATTCATAATGAACATCATGACAAGCGGAATCACTGCAACTGAGCAATAGATATTCGGCCAGTGATCGAGTCCTACTTCAACTTCCACATTCATCATATGTCTTGCAATCACATCGATGATTGAGAAATATGATTGTACCCAATCCGGAAATTCGTTGACTGCTGATGCCGTAGATGCATATGCGAATATCTGCGGAAGCCACAAAGCTGCCGCAATAAATCCCGCAAGAAGTGAGAACCCTGCGAAGACTGCGATGCTGCCCATAAATGAACCGAAGCTCTGTCTGCCCCTCATAATAAGGAGCATAACAAGATACATCACGGCAAAGATGCAGATCATTATTGAAATATAATAATTGGATACTATGCACAGTCCCAATGCTATGCAATAAAGAAGACCTTTTTTGTCAAAGACTATTTTCTCGATTCCCAGACAAACAAGAGGGAATAAGACTATGCAGTCCAGCCACATGACATTCCATGAATATGCAGCCATATATCCCGAGAGTGCATAAAAGATTCCGAAAAATGCCGGAGCATATTTTGAGTTTAGTGCATGCCTCTCAAGGAATATCGTCATCGTAAGTCCGGCAAGTCCCGTCTTTAATATAAGTCCGTAATCCATGAACTCAAGAATATGTTCTCTCGGAATTACCGCCAGTAACCAGTTGAGAGGACTGGCCAGATAATAGGAAATGATGGGGATGAAATTAACACCCATTCCGACATTCCATGAATAAAGAAAAGATCCCGATCCCGAAAGCTTACTCTTAAGTTCTGAGAAAAACGGTGCATACTGGTGATACATATCTATTCGCAGATAGACACGATCTCCGAACGGATATATCTTTCTTTGAGCATAAATAACTAAAAGCACCAATACCGGCACCAGAAATGCCGTTATCAGTGCATCGCTTTTTCTAAACCAAGATTTTGTCCTGTTCTCTTCCATATCTACATATTACCATAAAATAACGAAGAATGCTCTAATGTAAAACTTTCGTAAAAAACAGGCGTTTGTTCATAGTTTGTTCATAAATTCTTTGAAATCAGTTTACAGATAATGAATAATGCGGACATTATTTGCCCATATAATTAAGTCAAGAAGAAAACAAATCTGCCAATATAGATTACAAGATTTTTTTCATAATACTTCGAGCCGGTACATATGTACCGGCTCTCCTCCGTTTTATAGGACTTTTTTATTATCTTAATACCCTGTCCCCGTCTTTAATACAATAATTTTTCGTGACACCCATTGCCGACATCCAGCTTCGGACCGCACCTGTCTGATAGCGTGACTGGTTATCGTAATAAAGCCATCCCGGGGTACACCAAAGGCATACCGTCGGTGACAGAGCTTCATAGAAATTACGTCCCACTCCTGCCTGTCCGTGATGTGCCATCTGAACCATATCAACCTTCAGATCTTCACCCGCGTGATCGCTAAGGAACATATTACCTACATCTGCTCCCATATCACCGAGGAACATAATCTTTCTTCCGCCCATCTCGACTTTAAGCACACATGATGAATTGTTGATTGCATTATCCGCAACAAGATAAGGATCATTCATACATGTTATATGAACGGTATCGAAATCAAACTGATCTCCCATGTGAATCACATGAAGTTTCTCCGGATATCTGCTTATAGCCGCGCGTACTCTTTCAACAAAATCAGCTCTGTACGATTCGTTTGCCTGATACCACGCAGGATCTGCGAAATTAAAATAAAACCCGTCTATGGTTATAGGATCCGATCCCTCTTCGATGATACGAGTCAGCGCACCTGCATGATCAGAATGAGGATGAGTAATAAACCATGCCGTAACATGATTTCCCTTCTCTGCGATCTGCTCCCGTAAGTGAGCAGCATCATCCTCCGTGCCGCCGTCGATTACGATGATCGCTCCGTTTGCCGATGTGATGACAAAACTCATCATCTGGCTTTCTGTCTGATTTGCGAGCATCCTGAGTTCTTCGCCCTTAAAATATCCTCCGTATCCCGGACCGGACTGCTCTCCATATGCAAATGCCGGTAGCACCGCAGTAATAACGATAAGCGTTATCATAAGCATAGCCACCGACATCTTTCTTAATAATGATATTTTCTTCATTAAGTCTTTCCTTGTTATTTATTCAAGATTCGGGTTGATTATTATAGGATCATTGCTTCCTGCCGGTACGATCTGATTGATCACATACTTCTCAGGCTCCATGATATCCTTCTCATAATACACCTGTACATCCATATCATGTTTATCCCAATATCCGCCGTATGAATCTTCGGTACTCGGAGCAATACTGAAATCCTGTACCGCTATAGCGTCATTAAATGCCTTTGCATAAGCCTCGGCATATTCCGGCATTTCCTTGATCGGACAATCGGGTTTCAAAGGCCAGATGATTTCCGTGGAATTCTCATCGTCATGAACAGCAAAATCAAGATAACATCCGTACGGATAATCCTGCTCGGTCAGAATCGACTCACAGTCATCCATTACCTGTTCCCAGTCAATCTCAATGTTATCCTTAATCGTAACATCCGGGATGTCTTCGATAGTCTTATTGACTACGATTTCTCTCTCAACACATCCTGTCACGGATGCTGTAAGTGCTGCCGCAAATAATATGATTCCAATCTTCTTAAGATTCATTGTCTTCTCCAAAATTAACCAAATATAGGGTACATTATAGAATAATTGACTATATTTTGATAGCGGGATAAGAAATTCTTCATAAAGTCTTAATTTATAGCCTCGTTATGGCCTCTTTATAGAAATCTATAGCATATTGATACTGAGCCCTTGTATAATCTTCATATTTTCCGCCGATATGTATCGATCTGACTCCCCATAAAGCCCACATAAGACCTATTACTGCCAGATGTGCATATACTATTCCTCTTTCCTTTTCGGAGGGTTTCTTCTCCCCGAAATAAAGATCCGTGATCCTGTCAACCCCCGCTTTATCCAGATACGAATAGTTGCTTATCTCCGCAACCTCAATCAGCGGGTCTGCCATTCCCGCATACTCCCAGTCGATGAGCTTAATATCTTCCCTGTCCTCGAAAAACAGCCAGTTCCCGACGCTCGGGTCTACATGACAGAGCATCTTTTCTCTGTTCATGGCCTCCAGCCGGTCTATAAGTTCAAAGATATGCTTTCTTACGGTCGCATAACCTTTCAGATCAATATCACATATTCTGAGGCAACCATCCTCAAAATTATGAAACTGCTCCCTTAAGTCAAACGCATGATTAACTTTTATCTTCGCATCATGGAGCTTATGAAGGACTTTCATACATCTCTTCATATCTTCATCGCTATTAATATCGGGTCTGCGTGAGCCCGGATAGAACTCAGCAATTTTATAACCCGTCTCCGGATCAAAGTATATTACTTTCTCTGAAATATTAAGTGGTTTTATAGCTTCAAGAGTTTCCGCCTCATTGCGTCGGTTCA
This sequence comes from Lachnospiraceae bacterium, assembly GCA_045600945.1. Taxonomy (GTDB): domain Bacteria; phylum Bacillota; class Clostridia; order Lachnospirales; family Lachnospiraceae; genus Darwinimomas. Next base: position 16,117 of record JAZRYX010000070.1, read on the forward strand.
TGAACTCATTGCAGAGATCCCATGGAACTCTGCAGATATACGGTTTCTCATGAATAGTGAACATAAATGAATGATTGGTTATACCGACTTTCATATCCTTTATGTTCTTTATCTCGCTGACCGGAACATTAAATGTATCGCATATTATACGAAGCGCATCATTTATCGATGAATGCGCATAATAGTCATCCAGTTCCTTCATCTCTTCCAGGCTGTCGAACTCATGGATCTGATCCGCCGGCTGTTTGTTAATGTATATCTTTGGACAGTCTTTGGCCTTAAGAGGTATGATTCTGTCGGATCCGTGTATCCAGTCCAGCATAACAGTTTCCAGATAATCATTTTCGGTCGCAGGTGAATTATAATACTGCTCACAAACCGGAATGAACTTTGCCGAATACTCTTTTGAGAAATATACCGGTCCGAACATTATCCATGCGTTGGCTCCGCCCTCGAGTATATTTGTGATCTGATTCTTCTTATTGAAAATGAAAGGCCACTCGCTGGTCTTACCCTCCTTAAAAATCGAAGAATACCAGGCATTCGGTTCATATTTATGGAACATATTTTTTCTGAGCCAGTTATCCGAATAAAGCAGATAGCAGTTATGTCCCAAAAAAAGATCCTTGGCGCAGTGAAGAGTTGAAAGTGTATTCTTGCAGTCATATTCCGGATTATAAATCAATTTGACTCCGTATTTATCTTTCAGATACTCAAACTTCTCTTTCATGTATCCGACCATGACAGTGATATCCGTAATTTCAACATCGTGCAGCTGTCTTATGAGCCTTTCAATCATGCGCTCTCCGAATACCGGAAGAAGTCCCTTGGGGGTATCCCATGTGAGCGGCACGAGTCTGGAGCCGAAACCGGCAGAGAAAATGACGGCTCTTTCGACTCTGTAGTCTTCAAGAACCTTCATTCCCTTATCGGTAACCTTATATCCCGACTTATTATTCAGTTCGATTTTTGAAATTAAGCCATCTGCTTCGGACGAAGCGATAAGATTATTGACCGTACCCACGGACACTTCCATTTCACCGGCCAGCTGTCTCTGGGTAACGTAAGAATTCTCATAATAATTACGAAGTAAAAGAATCTGATTATTCATATTATTGTTCAATTTTTCACCTTTCGATGTATTCATTGAACATTATATTTGCCCCGACTCTCAAAGTCAAGACTCCGGCTTTTCAGTCTCTGTCTCGTGACTTACTTTTCTGTCCTCCGGTTCAGGACGTTTCATATAATCTCCGTATCCCACCGTCAATATCTCATGATATCCGCATGGAACCGGAAATTCCGTATCTTCAAACTGCATGTATTTAACGTCCTTTATCCACTCCTTATCAAGTTTTAAATCAAACCACTCCGGCGGATAATTGGAAACATATACTTTCGACGTTTTCTTTTTGCTGTCCTTGGCTGACCATCTGTCTTTCCACTTACAGAGTGTCGTTAACGGTATAAGTTTTCCGACCAGCATGAACGGAATCAAAAGCACCTTTTTGCCCTTTGAGCTGTTTATGTAGTCAGCTTTCCTGTGCCCGAGCGACATCGCATATATCAGTTTCTGTCCTGATGACGAGATAAATGCTCCTGCCCTTGAATCCGGAATATTATCCATTACAAAGACATCTACCCACAGATGGTTCACTCTTCCGTTAAAAAACTCCGACTTTTCATCCGGCGCATGTCTTTGACTGGGAAGGTATACCACTCTTCCGATAAAATCATAAAACCTGCCATCTTCAGCAATCTCCTGCGGCAGCTGCAGCTGCATCTCATCAGGCAGTTCCTGCGGTGCTGCGATCTTGAACTTTTCCCAGTTATCTCTGGTCATTATAATGTCAACATCGTCATCCCATGGGATGAAACCTTTCTCACGCACCGCACCGATAAGTGTACCTGCCTCAAGGGTATAAACTATCCCGTGCTTTTTACATACGGCATCAATAGTCTTTAGCATATTCAGTTCTGTTTCAAAGACTTTCTTAAGTCCGTATTCATCAGTCATAAGTTTCCTCCGATATTCTCTTAACCAGATTGACCTTTGCGATGATATAAAGCGCAAGCGTTATGCCGGTTATACTGATAAAATATGAAACCGCACCACCGTTTATTCCCCAGGTCTTTACAAAGATTATGCTGATAAGAAGCGCCGGTATGATACCAACCACATAAGTTATGAAAAGTTGTTTTTGCTTTTTAAGAATAATAACGATGTAATAGATCAGCGTCAGCATCGCATACATACCACCGCCTGCGATAATGATCACCAGCGCCGTCCTGTAGTTCATAAGTTCGGTTCCTGCTGTACTTCCCACAAGTAAAGTAAGTATCTGTATTCCGAACAGCCATGAAAACACCATACCGAATACAGTAAGCCCAAGTATCATAAATGCAAGTTTTCTGAATGTCATACTTATGCTTTCAAAATCATTATTTTCATAATATACCGAAAGCTTTGTGAGCACAGGTCTGATTACAAAGTTCGACATAAGAAGTATGGCTGATGTCGGCACAAAGATCGTACTGTAGTATCCCGATATCTCTGATCCCATAAATGCATCCACTGCATACTTTGATGCCGCAAATATATAAAGATCGATGAATGAAGCCGCAAACAGCCACCAGCTCATCGCAAACAATTCTTTTTCCGACTTCTCTTTTTTTGTATATACGACACCGGTGAATCTTCTCTTAAGCATCCCGGCGCAGTATATCATGATGGACAGCAATATGGCTCCGACAAGCACCAGGCAGCTGATAAGCAGATCTTTAGTCAGCATTATGGATACCGTAAAGCAGGCAGCCGCAAATAAAGTCCTTATCGTCATCGACTTACCCGTAATATCCAGCCGTCCGTCACGCTGAAATTCACTTTCATATACATCAGCAACGGCATCAAGTATCTTATATATCGCAAGTATGATGATTATTACAGTCTTATAGCTCAGTCCCGAATAGATCACTCCGAAAAGTGCAGCAATAGCCAGCGCCGCCGCACCTGTCATGAAGCGAAAATGCTTGTAATCCCCGAAGCTGTATCTGTGTGAGATGTCCATAACATGGAGCGGTCTCATGCAGAAATAAGCCACGGTATATATGTGCTGTCCGACTGTTGAAAATGCGAAAAAAAAGATACCTCCGAGATTTCCTCCGAGCATACGAATAACCATAGTCCCCAGCAGCATATTCACAACCGAATACACCGTGCTTCCTATAAGATTCCATATAAAACCGCTGCGGTCGTATTTTTCGTCTGTAATCGTCACTTTGTGTATTTCTTAATCTTCATGACATCTTCCATGTCAATCATATCAAATCTTTCATCTTCAAAAAATGCACGTGGGGTTATATTGAACCCGTTTGTAAGCTTAACTAATGTCGTAAGCCTCATATCTTTAGATGCATGGGTCATATAATCCGTAATCGTGGATTTCGGTATCCCGGTTATCCCGGCAAGTTCCGAATAACTCAGATCGTATTCATCACAGTACTCTCTGATCTTTGCTATCATAATCTCCTGAAGCTTCATTTTTTTCGGAAGTGACATAATATCTCCTTATAACTCCTCTTCAATTATGTATATCGGTCTGCCCTTTATCTCCTTAAACAGAACAGAAATATACATTCCCATCATACCAAGCAGTAAAAATACGACACCGAACATAAAACACATAAGAACTATTATAGTCGCATAACCACTTGGTGCTCCTACTTTTATCCATGTGACAATAGTATATATCGTCATGATTATTCCTATGATTATCGCTATGATACCTGCATAGATTCCGTACTTAAGCGGTGCATCTGAGAAACACATTATCGTATTCAGTGAAAAATCTAACAGTTTCTTTATAGAGTATTTACTTTTTCCGCCTGCTCTGTCTCCCGCTTCATACTCTATGATATCTTTATTAAATCCGACGGTCTGAACGTATCCGCGGATAAATCTCACTCTTTCTCTGTATTCATTTCTGAGAACTTGTGCGACTTTATATGATATTCCGAAGAAATCCGAGGCATTTTTTTCAAGTCGGACATTGCCCATTGAATTAATCATCGAATAGAACATTGATGATGTAATATTCTTTATAATCCCGGCACCTCGGTTTTTTGTCCTGACCATGCTGATAACATCTTTTCCGCTTTCAAGCTTGCTTAATATCTCCGGAATACATTCTACCGGATGCTGCAGATCGGCATCCATGCATATCATATATTTACCACGGGCATTATCTATTCCTGCAAGCATAGCTGCTTCATGCCCGAAGTTACGTGAAAAATTAATGACCCTGACAGTTGAGTCTGCATCCGCATATCCTTTCAGGATGCGGCGTGATTCGTCCACGCTCCCGTCGTTAACAAAGATAAGCTCATAAGACCTTCCCAATCCGTTAAGACAAGGTCTTATTGCATCATAAAATTTACGAAGCACATTCTCTTCGTTGAATACGGATACTATTACAGAAAGTATTGTTTCATTTTCTGTTTCTGAATACATTCCACCTGTTCTCCTTAAGTATCTCAAGTGCGTTTCTTGTCTTAGAAGGGTCATGGTACTGAAGTACCGACTTCAATGTATCATCTGTCTCATTCTCATAATTAACGGCGACATTACTCATGTTTTCAAAGCTGACTTTACGGTACTGAGCCATATGTATCTCTCTTCCCGTCGTACACAGATGCCCTGCAAGTATGATGACTATAAGAGTCATTGAGACCGGTTTTACTACGAACTTTTTATCCGCCATGGCAAATGTAAGTATGATTCCGAGTATTCCGCTTTGGAACTGAAGCGCATATCTTGAGCTCATCATATAATCATCACTCTTAAATATCCATCTTGTCAGAAATACTATGGCGTGACTTATAAGTCCGGACAAAATAAGCAGCATAGGAAATGCCGTCTCTTTATACAGGCCTGATTTGAAATTTACATATATTGCATAAATATATCCGAGTATTATTATGAGTCCGAAAATGCAGACCAAAGCGCCCGGGACACCCCACTCTGCGGCAGTCTCGCCTCCTATAACCATGGATCCGAACGACTTAAGTATCATCTTCACCGGAAGCATCGGATCCGATGTGACTACAGTTAAAAATGAATCCGATGTTGCGCCTGCGATCTCACCTTCAGAACCCATATAGCTTATAAAGTACAGGATAAACGGCAGTATGATACATGCCATACGTACAATCAGTTTTTTCGCCTTAAGAGCTCCGTCATATTTTGTGAAACAGTCAATCAAATAAACTGCAAATAATGCTCCGACGTATATCGGGCAATAGGCACCTGATATCAAAAGTACGGTTACTACCGGCAGAACGCAAAGCAGAACTTCGTCATTCTTTTTTCCTTCCCCGCTTCTGACTCTGTCATATACCAGATAATGATAATAGAAACATACAAAAGTCAGGAAGTGTACCCATCCTGTGCCGTTTGTCAGCATTTCCCATTTATCAAGTGAGAATATGATAAACATTAGAACTGCCGTGATGACCGCTGACAGTTTTTTCTTATAGGCATATGCTCCTATCACAAGTGATGATAGTGTAAGTCCTATGATACCGAGTACCATATCAAATGTCGTGCTGTATCCGAAAAGCAAAACATTGATTATCCTCTCCGGGTAACATATAAGCGTACGCGTAAGTATATCAGCCTTCAGATATGGTCTGAAGCTGAATACGTCCGGCAGATATGAATTGATGATACGGATATAGTCCGTATATACAACATCACAAGTCGCACTCCTTATATATGCAATTAAGAACAGGAAGCCGAAAAGCGGTAGCAGCCACCGTACCAGTTTTTTCATATCGACGGAATCCCCACTTCAATAAATGCGTTATTTGCAGGATCCTCCTGCAAAATAATATCTCTGCCCCATGCCTCCGGCGGAATCTGATCTGCCGATTCGACATGTATTACTTTCATATCACCTGACTTACCATCTGTATCGAAAGTCTTGAAAAAAGTATCTGCTGTAAAATCACTCATTTCATAGGTATTACCTATGATATAGATATCATTTTTGAATATACCTTCGCGGTATTTGCCCCAGGTATTGTCAGAAAGCGAATTGTATCTCTCCTGGTTCGGGAAAAGATAAATCGTTCCCCAACTCTGCCTGTAATATATATCCTCGATAGTGAACAGAAGCATTATGACTATAACTATTGCCATAATCACTACAGGCTCCTTCTTAAACGTCATTTTGATATATCCGTATATATATGCAATAAGGAATATAAGCATGACAAAGCTTGTATATATCCATCTCATCTCCACTCTTATGGTGACCGAAGAAGCCACAACAAGTCCGATGATAAATCCGGCAAAAAATACGCTGTCTCTTATAGGTGGTATCACCGATTTACCGGATTTTTTGGTCTTTATGATGGCGATGATGAAACATATCAAAACAAAAGCCATGAGAGCCAATCCGGCATAGACAATTGCCTTTACCCTGAAATCAACATTCTCCCATGGGATACCGCACAGATAATCCGGTCCCGGATTGAATCCGACCAGATATTTAAACTCTGTTACCACAGATTCAATGAACCCTTTGAAAGTGAATGTATCTGCTACATCAGTTCCCCCTGTTCCCGCCGGAAGCAGCTTTCCGATGAAATGCAGTCTGACTGCAATGATGAAAATAAATGATGCCGCAGAAAACACGTATTTAAGTATGCTCTTATCTTTCAGTACAATCAGTACGTAGAAGAACATAGGTATGAGCACTATGTATCTCTCGTGCGTGAAAGAAACAAGCAGATAAAAAAACAAAGCAATATAAAACCTTATGCTCTTTCCGTCATGCATGTACTTGTAAAGCTCGATGCAGATAATGATGGCAAAAAACATCGACATCGATTCAAGCAAACCCATAAGCTGACTCACATCATAATATGAGAACCTGCTGGTGATAATGGCAAATGACGAAAAGAAACCTATGAGACGTGACTCGCTTATATCCGAAATGAATATATAGCACACTATGGCAATCACGGACATAATGATTAGGTTTATAGGTACGATGAGCCATATCCTGTTGCCTATCACGAATAACTCGATCCATGATGCCAGCCAGAAAACAGGTCTGAACCTGGCAGCTCCCATCGGGAACACATACTCTGTCAGACTTTCATCATTAAAGCAGAACCATGAATACAAATCGTCCATATACAGACCGCTGATACGTATCTTCCTGTTGATGAAAAATGTCCATGCGATGAGCAGCAATATGGCTATTGCATCCATCAATATATTTTTCTGTTTTTTATTCCGGTATGTAGCCATATAATCTGTTGTTTCCCTCATTAATGATTTCTGCCAGGCTTCCGTCTTCGATCATATATTCTATGATGTTACTCGCTCTTTCATTGGCCGCGAGGAAATCATCGTTCACATATATATAATCCGTTCCGGCATAATTCAGAAATTCTTTGAAAAGAACCAGTGTCTTGACCAGATAAACATTTCCACCACTGCCGACAAGATCGGTATAACTTTGAACATTACACTTGAAACCCAGGCAATCAGGCTGATAAGCTACTGCCAGAACTCTCTGTCTCGGGTCCCTCGCCAGAAACTCGTATATTTCTTTATTTCCTCCGGCAACCATCTTATCGTATGTATCAGATTCATGATCATAAAATCCCAGATGAGTAAATTTATCGGGAGTGAGTCCTATGGAGCCTGACCAGTTTGTGGTTGCGCATACCATGATATTCATGAGAAGCACGGGTAAAAGATAATGATATATGTCCGATGCCGATGAAAAGAACATCACAACCGCAAGTGCATACAGAAGTATGAAATAGTTTCCGTCAACCTGATACAATGTCAGTATGGATACTATACTTGCTGCGAAAATCACTGCCGTAATTATCTTAAGGAGTTTATTGCCTTTGTTTATGAATCCGAAAAACAGCATGACCGCGGTTCCGATTCCTCCCCATGCTATATATACATGAAAAAGGTCATCTGTTACCGGGCAGAAGAAAAAGCCAATAAATCTCTTTACGAGGTTCACATTTTCCGGCCTGCCGAAAGCATTTACACTTTCATACGGATAAACCGTTGAAAAGCCTAACTTCTCCCAGATGCCCGATGCCGCTGCCGTAATCGGAACTCCGGTCAGTATCATCGTCCTTGCCGTGATAAAACCGAATGCCAGTATCACAGGGATAGAGACATACCACTTGCGCGCGTTTATTTTTTTCTTTGTGATGATTACATATATCAGCGCCGTTAAAAAAATGATACCGGAAAACAAAAGTCCCGTCGGTTTCAGTATCAGACTGAACAGAAGTTCCGTTCCCGCCCATACATAATCATCATTCAATATATCAATAACCGCCATAAGTTGTATGAATACGGTGATTGTATCCGTCTTTGCGGATATTCCCATATTCATTATCCCGGGAATCGCGGCTGCAAACATGGCTGCATAGACTCCCGCTCTTCTGCAGTTTAATTTCTTAACCAGATAGTAGATGCAGACAAGTATACCTATGCTCATCCACCATGAAAATGAAAGCACATATCCGTATGTGACATCAGTCACCAGCGGAAGCACCAGTGTCTCAAGTCCTTTCGGATAAACATATACATCATTTATGCTTCCCAGATTTTCGTATATTCCTTTTCCGTTATCAAGGATATACTGACTTCTTAACCCGTAATGCAGTGAATCATAATCCAGAGTGATATTGATTCTCCCCGCCTGCATGAGAGCCATACCCATAAGCACAGCGATTGCTATGCATATCCAAATTCTGTATTTCTTTTCTTTCTTAAGTTCCTTTTCATCAGGAAGTTCCGTAAAGGGAATGGTAACTCTCTTTTTTGAGTACCGGATCACTCCGATATAAATTGCACTTACAGCGAATATTGCTATGGCAGTGATTCTTGATGTGACCACTCCTCCGATTCCGAAAGCATTTAACAGACAGAACACGGTCAGGTGGACTGCAGCGCCTGTAACGAAATCATGCAGAAATCTTTTTATCCTGTCTTCATTTCTATCGGAATAAATGATATTAAGAAGTGCCTCTCCGGCTGTAATCAGATATACGATATAAAGTCCGCTTATAAGTACCGGCATGGCTATCCTGTGCATCCACAGGAATATATATGCTACTGCGGCTATTATCACCAGACCTACCCATTCCGGAGTGATGAAATACAATGAAAGGAAAAACCACAAGGAAATTACAAGTACTTCCGTCAGCATGATTATCGTCTCATTCATGCCGATGACGATTCCTGCTGCGGTCTTCTTAAACAGAAAAACCGTACTGACTATCGTCAATACCCATAGCAGTACCTGTATGATTATTCCAATGGTTTTATTTTTTGTAATCGTCATACGACTCCTGGTATACCTTCTTCAGAATATCCGAGAGCGGACCTTCATGTATCCTGTCAAACATTTCCGACTCTTCATGTTCACGCACATTATTACGTATCGCCCGACCCGTAGCCGCATCTGCATGAACACGGTACAGGATAAGCGGTTTTTCAATGCAGACCCAGCGTCCGCTTTCCGACGCCAGCCTGTAAAGAGCATCCCAGTCCAGAATAAACTGATACTTTGTATTGAATATTCCTTCTCCGCAGAGAGTTTTATCATAACTACATGAAGGGCAGATTATCGGATTACCCAAAGAAACCGCAGCTCTCTTAATTGAGGCGATATGATTGAATAACGGCATCCTCAACGGCATGCGCAGAAGTTTCTTGACTGCCAGCACTTTGCTTACTCCTATGACCCTTCCGTCCTTTATCGTAGCCGAGGAAGTCATGAAGACACTCATATCAGGATACTTCTCTTTGGTCTCTAAAAGAATCTTCACATAATCATGATGATATATATCATCCTGATGGGCTATGGTTACAAGCTCACTGTCAGCTTTCGCATATGCGAAGTTCCAGTCATACCCTATTCCCGGTGCACCTTCTCTCACATAATACGGAATGTCATATTTCTCTGTCATCATCCTGAGATAATCACTCGGTGTCGAGGTACACAGTATGATATCGCTTTCGACAGACTGTCCGACCAATGATTTGATACAACTTTCCAGATATGGTGAATCTCCGTATGCACTTATCGCAAATGTGTGTTTCATCTTATTCAAAATCCTCTTTTACATTTTCCCAAACCGCATCGGTGCAGTTATTGGTTCTGATATAATCAAGTGCTTTCTTACTCATGTCCGAAAGTCTTGCCGTATCAGCGTATAACTGTGATATCTTATCTGCAAGATCACTTTCATCATCCTCTATCAGCATTACGTCCGATGCTTCCGGTATTCCTTCGGCACCGACCGATGTGCTTACTACAGGACACCCGTAATACAGGGCCTCAACCGTCTTGCCTTTTACACCTGCTCCGTATCTTAACGGAACTGCCACTATCCTTACATGATCATATAATTCAAGCAGTTCTTCTTCTGTGACAAATCCCTCAAAACAGATGCCGTCTTCTTCGCTGTTAAGCGCCATCAGCTCCTCGTCAGCATTGGACCCTACGATATACAGATGTGCATCATCTTTAAGCTGCATCCTGATTTTCGGCCAGACATCCTTTACAAACCACAGAACTCCGTCCTTGTTCGGAGGATGTGAAAAACCGCCTACAAAAAGTATGCCTTCCCTCTTTGCAAAATCTTCCTCTGCAGGCGTATGGAAATCGTCGTATACATATGCCGTGATTGCTTTTGCCTTCACGGTCGGATCCATCTCTGCGATAGCCTCTATCTCCACTTCCGAAGGATAGTAATTCATATCGGCCTTATGCATGATACCGAACTCTACTGATTTCCAGTATCTGCTCTGCTCTCTTGCCTCGATATCACCTGTAAGTTCAAATTCACGGCTTAAGCGCAGATAATGCAGATCGTGTCCATAGAATATTATCTTAAGAGCCGTATGCTCTTTTATGTAATCAATATATTTTGCCGCGATATGCGGTCTGTTCAGATAAACAAGATGTATATCCTTCGCATGCTTATCTATCCAAGGCCATATATCAACTTCCATCCTCGCCCCGTACAGTATCTCTATGCCCATCTGCTCAAGCGCAGTCGAATACGGTTCGTCGTGATGATAGTTGGCTCCGAGGAACTTTATCTCGTATCCTTTTGCAAGCAGCATCTTAAGATACATGTACGTAGTCTTTGATCCTGCATCTTTATCGAAAGTCGGAACATAATGATCTACAAAGAGGATAATCTTTTTCCCACGGCTTCTTTCGCGTGCTCTGAAAGGATCCGGGTTTCCGGTATTCTCGTACTGCTTTGCCAGTTCATCAGCCCACTTTTCTTTCAGCTTCTTTGAATTCTCAATCTGATAATGTTTAAGTCCCGTTCCGTTTACATCGGTTCCGTTTGAAACTCCCTCATAATGAATCACCGTTGAAAGCGGTTGATATACAACTTTATATCCGGCCTTTCTGACTTCAAATGCCAGATCACTGTCCTCGCAATACGCCGGTGCATACCTTTCATCAAATCCGCCTATCTTATCCCAAAGTTTCTTTCTGATAAGTATGGCTGCACCCGAGATGTAATCTACTTCTCGGACATAGTTATACTGACAGTCCTCCGGATCGTCGCCTCTGCCGTAGTTCCATCCCGAGCCATCGCTCCAGATGATACCGCCTGCCTCCTGCAGTCTTCCGTCAGGAAATACAAGTTTTGATCCCGACATGCCTATGGTCTTGTCCCTCTCCATAAGATCTACAAGCGAAGAAAGCCATCCCTCTGTCACTGTCGTATCGTTGTTGAGGAACATGATATATCTGCCGCGTGCATGTCTTGCGGCATTGTTGCAGTTCTTAAGGAATCCGAGATTTTCCTCAGGCCTTATAACCGTGACTCCGGTAACAAATTTATCGAGCTCCGCAGTCGCATCGGTAGAGCAATCATCTGCGATGATTATCTCGTATTCAACATCCGTCGTGTACTTCCTGATTGAAGCAAGACATTTGTATGTATACTCCACCTGATTGTAAACAGGGATAATGATTGATACTTCGGGGTAACCCGATCCGATGAAATCAAGCTTACCCGACTCTCTGTAAACAGAGCCTATCTTAAAATCACCCTCAACAAGGTTCTTACCGACTTCAGTATGCATAAGCTTATGATACTCTGCCGGATGAAGCACCGACATCTTGGTATATTCGAGTTTTTTTCTTGCCTCGGAACCCTCGGGATATTTCTCTCTTACTATCTCGCCCGCTTTTCTTCTGATTTTTGACCATGCCGCCTCATGGGCATCAAGATACTCAAGTGCTCTTGCCTTTTCATCAACTTCGGCTCTGAGATTTTTAATCGTGATTTCAAGATTGGCAACATGATTGTCCGTAAGCCTCTTTATTTCGGTCATCTTCTTGATTTCGGCTGTCTTGTCATGAAGCTGAGCGATAAGTCCTTCTCTTTCCTCGATGGCCGTACTTAACTTTCTGCTCTCTTTAAGCAATTCCTGCGCAGTCTTTACATTGATTCTGTAATTATCCAGATATATAGCCTGAACATCTCCGTGTATCTGCTGCTGGAAATCATGCTCCGGCTGCCAGTACGATGATGAATCATCCGGAGTTATGTCAAACTTTTTAAGAAATGCTTCCTTCGTCACTCCGCCGAGGATGGCATAATAATTGTCATAGAAATCCGAAAGCACTCTGAAAGTGATGAACTTGCTGTCCTGTTCATCTCTCGTTACCCACTCGTAATCTATGCCGGTAAGGTTTATCTTTCTTCCGAGTTTTCTTCCTCCGAAAAGAAAATTTCCGAATATTGAATCTATGTTGTGTATCGGTGCACCGCCTATTACGAACTTAAGTCCGTTCCTTATTTCTTCATAAGGATCGGCACCGTCAACAATATTTTCTGCTATCTTGTCTGCAAGTGTCTTTCCCTCTATATAGTCATATGTTACCGTATACCCGTCTTCGGAAAGTTCAGGTTTTACATATTCAATTTCGCGATCCTCTTCACAAAGTATCCTGTACTTCTCTATGAATGATGCGATATGCGGTTTGCCCGCTTCACAAAGTGCAGATTTCTCCACCTCATGTGTACCGTCGGCTTTCTGATATATGACGGTTTTTATCTTGTATTCATCCTTACGCGTGCGGTTATATTTTACGAAAATAACTTTTCTGTCGTCGATATGTGCCTTGCTGACAATATAAATAAACGAATTTGCAAACTCCGCGAATCTTCCGTCGCGGCATACCTCATCATACTTTTTGCCGAGGTCCATCGTTGAAAATTCATTGTCGTTATACGCAGGAATCACATGTGCCAGCTCTCCTGCAGCCGGCAGATAATCATCTGAGTATATACTGACGGGAAGCAGATAATCCTGCATCGGGTAATACCAGCTTACATTACTGCTCTGCGCAAATTCAAACTTACGACGCAGATCATCTTTGCTGAACATGCAGTCTCCGCCTGATGCTCCGCTCCACCACTTGATACCGTATCTGTTATTGCAGATAGTCATAAAGCTGCCGTTATCATTTAACAGATTATATAATTTTCTTATATCTGAGTCCGAAAGAGTATTGAGAGTACCGACCGAAACTATATAATCATAACCTGTCAGCAGATCGTTCTTATCATAAAAAACTCTTATGTTTTCAATTTCATCTTCAAATCTGCACAGGAGTTTTTCAGCCTCGAATTTATCCGCTTCATAGACATCCACACAGCATTTCTTTTTGAGCCATATATTGATTATCGCGCCTTCGCCCGCGCCGATAAGAAGGACTTTGCTTCCTTCTTTAAACGGGTACCACTCAAGTACTCCCTCACGTTGATTTGAAAAAGCATAAAGGTTCTCTAAAGAAGGATTCTCCCTAAGGAGAGTCTTTTCGTCTTTTCCGTATCTGAGTATTAAACTTTTAAAAATATCAAGCTTCATGCTTAACTACATTTACCTCTGATTCCATGTCATAGACACCGACTGTATTTTTATTTGAGATAACCGTGATATTTGCGACATCATAAAGTCTGTGATATACGGTATGAACTCCTCCTTCAAAGCTCGTGCAGCTCATCGATAACAGGTAGTCCCCTCCCTGAAGGGTCATCTTCTGTCTGAACTCAACATCATAGACATCACCCGGTTTTGCCGGCGGAACATCTGCTGCTTCGTACATCGTATTCGTACCGGTAAGCTCTGTTCCCTTTCTGTCTTTGATTGTATATGTGAATATAGGCGCTGCTATTTCCTCGTGAAAACGTATTTTCTCTCTGATAGTGAAATATTCTCCCTTGAGGATAAGGTTTGTTGCCTCTCCCTTTTCATCAAACATTCCGAAGTCAATGATTCTTGCTCTTCCGTCACCGTACTCTGTACGATTCGGATTGACCGTTATCTGAGACGAAATCGGTTCATCCCCTTCTTTATCCTCATCGGCACCGTACTTACCCGCAAGTATCTTTTTATATAGATCCACCATCTCTCCGGCAGGTCCTTCTGCAACTTTGTCACCGCGGTTAAGGACTACGACTTTGTCACAATATTTGATGATTGAACCCATATCATGCGTAACCATGAGTATCGTCGTTCCGTTCTTACGTATCTCTTCCATACGCTTATAGCATTTTGCCTGGAAGAAGACATCTCCCACCGAAAGAGCCTCATCAACTATGAGAATATCCGGATCCACGTTAATAGCAAGAGCAAATGCAAGTCTTACGAACATACCTGAAGAATAAGTCTTGACCGGCTGATATACGAAATCACCTATCTCGGCAAACTCAAGGATATCATCAAGCTTTTCATCCATCTGTGCTCTGGAAAATCCCATCATGGTTCCGTTCATATAGATGTTCTCTATACCGGTATAATCCATGTTGAAGCCTGCGCCCAGTTCGAGAAGCGCGGATATATTCCCCTCAGTCTCCACTGTTCCCTCTGACTGTGAAAGCACACCTGTGATGATTTTGAGCATAGTGGATTTGCCCGATCCGTTTGTTCCGATGATGCCTACCGTAGTACCTTTCTCAACTTCAAAACTCACACCGCTTAGTGCATTGAAAGGGCGATGGTATTGTTTGCGGCTTAAACTCTCTTTCAGCCTGTCGATGGGCTTATCATAGAGCTTATAAGTCTTGGTGACATTATTTACTTTTATAGCTAAATTATTATCCATCATATTCTATATATCAAAGTACATCTGCAAAATGCGGTTTTAATTTACGGAAAATACTTATTCCCGCAATCAGAATAATTATTGTCACTACCCAGAAATATATCGTAAGCCCCGGTCTCTGCCAAAAGTAATTTCCCGCAAGCATAGAATCCCTGTAACCCGTAACAATATAGTAAACAGGATTGATCTTAAGAACCGGTTCAAGCCATGCAGGACGATTCGGGAACATGCTCGGATCCCACATGATAGGTGTAAGCCACATACCGAACTGAAGCAGTATATTTACAATCTGTGCCATATCTTTGAAAAATACATTTATCGCCGATGTTATGTAAATGATAGCAAGCGACAGCACCGTCAGTGCAAATGAATAATAGATAATCTGTATCCATGAAAGCATGGGCAATCTTCCGTAACAGAAGAACATCGCAATCATGATCAGCACAAATATCCCGTGGATGATGAGACATGAAACCAGTTTGATAACAGGCAGAAGCTCAACATTGAATACTACTTTCTTTACCAGATAGTGATATTCCTGCAGGCAGTTCGTACCGCTGTTTAGAGCCTCGCTAAAATAAAACCACGGCACTATTCCCGGAACCAGCCAAAGTACGTAAGGAACACCCGGAATAGGCGGAACCGATTTGAATCCGAGTTGGAAGATACAGAAATAAATCAGCACCGTTACTATCGGCTGAATAAACATCCATGCGATACCGAAATACGATCCCGCAAAACGCTTACGGAAATCTGCTTTTGCCAGATCCATTATTATCTGGCGCTTATCTGCAATTTCTTTAATCAGTTTAATCATTTGAATTTAAATGTATCCTTAAAGCTTGGTTGAACTTTATCTTTGTCTGACAGAAGTACCGTCATATCGTCCGTGATCGGCCACTCCACCGCGATATCGGGATCATTCCACATAACTCCGCCTTCATCGCCCGGATGATAAAAATCCGTAACTTTGTAGGCAAATGTTGCCTCGTCGCTGAGCACCAGAAATCCGTGAGCAAATCCTTCGCTGATATAGAACTGTTTCATATTCTCTGCCGAAAGCTCAACTCCGAACCACTTACCGTAGGTCTTTGAATTCTGCCTTACATCAACCGCTACGTCAAATACCTTTCCCTGAAGCACTCTTACGAGCTTGCCCTGCGGAAACTCCTTCTGAAAATGCAGTCCTCTTAAAACTCCCCTGGTACTCTTTGACTGATTGTCCTGCACGAATACCATGTTAAGTCCTGCTTTCTCAAAATCTCTTTGATTATATGTTTCTACGAAATAGCCCCTTGCATCTGCATGAACCTCCGGTTCGATAACATATAATCCCTCGATATCACATTTAGTAACTTTAATCTGTCCCATAATATTACCCCGGTATATATAAACATATCATTGCATACAGTCTGTATAATGCGAATGCATCGCAGCAGACCATAAAGAATATCACATAACTGTCTACATCTTTTGTAAGCGCCACCTTTTTGTTAGTAAGAAGCATAAGCGCGGCAGGAAGAAGCGGCAGAAAATATCTTCCCTGAACTCCGAGTATCACCGGGCTTGAAAGGGGTGTCCACGAAATCATCATGGATCCCAAAAGCAGTCCTGCGATAACGACCCCGACTATAAGTACTATCAGCTTGTCTTTCCCCTTAAGCATCTTCTCCTGCTGAGAAGCCGAAAGCGGAAGCATCAAAAGACCTGTAGAAAGTATCATAATGATGAAGTACGGAACATCAAGCGACTCGCTGATATTTCCGAGATATGCTCCTATCATGGTCTCATGATAATACTCTCCCTGATACATGAGCGTGTCGTAAACCACTCTTGCCGACTCAAGCGGGTGATGAAGCACATAACTCACGGTAAATCCCGGTTCCTGTGACCACGGCACATCTGTTATCGAGCTTGCCGCATACGTTGAGATCGCGCCGGCATTTACCAGAGCCGTAACCCCGATGGCGGCTGCAATCAGGATCAGCCAGGTCGCTATATACATACCTGTATTTTTGAACTTCTCCTTCGGAATGATCAGAAGTAAAAATACCATGAGGCTGTATACGATCTTGCACGGGCTCATAACTGCAAGTATTATCGCCAGTATGATAATATTTTTCCACTCGACACTGTCTGCGGAATATGCCAGATATAGTATCTCTGCCAGAAAGATATATGCGCATCCGATCAGCATTGCATCATATGAGGTAGATGCGGCAAGGTTCAATGTCATCGGCAGAAGTACCGATCCCATCATTATGCCCTTGCCGAACGGGATGATACATACCGCAAAAAATACAAGCACACAGAATACTATAAGATTCATAATCTTTGCCAGATTCAGCGTCGTTAGTGCACTGGCATTTACCATTCTTCCTATGCATATTCCGATTGCCTGGGGCAGATATACAAACGGCGATGTTACAACTCTTATATGAGACGAAGTCGTGGTACCCGGATCGGCCTCGTGAAGCTTTTTCCAGTTGCGTACTTCGTAATAGTTTTTCTCGAGAGGAATCTGACCGAACACTTCTGCATCATCCACGTAATCATAATTCACTTTTGCGCGTTCCTCATTTATGTCTTCAAGTGCGACATCTTCTTTGCGGATGATTACTTTTCCCTCCTCATCGTCGGGATGTATCATCATAAGCTGATTTGCCAGATAATATGCACTCACATAATGAGACGGCTCATCCGGCGCCGAAAGTCCCGGCATAACTCTGATGAATGAAATACCCAAAAGAAATACCGCAATGATCCATATGATTTCTTTTTTATACTTCGTACAGATAAAAAAGATTCCGACGCATAGAGAAAGCATGATAAGACCTATCGAAAGCATCGCGTACTCGGAAAGCAGGAAATTATGTCCTGTCTGTCTCATTGCCGTAATTATGTAATATCCCTGCCAGAGTGCCGGTACCACCATAGCGATGAACACTCCGACAAATAGTTTTTTATGT
The DNA here is from genome assembly GCA_045600945.1 of Lachnospiraceae bacterium. GTDB lineage: Bacteria > Bacillota > Clostridia > Lachnospirales > Lachnospiraceae > Darwinimomas. The sequence continues at coordinate 34,283 of JAZRYX010000070.1, forward strand.
TTGCTCAATGATTCGTCCATATATCTTTCATTACCTTTGCCATGTATTTTGCAGCCTGTGCCGGTGTCAGGTAACTCTCACCTTCGATTCTTTCATCCATGATTGCGGGTATCTCTGCAACCTTTGACCCTCCCTGTATCAGGTATGCCAGTGTAGAGGGTTCCGGCGGCATGTTAAGTCCGTTCGCAAATTTCTCTATAAGTCCCCTGTCATACATTCTCATACCTGATGTGGGATCTTTTATGTCTGTTCCTGTTTTCCTCCTGATGGCAGCTTCAATCATATTGCTTCCGACCATGCGCATCGTTGCCGGTTTTTTACTGTTGATAAAACGTGATGCGATGACTATGTTATATCCTTCATCCATCTTTTTTCTCATAGAATTGACGAACTCGGCTCTGTGCTGGCCGTCCCCGTCGAACTGAACACAGTATTTATATCCGTTATCATATGCATACTTCATTCCCGTGTGGAAAGCAGCTGCCAGCCCCTTGTTTTCGGGATGATCTATGATGTTGTATCCTCTTTCATGACATATCCTGCTGGTGGAATCCGTCGAGCCATCATTAATAATCACATAATCAAGATCACTGTGATTCTTAATGAGTTCATCAACGACTCTCTCTATATTGGCTTCCTCGTTGAAAGCCGGAATTATCAGCAAAACATCATTCATTTATTAATTTTTCCCGCCTTGCGACCTGCTCGGTATCCCATATATTTGACCCCACTTGTAAATATAAGCTCCGGTATGAGATACCATTTACCGGCGCGGGTCAGTTCACCTGCTGTTGTCTTTACCAGTTTTATCCCTTCAGATTCTGACTTTACGTCACCGAAAAACTCCGGATGCCGGACCTGTGATAATGCGACCTGATAATTTCTTTTGTACTGTTGACTTGAACTGTAATTATGCGAATGATAGACCTTCGCATCTGCACAATATCGTATCGAGTATCCGGCTCTGACAAGTTTGGATCCGTACATCATGTCTTCGTTGAAATCTGTATTGTCTATAAATCCGCCGAGTTTTACGAATGTATCCCTCTCATAGGCGCAGCAGACATTCGATGCAAAAAAAGTTTTTATTCCGAGTTTATCTATATCACCTATGCTTTTGGTTCTTGATTCATCCGGGTAGTTAAAACTTCTTGTGATCTTCTCTATATCACGCGCATCTTTTTTTGCTATCTGCCTTGCATAACTCATCTTTACCGAATCATCCATGGCCTTCATGAGCTTTTCTATAAGTCTTTCATCTGCAGGCACTGCATCCTGAGTCATGCAGATAAAGTAATCTGCATTCGAATATCCTGCTCCGAGATTTCTTGCGTGTCCGTGATTGAATTCGGCTTTGCCGATATGATGAACCTCAGTCAATCCGTCTCCGTAATGAGCGCATATATCGTCTCCCTTGTACTTATCCCACTCGTCCTTATCGGTGTTTATTATGATAATCTTTTGCGGCTTAACCGACTGGCTGACAAGTTTGTTAATCAAAGCCTCAAAATCTTCATCAGGCTTATATGTCGGTATTATGATATCTACGGAAAAACCTTTATCCATTCTTCTTACTCTGTTATAATCCTGCAAATCCCGTCTACTGTATCATGTTCAAGATCCGGATAAATGGGAAGTGTCAGTATCCTGTGTGATATATCCCTTGCCACAGGTGTCTCATCCGGATCGTACATATCCTTATAGCAGTCATATGCATTGATACACGGATAGAAATACTTCCTCGCGTATATATTGTTTGCGGCCAGCTTATCAAAAACCTCGTTTCTTGCATCAACGAGCACCGGCATGTATGAATAGTTGTACTCAATCTCCTGCTTTCTCTTCAGGAATGTTACGCCGGCATTCGCGAGCTTGTTGCGATAAAGTGCATCTATATTTTTTCTCAGGGCGATAATTTCATCGATATGTTTCAGATTACATAATCCCATGGCAGCCTGAAACTCATTCATCTTAGCGTTTCCACCTACATAATTAACATGTTCCGGTCCCAAAATTCCAAAGTTCTTAAGTTGCAATAATGCACTGCTAAACTCCCCGTCCTTTTTAAATGCTATCGCTCCGCCTTCAATTGTATTAAAGACCTTCGTCGCATGAAAAGAGAACATAGAAGCATCTCCAAAATTTCCTACTCCGACACCTTTAAACTTCTCTCCAAAAGCATGTGCCGCATCGTATATAACTTTAAGCCCGTGTTTTTCTGCTATCTCCTTTATTCTGTCTACATCGGCAATATTACCGTAGACATGTACAGGCACGATGGCAACTGTTCTTTCAGTGATAAGCTCCTCTATCTTATCCGGGTCGAGTGTACAGTCGCTCTCTCTGATATCACAAAAAACGGGTTTAAGACCCTGTCTTACTATGGCATGCGTCGTCGAAGCAAAACTAAAGGGTGTCGTAATTACTTCAGCCCCCTTCGGAAAGTCGTATGCCTGGATACACGTCTCAAGTGCCAGATGTCCGTTTACAAAAAGATCCATCTGAGGCACATCAAGATAAACACGAAGTTTTTCTTTAAGCTCTTCGTGCAAATTCCCCATGTTAGTAAGCCACGCCGAATCCCATATTTTATCTAAATACTTATCGAATTCTGCACGCGGCGGCAAATATGCTTTTGTAACAAATACTTTTTTATTCATTTGGATTAATTATACCATAAAGAATGCTATATATGCTATAATTACATAAGCTTTACTGTATATATTGTATAGTTATGATTAATGTTATTCTATGTTCCTATAAAGGGGACAAATACATCGAAACACAGCGAAAATCCATATTCGAACAGAAAACCTGTGAAGAGTTCAGACTGTACGAATATGATGATGAAGTACGTCAGAGCGGGTCTGCCGCGCTGAATTTTCTCAGTGCCCTGAAAGAGGTCCCAAAGGCCGATTATTATATGCTCTCCGATCAGGATGATGTGTGGCATGATGATAAACTTGAAACACTTGTAAGATTCATTAAAGATCATGATGACGATATGCCGGTCCTGTGCTTCAGTGATGCTGTCGTTGTTGATGAAAACCTGGGTAAAATCGCCGATTCTTTTGTTGAATATCAAAAAATATCTCCCGAACGCACCGGTTTCAACCAGCTGCTTCTTCAAAACCAGGTAACCGGAGCGGCTTGTATATTCAATAATAAACTGCGTGATAAGTTTCTTGAACATGAAGTTCCCCGTCATGCGGCAGTTCACGATCATTGGCTCGCACTCATAGCTTCCGCATTCGGACGGATTTGGTATCTTGACCGCGCACTATATGATTATCGCCAGCACAAAAGCAATGTTCTCGGAGCGCGAAAAGCTGATATCGTAAGCGAGGCATCCGAAAGAATGAGCGTGGAAGGTTCAAAGCAGGCTCATGCCGGATACGATGCTCTTTTTGCGCAGGCGCAGGAGTTTCTGGATTATTACCGTGGTGACATGTCGCCGGAACAGATTGAAACCTGTGAGGCATTTATCTCCCTTCCGGGACTTTCTAAAATTGATAAGATAAAAACCATAACCAAATACGGATTCACATATAACAAAACATATCGTACATTCGGAGAGATGATTTTCATATGACGCCACTTGTTTCAATCTGCATACTTACATATAACCAGAAAGAATATGTCGCGCAAATGCTCGATTCGATGCTGTCACAGAAAACGGATTTCGGCTTTGAGATCCTTATTCACGACGATGCATCTACAGACGGTACTGCGGACATAATCGGAAATTATGCCAAACAATATCCCGATATTATAAAACCTCTTTTTGAAGAAGAAAATCAGTTCTCGAAATCAGCTGTCAAGAACATATCCGGGATCTATAATTTCCCGCGTGCCTCAGGTAAGTACATTGCCATGTGTGAAGGTGATGATTACTGGACTGATGACAGAAAGCTTGCTTTTCAAGTCGAGTATATGGAGTCGCATCCTGACTGTACTCTCTGCTTTCACAGTGCTCATCGTATCAACATGGGCGTAATAGGAGATAAACTCATGCGCCCCTACAACAGTACTCGCAAAGTCTCTCCTGAAGAAATAATTGACAAAACATCCGGATATCCTACTGCATCACTTATGATGCGCACCGACCTTATGAAGGCACTTCCGGATTTTTACATGAAAGCTCCCATAGGAGACATCCCCATGCAGCTTACCATGGCTGCAGGCGGATACGGTTTCTATATCGACAAACCGATGTGCGCTTACCGTTATTTTGCTCCCGGTTCCTGGAGCAAAGACATGTTCAGCGGTAGTGATTATATCGATAAACAGAATCTGTATCTGAGCCAGATGCTCAGGATGTATGATTCATTCAATGAATTTACAGAGCATCGTTTCGAAAGTGCGGTTGAAAACGCAAAAAAACGCATCACCTTCGGAAATGCTGTAAATACCCGCAACTGGGACACGATATTCAGTGATGCCAACAAGAAATTTTTCTATGAATTACCTGTTAAGGACAAAGCCTTTTTATGTCTGCAGAAAATAATGAAAAAAATAAAAGCAAAATAGTATCCGGACTCTTATGGAAACTTCTGGAACTCGGTGGCACTCAGGGCATACAGTTTGTCGTAAGTGTCATTCTTGCGCGTATTCTTACTCCGGATGAATTCGGAACTATCGGTCTTATCACTATATTCATCACAATAGCGAACACTTTTGTCCAGTCCGGATTTGCCACATCACTTATTCAGAAAAAAGACGTGAATGACGATGACTACTCATCAGTCATGTGGGTAAGCATAGCATTTGCTTTTATAATGTACGCAATCCTCTTCTTCACTGCACCTCTTATTGCGAACTATTATGAAATTCCGGTGCTTACCTCTCTTATCAGAGTCACAGGCATCATACTTTTTCCGGGTGCGCTGGTATCTATTCAGACCTCCTACGTTGCCCGCAATATGCAGTTCAGGAAACTTTTTACCGGTTCACTCATTGCAGTCATAATTTCCGGAGCAATCGCAGTATTTATGGCAATGCGCGGTGCCGGCGTGTGGTCATTGAGCATGCAGCAGATCATCTATTACTTCGCAATGATGGTTGTCATGCTCTTTCTCATCTCCTGGAAACCGAAGTTCGTGCTTGCGATTAACCGTGTCAAAGAATTTTTCAGTTTCGGTTGGAAGATACTCATAGCCGGTATTATCGATACGATCTGGACCAATGTTTACGGTCTTGTAATCGGAAAGAAATTTTCAACCGCAGAGCTCGGCGGATATAACCGCGGGGATCAGTTCCCTAAACTTATTGCCACTAATCTCGGAGCAGCCGTTCAGGCCGTTATGCTTCCGGTATACTCAAAATCCCAGGATGATAAGGAAAACCTCCGGGATTTGCTCAGATCCACGGTGAAGTTTTCTTCATTTTTCCTGCTTCCCATGATGATAGGGCTCATTGCGGTGGCAAGACCTCTTATCAGCGTAGTACTTACGGATAAATGGCTGTTCTGTGTTCCGTATCTAAGGATACTCGCCGTCAGTTACGCACTTTATCCGATTCACACAGCCAATCTTCAGGCTATCAATGCTCAGGGACGAAGCGATTTCTTCCTGAAGCTTGAGATAATAAAGAAAGTAAGCGGAATCATTTTCCTTGTTTTGGGACTTCAGTTCGGAATCATCCCCATGCTCATACTTAAGACAGTAAATGAATTCGTATGCGCCGTAATCAATACATATCCGAATAAAAAACTTCTTGATTACGGTTTCCTGAGACAGATAGTTGATATCCTTCCAAGTATCATATGTTCAGTACTTATGGGAATATGTGCATCTGCTATTACTCTCACCGGTCTTACCGGAGTGCTTCTTTTAGTTCTTCAGGTGGCAGTCGGAGCGGCAGCTTACCTTGTGTTCTCGCTCATCATAAACAGAGAGCTTGTCCTTAAATTCAAAGAAAGCATAGAAAGGAATTTTCGATGAACGTAGTATTTGTTTCTAATGAATCTTATGCACCTCAACTCGGTGCAAGCATGTGTTCCGTTCTTTATAACAATCGCGCCGAAAAAACCCTCAACATTTATGTCATTTCCACGGGACTTTTGGTTAAGTCACTCGAAAGTCTGCAGATACTATGCGCTTCATACGACAGAGAGCTTACTGTACTTGATTTAGGAGATATCTCCAACAAAATGGATTTGAGTAATTCGGCTTTTTTAAAGAAATTCGATGCGTCGATCCTTGGCAGATTTTTCCTCTGCAACCTTATTCCGGCAAATGTTGATAAAGTTCTCTATCTGGACTGTGATACCATCACTACTTCTCCGCTTCATGACTTGTATAATGAGCTTCCGGATGGTGATTACATCATGGCAGCAGTGATGGAGCCGACAATATACAAAACCACCAAGAAAATGCTGGGCTTAACTCCTGATACTCCTTATTTCAACTCCGGTGTTCTGCTCATTGATATGGACAAATGGAGGAAGTTTGAAGGCGATCAAAAGATGGCCGAGTGCTTTGCAGAGATTTCGGATACATCCGTATTTGCGGATCAGGATGTTCTGAACAGACTTCTGATAGAGCATATCAAATTCGTGTCACCGAAATATAACTTCAATACAAATTACAAATACTATAAATGGAGTACTCTGACAGATATGTCGCCTTCATATAAAGCATTTTCCGAACAGGAGTTCGAAAATGCCAAAGAAGCTCCCGTAATCATCCATTACGCAGGTGATGAAAAACCGTGGATAAAAGGAAATCTCAACCCTTACAAAGGTGAATATACAAAATACCTGTCTATGACGGAATGGAAGGACACTCCTCTTAAGGAAGGTAAGTCTGGTTTTATGTTCATGTATCATACTATGAATGTGGCAACCAAAGCCTGTCCTCCTGCACGAAAGGCCATATCAAAAATATACGAAAAGAAATTGTACAAGAAATGAAAACCGCAGCCATAATCGTCAATTATAATGACGGACCAGTCTTATATGAAAAGGTTAAAAGCATGTGTGCCTCAAAGGCAATAGATGCTGTCATTGTAGTTGATAATAAGTCTACGGACGATTCCGTCAAACCCGTAAAAGCATTTGATAAAGTAACCGTGCGATACGGAGACAGAAACGGTGGTTACGGATATGGCAACAACATCGGACTTCGTTACGCAAAAGAAGTTCTCAATGCAGACATTGCTATCATTTCAAATCCCGATACTGAAATATCGGAAGACTGCATAAATGCGATGATAGAAACATTAAAGTCGGATTCTCAAATTGCAGCCTGCGCTCCGGTATGCCGGACTCCTGAAAGCAGGTTTGAATCTCCTGCATCTGCATGGCCTTTCCGCACATGGAGCATCGAGCTTTTTGAGCATTGTCCTATATTAAGAAAAACCGTCAGAAAATCCGCGCACTATCCCGAAAGTATGTTTTCCCGTGGCACAAAAAATGAGGTGTTTGCGGTGCTTGGTTCATGTCTTGCCGTTGATATCGATAAAGTCCTTGAGGTCGGCGGATATGATGACGATGTTTTCCTGTACTGCGAAGAGAATATACTCGGATATAAATTAAAAGAGCAAGGCTATAAAACCATGCTCCTTTGTAATGAATCATATACACATAACCACAAGCCTTCTGTTCCGAGTGTCGATAAAGTACATATACTTCGTGACAGCGAGCTTGTATATTTCAACAGATACCTTAAGGTGTCTCCTTTTAAAAGGCTGATTACAAAAGTTCTGTTTGCAATCGTGTCTCTTGAAACCGGTGTCTTCGGCAGATCAGAATAAAACTTCCAGAATCTCATCGGCCGATATCATACCGAATAAAGGCTTAAGATCAAAACCGGAAAGCACTTTTACAAGTGCTTCTTTTTTATATTCACATCCCTTCAGTGCGTCCTCAAGCGCGGTAAGAGGTTCCAGACTCATGAAATCACCGAAAAATCTTATGTTCGTTATACATCCATGCTCAAGTGATATATCTGCTTCCACCGTCCCACCGGGAAATCTCTTTTTATTTGAAATATCCGATGTTAATGATTTTCCGTAGTTCCACTCCCAGGTCGAGTACTTATCTTCTTCGAGTTTTTTGGCTTTCTTAAGTTCATCCTCCGTAAGACTTATTATCTCCAGATCTCCTCTGCTGAGTTCCTGCTTAAGATAATCCCAAAACTCACCTAAAGTCATATCCGGCAGATACTCGGAGATATTGGCTATCCTCGAACGCACGGATTTAACTCCCTTTGCCTTAATCTTTTCGGGATCGACGCTCAATACATCATTGGCCATGTCCAGATTCTCGGAAAAAAGCAGCGTTCCATGATGTAGTATGCGTCCGTTCAGATGTCTCTGGGCTATACCGCTGACCTTTCTGCCATCAACAAGGATGTCATTTCTGCCTGATGCTTCTGCCTTCAGACCGAGTTTCTTAAGTGCAGCTACGACAGGTCCCGTGAACTTCTCAAATGCCGTCTTATCACTGTCATTTTCGTCCGTAATAAAAGAATAGTTCAGGTTGCCGAGATCATGATAAACAGCGCCTCCTCCAGTCATACGGCGCACTACATTTACATGGAACTTTTCCACCTGCTGTCTGTTAATCTCTGCATCGGTATTCTGGTTCTGGCCTATGACGATGGTATTATCATTCTGCCAGAGCATCAGATAATCTCCGTCTTTCCGGTCTGTAAGAACTACTTCCTCACAGGCAAGGTTATAATATGGATTTGTTGATTTTGTCTCAAGATATTTCATGCCTATATTATAATATCTTTATTTTTTTGTTCAACCTATATACTTGCCTTTTTTGCCTCTATCAAGTATCATAATATGGTCAACAGACACAGGGTTGTCGCCAAGCGGTAAGGCAAAGGACTTTGACTCCTTTATTCGTGGGTTCGAATCCCGCCAGCCCTGCGCTCATTGCTCGGTGTGGCCTTCGCGCGGCGAGAGGCTTTGAACCGTGTCAGGGCAGAAATGCAGCAGCACTAAGAAGTATCTTTCGGGTGATGCGAACAAGCCCCCGAGTATATGAGTATTGACAATCCTTTGGCAATTGCAGTATAATCTTGCTGTTGCCCCTAGGGGTACGCAGGTGTAGTTCAGTGGTAGAATGTCAGCCTTCCAAGCTGAATATGTGGGTTCGATTCCCATCACCTGCTCGAGTGACGAGAAGTGCACGGCTGAGGTTCAAATCAGTTGCAAGCTCGCTTGCAATACTGATTTGGAGCGAAGACGGGTACGGCGACCGCCGTGCATCGAGAAACGCTCCGCGTTTCGAGATGCGGGCACTTCATAAATCACACAGTGATTTTAATCACTTTTAAGCACGTGAGCTTGTAGCTCAGCTGGATAGAGCAACGGCCTTCTAAGCCGTGTGTCGGGGGTTCGAATCCCTTCAGGCTCGTGCTTATGGTGCCTGTGGCGCAGTTGGCTAGCGTGCCAGATTGTGGCTCTGGAGGCCAAGGGTTCGAGTCCCTTTAGGCACCCTAAAAAAAGAGGTCAGCACACTTGTGTGACCTCTTTTTTAGTTCTCTATTTATTAAATTATTTTACCAGATCAAAAACTATAAACGCCTTGAAAAGATCTCCGTCTATCTCGATGTGGAACTCTCCGCCTTGAATCTTTGTCAGAGAACCGGCTATCGAAAGTCCCAGACCGGATCCTTCCGTTGTCCTGGACACATCCCCTCTTACAAATCTCTCCGCAAGCTCGTCCGCACTTATATTAAGCGGTGTGGAGGATATGTTCTTGATGACAAATTCAGCCTTGCCATCCTCAGTCTTTCTCATATCGATATATACTCTCGACCCTTCTGCCGCATACTTGAACGCATTATTGTAAAGGTTCTCAAGCACTCTCCATAAAGAAGCACCGTCAGCCATGATATTAAGCTTCTCCCTGGATTTGTTCTCCGGATTGACGGGATAATTAGCAACTATCGACAGTCCTCTCTCGGCAAACTTCTCTTCAAACTCTCCGTTGGCCTGCTGAACCATCTTGACAAAATCCATCTCCATCATATCCAGATTAACATTACCGCTGGATGCCTTACTTGCCTCAAGCAGATCTTCTGTAAGATTCTTAAGATGCTGTGACTTCTGATCCAGTACTTCAAGATACTCTCTGATCTTCGGATCTGTCGGATTTTCACGTTTGATAAGATCTACATAATTGATTATTGAAGTCAGTGGAGTCCTGATATCGTGGGAGACATTTGTGATAAGATCTGATTTCATTTTCTCACTTTTTACTCTCTCCTCAATTGCTATCTCAAGATCTTCACCGATATTATTTATACTGTGCGCGACATCTCTCTCTTTTCCGTCAAACTCTTCTTCATTAAGCTGATATGTCGTATTACCCTTTGCGATATTCGTAATCGATGCCGTTATCTTATCCTGCTGCTGGGTCTTCTTATAGTAAAGAAGGAATAATACCAAATTTACAATCAGGAATATCAGCGCCATTCCTATTGCTGCAAATCTTCCGGTAAGAGTCTTCTGTTTTATGAACAGAAGCACCATAGTCGTTACCATCACTACTTCCAGAAGAAGTAACCCGATAAATGCCATCGTTGCCCTGGTTGAGAAATCGTGCTCCTCTATATACTTATCCAATTCATCGAATAGTTTCTTTGTAAGCGAGCATTCCCAAAGATTGCCCACAAGTATTGAGTGAAGTATTGAAAAGAATGTAGTTATACAACAAGCATATATACATCCGTATCCCAATACTCTCTCTGCGAATTCCCATGAATCAAACGGAAGATAAATATGAAGAACCCGTTTGAAGACTCTCTCATTAAGGAATAAAAGGACAATGATGGCAAGAGCGCATGCAAATATTCGTCCTTCCACGGACTTCTTGTATCCTTTAAATATCGACTGAGTATCATATTCATCACGATACTTGAAAGAAATAACAACCAGCAGTATAAGTGTCACAAGGATTACCAGCAAAGATATACTTGCAATAAGCAATTCTCTGAAATACTGTTCTCTCTCAAATGCATAAGATGTCGATTCTTCAAAATATATATCCTTCTTTGGATAATTAGTATCTACAGCTACATATGCCTGTTTGTCAGTTACATTATCTTTACTGTATCTGCCGGTCTCAAGAAGATACCCGAGATTAGTAGGTGCGTTTGCCATATTTGTTCTGATTCTTAACTCGTTTCCTTCACAAACCGCAAAACGCCCCAACTGATCTATGTTCTGTGGGCTGAGTGCCTTATTATTTGTAAATGTAAGTCCGTCATATTTTATCAGGAATGAGAAATTGCACGGATGCTCGATGAGCCTGTCATAGGCTGCATAATACTGACTGAGTCTGGTCAAAACCTCCTGAATGAGGCTGTCTATAGTAACATATTCATCTGACGGTTCGGATATCTCTCTGGAATCATCATATGAACTCCAGTTAACCACATATGTCGTATCATCATTGCTGGTAACAATATTCGGCATAGACAGTATCTGATAATTTTCATCCAGATAATATCCTCTTCTTCTGGCTGCACCAACAATATCCTTAAGAGTATACTCGACATCCTCAATCGGGCCGTCGCTGATATTGAGTATGACCTTATCCGGATCGAACTTTCCGTCTGTCTCAAATGTATCCTTATTATTAATATAATCAAAAGCATACTGGATATCCTGTCCGAACTGTTCTACGAAAGCCGGAGAATCCTCGTATGCCTGAGTATTAAGGTTTGTGATTCCTGCCTTGAAATTTGCATTTGAATAAAGCATACTAACACTGGCCATAAATGAAATTACGGCCAGTGCATTTAAAATCACAAGTATTATTTTTTTGATTGCATACTTACCTTTGGGTTTATTGCTCATTACTGCTTTTCAACCTTGTATCCTACTCCCCAAACAACCTTTACATATCTCGGGTTCTTAGGATCGAGTTCTATCTTCTCTCTGATGTGCCTTATATGAACTGCTACGGTATTGTCTGCTCCGATAGCCTCCTCATTCCATATCTGTTCATAAATATCGTCTATCGAGAATACCTTGCCCGGATTCTTCACAAGAAGAAGCAGGATATTATATTCAATCGGTGTAAGCTTTGCAACCTCACCGTTTGCTATGACTTCCTTGGTCTCATCATTTATCACAAGATCACCGCAGGTATAAGTATGTGCGTCGGATTCGGGGCTCATATTGCCGAGTTTTGTATATCTTCTTATCTGACTTTTTACTCTTGCCACAAGTTCAAGAGGATTGAATGGTTTTGTAAGATAGTCATCTGCACCTATATTAAGACCCAGAATCTTATCCTGATCTTCTGATTTGGCGCTTAATATAATGATAGGCACGGAACTGGTTTCCCTGATTTTCAGAGTAGTTCTTATTCCGTCCAGAACCGGCATCATGACATCCATGATAATCAAATCCACCGATTCGTTTTCAAGAACTTTAAGTGCCTCTGTTCCGTCGTAACATGGAATGACCTGATAGCCCTCTCCTGAAAGGTAGATATTGATAGCTTCAACGATATTCTTATCATCATCGCAGACAAGGATCTTTTGCATTAATTACCTCCGCCTATAGCGTATTGATCTGTTATTATCAAAGATTCAAATCATCAATTTTAGCTGTAAGCTCTATGATTCCATTCTTATAATGCTCAACTACGGCTCTGCCTTCTTCCGATTCAAGAGCTTGTCTTCTTATTGCTCTTCTCATAAGTCTCACGATACCGATAAGTCTCATTTTTTCCGTTTTAATCTTAAGCGTTTCCTCATCATCCTTATCGAAATAAAGAGCAATTGTCTTTTCAAAGAACTTGCATGCCACTTCATAATCGATTCCCAGGAAATTCTGAGCCTGATTGCGATCGACTTCGGAAAATCCCTTAAATGCATTATATATGGAACCGAATTCATATATAATTGAACCATATGAAATCGTATCCATATCGATCAGAAGTGCTTCATCTCCCTGCACCATGACATTCTTTACATGATAATCACCATGAAGCATGGTATTGCACTCCGGAAGAGCCGTAACAAGAGCATGAAGCTTATTCCATGTATCCTCCGGTAAATACTCTTTAAGGAAATTAACCCAACCGATACCGATTTCATTCTGATTCGGGATGAAATCTGCATATACTTCCGTAGCATGAATCTGCTTAAGAAGATCAACAAAAATACCAACACATTTATCTATATTCTCTTCGCTGCTGTCATCTGCAAGCATCTTGGCAAGTGACTCTGCATTGAGAAGTTCATATACTGTACCGTATGATCCGTCAACCTTGATTACATCATAGGGAATAGCTGTCGGCACGCCATGAACAAATGCTTCTCTGGCGAGCTTTCTTTCACGCTCAATCTCCGGAAGCGCATCGGAATTTTTGAAAAGCTTGACGATAGTCTCCGGATCCATTCTGTAAACAATACCGTTTGCTCCTTCCCCGATTACTTCCCATCCTTCGCAGTTGTAATGGCGATATCCTTTTTCTATATCCATCATCTCGGTAAATCCGGTCGTATCAAATACTTCATAGACTTCCGGAATGACCTCAACAAGCTTCATATCCGCATTTTCTTTTTTCAGTTTAAGTATTACTCTGAGTCCGGCACTGGAAAGATAATTGAGTTCATCCATATCCAGAACCAACGCTGAATACTCATTTGCCTGAGTGATTTCGTTGATTTCCGCCTGTGCCTCGCTCGCATTATTTGTATCAATTCTACCCACAAGGTATATTGTAAGCACTCCATTCTCAAGTTTACTGTTCATCATTATCCTCCAATCGGGTTTTTATATCAATGTATTTTCTTTTTGATGGTAACTATATTGTGACCGCTTTCCCTCTTGTATTCACAGACATCCATGGTCTTCTTCACAATATAGATTCCCAGTCCTCCGATATCTCGTTCCTCTGCGGCCTTTGTGACATCCGGGTCGAGTTTTTCAAACGGATTAAACGGCACACCTTCATCGTCAAGTTCAATGATTAAATATCCGTCTTCTACGGACATCGTAATCTTACAGGTTTTCGATAAATCTGACTGACTCACGGGAATAATACTTCCTGCTTCGCTTTCTGTCCTTCCGTATGCATAGTTAGCAACATTGACAAAAAGTTCCTCAAGCGCAACCGAAATCTGCATCTGAAGAGCCATAGAAACTCCAAGATTATCACATTCACCTTCTAACATTGCCAGAACTTTATCCAATTCGCTTGTTATAGCAGGAAAAACTTTCTGTCCCATTAGCCAGCGCCTCCTAAACTAAAATCATTTCTTGGGTATACTGAAATTTCCGAATCCCGGAATCGTAACCTCTATATGATCATTGAAACACTTACCATCTGCATCAATGCCCAGACTGCTCTTAAAGTGCATGGTACCATCACTGCCATAGGTAAATGTTCCCGAATCCTCATAATCCATCTGTCCGTCTGTAAACTTAAGCGAGTATGTGCCATCGGTTTTAAGTTTTAATTCGCACATATCATTCGCATAAGTCTCCTCCTTTTGAACAGACTTATCCGTTTCTATTGTATCATTTTTCTCTGAATATGTCTTGTTTTCTTTATTTTCTTCGTTTTGAACCTGCGGAATGGCAGATTGCAATATTGAAGGATCGATTCCCAATATAGAAGCGACTCCCTGAATAACCGCAGGATCTATCTCGTCGAGCCCAAGACTGTCTATAAGCCTCTGAATAGCCGGAATATCCATTCCGCTTAAGTCCACATCGACTCCGAGCATTTTAAGGATGCCCTGAAGTGCTGAAATATCACTTGCCTTTATCTCAAAGCCCGCGATTTTGAGTGTCTCTTCCTGCACATCTTCCTGCAAATCTTTATCTTCCGGTTTTACACCCGGTAACTTCGATTCCGTTTGAGGCTGCTCAGGCTCAACTACCTCCGGTTCCTCCGGCATAAGATCGATTCCGAAGACCTGATTTATCACAAGATTGGCTGCGCTTCCGAGCAGCTGCTCGCCGATATTTTTGATACTGTCTGTAATATCCGTGATAAGAGCCTCTGAATCTTTCTCTGAAATTACCGCCCTGTACTCCGGCACTTTCGGCATCTTGTCTTCTTCTCTTATCTTAAACTTGATTTTCGGGCTTAATTTCTGAGATTCAAGTGCAATGGTTTCTATGACGCCATCTGCCTTACTGCCGTCATAATTAAAATCTCCGTCGGCTGAAAGTCCGATATTAGTCACCAGTTCCCAATTTCCGCCGGTCTTATTCCAGCTGATATCTCCGGTCAGTTCATCAGAACCCACCTTCACGTTAAGAAGACCCAGCTTTTCCTCAATTATGTGCGGGAGCTGACAGGATACATGCGATAAGTATTTATTATCGTTGTCTGTATCGACTCTGTATGTAAGTCCCTTATTACCCGAGTCATCACTTACAGTAACAGAAAACTCTTTGGCTTCTGCCGGATCAGGTCCGATGAATGCTGTCACATTTATCTTATCTGCTCTCGATTCAACTCTGACAAGTCTGGTCTTTTTATTTATATAAAACTTGAAATCAAGTTCGTAGTCATCCGGAATATCATCAATCTTATCTCTAAGCTCGTCTTCATCAATGAGTGCTGCTACCTCTGAAAAATCCTCTTTATCTTTAAGATCATCGTAGGTTTTGTTCAGCATTTTCCTTAGCTGTTCACCGGAAAGTGCCAGATAAACCGACTCTGTCTTTATATCTTCGCCGGCTATGGTTATTTCTTCTTTGCCCTTTTCAACGTCACCGTTCCTGAAGGCCTCCTCATATAATTTGAAAGCCAGCTGCTTATTCAGTTCATCTTTGTTCTTCGAATATGCATCTGCAATCTCGATATATTTGTCGGCCTCTTTGATATCAACATCCAGATATTCTTTGATGAGTCCTCTAAGCTCATTGCGTGAGTCCTCATCCGATGCTTCAAATCCGTATGCTGTCTTGCCTATTAATGCAGGAGATTTGACTATCACTCTGTGAGGGTCTGCCCATATATCTGCGCCCAGAGCCTGAGATCCTCCGAGGCCTCCCGATAAGCTCAGCTCACAGCTGTCATTTTCCGTATCCATGTAGTACTTTACGGTTGCCGTCGCATCGATCTGTCCGATGAGCGGAATCGAAAATCCTTCGATGATATTCTGAAGGCTCGCTCCTGCCTCTATGCTTCCGCCGTTTAATACACGGTCAATAATTTTGACCTTCTTCATGGACGAAACGTCCTCTGCCGTATTCTTTGCAGCCCTTAAGAGCTTAATCTTCGGCGAATTGAAGTATATAAGAAATGCGACCCCCGCTGCCACCAAAAGCGCGACAACCACGATCAGTATGATTCCGCCGGGCGTCTTAATAAAATTCTTCTTCGGTTTCCCGGAAGAGGCTTCGGACGCATCTTTCTGTGCATCTTTGTAATCGATGAGACTGGCACCACAATTGATGCAGAACTCATCTCCCGGTTTAAGTTCAAAACCACATTCTGGACAAAATTTCATAATACTATCTCCCACATTAAGTATGGTAAAAGTGCTTTTCTGATATTACCCAGCGCCGGCATCAGTTCTGCCAGATCCGTAAAAATCGGGCAAAGTCCCAACGAGAGTATCATCACAAAAACAGTTATTATCAGCAGCCATGAATCCGGCAGAATCATAACAAGCAGAATCCCCGCTGCAGAAACAATCAAAGTATAAATCAGCGCAACCGGCACCATGGCAGTCTGTCCGGCTATAAGGCAGGTAAGCACTGCAATCAGGGCTATCATTACCGTCCTGACAAGGACTTCCGGCAGCATTACTTTTGAAACGGCTCCGCCGAATGTCAGTCTTTTTTTCATATCACAGGCATGCCTGTACGCCGGCCTGCAGCATCCGATCCACGATGCGATAAGGATAAGTATCGCAAGACTGCCCTTGAAAAGATTCCTGCTGCGGGTATGGTCCACTACCTTGATTCCTTCGGAATCCGCTATATCAAAGCTGAACAGCGGACCGTCCTTTAGCATCTCATCATAAGTGTTCTTGATAGTCGCGTAGTCAGCATGCCCGTTCATGGCATCATATGTGACATAAGGAGCATATACCGCCGTAACTACCGAAACCGCCTGAAGTCTGCACAGCTCCGGAAGCAAAGTCTCAGGACTGGTGACCAGTGTAATTGCTCCCTCAAGATTTCTGTCTTCCACTTTCTGCGCAAAATCATCGTCAATGATTATTCCGCAGTCCAGATGCGCTGCACTGATTTCTTTCTTAAGATCTTTGACCGAATCACAACGCACAAATCCTGCTTCGTCGAATTCATTGCAAAGTCTTTGGACATCTTCACCATCCGCTTCACAGGCATATCCGTAAGGCGGTGTCTTTATCGACTCGCCTGCTTTATATGCCAGAATCGAAATGATAATTACAGCCGCCAGAAGAATAATGAACTGCGTATCCTTGAGGACGCGTTTTAATGTAAACATCATAAGCGCACCTCCTCATCGGATTTTGACATTCTGCCCATGGTCTTCATGGCTGCAATGATTATTATTATCACATAAATTGCGCTTACTATGACCGCACGAAGAACAGTACTTATGCTTCCCGTAAATCCGTTCAGATGACCACCGAATGCGCTGACCGCAAGAGCCAGTGAGCCTCCGAACGGTGTGTATATCACAAGTTTCGGAAGAATCTCCGGCAGCATGGTCCTCGGTACAAGGCCTCCTGCCATAAACAGACATACCGCACTCGATGCAAGTATCGCAACAGCCCATCCGCCTTTCTTGGAAAGCGCTATCGCAAGATTTCCCGTAATAAATGAAATGATTACACTGATCAGTATCATAATCAGAATCACTTTGACGGTCTCCGTGTTTTCAAAACTTTCCGGAGATATTTTCTTCGCTGCCAAAACTGCGATGACCACTATCAAAGAACGATAAATGACCGGATATAAAATCTTACCGAATGCGAACTTGAATCTGCTTATCCCGCAAGTCTCAAGTCTCGAATAAATCGATCCCTTGCAATCTGAGATATATAAATCAGGAAAGAAAAGTCCGACTATGAAAAGTATAAGAATAAACCAGCAAAGCACATAATACATTGCTATGCTTATCCCCGTATCACCGTAAGGCAGAATCTCAAAACTGAAGATCGTATCATACGCATCCAGTGCAAATGTGATCAGCTGCGAATTGGAGTTATTTAAAAATTCATTATACACTTCATCGGAGATACCCTGCTCTCTTATGACTCTCTCCCCGGCAAAAACTCCGAGCTGACCAGCCGTCATTATCCTGCTCCCGAGATCCGCAACCGCTCTTATAAGGTCACTCTCATTGCCGAGTGCATCGGATATATAAATCTTTCCTGCACATTTTTCTCCGTGCATGACCTTATCCATATATCCGTCAGGAAGTTCAACAACTGCTCCGTACTTTCCCTCTGCCATATCATTAAGAGCTTCTTTAACATCATCAACCTGACTTAAGTCCATAAGCGAAGCAACATAGCTCTGGTCGGTAACCATGCTTATCGAGATACGGCTCAGCATCGAATCCTCATGATCGATGAGCGCGACCCTGACAGGTTCTGTATGTCTTTCAGCTCCTGATTTTGCCGCCATTCCCGCAAATACGCAGGAGATGATAAGCAGACATGTCAAAATGACCGCCGGCCCGAAACCCCGCAGGAACAGTCGCATATCACGTTTTAACATAAGAAACAGTTTAGGCATCTTCGTTTTGGAAAAGTTCCAGATAAGTCTTACTTAAATCTCCCATCTCCTCTTTTGTGTACTTCTTATACGGTTTACGTCCCATGAACATGAGACTGTCATAAAACGGTTCAAACTCAGCCGACTCATGGCATGCATAGATGATACCTTTACCGTGTTTCTTGAGCTGAAGTATGATTCTCTGCAGTCTTTCACGCGAGATGATATCCAGTCCGGTACACGGTTCATCGAAAATGATGAGCTCCGGGTTACCTGCAAGTGCACATGCTATGCTGACTCTCTTTGCCAGACCTCCCGAAAGTTGAGAAACTTTTTTCTTTCTGTGCGGTTCAAGCCCCAGAGGAAGTCTTTGCGGAACAGGGGTTTTCACCATCTTATAAAAGAACTTGAGATTGTCCTCAACTGTCATATCCTCAAAAAGCCCCAGACCCTGCGGCACATATCCGAATCTCTTCGGCATATGTAGTTTTCCGCTCTTAGGTTTGATGACTCCTGCGAGCATGGATAGAACCGTTGACTTTCCGGTTCCGTTCGGTCCGACAAAAACCATGGCTTCTCCGGCGCTTACTTCAAAGCTTAAGTCTTCAATGACATCTGTCTTGTATCCGGGATATGAATAAAACAGGTTTTCCGCTTTAAGCATATTATCA
Source organism: Lachnospiraceae bacterium (assembly GCA_045600945.1). Lineage (GTDB taxonomy): Bacteria > Bacillota > Clostridia > Lachnospirales > Lachnospiraceae > Darwinimomas. The sequence continues at coordinate 53,611 of JAZRYX010000070.1, forward strand.
CCTCATAACTGTTTCTTTCTCAAATCGGCAAAAAATTGCTTCATCATCTGCGAACAGGTCTCTCCGAGTACTCCCGCAGTGACATCGACCTGATGGTTAAATCCTTCTTCATGGAACATATCCAGTACTGATCCTGCACATCCCGCTTTCGGATTCATGCATCCTATGACTACCCTCGGTATGCGTGCCTGCACTATCGCACCTGCACACATAGGACACGGTTCTAAAGTAACATACATCGTGCACTCCTCAAGTCTCCAGTCACCGATAACCTTGCACGCTTTGCGTATGGCATTTATCTCCGCATGTGCCAGAGTGCTGTGATCCGTAACTCTCCGGTTATATCCTCTGGCTATAACCTTTCCATCATGGGCAATCACGCAGCCTATAGGCACTTCATCAATCATAAATGCCTTCTTTGCCTGCAGGATAGCCTGCTTCATATATTTTTCATCCGCAGTCTGCATCATTTAATGAAATCTGCAAGCGGAGCTGTAACCAGTCCGTTTACATTCTTTAATATTTCATAGAGATCTTTTGCAATAACTTTGCAGCCGCCGTCTGTATCAGACTCAATATTAAGCGGCATGATCGGATCGTGAAGCGACTTACGAAGAAGCAGCCATCCGTTTCCGTGGGTCTCGTCAGCATTTACTCTTATACCCTCGAAATTATCAGGGGCTACTGTCCAACCCGGAATATCAGCAATGCCTTCGTCAAGCGCCTTAAGTGCCGCATCCTGAACCTGAGGAACATCACCTTCGACTGCGAAACGTATCTCAATGGCTTCCTTCGGCTCCTTAAGTGCTGCGATCATCTTCCTGAGATCATTACCCTTACCGATTTCGATAAGGAGCTTAACCATAAGATATGCACCGTCATCAAGGAAGTAGTTCTCCTTAAGCGCACCGTGGCCTGACGTCTCCATAGCAAGTTCACAGTCGATGCCCTCTTTGTTGAGCCTTATTGCTTCGTTGATAACATTCTTGTAACCGCGTTTGAATCTCTTATGCACGCCGCCGAGATCCTTGATAAATGCTGCAAGTCCTGTACTTGTAATTGAGTCTGTTACTATCTCGCAACCCGGGTGCTCTTTTATGAGGATAGCTGACATCATAGCGATGAGCGCGTTTCTTGTAAGTTCTGTTCCGTCGGAAAGCACTGCGCCTGCACGATCGACATCCGTATCGAATATGATACCGAGATCTGCCTTGCTTGCGATCGTCGCATCTACGATAGCTTTAGCTGCGTCAGCATTTTCCGGATTCGGGATGTGATTCGGGAAACTTCCGTCAGGCTCCAGAAACTGTGATCCCGTTGTATCTGCACCGAGCTTCTTTAATACCTTTTCCTCGAAGAAACCGCCTGCGCCGTTACCTGCATCAACGATTATGTGAAATCCCTTAAGCGGATGCTCGTAGTCTGCAGCCGCAACGCCCTTCTTTATTACGTCGCAAAGATGATCTGCATAGATGCTTATAAAATCAGTCTTATCATTTGCCTGAGCCGTCTTTGCAGGTTTATCCAAAGATGTCTCTGCTATCTCAACAAGTTTTGCGATATCAGTTTTCTCAAGTCCGCCGTTTCCGGTGAAGAACTTCATGCCGTTTCTCTGCTGCGGAAGATGACTTGCGGTAATCATGATTGCTCCGTCAAAAGGCTTGTCGGTAAGTACGGTACTCATGAACATAGCCGGAGTTGAAGCCATATCGAAATCAGTACATGAAACTCCCTCCATGTTTATTCCGTCGATAGTCCACTTTACGATCTGAGGTCCCGTAAGACGTGAATCGCGTCCGATTGCAATACGAACATCCTCCCCTTTTGATTCCTTAAGCCAAACAGCAAACGCCCTTGCCAGTGCCTTTACCGCATCTTCCGTAAGATTCACTGCCTCACCTGCATTATTCTCCATAGCGACGCCACGGATATCGCTGCCGTTCTGTAACTTTGAATACTTCATATCTTGCCTCCGAACATATTAATAATATTAAATATAAAAGCCTGAATCATATATCCTATAAGAGCACCTGCGAAAAATCCGGTCAGATGATTGATCCAGCCTATGATAAACCAATTCGATACCTTATCTCCCAGTTTTCTCAGCACTGTGATTATGCCCCAGATCACAGCTGAAAGAACTATGAATGTAAGGAACTTACTATCCGCTATCGGATCGACTTTTGAGGTAAATGCTGCGCCTGCCACCAGTGAAATTATAGCCGCTAAGACCGGAGATACGAGCCCGTATATACCTTTTATTGCTCCGAATATTGCAAAACCCAGGATAATGACGAGCACTATCCAGGGTTTTATATCAGCAAAATTAATTACGGCGTATACCATGTTTTTATTTCTACGACCTTCTTGTTTTCTGTGCGGATTGAACCTGATGCCGGAGTAAGTCTTGCATACACACTCTTCGCCAGATAATCTGCGACATCCTTAGCACCCGTTACCACAACCTCTTTACAACCATCTTCAATGTTTGATGTATCCGTAAGTACTACATCATCTGCGATTTCAACAGTAACTTTCCCTATATATGAGAATGAAGGATGATCATTAAATCCTCTGTAGAAGTAAGTCCCTCCCTCTCCGGGACTTAAGATGCATCCGCCGTCTCCTTCATCACCGCCGTTTATGATTATCTCACCGTCTTTTTCTTCGACTGTATCGACTGTGACAACCATATCTCCGCCAATAGTCACGGTATCACCCGGATTAAGAGTATGAACATCGACTACATCAAAGAGTTCCTTTGCATACACTTCACAATCCATGGTATACTTCCCGTCTGCTTCTTTTATCCCGTCTTTTTCGACCAGTACAGTATAGATACCGTCTGCGATATTGTCTACATCCACTTCATAAGGAAGCGGAACTACAGACTTCGTCCATGCCATAGTACCTGTTGCGAACATAACCTGGTCAAGTACTTCCGCCATAGCCATCTGACTCATAGACTTGTCATACGTAAGTGAATAGAATGTATCTCCGACCTTCCATGTATAGATTGTGTAATTGCCCTGGCTTGAAACCGTAATCGTTACCGGTCCGTTCACACCCTGGATCTCGATATCATTTATCTTAGTAAGCTCACCCTGAATACCGTGACATGTTGGTCCGAGTTCAGCATTCTTTGTAGCTCTGAGAGTAAACTCAACTTCCTCGTTTTCTACATTTGGCTGTGTCCATGTAATATGTGCCAGATTCTTGTTGATTATGAAAAGTTTTGTCTTGGCCATGATCTGCTTGGTATCAATCTTGATACCGAGCTGAGATTCAAACTCTTTATCGTCGTCGATCTCAACCATAGGATTAATCATACCCACCGGTTCCTCTTTTACAGCTTCGGTTTCCGGCTGTGCTGCAGTTTCTGTAACTTCCTCAGTTGCTGCCTCTTGCGCTGCAGCTTCCGTAACTGCCTGAGTCTCGGTCTTATCTGCATTATCTTTTTTAGCACATGCAACCATTACTATTACTATAGCTGCGACTAAAATAACACTTAATGCTTTTTTCATGCACATTTTCCTCCTGCAAATCAAAATAGTCCTGTAATTTTCCCGTTCTCATCGATGTCGATATTTTCGGCTGCCGGTACTTTCGGAAGACCCGGCATAGTCATAATCTCGCCTGTTAGTGCTACGATAAATCCGGCACCTGCAGATACCTTTAAGTTTCTGACAGTAACGGTAAATCCTTTCGGTGTGCCGAGAAGTTTCGGATCATCAGAGAACGAATACTGCGTTTTTGCCACACATATCGGAAGTTTGTCACATCCGATCTCTGCAAGTTTCTTTGCCTGCTTTGCTGCAGCAGGTGTAAGTACAACACCGTCTGCGTGATATATCTTTTTACAAATGCTGTCTAATTTTTCTTCTATACTTCCATCAAGTTCATAGCTGAATCTGAAATCCGAAGTTTCTTCACAAAGTCTGATTACTTCCTCTGCGAGTTCGATTCCGCCTTCGCCGCCTTTTTCCCATACCTTTGAAAGCGCAACATTAACTCCGTGTTCTTTACATTTTTCTCTTATGAGTTCAAGTTCTGCCTCTGTATCCATACTGAAAGCATTGATTGCCACTACGCATGGAAGTCCGTAAACGCTTCTGATATTATCGACATGCTGCAACAGATTCGGAAGTCCTTTTTCAAGTGCTTCAAGATTCTCTGTTTTGAGTTCATCCTTTGCTACGCCGCCGTGATACTTAAGCGCTCTTACAGTTGCCACCATTACAACGACTGACGGCTTAAGTCCTGCCATACGACACTTGATGTCGAGGAATTTCTCCGCTCCCAGGTCTGCGCCGAATCCTGCCTCTGTTACACAGTAATCTCCGTATTTAAGTGCGAGCTTTGTTGCCTGAACAGAATTGCATCCATGCGCGATATTGGCAAACGGGCCTCCATGGATAAATGTCGGCGTATGCTCAAGTGTCTGAACAAGGTTCGGTTTAAGCGCGTCCTTAAGAAGTGCTGCCATAGCTCCTTCTGCCTTAAGATCATGAGCCGTTACCGGAGTACCCGCATATGTATAACCTACGATAATGTTTCCGAGTCGTTTCTTTAAATCAATGATATCGGATGCCAGACAAAGAACTGCCATGATTTCCGATGCAACAGTGATATCAAAACCATCCTCACGCGGAACTCCGTTTGCCTTTCCGCCGAGTCCGTCAACTATGAATCTGAGCTGTCTGTCGTTCATATCAACAGCTCTTCTCCAAGTGATCTGTTTTGGGTCTATTCCGAGTGAGTTACCCTGCTGGATATGATTATCAAGCATAGCCGCAAGAAGATTGTTGGCCGCACCGATTGCATGGAAGTCTCCTGTAAAATGAAGGTTGATGTCTTCCATCGGAATAACCTGTGCGTAACCACCGCCTGCTGCTCCGCCCTTAACTCCGAATACCGGTCCGAGAGAGGGCTCTCTGAGCGCCAGCACGACTTTTTTTCCGAGTTTATTAAGACCGTCGGCAAGCCCTATTGAAGTAGTTGTCTTTCCTTCGCCTGCCGGTGTAGGTGTGATTGCCGTAACAAGTATAAGTTTCCCATCGTGAGCATCTGCTACTCCGCCTTCGGATACCGTTTTCTTCATGACATCCGAAGATATCTTTGCTTTGTAATTGCCGTACAGTTCCAGGCTGTCAGCATTTACACCTATCTTTTCTGCTACATCTGTAATCTTTGCAGGTATCGCTTCCTGCGCGATCTCTATATCTGTCTTGTATTCCATGAAAATCTCCCGAAATAATCAATCGTCTATGTTTTTGAGATACTTACTGAAAATTGCATCGATAAGGAATGCAAATTCTTTATATGCCGGATAGTCCTCAAGTCCGCTGACTGCATCAAGCAACGAATTGTAGTACCAGTAGTGCTTGAGGGGATCTCTCTGATGGAAATGATTCCATCCTGCCTCTCCCTCTGTCATAAGTATATTATTAAATGATCTTAAGTTGCTGACCTTATCGCCGATGCATATCATTTTGGCACCAAGATCAGCTTCGTCCCTAAGCGTGTTGATAGCCTCCTGCTTTCTTAGTTCCCATGACTCCTCGGGCGGCATATCCGTATGCTTATCTTCTGATTCGAAGAATACAAGTCTTGCAACGTAATCTCCGAACTGTTGTCTGATTTCCTGAACAGTAGCATCCGTATCCTCGACTGTATCATGAAGGACTGCACCGCAAAGTACATCTTCATTGTCAGTCATGGTGGCCACTATTCCCATAACCTCAAGCGGATGAAAAATATACGGTGTATTGGCACCTTTTCTGGTCTGCTTTGCATGTGCTTTGAGAGCAAATGCTACCGCTTTATCCACTTTTGCCCATTTCTGTTTTAATTCATTATTTACTTCTTCAACCATTAGAATATCCTTCTTCCTTATAACCTTATATATTATATCAAATGTTGATGAAAAAATCTTGAGTTAAAACATCTTCTAATTTCTGCTTCAGAAGTTCATATCGTGCCTTTTTTTCTTCTGACGAGAAATGGTCCTCGCGGAACTGCTCATGATTAAAATCATATACCAGCTTCTCATCACCAAACTGTTCACTGGTAAGATCAAATACGCATCCCCTTACCTCGTTGAAGCAATGATATCCTCCATCGGGAAGCGGTACTCCGTATACCTTTCCCCCGAATATATCCTGGATAAGGAATGATGTTATGGAACATTGACCCTCCGTGTAATTCTCCATACTCCATTTATCACGCAGTCTCGGTGCACAGGTCTCTATACTCCAGCATTTAAGGAGTACATCATACATATCTCTCGGATTCTTTATTCCCTTATACTCTCCTCCGAGAGGAGCAACGTCTGCAGTTTCCCATTTATAAAACTTATATTCTTTCATACTCAGTTCTCCCCGACAATATGTCTCGCTACATATACTCCGCTGGCAGATGCATGTGAAAGTGAATGTGTCACTCCGCTGCCATCGCCGATTATATAGAGCCCTTTATGTTTGGTCTCCAGATTCTCGTCCAGCTCTGCCTCCATGTTATAGAACTTGGCCTCAACACCATAAAGAAGCGTGTCATCATTGGCCGTACCCGGTGCTATCTTATCAAGTGCATATATCATCTCGATGATTCCGTCAAGTATCCTCTTCGGAAGTACCAGACTCAGATCGCCCGGTGTTGCCGCAAGCGTAGGTCTGACCGTTGACTCTTCGATCCTCTTATCCGTACTTCTTCTTCCTCTTACAAGATCTCCGAATCTCTGAATGAGCACACCGCCTCCGAGCATATTGGAAAGTCTTGCTATGCTTGTACCGTAATCATTGCTTGCTTTGAACGGAACAGAGAAATGCTTTGAAACAAGAAGTGCGAAGTTTGTATTATCCGTTTTCTTTGACGGGTCTTCAAAACTGTGTCCGTTTACGGTTATTATTCCGTTTGTATTTTCATTAACGACTATTCCGTGCGGATTCATACAGAAGGTGCGGACATTATCTTCAAATCCCTGCGTCCGGTAAACTATCTTGCTTTCATAAAGCTTATCCGTAATGTGATCGAAAATAACACTCGGGAGCTCGACTCTTACTCCGAGATCCACTCTGTTTGACTGCGTCGGGATATCAAGATCCTCGCAGACCTTCTCCATCCACTTGCTTCCGCTTCGACCCACCGAAATGATGCACTTATCTGCTTCGTCACTTTCTCCGTCATGGATCACTTTATATCTGCCGCCTTCGGCCACAACTTCCGTTATCTCCGTATCAAAGAAAAACTCCACCTTGTTTTTAAGTTCATCATATATATTCCCGAGAACTATATAATTGATATCCGTTCCCAGATGACGAACGCTTGCCTCAAGAAGTGTGAGTTTATTCTGCATGCATATACGCTTAAACTCACTGCCGGCAGTAGAGTAAAGCCTCGTTCCCTCTCCACCGTGGCTTACATTAATAGAATCCACATACTTCATAAGCTCTATGGCCTTATCTTTTCCGATATGTTCATATAGTGTTCCGCCGAAATCGTTCGTAATATTATATTTTCCGTCGGAAAATGCTCCGGCTCCGCCGAACCCGCTCATAATCTGACAGGTTCCGCAGTTTATACAGGATTTGATTTTCACTCCGTCAATCGGGCATTTTCTTTTTTCAAGACAATGGCCTTTCTCATATACCGCTATCTTCAGACCGGGACTTAACTTAACAAGTTCATATGCCGAAAATATACCTCCCGGCCCGGCCCCGATAATGATAACATCATATTTCATTTTGTATTCCTCCGGTAATAGTTGTTTTTTGATCTATAAATTTACTATATTGACAGGTTTGCCATCAATGTATTTTTCTATGTTGTCATAACATACATCCATAAGTCTCTGTCTTGCTTCTTTTGTAGCCCATGCTATATGAGGCGTAATTATACAGTTCGGTGCGGAAAACAATGGATTATCTTTCCTCGGAGGTTCTTCAGATACAACGTCAACTGCTGCTGCCGAAATCTTTCCCGACTTAAGTGCCTGTGCCACATCTGCTTCGTTAAGTACCTGACCTCTTGAAGTATTGATAAGTATCACACCGTCCTTCATCTTTGCTATGTTGTCTTTATTTATTATCTCAAAAGTCTTATCGCTGAGCAGACAATGCAGAGTAATTGCATCTGATTCTTTCAGCAGTGTGTCAATATCCGTGAACTCCACTATGCTGCCAAACCCATCCTTGGGATGAGGAGTGTATGACAAAACTCTCATCCCGAGATCATGAGCAATCCTTGCTACTGTCTTTCCTATCGTACCAAATCCTATTATGCCCAGTGTCTTTTTATCCAGTTCAATCAGTTCATGATCCCAAAAACTGAATGCCCGGCTCTCATGCCATCTTCCTGCATGAACTTCTCTGTCATGATGCCCTATTCGAAGGCAAACTTCAAGCAGAAGCCCTATGGTATGCTGAGCTACCGACATAGTGCTGTAAGAAGGAATATTACATACTGTTATTCCTTTTTCTTTTGCATAGTCGACATCAATGATATTATATCCTGTTGCCAGGACCTGAATCATCTTTATATTCGGGCACGCATCCATGATTTCTTTGTTTATCCTCACCTTATTGGTAAGGATGATATCCGAATCACAGATAAAATCAATAATTTCTTTTACCGGAGTGGAATCATTAAACTCCGTAATTTTTAAATCACCGTATTTTCCAAACTCATCCCACTGGCTCTTTTCATATCCCAGCGTAAAACCGTCCAATAAAGCAATCTTCATCTTAAAACTCCTTACAGCATATATTTTATCAATTTTCATCCTGTCTATTCAAGCAAATCCAACATAAAAGACCGGATTCTGTAAACAGAAACCCGGCCTTTTTGTATATACAATAACCTGATTACCTTGTCTGAACCTTTCCGGCTGCAAACCACTCGCCCTGAGATGTTACATAATACTCATCAGGTGTTCTTCCGTTCATATAAAGAGCACCCTTTAAATCAGTGTTTGATTTATCCAGATAATAACATCTTGAAAGACCGTCAGCTCCCTTGATCCATACCCATCCTGTCAGCATAACACCTCTGTCATCAAAGAAGTACCATCTTGATACGCCGTCCTTACACTGAATCAGAGCCCATGTGGAAACATACCTTCTGCTACCATCAGAAAAAGACCACTCACCTGTTGCCTGATTACATGTCCACTGTCCGACAACTCCCGAAGCCTTAACAGCTGTAGTGGCATATGGAACGCAAGACTTGCGCGATCTTGACTGGTATCCAAATACCGTCATGGCAGTACCTGCCATAATAACAACTGCCAATAGTAAAACTATAATTTTTTTCATAACCCCCCCTAATGAGACAATGTATTTGTTTATAGTTCAATACCAAAAGCAAAATTTTAACTTCTTCAAGCCAAAACCCGATAGAATAATACACCAATATGGGTGAGAATGCAACAAAAAAATCGAGTCAATCCTCGATTTTTCTGTAAAAACAATCAAGTAAGGCCGGAATCACCTGCGTATAATCCAGATAAACCTCATCATATACCTCTCCGTCTATCTCACCTTTGGTGACCTCACCGGGCAGAGTCACTATCTCGTCGATCCCGAAATCGCTTTGTATAACATCCACGAGTAGTCTTTCATACTCGCCTTTACTCATGTCGGATATCCTGGACGATTCAACCGTGTCGGACAGTTTCGTTACTACATTACTGTCAGTACGGCATTGCTGCTTTAAAGCATCATAAAACCCGGATATATACTGTCTATGCTGATCCATTCTCAGAATAGGCGAACCCTCGAGATCAGCATCCCTGTACCTAATGAACTGCTCAGCTTCATCGCCCTTCAGTCTGACTTTCTTACCCCTGGTCCACTCCGGATTGATTTTCGCAAGCTCATCGCTCGGGATCACAACCTCAACCCCTCCGACCATATCATTTACAGTCGCAAGAGTCTCAAGATTGCCTACAAAGTAATGATCGATATTTAAACCGCAAAGCAGATCTGATGTGGCACGCTTCAGAGACTCCGCACTGCTCTTTTCGCCGTCGCCCTCACCAAATGAGATGTTAAGATGATCAAAACTCGTATACTGATTGCCTGAGGGATCCGTCATAACGCAATCGACCATACTGTCTCTGGGAATCATAAAAACTCTTACACTGTTATTTGACTGATCATGAGCTACCAGAAAAATACCGTCTGCGGAACCTACATATTCTTCGTCACTTTCTACTCCGATGTTTCCCTTTTTATCGATACCGGCACAAAGAATCGCCTTGACATTGGATTTTCTTTTATATTTCTCACCGTTATATGTGATCGTCCCGTCGTGGTTATCTATCCAATTGTCTTTGAAACTGTAGTTTGGCTCATAAAAATAAGACGGACTTATGGCGCTATCTGCTTCATACTCGGGCGCATCTTCCATAGGAGTGCCTATACTTGGATTCGATTCACTCTCCTGCGTTTCCATAATATACGCCTCAATTTCTTCCGGCTGTTTACTGCAGGCCGAAAGTATAATCACTATAAATAAAGCAATAATCAGTAATTCAGTTTTTCGAAAAAAACGTTCTTTTATGTGCATCAAACTCATCAATACCTGATATCCATTTCGTATCTGCTGTATTTACCGTATTTATCGTATTTGCCGTATTTGCTGAACTTTCCGTATCTGCCATAATAGCTGTCCTGGTATTCATCAACCTTATTAAGCACAGTACCGAGAATCTTGGTGCCTGTGGTCTGCAATTGTTCCTTAACTCGCTGCAAAACTCTGTAACTGGTTTTACCGGATTCTATTACAAGTAATATCCCGTCACAATGTTTTGCAACTATTGTGCCGTCAGTAACCGCGACTACCGGAGCCGTATCTACAAAGATATAATCATACTTCTGCCTTAAGCTACCAATCAGATCGATGAGCAGTTCACCTTCCAGCAGGTCTGCAGAACTTGGCGAGTATCTTCCTGCAAATACAAAATCAAGATTCGGGAAATTGGTACCGTATATAATATCATCCATCCCGCACTGACCGGAAAGGTACTCTGAAAGTCCCTGAGTCCGCTGCCCAACATTAAGTCTGGCAACCATAACCGACTTGCGGATATCTGCGTCCAGCACAATAACCTTTTTCCCAATCTGAGAAAATGAATACGCAAGTTCAAATGTTACATCTGACTTCCCCTCACTCGGAAATGAAGAAGTAATGGCTATTACCTGAACAGCATTACTTGAAAACTGTATATTGGTTCTCAGTTTCTTTATAGCCTCAGTATAATAATAAATTTCCTTATTCGGTTTGGTCAGTTCTATGGATTTCATTTTTGATATTTCTCGATGTGGATTTTCCATGTTTTGTCTTTCTTTTTCTTTCATCCTTCTCCTGAAGTTTTTTTGCCTCTCTGTCCGGCAATGTGCCCAGTACCGTAAGTCCGAGATACTTCTCAACATCATCGGCCGTCTTAACCGAATCATTCAAAAGATATAAAGCCGTAATATAAGCCAATGATAAAACAAGCCCGATCAGAGCACCCACCATCGTATTCCTCATCACGCTGGGCTTTGAAGGAGCTACCGGTACCTCACCGCTTTCAATTATTTTGGGTGGAGTAATTTCCATGGTATCTGCGATATACTCTGCTGAATTATTAGCCACTGCATCTACAATCATTTTTGCGAGCACAGGACTTGGAACCGTCGCAGATATTTCCAGAATACGTGTATTTTGAGGATTTTCCACCGCTAAGACATTTCTCAATTGTTTGTAATTATACAAGCCCTGTATGCCCAAATCTGCTATTGTATCTTCAAGCACCGTTCTGCTTGTTACAACAACCTTGTAGTCATTGGTCAGCTGTGATCCAACCTGGAGATCAGCAAGGCTGGTAAGTGTTGTCTCTTTCGTAAGGATAAAAACAACTGCCTTGGATGTGTACTGAGGTGTCATTATATATTTACTTATTATGCCCCCCGCAAGTCCTCCTATCAGCACAGTCACAAGTACGATAATCCAATGCCTGCAAACCTCTGCGAACAACTTTACAAGGTCAATCTCATATACCCCATCATTATTATTTTTTACAACTTCATTATTCATAAGTATTATTCTCTAACCATCTTAATGAATCTGTGATATTGGGCGGTCTGAAATCCCTCCTGTGCATATCAGTTCCGAAACAATCTATATAACCATCAAGCACCAGATTACGTGCTCTTTTGACTTTTGAATTAAGTGCAAATGGAAGCTTTGACTTGTGTCCCCGTATGTCGATGCCCATAATACTGTCATAGTTCATCTGCATAAGACATCCCATACGTCGTAAATCAATAATATTATCTTCAGCCTTTAGGGCATCGTACCTCTCGACATGTGCGATGACCGGTATATATCCTGCACTGATAAGTTCCCGAAGCTGAGTGTACATATCCTGATACCGGATACCGGTATCAAACTCTATCAGAACATTGCGGCTACCTCCCATAGTCAGTGCCCTGCCGTCTCCGATGCACTCGACAAGCTCGGAGCGATACACCAGCTCCTGACCAAGGAATATCTGTATCGAATCTGCCGTATCCGGGTTTGATTCCCTTAATCTGCCGAGTAATTCCGCATAAATATCTCTTATCTCGGCGGCCCCTTTACCGGGGTGATAATGGGGTGTTGCATACAGAACTCTGATTCCCTGTCTGTACACTGAATCAATCAGTTCAAGCGATTCATCAAAATCACGTGCACCATCGTCCACACAAGGCAATATATGTGAATGAAAATCGCAAGCTATGATTTTTTTATCTTCAATAATATCAAACATTTTGAACCCAAAATATATTTTATCATTTACCGGAGAAATATCAATATCATTTTCATTATGCAGTGCAATTAGTCGGAAGCATCCTGAAGTGCACTGATGTCAAGTTTGTAAAAGAGCGGTTCTTTCGCTTTTTTCTTTTCGACAAACATCAACATATATATGGGATAGTAACGAATCTTGTCCGATACGCTGACATTGCCGTTATGAAAGACATATGCTTCCGGGATTGCATAGTCCTTATTGGCCATTACATTTGAAAGAGCTGCGTGCTTTGTATAGTCCTTTCCGGATTTGATTTCAATGGGCAGGATCGTCCCGCCCTTTTCAATCAGGAAGTCAAGTTCCCCCTGTTTTTTGCTGTTGAAGTAGTAAAGCTCAAAACCATGTGTTTTCAGTTCCTGGGCTGCTGCATTTTCATATACTGAGCCGAAATTGATATCTTTCTCTCTGTTCAGAATCTTAATTTGAATATCATTCATATACATGGATGCAAGCAGACCGACATCTGATAGGAAGAGCTTAAACAGGTTCGTGGCTTTGGAAAGAAGCAGAGGAAAAGTAGGCTCATTGGCGCAAAATGCGGGAAGTGCAACCCCCGCATCGCGAAGCCAGAGAAAGCTGTTGCTATTTCGGGAGAATTTGAAATTCTCATTGAGGTTTTTCAGAATAAACCGTTTATTTTTACTGTTCAGTTCACTGGGAATGAGATCAAAAATATCTTTCAGATACAGCTTTTCATCCGGATCATACTTGGCAATATCCTGTTTATACATAGTAATAATGGACTGCTGCTGCCGGATGACTTCCTGCAGATTATTCGTTTCCAGATAACGCATTACTGCGGCGGGCATTCCTCCGACAATCAGATAAAGCCGAAACAGATCCATCATCTTTTCATGGACTACTGGGTCTACCGGAGTCTTATTCAAAAAAGACTTACGCAGCGCGTCTAAAACAGTCGTTGATACTTTATTGGCGAGGGCAAATTCCTCAAAATCCAGCGGATACATTTCAAGAACATCCATATAACCGACCGGAACGGATTTGACATCTTTAAGATCGACCCCGAGGAGAGAACCGCTCAGGATATACCGATAGCTGCCTTCATCTACGAGAAACTTGATTGCTGTAACAATATCTTTGCATTCCTGGACTTCGTCAAGAAAGATTAGCGTCTTTCCGGGGATAAGCGGCGCATTCGCAACGGCTGAAATTCTCAGCAAAAGATCTGCGCTGTTATTTGCGGTTTCAAATAAAGACTGCGCAGCTTTATTTTCGTAGAAGTTGATCTCGACAAAAGACTTATATTGCTTTCCGAATTCACGGATAATAAATGTTTTCCCAACCTGACGAGCCCCTGTAATCAGCAGCGCCTTTTTCTCGTCAGAATCATGAAAGCTCTGAAGTTGCTTTTCAATTTTTCGTGAAATCATGGGCATATCCTCCCCGAACATTTATCCAATAGTATTATATGCGATGATGTCCGATTTTACAATGGTAAACTATTGATTTTGTCCGTTTTTCCACAAATAATAAGGCACAATTTGTCCGGTCATATACAAAATGCCGCATATAAAGGAACCGATTTGATTTTATTTTCAAATCCAAAATTCTTCTCCGATAGCCTGATTGCATATTCAGGATCATATTTTTTCATGTAAAAAGCAAAGCTGTCCGAAACAACATTCCGACCACTTTTTACTTCAACAGGAATTATCTTGTTCCCCCTGATCACAAGAAATTCTATCTCATAGTTGCTCTTGTCGGTTCATAACCTATTTCGCACTGTTTGTCTTTATTTTTTTACAGCAAATTTATGGAAAATTGACCATTTTATCCTGAAAAAATCCCGCCGCATTAGCGGCGGGGTGAGCAGTTCTATGCAGTTATCATTTCTTTCCTTTTGCAATGATTTCTTCTGCCATCTTTGTAGCAATGATTCCTTCCGGAGTACCTGTTGCCTTTGACTCCTCGAGGATGCTGTATACTGTGTCATAGATCTTATGAACCTGAGTGATGACATTGTCTTTATTGTAGGTTGTAAATGCTTCCTGTCCGGCATTGATTACACCACCGGCATTGATGATGAAGTCAGGAGCATATGCGATTCCTCTCTTCTTGAGGAGTTCTCCGCAGTTATCGTCAAGAAGCTGGTTGTTTGCTGCTCCGGCAACTGCCTTGCACTTAAGCTCCGGAATGGTCTGATAGTTAAGTGTTGCTCCGAGTGCACACGGTGCGAGGATGTCACACTCTGTTGCATAAATCTCACCTTCAAGTGCTTCAACAGCGCCCCATTCATTAACTGCCTTTTCGATGTTTGCTCTGTTTGTATGTGTAGTAACGATAAGCTTAGCTCCTGCCTTTGCAAGACGCTCTGCAAGGTCCATACCTACTGATCCGAGGCCTGCAACTGCTATCTTAACACCGTTGAGATCATCTGAACCGAAGAGGAACTTTGCAGTAGCTCTGATTCCGTCAAATACACCGAGTGCAGTAAATGGTGACGGGCTGCCTGATACATTGGTTCTGCCTGTTACATATGGGGTCTTTCTCATAACCCATTCCATGTTCTCACAGTCTGTTCTTACATCTTCTGCTGTGATGTAGCGTCCGCCGAGAGAATCTACGCACTCACCAAATGCTTCGAAGAGCTCTTCCGTCTTCTGATCCGGTCTTGCGATGATAACGCCCTTGGCTCCGCCGAGCGGAAGACCTGCACATGCATTCTTATAGCTCATGCCTCTTGAGAGACGAAGCACATCAAAGAGAGCCTCTTCCTCTGATTCATACGGGTTCAATCTGCATCCGCCTACTGCCGGTCCTAAATTTGTATTATGAATCGCAATAATACACTTAAGTCCTACTTTGTCATTGTTGAAAAATGCTACTTCCTCATGTCCGTACTGACGGATCATATCAAGACTACTACTCATAACTTTCCTCCTTGTTGTCTTGTACCTGCTTTGCAGGTTTTTAATGATTTAACTTAATTGGTTTTATTTTTTATCCATGAAACAGCTTCTTCTCTCATCTTATATTTGAGAACTTTACCTGCTGCATTCATTGGAAATGCATCTACGAATCTTATATACTTCGGCACTTTATGTCTGGCCAGTCTGGTCTTGGCATATTCTTTAAGACCGTCCTCTGTCAGTGAGGATCCGCTCTTAAGTATCACACAGGCCATGGCCTCTTCACCCATTGCTTCATCGGGCACACCGATTACCTGCACATCCTTTACTTCCGGATGAGTATATATGAACTCCTCAATCTCTTTGGGATACAGATTTTCTCCACCGCGGATTATCATATCCTTGATTCGTCCGGTTATCTTATAGTTACCGTTTTCATCAACGCAGGCCAGATCTCCCGAGTGCAGCCATCCGTCCTTATCGACGGTTTCCGCCGTTGCCGCGGGCATCTTATAATAACCCTTCATGGTGTTGTAACCCTTGGAGCAGAACTCTCCGCTCACTCCCGGCGGAACTTCTTTCCCGGTTTCCGGATCTATGACCTTGCACAGTATCTGCGGAAATGCATAGCCGACCGTCTCGGTCCTGACTTCTATAGAATCCGTCCATGCAGACATTGTGCTTCCCGGTGCTGATTCCGTCTGACCGTATACGCTCACTATACCGCGCATATTCATCTCTCCCGGGTCGGCCGCTTTTTTCATAAGCTCCGGCGGACATCCTGACCCCGCCATGATACCTGTCCTCATATAAGAGAAGTCCGTCTTTCTGTAATCCGGATGATTGAACATCGCAATAAACATGGTCGGAACACCGTTAAAGCATGTTATCTTCTCCATATTGATACATGCGAGAGATGACTTGGGTGAAAAATACGGAAGCGGACACATCGTTGCTCCGTGAGTCATCGATGAAATCATCGATAGTACCATACCGAAGCAGTGGAACATAGGAACCTGTATCATCATCCTGTCTGCCGTAGAAAGTCCCATCCTGTCTCCGATGCATTTTCCGTTGTTGACTACATTATAGTGAGTCAGCATGACACCTTTGGGAAATCCCGTGGTTCCTGAAGTGTACTGCATGTTGCAGACATCGCTCGTTCTGACAGAAGAAGCAAGCCTTAACACCTCACTTCTGGTGACCTGTTCACTCCTCATCATAGCCTCTTCCCAGTTAAGGCACCCCTTCATTCTGAATCCAACAGTAATGATGTTCCTTAGGAAAGGAAGTTTCTCACAGTGCAGCGGCTCTCCCGGTATGCTGTCTTCAAGTTCCGGACATAACTCACTTATCGTTCCACGGTAATCACAGTCCTTAAGGGATTCTATCATTACCAGTGTATGTGTATCGGACTGCCTTAACAGATATTCCGTCTCATGAATCTTATATGCCGTATTTACCGTTACCAGTACCGCACCGATTTTGGTCGTCGCCCAGAATGTTATATACCATGCCGGAATATTCGTTGCCCAGACAGCCACTTTGGTTCCTGGTTTTACTCCGAGAGCGGTAAGTGCAGCCGCACATCTGTCCACATCATCTCTGAACTGTTTATAAGTCCTCGTATAATCAAGCGTGGTGTATTTAAAACAATACTGATCCGGAAATTCCGTAACCATACGATCCAGTACCTGTGAAAGAGTCAGATCGATAAGTTCATCTTTTTTCCAGACATACTCGCCTGTACCGTCATGATTGAGATAAAGTTTTTTCTTGATTCGCCTTCCGGAAAAGAACCTTCCCATGAAATTCATGTAGTAGGATAGAAGTATATCGGGTTCGATATGTTCGACTTCTGTTTTATGAACCATCGAAATGCATCCGTGATAATCGATCGATGCCAGTGCTCCGATGATTTCTTCAAAAGGAAGCTCACCCTCTCCTATTATCGTCGGTGTACCGTCTTTTTCATAATCACTTACATGAACATGCTTTACATAAGAGCCTAGCTGTTTTATCGTTTCCTCGGGGCTTATATTCTTTTCATAAACCGGTGCATCACTCTCCCATAAGGCTGCCAGCTCATCTTTGGCATATCTATCGAGCAAAGCACGCAAATGGTCCGTGTCGGCATATATGCCGCTTGTCTTTATCAGCAGGGTTATGTTCTTACCTCTGGTAAGCTCAAGCAGAAGTTTTATGTTCTTATCTATCCTGTCCGATTCCTCCGATGCCTCTGCTGAAACATATTCTGCTCTCAGGCCGAAAGCGCAGTTGATAATAAACTTCGCCTTTCCTATATCCATAGGTTTGCTTATATCAATAGCAGAATCTATGCATATAAGTTTTATGCCTCTGTCTCGCAGTATGGAAAAAGAATTATTGATATTTCTCGGTGACAGCGATCCCTGAGCGTCTTCATCCCCTTCATCGATGTTATAGAGTTCAATATTTCTGATTCCCGATTCTGCAGCCAGATCCGCCAGTTCATAAAAGCTCTTTTTACCAAGACCCTCTGATGAAAAGGAAAGCTCCATCATAAGGACTCCTTCCCTGCTATCTTATTGATGGCATTGATATAAGCTTTTATACAAGCACCTATAATATCCGTCGATCTTCCGACTCCGGTATAAAGTCCCTGACTGCTGCGTAATCTTACAAGAGCCTGTCCTAAAGCTTCACGGCCTTCCGATATAGCTTTTATCTGAAAGTCTTCAAGTTCGAAATGAGTTCCCGTGATTCTCTCGATAGCCAGAAACGATGCATCGATCGGACCGTCACCCATAACGACTTCCTCCAGCATACGCCCGTTTTTATTGAGTCTTATATGTGCTGTTGAAGTCATAACGGAACCCGTATTAATCGTATAGCTGTCGATTTTGAAAACTTCCGCAACTTCCTCGTTGAAGGCTTCATCTATCTCATCATCATTGTCCGTCTCCTGACCCATGACTCCGTTATCAAAAGCAGATGTCTTACTCTTTCCGGTCTTACACATCCATCTTATGCGGCTGATCGTCTCTGCAGTTGCAGATTGTTTCAGATTGACTTTTACACCAAGTTCTTCTTCTTTTTCGAAAATCACTCTTGATATGTCGTTTAAAAATGCCGCATCCACCGCAAAGGCCGCTGTTTTAAGTTCGCTTGCTCCGGCTTCAACTGCTTCGATAAGACAGGCAGCCGACATCGTGATTCCATTGGCACAGCCTACTCCGAGACTTACGTTCTTAAGCTCAGGAACCTCTGTAAACAAATCGGATATGAATGCCCCGAACTTTTTGGGAAGTATGCTTCCGGACTCATCGTATATGCTTATGGTTCCGATACCTGCAGCTACCGCAGCTTTCAAAACTTCACAGAGAAAATCTCTGTCGGCTCTCGTCGCATCCATGGCAACGAACTCGGTATCATCGGCAATCTGAACCATATAACCGAGAGTCTCTTTGATAAGCTTCAGCATGCCTTCCTGTTTAAGCCTGTAGCTGTATTCCATCTGCACGGTACTTAACGGAAGAGCCAGAACCAGTCTTTTATGTCTGGCATCCTTTATCGCCTCTGCCGCGAGATCGATATTTTCTTTGTCAGGCTTAACATTAACTGCAATCGTAGCATTCCTGACAGTCCCGGCTATGGCCTTGAGCCTGAGGACATCGGACTTATCGTCATCGATACCCTCAAGCGCAATTACATCTGCTCCGACATTGTCAAGAAGCTCTGCTATCTCGGTTTTCTCTTTAAATGTTAAGGTGAACTTATCCTTGTGCTTCGCTTCCTGAAGCATGGTTATATCACAGATTTTAATTTGCCTCATACTCAAGCCCTAACTGTATTGCTCTGAAGTTAACATCGAACATCTCTGCTTTTCTCGGCGGGATACATTTTGCAAGACCATTCTTGATAGCCTGCTCATCCGTCTCACCGAATACCTGTAAAACCTTACCCATCATTATCATGTTGGCAAGCACGATCATATTGTTATCAGAAGCCATCTTTGATGCAGGGATGTAATATACATCTACATCTGTTCTTTTGACTTTTCTTTCAATCATTGTAGAATCTACGAAAATCATTCCGCCCGGTACGACCTTATCTTCATACTTATCAAGTGAAGGAAGGTTCATACAAATAAGAACATTGGGATTGGCAACCAGCGGAGAACCGATCAAATGGTTCTCACTGACTACTACACCACAGTTAGCGGTACCGCCACGCATCTCAGGTCCGTATGAAGGAAGCCAGCTTACGTTGTATCCTTCAAGTAACCACTTATATGCCAGAGCCTTACCCATAAAGAGAAGACCCTGTCCGCCAAAGCCCGAAATCAATAATTGCTTTGTTATCATTTTGCCTCCTCCTTTGCTGATCTGTCTTTGTATATTCCAAGTGGATAGTACGGAATCATATCACTCTTAACCCACTCAAGAGCTTCCTTCGGATTCATGCCCCAGTTTGTAGGACAGGCTGATATAACTTCTATCAGTGAAAAGCCCTTACCGTCTATCTGGTTCTGGAAAGCTTTTTTGATTGCCTTTTTTGCTTTGTTGACATTAGCAACATCACATACGGCAACTCTCTCGATATACTCAGGTCCGTCAAGCTGTGAAAGCATCTCGCAGACTTTGATCGGATATCCTGTTGTCTTGACATCTCTTCCGTAAGGTGAAGTCTGTGTGATCTGTCCCGGAAGTGATGTAGGTGCCATCTGTCCGCCTGTCATACCGTATATGGCATTGTTGATAAACACAACAGTGATGTTTTCATTTCTTGCTGCTGCATGAACTGTCTCTGCCATACCGATGGAAGCAAGATCGCCGTCTCCCTGATAAGTAAATACTATGTGATTCTCCGGATCTGATCTCTTGATTCCTGTTGCGACTGCCGGAGCTCTGCCGTGAGCTGCCTCAACCATATCGCAGTTAAAATAATCATATGCCAGAACCGAACAGCCTACGGGTGCGATTCCGATAGTGTTTCCTTCTATTCCAAGTTCATCTATTACTTCTGCAACCAGTCTGTGCACGATACCGTGCGGACATCCGGGACAATAATGTAACGGCACATCACATAACGCATGCGGTCTCTCAAATACTACCATTATCTTTCACCTCCTTTGGCTGCATTTTCAATAACACTCAATATTTCATAAACATCCGGAAGTACACCGCCGGTTCTGTTATACAGTGAAACCGGAACCTTGAACTCCGTAGCAAGTTTGATGTCTTCGATCATCTGTCCCATGTTAAGCTCTACAGCGATGATCTGCTGGCAGTGCTCTGCGGCTTTTGCAAATGCTGCCTTCGGGAACGGCCATAATGTGATCGGTCTTATAAGTCCTGCCTTGATACCTTTTTCTCTTGCTTTCTCAACCGAGCTGAGTGCGATTCTTGAAGCGATACCTGTTGCTGCTATGATGATATCCGCATCATCTGTCATGTATTCCTGATACATAACTTCATTTTCTTCGATCAGTTTATATCTTTCATAACGCTCAAAGTTCATAACTTCGAGTTTGTCTGCCTGAAGATAAAGTGAATTTATGATGTTATGCTCTCTTTCCATCTTCGTTCCCGTAACTGCCCACGGTTTCTCCGGTGGCTGCTTAACGGCAAAGTCAAATGTAACTGGTTCCATCATCTGTCCCGTAGTACCGTCTGCAAGTATCATGGTAGGAACTCTGTACTTATCTGCAAGATCAAATCCCTTGATGGTAAGTTCTGCCATCTCCTGAACTGAGTACGGAGCCAGAACAATAAGGTGATAATCACCGTGTCCGCCGCCTTTTGTAGCCTGGAAATAATCCGACTGTGAAGGCTGGATACCGCCGAGTCCCGGGCCGCCACGCTGAGCATTTACAATCAGAGCCGGAAGATCTGCTCCCGCAAGGTACGAGATACCTTCCTGTTTAAGTGAAATACCTGGAGATGAAGATGATGTCATAACTCTCTTACCTGTTGCGGAAACACCGTAAACCATATTGATTGCCGCAATCTCGCTCTCAGCCTGAAGGAAAGTTCCGCCGACCTTCGGCATACGCTTTGCCATATAAGCTGCGATCTCTGTCTGAGGAGTTATAGGATAACCGAAATAGTGTCTGCAACCGGCAATGATGGCTGCTTCTGCGATGGCCTCATTACCCTTCATTAATACTTTTTCACTCATATTTTCTACCTCTCTACCGTTATTACGCAGTCAGGACACATAGTTGCGCATGACATACATCCTACACACTGAAAAATATTGACCGTCTCTGCCGGGTGGTGTCCCTTCAGATTGATTTTGTCCTCTGCGATCCTGATAAGATTCTTCGGGCATGCATCCACGCACAGCCCGCATCCCTTGCAGGAATCTGTCCTAATTGTTATCTTTGCCATCTCTTCCTCCTTTTTTATATCCCGGGTATCATCTTCTGCAGCTCCATTGCAAAAGGAAATGGTACCTTGTTTCTTAGGTCTTCATCAAGCCTTTTATCATAGCTTGTTGCTGCTATCTTAAGCTTCATCTTATTCGAAGCTTCCTGTGCATACGCCAGTGAATTTATCACATCTTCCGGCCTTGTCTCTTTACCGAGATTTGAATTATTGATTATTCCGGTAAATGCTATCCTTCCCGCAAGTTCTATCTCTTCCCTGACCTGCATCAGTTCATCTACGGTTCTTGTCAAAGGTCTGTAGCAGTTTATTACCATGTACATATCATAATCCTGCTCCCGGACTATTGCTCCCGATAAACGCCCCAGTGCCATGGCTCCGCGGTCGTCTCCGCCTACATCCACTATGACACTCTGCCTTTTGTCATCCGTGATGGAGTACATCTCCTGAGGAAGTGCCGGAGAATCGACATTACTGTTTGCAAAAGGTGAGCAGATAAGTCTGATTCCCCTTTCCCTAAAATCCTCTCCGGAATCCAAAGTTCTGAAATACGGATTGACTATATCGAGATCAGCTATAGCGGTGTTATCCCTCTGTGCTTTAAGATCATAAGCCATATTTACGGCAATGTTGGTCTTTCCGCTGCCATAGTGCCCGCATATGATTGTTACACGCTTATACTCCATGCATCCTCCTACAAAAGATTTCTTTGAATCTTTCCGCTGGCAGTCTTCGGAAGACTCTCGCAGAAGACAACCTTTCTCGGATACTTGTATGGTGCTGTATGCTCTTTGACATAAACCTGGATTTCTTTAATGAGATCATCATTTGCAGAAGTTCCGTCCACAAGCACTATGCTTGCCTTGACTATCTGTCCTCTTACCGGATCCGGTGCAGCACTTACGCCGCATTCGAGAACATACGGAAGCTCCATAATGACACTTTCGATTTCAAACGGTCCGATACGGTATCCCGATGACTTGATGACATCATCCGCTCTTCCGTAGTACCAGTAAAATCCGTCCTCATCCTTCCATGCAAGATCACCTGTATGATAATAACCGTCACGCCATGTCTCTGCAGTCTCATTAGGATTACTGAAGTACTCGGTTGCAAGTCCGCAGGGAAGTCCGTTTTTGATATTGACGCAGATCTCTCCGTTCTCACCGTTAGGTACCGGCTTACCATCTCTGTCAAGCAGCTCTATCTCGTAAATCGGAACCGGCTTACCCATTGATCCGATCTTATGTGAAGCACCTGTCATATTGCCTATCATCATGGTTGATTCCGACTGACCGAAACCTTCACGTATTCTGAGCCCCGTTGCTTTCTCGAACTGTCTGTAAACTTCCGGATTCAGTGCCTCACCGGCTGTCGTCATATGTTTAACCGATGAAAAATCATATTTTGAAATATCCTGCTTTATCATCATTCTGAGCATCGTAGGCGGTGCGCAGAATGTAGTGATGTGATATTTTGCAAACATCGGCAGTATGGTAGATGCATCAAATCTGTCAAAGTCATAAACAAATGTTGCCGCTTCGCAAAGCCACTGTCCGTACAGCTTGCCCCACATAGCCTTGGCCCATCCTGTATCCGATATGGTAAAATGCAGACCGTCCGGATCTACGTTGTGCCAGTACTTTGCGGTATGGAAATGACCCAGTGCATACTTATAATTGTGTGCGGCAATTTTCGGATATCCGCTCGTGCCCGATGTAAAGAACATAAGCATCGGGTCATCACCGCCGGGTGAGTTCGGGGTTCTCTTATAGTGAGTGCTGAAGAGGACATATTCCTCGTCAAAGCTTCTCCAGCCCTCTCTGCTTCCGTTAACTATAAGCTTATTCTTAAGGTTCGGATATTTCTCCTCCGCTATCTCAACCTGATGGGCCGTATCTCCGTCAGCTGTACAGATTATGCTTGTGATACCCGCTGTTTCAAATCTGTATGAGA
Source organism: Lachnospiraceae bacterium (assembly GCA_045600945.1). GTDB lineage: Bacteria > Bacillota > Clostridia > Lachnospirales > Lachnospiraceae > Darwinimomas. Next base: position 77,643 of record JAZRYX010000070.1, read on the forward strand.
AATCATGATCCAAAAGCTGGGATACAGCCGGGATAGCTATAGCACCTATCTTATTAAGGCCAAGCATCGCATACCAGAACTGATAATGACGCTTGAGTACCAGCATGACTTTATCGCCCTTCTTTATTCCGAGGGAAGTAAAGTAGTTTGCACATCTGCTGGACTCCCTCTTCATATCCCTGAAAGTGATTCTCTTCTCTTCAAGGTCTTTGGAGACATAAAGCATAGCAAGCTTCTCAGGTTCCTTGACTGCAAGAGCATCAACAAGATCAAATGCGAAGTTAAACTTCTTCGTGTTCTTGAAAGTAATCTTAGTAGGTGTACCTTTATCATTTTCCTCTACATCAATGAACTCTTTATAAATACGGTCACGTTCATCACGTTCGTAAGCTTCTCCCTCGATTGCCGGAGCATTGACCAGCTCGGGTATAGGTTTGCCTTCGGGATTAAGTACTATCGCATAAAATACACAATCCTCTCCATTAAGGGCAACCATTCCGTGAGGTGTTCCTGAATTGTAGTAGATACTGTCACCGGGTCCCAGGACTTCGCTGTTTTCTCCTACCTGTACCTTCAGATGGCCCGAAATGACGATATCGCATTCCTGTCCGTCATGAGTTGTCAGTTCGATAGGTTTATTCAGGAGCTTCTCATCATATTTGAATGTTACATACAATGGCTCCGCGATTCTGTTCTGGAAACTGTACGCTAAGTTGTAATAAGTCATTCCGTGAGCCTGGGAAACTTTCTGTCCGTCTCCGACTCTCGTAAGTGTATATGACTTAAGTTTAGGTGTATAACCTTCAATAAGTTCCGTAACGTTTACTCCGAATACATTGGCGCAACGGTAAATGAAGGTAAAGTTCATATCCTGATTGCCGGCTTCACAATCCATGTATTCCTCAGGTGTCATCCCCGTATGATCGGCCATCTCTTCGATGCTGAGTCCCTCTATCTCCCTGAGGTTTCGGATTCTTAAAGCCATTTCCTGAATCTTAAAATCCAGATTTAGTTCTGCTGACATATATAACTCCTTAAGTCTATCCTAAAGTTGTGATCTTTGAATCTTTCCGTTTACTGTCTTGGGAAGAGACTTCCTGAACTCCACGATACGAGGATACTTGTAAGGCGCGGTATTGACCTTGACGTAATCCTGTATCTCCTTCACAAGTTCCGGTGTTCCCTCTTTGCCGTCCACCAGCACGATGCTTGCCTTGACTACCTGTCCTCTGACCGGATCCGGCGCAGCACTTACGCCGCACTCAAGTACATAAGGAAGCTCCATGATGACACTTTCGATTTCGAACGGTCCGATACGATATCCCGAAGACTTGATGACATCATCTGCTCTTCCGACATACCAGTAGAAACCATCCTCATCCTTCCATGCAAGATCGCCTGTATGGTAGTAACCATCATGCCATGCTTTATTTGTGCCCTCTTCATCATTGTAATAACCCTTGAAGAGTCCGCACGGTATCTTTTCATCTGTTCTTATACAGATCTCACCAGAGTCACCGAGTTCCGCAGGTTTTCCTTCTTTCGTGAGAAGTTCTATATCGTAAAGCGGTGTGGGCTTACCCATTGATCCTATCTTGTGTGTTCCGCCGAGAAGATTTCCGATTGCAAGAGTAAGCTCTGTCTGTCCGAAACCTTCCATGATCTGAAGACCTGTTGCTTTCTCGAACTGTCTGTAGACTTCCGGATTAAGCGCCTCACCTGCTGTCGTCATATGAACGACTGATGAAAGATCATACTTGCTGATATCTTCTTTGACCATCATGCGCAGCATAGTAGGCGGTGCGCAGAAAGTCGTGATCTTATATTGTGCAAAAAGCGGAAGGATATCTGATGCATTGAATTTACTGAAGTCATACGTAAATACTGCTCCCTCGCACAACCACTGTCCGTATAATTTTCCCCAGAGGGCCTTACCCCATCCGGTATCCGATATAGTAAAATGCAGACCGTTGTTGCTCACTCCGTGCCAGTACTTGGCTGTAATAAAATGACCAAGTGCATATTTGTAACTGTGAACTGCGATCTTGGGATATCCTGTCGTGCCCGAAGTAAAGAACATAAGCATCGGGTCATCACCGCAAGGCGTATCCTCCAATCTTAAGAAGCGGTCGCTGTACATAGCAAACTCTTCATCAAAATTATGCCACCCTTCCGTGTCCTTTCCGCCGACTGCTATTTTAAGCTGAAGTGTCGGACATTCATCCTCAACCTTATCTACACATTCCGGAACATTATCTTCCGTTGTGCAGACGATGGCTTTGACACCCGCTGCATTAAAACGATACTTGAAGTCATGAGCCTGTAACTGGCTGGTTGCAGGAATTGCAATCGCACCGAGTTTATGAAGTCCGAGTATAGTGAACCAGAACTGATAATGTCTCTTAAGAACTACCATGACTTTATCGCCTTCTCCGATTCCGAGCGACTTGAAGTAGTTTGCGCACTGTGCCGAATATTTCTTCATATCCTGGAAAGTAAATCTTCTTTCCACTTTATTCTTGTCAAGATGAATCATGGCAAGTTTTTCAGGATCGGCCTTTGCGATCTCATCGACGATATCAAAAGCGAAATTGAATTTATCTTCATTCCTGAAACTGATCTTTTCAAGAGCACCCTTATCATTGGTTTCTGTCTCAATGAATTTGGAGCAGATAAGTTTCTTTTTGGACATTTTCGAAGGAATAAGAGTATTTCTGATCTCAACTTCCTTCTGGTCGGCTCCGGGAAGTACCACGGCAAGGAAGAAGCAGTCTTCTCCTTCTACCGCTATCATTCCGTGAGGTGTGGAGGAGTTGTAATATACACTGTCTCCCTCACTTAGGATCTCAATATTATCACCTATCTGAACTTTAAGCTTTCCCTTGATGATATAGTCATATTCCTGTCCGGAGTGCTTTGTCAGGTGTATCGGCTTGTCCTGTAAATCGGTTCTGTACTCATAGTGTACATAATACGGTTCGGCAATTTTCTTTCTGAAAAGCGGCGCGAGATTTTGTATCTCTATTCCGTCCTCCTTTGCAGTCTCCGCACCCTGTCCCTTACGTGTAACCGTATATGATGACAGTTTTGCGCTGTGACCTTCGATAAGGTCACTCATATCTACGCCGAATGCGAGTGCACACTTATGAATGAATGTAAACGGAATATCTTTTTCCGCTGCCTCATAGCTTCGGTAATCTTCAAGGCTTACCTCAGTCTTTTCGGCCATCTCTTCTTCTGTGAAACCCGTGATCTCTCTAAGCTCACGGACTCGTAGGGCAAGATCTTTTAACTCTTTTGTATCTGCTGTTGTTGACATACCGACCTCCGGAATCTTTATATTTTACAGAAAAAAATCAGGGCCCCGGCGTTTGCCAAAGCCCTAATTTTGCTTTCATTCATCCCTGTATCAATTTGTACGGAATGTCTTATTTTGCTCAATTATCGCATCGACAAAACGCCATCGTATTCACACCCACGAGTAGAATGCTCACGATGACGAGGATAATAGCGATAATTATGTTTGCAAAATTAAACATTTCCATTATTTCCTCTCAATTACGGAATAATTGTACTACCATTGTGTATAATTGTCAAATTCTTTATGCATTTTTTGTTGATTTAGACCAATAGAGTATAGCTTTACTGTTTTTTAATGGGCTTGCCGGAGGAGACGATGCACTCCTCGGGACATACCAATATACAGAGATGGCATCCGACACATTTCTTCGGATCCATAAGTGGCTTACGGTCCTCGCCGAGGGTGATGGCCTGATGGCCGCCATCCATGCATGAGATATAACAACGTCCGCATCCGCTGCAATATAATTTTTCGAATTTCGGATATACTACAACGTCGCGTTCGATATCTTCGATATCAACTACCTGTCTGAGCTGATGGGCAGGTGCAGTATCCATGTTCAGGCCGTTAGCATTCAGATATGTTGCCAGGCCTTCGGTCAGGTCTTCGATGATGCGGTATCCGTACTGCATCACTGCTGTGGTGATTTGAACTGTCTTAGCTCCATAGCCGATATATTCTGCTGCGTCACGCCAGGTCTCGATTCCTCCCATGGCTGAGATATGCATTCCATTGAGGTGCTTATTATCACTTAGTTCTGTTATAAAACGAAGTGCTATCGGTTTTACTGCTTTGCCTGAGAGTCCGCCGACTGCGACTTTGCCTTCGTTTGAAACTATGAGACTCTTGATGGTGTTGATTGCGGCTATTCCGTCGGCTCCTCCGCGCATGGCGGCTTCTGCTGCCGGCGACATGGTCATTACATTCGGCGTCAGTTTCGCAAGCACCGGGATGGTGCAGTTTTCTTTCGCAATCCGTGTATATTTTTCTACCAGTTCGGGAATCTGACCTACATCTGATCCGGTTCCTTCTGCTGTCATATTCGGGCATGAGAAGTTGAGCTCGACTGCGTCTGCACCGGCTTCTTCGACAGCTTTGCACAGGAAAGCCCATTCGTCCTCATCTCGTCCCATTACGGAGGCAATAAGCAGGCGGTCCGGATAGTTTTCTTTTAATTTACGGAAAGTATCAAGGTTTTCGACCAGTGAGTGATCCGACAGCTGCTCGATGTTCTTAAAACCGTATATACTTCCGGAGTCATCTCTTATTGCTGCAAAGCGCGGTGAGGCCTCATGTATATCCATAAGGCATATTGTTTTGAAGGCAGCTCCTCCCCAACCTGCATCAAAAGCGCGTGCACACATATCATAAGTGCTGCTGACTACGGAAGAAGACAGAATGAATGGGTTGATCGTCTTAAAGCCGAAGAAGTCAGTCTTCAGGCATTCGGTATCATTTGAATGAAGATCTCTGTTGCGCATGACCGAGTCGAGTTTTCCCATCATGTGCTTGATCGGAACCTTATTTATGCATGCATCTTCGCATGGTGCTTCACAAGTCGCACAGGGAAAATCTTCCGGCATGAGACGTGCAGCATTTCTGTCGTTGTCAAACCAGATGCTTCTGAGTTTTTTTGCAGGATCCAGTTTTTCACAGACTAATGAACAAGGTGCGTTGTAGCAAAGTTCGCAGCTGATCATGCTTTCACGGTATATGAGTCGTTTAAGTTCGTTCATGCGTGGCCCCTTTCGTGTGATTATTACTTTGAGTAAGTATAACACAAAAATGCGGCATTCGCATTCCGCAAAGCAGGCACCATCCCGCGTCTCAAACCATCTCTGCTAATTTTATGATAACCATCATAAATAAAGGTATCGTAATCACCGAACCCAATGTGGAAATTACTGCGGTTTGAGTCGGATATGTTCCGTCTACTCCAAAATCTTCTGCAAATATTATGGTATTTAAACCCAGAGGCAGAGTTGAATAGATTCCCATTGTTATAACGATGTCTCTGCCCATAATAGTGTTTTTTCCAAGAAAATATGCTATCGGAATCAGTATTACGGGAATGATTATCAGCTTTATAAAAGACATCTTATACGCCATCTTATTTGAAAAACATTTTGATATTCCCATTCTGGCAACAGTCATTCCGGTTAACAGCATGGCCAGAGGACCTGCCGCCTGACTTCCCGCATCTCCGATGTTCTTCAGAATATTGGGATATGGCAGACCGGATAATCCGTATGCCGCTCCCAGCAAGGTCCCCAGCAAAGCCGGATTCTTAAAACCAGCCAGTATTTTTTTAATTCCCGTTTCTTTTACACCGGGATTCCAGTCATTGATTGCAACAATATATACATAGAAAGGAAGTGCTAAATAGAATATGCAGAACTTGGCAACCATCTCTGTTCCGAAAAGTGCCAGTACAAACGGCGTTCCGAAGAAACCAGCGTTCGGTACAACCAATGAATAAGTATTGGTTAGCTGCTCGATTCTGTTTCCTCCGAGAGCTTTTGTAGCGGGTATGCTTATAAGCCATGACAATACAAGTAAAGCCGTACCGGTAATAAAAATCATCATGTATTTTCCAAGTTTATCAACCGTACAATCCTGAACTATGCTGTTAAACAGCAGTAGAGGGATCATAATCTGCAAGCTGATTCTTGATAGGGTTTCAGTAGCATTTTCAGGTATTATATGCCTCGCGTATAAGAAATATCCCGCAGCGCAAAAAAACAGAAATGTTCCTATTCTTTCAATCGAAATAACAAAAATATCAGACATAGTCTATCCCTTCCGACACCATACCACGCGGGTGAATGATATTCAGGAGCGAAGTTGTATGATGTAATACGTCTCAATCTAAAAACTATCCGATTTCCACCTGTAGAAAATCGGATAATGGTTAGTTCTGCTGAATCTGTTTAATAGTTCCGTTAATATGAACTCTCATTATCTCACGAGCTTTTTCCTCGTCGTGATTAATGATTGCATTAAGCACATCCTTATGGCACTTTCTTGCGAAGCTTGTACCCATTTTACGCACAATTGTCTTCATATTGCCATAATATGCCTTGGCAAATGTGTCATAAATATGAATCAGCAAATCGTTATGACAAGCTCTGGCTACCAGATAATGAAAGTCCGCATCATATTTTGCACTCTTTTCAAGATCATCCTTAACAGCTGCAAACTTGTCATAATTGTCCTGCAATTTTTCAATGTCTTCATCGGTTGCCCTTTTTGCAGCAAGTCCGGCAACTTCAGACTCAAAAATCTTCCTGAATTCCATTAAATTCATTAATTCACAGGAATTAAATGCTACCAAAGGAACCAGGCTGTCAGCCATTTTTGAGCTTGTAAGCTGGCACACATAAGTTCCGGAACCGCGTCTTTTTTCAATAAGACCCATCCCTTCAAGCTTATTTAATGCACCCCTCACGGAAATCCGGCTGACATCAAGAAGTTCACATAATTCAGTTTCTGACGGAATCTTTGTTTTCGGTGGCCATTCTCCGGATACAATAGTGTCGTACAGCTGGGTAAAAATCTCTTCGGTAATATTCTGTTTTTTAATTGATCTGATCGGCATAATACCCCTTATTTGATAAGTATTTGTCTAAATTAGAACAATTAGAAAGCTTCGCTATTTTGTCCTTCGAATAATATTATAACTTTATTGATAATAAATCAAGAACTATTCCTACATTGTTGCGGTAGTGCTGCCGCCATGGCCTGTCCAGTTTGTATGGAAATATTCTTTACGGGGTTTATCAACCCGTTCGTAAGTATGAGCGCCGAAATAATCCCTTTGTGCCTGGAGAAGATTTGCCGGAAGCTTTTCGCATGTATATCCGTCAAAATACGACAATGCTGCCGCCATAGCTGGACATGATATTCCGCTAAGGCAGGACTGTGCTACTACCTCTCTCCATGAGTCTTCACAATCCTCAATAATGGTCTTGAAGTATTCGTCCATGATCAGATTTTGAAGGTCGGGATTCTTATCAAATGCATCTTTTATCTTTCCCAGAAATACGGATCGAATGATGCATCCGCCTCTCCACATAAATGCTATACCGCCATAATTCAGATCCCATCCGTATGTCTCTGCAGCGGATTTCATAAGGGCATAACCCTGAGCATAAGAAATGATTTTTGAAGCATAAAGAGCCTTTCTGATTTTTTCAATAAACTCTTCCTTGTCTCCGGTATATGCTTTAACCTTACGTTCATATGCCTTAGAAGCAGTTACTCTTTCGTCTTTCATCGCCGACAGGCATCGTGCAAAGACGGCTGAAGTAATAAGTGTAAGCGGATAACCTTCATCAAGTGCGGCTATAGAAGTCCACTTTCCTGTTCCCTTCTGTCCGGCTGTATCAAGAATCTTGTCAACGATCGGAGTCCCGTCTTCATCCTTATATCCTAAAATATCTCCGGTAATCTCAATCAAATAAGAGTCAAGTTCTGTTTCGTTCCACTTTGCAAAAATTTTCTGCATCTCATCTGCACTAAGTCCGAGTACATCTCTCATAAGCTGATATGCTTCACATATAAGTTCCATATCACCGTACTCTATTCCGTTATGAACCATCTTTACAAAATGACCCGCACCGTTTTCTCCGACCCATTCGCAGCATGCTGAACCATCCTCAACATGAGCACAGATTGATTGGAATATAGGTTTAACTTCTTCCCAGGCTTTTGGTGAGCCGCCCGGCATCATACTCGGCCCTTTAAGAGCTCCTTCTTCCCCGCCGGACACACCTGTTCCGATGTAATAAAGTCCCTTGCTCTCAACATACTCTGTTCTTCTGATTGTATCGGGAAAATGTGAATTACCGCCATCAATAATGATATCTCCTGGTTCCAGCACTTCAAGGAGCTGTTCAATCATTGAATCTACAGCTCCTCCTGCTTTAACCATCATCATAACCTTGCGAGGTTTTTTTATTGATGCCGCGAGCTCCGACAGACTGTGTGTACCTATAATATTCAGTCCCTTTGCTCTTCCTTCAATAAATGCATCAACCTTAGAAATTGTTCTGTTATAAACAGCAACAGTATATCCTTTGGATTCCATATTCATAATAAGATTCTCACCCATTACGGCAAGTCCTATTAATCCAATGTCTGCAAGTTTATTCATACATTCTCCTATCTCTTAACCCGAGCATTGCCTGCGTAGATACTCCAGATCTGTTCCTCATCTGCAGGAGTAGCATAATCTGTTGATAGTGTTGTAACCAGTGCACCTGATGCCCAGCCGAACTGCAGGCATTTTTCAGGTTCCCAGCCACAAAGTATACCGTAAAGAAGTCCTGACACAAATCCGTCTCCACCACCGATTCTGTCGAAAATCGGAATGTTACGCGGCTGTTCAACTACCCACTGTCCGTCATAATTCAGGATGGCTCCCCAGAGATTATCGTTAGCTGAAATAACCTCACGAAGTGTCGTAGCAAACACCTTTGCATCCGGATATTGCTTTTTGACTTCCTCTATCATACCCTTAAAGCTTTCGATTTTAGCCCCAAGATCCCTGCCGCCTGCATCCGGTCCTTTAACACCAAGCGCAAGCTGGAAGTCCTCTTCATTACCTATAAGGATGTCAGCCATCGATGCGATTTCTTTAAATGCCTTTGACAGTTCCTCTTCTCTTCCTTTCCAGAATGAAGCGCGGTAATTAAGATCAAATGCTATCAAAGATCCGGATTCTTTAGCAACCTTTGCGGATTCAAGTACATACTTTACCGTATCAGGCGACATTGCTGCAAAAAGTCCTGATGTGTGATATATTTTAGTACCCTCTTCCCGGAAGATCTTATTAAAGTCAAAATCCTTCGGGTTTAATGTCCGGCCCACTTCACCTGTTCTGTCGTTCCATACACGCGCACCGCGAAGTCCATATCCCTGATCTGCAACATTGATCTGGTGTCTGTATCCCCAGGGTCCTCCCTGTGGAACTTCAGGTCCTTCAAAATCAATATTACGTGCACGAAGCTCGGATTTGATAAACTGAGCAAGCGGGCTTCCTTCAACAAACGCAGTAAGGACTTTTGTTTTAAGTCCAAGCGATGAAGAAACACCGAGCACATTGGACTCTGCGGAGTTTGCCTGAAGTGTATATTCACGGCTGACCTGTACAGGCTGACGGTCCTTCGGTGTTATACGAAGACCCATACTTGTACAAACCATCAAATCATATATAGCATCTTCTCTGAGTTTTAACATATGATACCTCTGAAATTATTTACGCATCTCAACGCCCGAGATTCTCTCATAGTATTTAAGAATTGCACTGTGGTCATCCGACCCGCACCCGTTATTATGGAGCCACTGAAGCATCTCCTGAACAGCTGATGTAAGAAGCATCGGTGTTCCGAGACCATGTCCTGTATCAAGTGCATTATTAAGATCCTTGATATGAAGATCAATACGAAATCCCGGTTTGAAGTTTCCGTCCATCATCATAGGAACCTTTGCATTCATAACTGTTGATCCTGCAAGACCGCCCTTTATTGCATCAAATACCTTCTCAGGCTCAACACCTGCCATCTTGGCAAGCTCAAACGCCTCTGCACATGCTGCGATATTGCATGCTACGATTACTTGATTGGCAAGCTTGACTGTATTTCCTGCACCATTTCCTTCACCGCAGTGAACTGCAGATGCACCCATAACTTTAAGCAATGGCTCATACTTATCAAATAAAGCTTTCGGACCGCCGCACATGATTGAAAGTGTTCCGTCAATTGCCTTTGGCTCTCCTCCTGAAACAGGAGCATCCATCATATGGATATCTTTTTCAAGAAGCTTTTCAGCAATATCCTTTGACTCAAGCGGAGCGATTGAGCTCATGTCGATAACATCAAGACCCGGCTTGGCGCCTTCAACAACACCCTTAGGATCGAACATAGCTGCACGTACATGCGGTGAGTTGGGAACCATAGTAATAACAACATCTGATTTGCTTGCTACATCTGCGTTACTCTCTCCGCGTGCTGCGCCGCATGATACAACATCATCAAGTGCCTCTTTTGCAAACGGATCAAATGCTGTTACCTCGTAACCAGCCTTAAGCAGATTCTTACACATCGGGCGTCCCATAATACCAAGTCCTATAAATCCAACCTTCATTTTTGTATCCTCCTGATATCAAAATCTAATTATTTATATAATGAATCCTTGAGTTTCATTAACTCGATTTTTGCAGCTTCTTCCACTGCTTTCATATACTTTAGGCCTCTAACTGCACACTCTTCTTCTGACGGATACGGCTGACACTCTGAAGTAATCCATCCGTCATAACCGATTTCCAGAAGAGTCTTTGTAATAGCCTTAAAATCAACCTTACACGATCCCGGATATCCCCTGTTTGAATCAGAATAGTGAATATATTTAAATATATCCTTATACCTAACGATTCCTCCTGTGATATCCCGGTCTTCCATAGCCATGCAATGTGTATCAAGATGCAGAGCCACATTTGAAAGATTTATTTTTCTGACAAATTCCCCGACTTCCTCAATAGTATTCAGGAAATTGGAGACATACTGCGGATTGTCCTCAACCAAAAGTTGAACATTCATTTCACGTGCATAATCATTTAGTTCGATAAGGGCCTCATGTAACCTCTTATAGCAGTCCTGCCTGTGAGCAGAATCAGGAATCTGACCTCTCATAGTGCCTATGCAGATCATAGCTCCTATTTCTTTTCCGAATTCGATATGATGTTTAAGCTTTTCAACAGCCGCCTTACGAATATCTGTATCTTCAGACGTTAAGCAAAGTCCGAACTTTCCGTATTCCATACCTGTGCAGATACAGGTAAAAGGCAAACCATATCTATCAGAGAGCTCCTTATAATGCCTTTCATCCTTTTCTTCGGGAGAATGCATAAAAAGTTCCACTCCATCATAACCGTACTTTGCAGCACGTTCCATACAATCATCTATAGTCCCGCGAAGAACTACCGGATTGCGTTCCGCAACTTCATCAGTTGATATTTGAACCGCATATTTTAGCATATTAATCTCCACCGTAGCGCCCGAGGGGCGCATACCAAAAATCCAGGAGCCGAATCTCGGCTCCCGGTAAAATCAGAATATTACGTTCCAAGATATGCCTTCTGAACCTCTTCGTTAGCTGCGAGATTTTCGCATGTATCTGTAAGAACAACTTCTCCTGTCTGCATTACATATCCACGACTTGCAGTTGCAAGAGCAATCTTTGAGTTCTGCTCAACGAACAAAACTGTTGTGCCTTCCTGATTAATCTCATCAACCGATTTGAAGATTTCCTTTACGATAAGCGGAGCAAGACCCATTGACGGCTCATCAAGAAGCATGAGTTTCGGTCTTTGCATAAGGCATCGTCCCATGGCAAGCATCTGCTGCTCACCACCTGAAAGAGTGCCTGCAAGCTGAGTCTTGCGCTCTAATAATCTCGGGAATCTTTCATATACATGGTCAATATCGGCCTGAACATTGTCTCTTCTTAAGTAAGCACCCATCTTGAGATTCTCTTCTACCGTAAGTCCCGAGAAAACATGACGTCCTTCAAGTGACTGTGCAAGACCTAAGCTCGTAATCTTATGCCCCTTCAGGTTCTGAATCTCTTTCCCGTCGAAAATAATCTTTCCTCTGATGCCTGCTCTTTTTGTAAGTCCTGAGATTGACTGGAGAGTTGTTGTCTTTCCTGCACCGTTGGCACCGATGATTGTTACCATCTCGCCCTTATCTACATAGAGGTCAACTTTTTTAACAGCATGAATACTTCCATAGTAATATTCAAATCCCACAAGTTCAAGAATTGCCATTATTCGTCACCTCCTAAGTATGCTTCGATAACTTCCGGATTCGCCTGAATCTCCTTAGGAGTTCCTTCTGCAAGAACAGCGCCATTGCAAAGAACATAAATATAATCTGCTACATTCATAACGAGTTTCATATCATGTTCAACAACGAGGATAGTAACTCCCCTGGCCAGTATCTTTTTAAGCAGAACATCGAGTTCAGCCTTCTCTTTGGTATTCATACCTGCAGCCGGCTCATCAAGAAGAATAATCTTCGGATCTGATGCAAGACCACGAACGATTTCCAGAAGTCTTTGCTGACCATATGAAAGAGATGATGCTCTGTCATTGGCATAATCCTCAAGTCCTACGAACTTAAGAAGCTCCATTGCTTTATCGTATGATGCCTTCTCGGACTCCTGATTTTTCTTTGTGTTGAAAACATTGTCCCAGAAATTAAGTTTGATACGTGTGGTCATACCTATACGAACATTATCAATAACGCTCATCTTCCAGAAAAGGTTTATAATCTGATATGTTCTTGATATACCTGCATCGCAAATCTGGAAACCACGTTTGCCCTCCAGATGCTCTCCATCAAGAAGTACTTCTCCTTCATTCGGAACATAAACACCGCTGATAGCATTGAATAATGTTGTCTTACCTGCTCCGTTAGGGCCGATAAGAGCATTGATCTTACCATCAAACACTTTGATACTTGCTTTATTAACAGCTGTAAGACCGCCGAATTGGATTGTAACGCCTTTTGTCTCTAACATTATTTGTCACTCTCCTTTCCGCCTTTTGCTTTTCTGTTCTTAATAGAATTGAATATATCTACAAATCCGCCCCAAAGGCCGCCGGGAAGAGCTACGATTACGATAAGAAGCATGATACCGTAGATAAGCATCTGATACTCCTGAAGTGGTCTGATAAGTTCCATAAGGAATTCGATTACAAGTACACCTGTAATTGTTCCCGGGATAGATGCAGTTCCACCGAACAGAAGCATCGTAAGGAAAAGAACCGATTGTTTCTGCTGAGCTGATTCAGGACTGATATATTTAATCAAACGAATATACATTGTTCCTGCAAAACCAACCAGAAAAGCAGAAATAGAAAATGCAAGTACCTTCATCTTTCGAACATCTACACCCATACCATCTGCAGCGTGTGTGTTCTCACGGATAGCAATGAATGAACGTCCCGTTTTAGACTTAATAAGGTTTGTCTTAAAGATGAAAATAATAACCACGAATACGAGCAGGAAGAAATACCATTTCATGTAGTCCTGGTTTCCTGCCGCATCAGTAAGCAAGCTGATTCCCTGAACATTGATTCCTTTGTAATCCTTTGTGAAACCGCCCGGAGAAACATATAAGAAATAATATGTTATTTCACCAAAAGCGATCGTTGAAAGTGAAAGGAAGTGGAATTTCAGTCTTGATGCCGGGATTGCAAGTAATGTACCGATAATTGTCGGAACGATGCACCCAGCTATTGTGCAAAGCCATAACGGCAATCCGAAGTATATATCCAAAAGTCCGGATGTATATGCACCTATAGTAAAGAATGCTGCATGACCCATTGAAATCTGTCCTGAATATCCGAAAAGAATGTCAAGACCAGTTACTGCTATGATATATACCTCTGCAATCGAGAGAATCATAACAAGATATGTGTTTCCTGTAATCAGGCTGAGTATAAACGGAAGTGCTATACAAACTGCTGCGCCGATTCCCCAGGATACAAGTTTATTGCCTTTTTTAATTTTTCCCATAGTATCCCCTCGGTTTATACGTCCTGAATTGCTTTCTCATTAAAGATACCGGTTGGTTTAAGGAACAGGAATACAATCAGAATAATATATGCAACCATGTTCTTATATGTACCCATCCAATATCCGGCTACGAAAGTTTCTGCAAGTCCAAGCAACATACCGCCGACCATAGCGCCGTACATGTTACCGTAACCGCCAACTACAGCACCTCCGAAACCTTTACGTCCCATATTTGCTCCGAGTACAGTGAATACTCCGTACATAGGTCCGATAAGGATTCCTGCAAGGCCTGCTATAGCTGCACAGATGCCCCATGTTATACCGGTACTAAGAGATGTATTAATACCGCAACTTTCTGCTGCAATCGGATCCATTGCTGCAGCTCGCATTGAAGTACCAAATCTCGTTTTTGTCATATAGAAATGAAGCAGTACCATAAGGGCAAGCGAAATGAAGAGACAGGCCCATGCTTCTGCCTGTGCATTAACCCCGAATATCTTCCATGTCCCTTTTTCAAATACCTGAGGGAATCTCAGGGTTGTAGCACCAAATGCCATCTGCATAGAGTTCTGGATGATATATGAAACTGCTATTGTTGCAAGAACAATATAAATTGCTAAAACTCCCTTGTTCATAAGGAGTCTGATAACGAATCTTTCAAGGAACATTCCGACTATAAAAGCAAATGCAAATGTAAGAAGCAGTGACAGCCAGAACGGTAACTTTAAAGTATCAAAGAAAAAAAGTCCCATAAAAGCACCAAGTGTGATCATATCTCCCTGTGCGAAAGACATAAGACCTGATGCACGGTAAATAAGGCTGTATCCAAGAGCGATAAGGCCATAAATACCACCAAGGATTAAACCGTTTACCAAAAGGATTTTGAACATTTCCAAGGTTTATCCCTCCTCCGGATGTTTATAGTAAAAACACATAAATCAGAAAAAAGTGGGCGGATAAATCCGCCCACCACAGCGAACATAAAATTATTTGAACTGATCCATACCGCCTGCAGCAAGCCACTCATCAAGAGGAATGTTTGCCTTGTCAACAAGGATGAACTCATTAAATACTGAATAACCTTCACGATCGCCCTTTGTGAAATCAAGTGTTCCGCCAAGACCGTCGATCTTAACCTTTGTCATAGCTTCACGCAATGATTCATCATCATTTGCACCGGCCTGCTTAGAGCATTCCCACATACTCATCATTGTATCCCAGCCACGGTATGCAGCCTCATGTGTAGGAAGTTCTCCGTTGTACTCACCTGAGAATTTCTCAAGGAAGTCTTTCATAACAGGGATGTTGCACTCATCAATTGTGTTGTACGGAACGTATGGATATACGAATGCGATATAGTTAGCATTTTCCCATCCTGCAATCTCTGCGTATGCAACTGAGAAGCACTCCTTGCATCCGATAAGTCCGTCATAACCCATGTTACGAAGCTGTTTTGTAAATGGTCCGAATGTATCACCGATAAGTGACTCGAATACGATCTCAGGCTCTGCAGCCATAATCTTTGAAATCTGGCCTGTGAAATCTGTATCTGTTGAGTCACACTCCTGACGCTCTACAACCTCAAGACCCTGCTCTTTACAAGCTGCTTCAATAGCATCTGCTGTTGACTTACCGGTATCATCTGTACCATTGATGATAGCAACCTTTGTAAGTCCCATCTTCTTGATCATTGTAGCATCCTGCGGAGCTATACGGTTGTTGTTACATGAAGCACGGAATGTGTAGATCATAGACGGATCTTCCATCCATGTTGCTGATGTACCAAGACCGAAGTTGAAAATCTTAGCATCATTGATGTAAGAGATACAAGCAGAAACTTCGTTAGAGTTTACTGAACCGATGATTGCATCTACATTGCCGTCAGAGATAACTCTCTGAACAATCTTAACTGCCTCTTCCGGTGAACCTGTTGTATCGTAGTGATCAACTACAACCGTTGCACCATTGAAGCCGCCGTTTTCGTTGATAAGCTTAGCTGCCAGATCGATACCTTTCTTAGCATTTTCACCTGTCATAGCGTTGTTTCCGGAAAGCTGAAGATATGTAGCGATTCTAAATACCTCTTCGCCTTCTGCTGCCGGAGCTGCTGTTGATGCTGCCGGAGCTGCCTCTGCTGCTGCCGGTGCTGCTGCTTCTGCTGCAGGTGCTGCTGCTGCCGGAGCTGCTGACTGCTGTGCACATCCTGCCATACTAAAAACTAATACTGCAGAAAGTACGAGTGCGATAATTTTTTTCATATCTTTCCTCCTTATTATGTATGTTGTATTACAACTCTTATAAGCAGATTGTACCTTTTTATATATACTGTAGTCAATAATCGCAGCAAAATTCGATTAAACATTAGTGAATTTGTCGATTTTTTTGCACACTTTATATAAAAGGACAACCTGCGTATCTACAAAATGACTTATTGACAAATTCTAAATAATATGTATTACAACGTCCTTTATTTGTCAATATTTACTGCTGATTGAGTATGACTATCTTTAAATAATCAGCCGGATGTTCCGATAAATCTTTAAGTGCCTGCGGAGCCTCGCCGATTTTTATCTTTTTTGTAATTATTTTGCTTACATCCACCTTACCGCTTCTGATAAGCTCAAGGCACTCAGGGAATTCACCTTTATTATTGCGTCCTCCGTAGATATCCAGTTCCTTCTTTGTGATATCGTTGGTATTCATCTCGGTAAGTCCTTTTGGCCAGCCTGTATAAACGATTCTTCCGGCATATGATGCATAGTCTATACATGCTGCGATTGCCGGACTTGCACCTGATGCTTCATAAACGGCGTCAGCTCCTCTTCCGCCAGTAACTTCATAAATAAAATCATGAGCCTTATCAGGAGTTGTTGTCAGTTCTATTCCACAGACATCCTTTGCAAAATCAAGTCTTGCCTGAATAGGATCTATAAGAATAGGATGAGCACCGTAAGCATTGGCTATCATTGCTCCCAAAAGTCCGATTGCACCGGCACCGTTAATGGCATAATACTCACCTGCCTGAACTTTAGCTCTGTGATATCCGTGAAGTGCAATAGCAAGCGGCTCTGATAAAGGTGCAAGATCCCATGGAACTTCATCCGGAATCTTAACAAGAAGATGATCGGGATGAAGAATATAATCTCTCATTCCTCCATCGGTCATAACGCCAAGTGTCTTAAGGTTTTCGCATGCATTCGGTCTTCCCTTCCTGCAGGCTGTACAATGTCCGCACCAGATGAACGGATCAAGTACAACTCTGTCGCCAACCTTTACTCCGCTTTTGTTATCATCAGAAATCTGCTCTACGATACCTGCAAGCTCATGACCTAAAATAACCGGATACCGAACAATCTTATTGACTCCTCTGTATGCTCCTACATCCGAACCGCATATACCCATAGTCATGATTTTTACAAGAGCATATCCTTCTTTCCATTCGGGTTTTTCAATGTCCTTTATATAAACATTTTGGGGCCCCTCGAGATATACTGCCTTCATTGCCTGTCTCCTTTTGATTAGTTTTTCTTGAAAAAATCGTAGTTTCTGTACTCTGAATCAAAATCCCATGGCATACCGCCGCAAAGGCATCCGCCATCGAGTACGATGTTGGAACCTGACATGTATGTAGAAGCATCTGAAGCAAGCATAACCGCAAGTCCTATTATTTCATCCGGTTCTGCGGGTCTTCTCATAGCTATACGATCTCTTAAATAATCTCCTCTTGTCGGATGATCCCATGTAACCTGAGTAAGCGGTGTATGGATATGTCCCGGAGAAATAGAGTTGCAGCGGATTCCCCACTCGGCAAGCTCAACTGCAAGAGCTCTTGTAATTGCAAGGACACCTGACTTTGTTGCCCCGTATACAGAGCATCCGCCAAGCATAGCTGTTGCGTTATGTGAACCGATATTGATGATATTTCCGTTGCGCTCTTTAATCATATGCTTTCCAACTTCCTGGCATGTGAAAAATACACCCTTTAAGTTGATACTCATGATCTTCTCGTATGTCTCTTCTGTTACATCAAGAAGTCCTTCTCTCTTATTTATACCTGCAACATTGAAAAGGACATCTATTTTCTTATAATCACTGATGATTGCATCTACAGTGGCTTTTATGCTGTCCAGTTTTGTAACATCCATGATATAAGCGGAACATTTTCCACCTTCTCTTTCGATTGCTTCCTTGAGATCTTTAAGTCTTTCTTCACTTACATCACATGCGCAGACTGTGCCGCCTGCCGATGCAAGTCCCTTGCAAATTTCTGATCCTATGCCACCTGCGGCACCGGTCATCATGATAATCTTTCCTTCAAGGGAAAACATTTTCTTTAATGCTGATTCAACTGACATATCTATATCTCCTGTCATTTAAAATTTCTTTTTTATCAATCTTCCGTCATAATCGTCACCGCGCTCCGGTGCAAGAGGGAACTTAACCGGTTTTTTGTCCCTGTTGGAACGGTAAATTGCCGTAATAAGTTCTACTGTCTTTCTTCCGTCTTCAAGAGTAATCATCGGATTCCTGTTATCCTTTACAGCCTCAATAAAGTCATTGATCTGCTGAGTGAAATAATAGTAAGAATTATCAACAGAGTTAAATGCGTCCGAATCCTCTTTTACATACTGATCAAGTTTGTCCTCTTCTCCTTCCACTGTCCATTCGTTAAGCACAGGAGGTTCTGCTATTGCTGTCATACCGGCAATAAACATTGAACCGCCGTCTGTCTGGACACTGACTGTCTGACCATTAGAACCATATACTGCCACTCTGCTGTATAATGCGGGATTAACGGAATTCGTTACCAATATGTTTCCGATTGCTCCGTTCTTAAACTTAACGATCGCTGCCGCAGTATCATCAACTTCAAGTTCAGGATGATTAAGAGTATCCCACACACCATATACTTCATCTACCTCTCCCATATACCAAAGAAGAAGATCCAGCTGATGAGGGGCCTGGTTGATCAAAACTCCGCCGCCTTCTCCGGCCCAAGTTCCTCTCCAGGGATCTGAATGATAATAGTTCATATCCCTCCAGCTGTACATCTGGACTGTGCCAATGATAGGCGTACCTATTTTACCGTCTGCTATAGCCTGTTTTACTCTCTTGCAGGGCTCATAGAAACGTCTCTGTGAAATAGTTGTACCCTTGACATTGTTTCTTTCAGCCGCTTCAAGAATTGCATCACAATCTTCAAGTGAAGCTGCAAGCGGTTTTTCGATTGCGATAGATAGTCCGAGATTGCAGCATTTTACTGCAAGCTCTGCATGGCTTGGATGAGGAACACAAATTGAAACTGCCTGCACTCCTGTTTCCTTTACCATTTTCTCGAGATCATCATAAGCCTTTATATTGTATTTCTTTGCAAAGGACTCTGCCTTCTCGATATGTCTTCCATAACAGGCTACCAGTTCCGCATCCGGACAATCCATATAAGCTTTTGCATGATAATCAGCAACTTTACCTGTACCGATTATCGCGGTTTTTACCTTAGCCATTTACTTCCCTCCAGATTTTCCTGATATTCTCTCCTGCCATCCGGATTCCTTCTGCACCTGTATTTGAGCACTCTTCTATGCAAAGCCATTTATCCCATCCCTTATCATAAAGCCACTTTAATGACTCCTTGATCGGGCATGCGCCTGTACCTACGAGACAGGGTTCGAATTTGCCGAGTTCTGCCATATCAGACACATGAATAGTCTCAATCTTTTCGAAGCACTTATCCATAACATCAATAGGATTCATTCCAAATGCTGTAATATTGCCAAGGTCAAAATTAACTCTGACATTAGTATCTTTTACTCCGTCGAGAACCCTAAGGAAAACTTCCGGATCAAATGTAACATCGATATAATCCCATGCCCCCGGCTTTGCATGATCCTCCAGGCACAGTGTTATGCCTTGAGAATCTGCAAACTCAGATACTTTCTTAATGCACTCAACTGCATCTGCAATCATGTCCTCCATTTTTGCGCCCGGATGGTTTTGTCCTGCAAGTGTTCTTACATACTTGAAACCAAGCTGAGCACAGGTAGCAATATCCGTGCAGAAATATGCGATTTCTCTTTCTCTTTGCTTCGGATCAGGATTTGTGAAGTCAGGATATGTGCATACCATAACTTTTTCGATATCGATTGCATCCAGTTCCTCTTTGAGTTCACGCATAGCTTTTGCCGAATGTGCTTTTACAAAACTCATACTGATATCCGCTCCGTCAAATCCATAACCCTTAGCCATCATAAGCCACTCTGCTATAGACATTTCTCCTCCGATTATTTCAGAGAAAAGTGAGCATGGAAGAATACTTAATTTCATAAATTATCCCCTTTTGGTTATTAAGCCATCTCTTCAATAGCTGCTTTAATTGCATCAACTGTAAGTCCCATGTACTCCAGAACATCCTCCCATGCATGAGCTGATGTGCCAAACTTATCATGGATACCAACCATCTTCATCGGAAGCGGGTCAGATGACATAGCCTCAGCTATTGCCGAACCAAGTCCGCCGAAGATATTATGCTCCTCTACTGTTACGATAGCCTTGCATCCTGCAGCAAGCTTCTGAATGTAATCAGGGCACATTGGCTTTATTGTGCTGACATTAACAACCTTGACTGACACTTTGCCTTCCAGCTGCTTAGCTGCCTCAAGTGCAAGATTGAGCATATATCCCATCGCGAATACGCAAACCTCTGTTCCTTCCTTAAGTACTGATGGCTTGCCGATCTCGAATGGAGCATCCTCTGCTGTTGTATTATCGTATTCATTTCTTCCGCAGCGGATATAAACCGGTCCGTCATATTCAGCTGCTGCCTTAACAACCTTGACCATCTCGTTTGCATCTGCCGGAACAAGCACAGTCATGTTAGGAATAGCTCTCATAATAGCAACATCCTCTACGGACTGATGTGTTGCTCCATCACCAAAATCCGAACAACCGCATGAAGAACCGCAGATTTTAACGTTCAGCTTTCCTATGCTGATCGTCTGTCTGATCTGATCAAATGCACGTCCTGCTGCAAATACCGCAAATGATCCTGCGAAAGGAATCTTTCCTGTTACAGAAAGACCTGCCGATACAGAGAGCATGTTTTGTTCTGCAATACCGCATTCGATATGGCGCTCAGGATATGCCTGTTCAAAAAGCTTGCCCATTGTTGAACCGCCAAGGTCAGCATCAAGTACTACAATGTTCTTATTTGTCTTTCCAAGCTCAACCAGTGTTTCACCGTAAGCTGTTCTCATATTTGTATATGCCATGATATTATCCTCCTTACGCTAACTCTTTCATTGCCTGCTCAAACTGCTCAGGTGTAAGCTTTCCGTTGTGGAAACCAACAACATTCTCTGCAAAGCTTAATCCTTTGCCCTTAACAGTGTGTGCAAGGATAAGTGTCGGCTGACCTTTAACTTCATCCGCTTTGTCATATGCATCGCAGATTTGTTTCATATCATGACCGTCTATTTCAATAACTTTCCATCCAAATGATTCCCATTTTGATTTAAGATCACCTGAATCCATTCTGTCCTTGATCGGTCCCGTTGCCTGAAGTGTATTGTTATCAAGTATGCATACAAGGTTATCAACTTTCTTGGCTGCTGCTAACATAGCTGCTTCCCAAATCTGTCCTTCACCAAGTTCGCCGTCACCTACAAGTGCATATGACTTAGATGTATAACCTGAAAGCTTCTGGCCGATAGCCATACCCACTGCAACCGAAAGTCCCTGACCAAGAGATCCTGTTCCTGCTTCAATACCCGGTGTTTTAAGCTTATCCGGATGTCCCTGGAAAATTGTGCATCCTATAGTCTTTGTATTCTTTAACTCATCTTTTGGTACAACTCCAAGTTCTGCAAGTACTGCGTACTGGAGAATAGCGACATGACCCTTACTGAGGATAAAACGGTCTCTCGATTCATCCTTTGGATCGTATTTCATTTTGTAGAAGTATAATGCTGTTACTAAATCAGCTGATGACATAGAACCGCCAAGGTGTCCGGGACACTCAGTTCCTACGCACGTAACGATATTACGTCTGACTTGTTTGGCCATTTCTTCGAGTTCTTTAAGCTTCACATCACTCACCATCTTAATCTTCCTCCAAATATAGTTTTCTATATATCACAACTTGTTGATATAAATTATTTGGATTCATTCTAACACAGACAAACTTGTATTACAACTTACATATTATATAATTGCGAAATGGGCTTCCATCTACACGATGAAAGCCCATGAATAGCGATAGTGCGATATAAACCTGTTTTCTTTATTCGGATACTACAACGACTTTTATCAGATTATCCTCATGATTCTTTAGTTTCTCGAAATACACCGGTGCTTCTTCAAGCCTGATTTCTTTTGAAATGAGCGGAGCAACATTGATTTTTCCCTCATTTAAGAATCCTACTACTTCTTTAAACTCCTGATATCCGTACAGGAATGAACCATAAATCGTAAGTTCTCTTGTTACAACCTCCTGCATGTTCATATCAATCATCTTACGGTTATTTCCGATCCAAACCGCTTTCCCGCCGAATCTGAGTGATCCCATAACCTGCTGAACTGTCGGAGCTATACCGACTGCTTCGATTGCGACATCACATCCCTTACCGTCAGTGTTGTCAAATACTACCTGCTTGTAATCAACATTTGACGGATTAATTACGATATCCGCACCCATTTTCTTTGCAAGTTCAAGTCTGTTATCATCCATATCTGATACAAACACTTTTGATGGATTCTGCATCTTAACACATGCGAGTGCAAGAAGTCCGATAGTACCTGTTCCTGCCATGAAAACCGTCTTCCCCGTAAGATCCCCTGCATGACGGACTCCTCTATATGCAACAGCCAGGGGCTCCATGAGTGAACCGATAGCATTTGGAACACCCGGTTTTACTTCGAAACAGCACTTAGCCGGTACGCAAAGATACTCTGCAAATGCACCATTTTCTGCAAGGACTCCATACGCTCTCTTGTTTAAGCAAAGATGAACATCGCCCTTTTGACACATTTCACATTCCCCGCAAAAATACAGCGGATACACTGCATAGATTTTTCCTATCTGAACATCTTCTGTTACACCTTCACCGATTTCAACCACTTCTCCGCAAAACTCATGTCCCATGATCATCGGTTCAAGGCGACGGCCTGTAAGACCCTGGTATCCTGCTACATCACTGCCGCATATACCACAGGCTTTTATCCTGACTTTTACTTCTCCCTTTGCGGGACTTACATCGGGAACATCTGTGTAGTTTAACTTATTAGGTCCTTCGTAAACTAATGCCTTCATACCTTTTCCTTTCTGAATTCTACAAAACAAAATCCGTTAAAGTTGTATTACAAGTTTGAGTTTTAGTGTAAACCTTTTGCTTTGTGAAGTAAATAGTAGTTTTTGTTTAAGACATAAATACAAGCGCCATCGCGCGTGAAAACGCCATTCGCATTCCGCATCAAGCGCCATCGCGCGAAAACGCCATTCGCATTCCGCAAAGCTCCATGCTCATGGTCGTTGGAACTCTGTAAGTTCCAACTCCAGTCCATAAAAAAACACTCCCTTGTAAGTAAACTTACGGGAGTGTCAGACTGAAGACAAAGTCTACTTCAACAACACGAAGTGGGCTTTGTTTTTTTGTGTCCTCACCAGCAGCATGCGATTCCATATCTATCCGAGAACCTCGAGCTTCTTGCAGTTCATACTCATTCACTCAAACCATCCTCT
>JAZRYX010000071.1:0-3559 GCA_045600945.1 Lachnospiraceae bacterium
GAGTTTTTTGGTCCTTATTTGGTCCTTGCAAATGCAATTTTTAAGTTTTTTCAGGAACCTTTCCGATTGCAGTCGGGAAGGTTTTTGTTTTCTCCTTCAATTGTAAGAGAAATCAGGTTAAAGGTCTGAGCCTGGCAAAACCGTCTTTGATGGAACTTTCCTCAAGTGATGATATCCAGAGCCTTTTTACCGGCTTGTCCGGTTTTACAAGGTTATAGACATATCTGAAAATACATTCACCCTCACGGTCCGCGTCAGTTGCACAGACTATTTCTGTTACAGAGCTGTCAGTCATAAGTTTTTTCAGTATACTGAACTGCTCTTTACTTGAGTCGGATACTCTGAATATCCAGTTATCAGGTATCATAGGCAGCTGTTCAAAGCTCCATTTACCGGACCATTTCTCTGTATAAGTCTCCGGTTCAGCAAGACCGGCCAGATGACCGAAGCACCAGCTGACAATGTAGTTGTTTCCGGAAACATATCCGTTATTTTTTTCTGTGGCACCAAGTACAGCCGCAATTTGCCTTGCCATGCTTGGTTTTTCTGCAATCACAAATGTTGACATAAAATCAGATCCTTTCTGGGTGCAGATATTTTAGTTTGGTTTTAGTGAAAAATATTACAAAAATAGAGGCATATACATGAATTAAATTTCATGCATATGCCTCTTGTTTTTGAAATGCTGTTTTACAAAATTAACAACATCGGATTCCCATTTGTCACTTTCGAATTTAGATTTTAATGTTAATAGATACTGTGCTGATTCAGGCTCCCATCTCATGCCAGCCTGCTTTAATCTTTTTTGAAGAACAATTTTGTTACCGCTTTCAATGGCACCGCTTCCACAAAAATAACCTTTTTCTTTGTATTCAGGATAATTGATGTGATCTTTATGCTCTGTGATATAATGATACAGATTGACGCAATTGCTGTACTTTTCTTCAGGATCAAGTTTTCTAAGAACAACGTCAGATTCACCGCTTTCAAGAAGGGAACAGATTTCATCAGCCCAGGGTATGTACTTGTTTTCGTTGAAATCAAACTTGTTCTTAGCAAATTCGTAAACATTTTCTTTCAGATGAAACAAATCCAGAATATGCTGAGCATCCGGAAAAAGTTCTGAAGCCATATTTGCAATCCAGGCAGCTCCGTCACTTAGTATTACGGTTTCCTTGTATTCACCGTAACCATTTTCAATTGCAGTACGGAACAAGTGTTTTTTGAATTCTTCTGCCGTTCCAATATAACTTACATATTCACGTTTAAGTATTGAATGTTCTTTTTTGCCTTTTTTGCTTTTCCAGTTATGGATGTTATCAGATGAATAAACAACACCAAGCTTGTTCTCGCGCCAGGTTGAACCTTCAGAATTGGTATGGCGAGTGTTTAAAGCTGCGCCGTCTGCTTCAATATACAGTATGCCGCTGCGGTTGTTCTTAAATCTTTGTTTTCCTGAAGTAAACTTCTCATAGGCTTCAGAGGTACGTCTGCAGTCTTCATCATATACAAGCTTGCCTATGTAATTGGTAACAAGTCTTATGGTATCATCATTGACAGTGATTCCGTATGTTCTTTTTATTACGTCTTCAGCAGCCTGATAGGAGCATTGGTTCTGAGCCCAGTAAGCACATCTAAGCATTAAATCCGGAGTCATTTTAAATGGTAAATCAGATATACCAAGGGCGTCATCCAAAGGAAAAATACTACGCTTCTTTGACGTTTCATAAAGAAGATCTGCTGATTTTGAATCAGCCGGAATAAGAACATTACGGCTATACTTGATCTTTCCATGAAGAGTTAGAATGAAGCGTTCTGCTCTTCTGTTGCTTTTGAGTATTATTCCTCTGGCCTTGTATTCGCTTTTTTTGATTTAACAATTTCCTTTTCATCTATGTTATGAATTAGATTTTGTAGCATATCTGAATACAAAATATTGGTATCACCAATGAGTTTTCCCCAAAGTTCTTCAATTTCACTAAGGGTTAAGAAGCGATCTGGATCTTCAGTTCCAGATTGAATTTTTGCTTCAAACTCTTTAACGATACGGGTTAATTCTCCGAGAGTGACAGATGAAGGTGATATGTTTTTATCCATTCAGATTCCTCCTGTCTATGTTACTATTATAACATAAAAAGAGTGATTTGTAAACCCTTAAACCAAACTTTTATATCTGCACCCTAACAGGAACATTCTGTTGCAAAACAAGCATAGATATGATATAATTAAATTTGCTGTGTACAAATACAACCATACAATTATTTAATCAGAATGATCGGAGGAATCAGTATTTAATGAAAGAAAAAACAACTGATATTTTTGAAAATGCTCCTATACCCAAAGCTGTAATCAGCAATGTTGTACCCTCAATCATCAGCATGCTGATGGTTCTTGTATATAACCTTGCAGACACGTTTTTCATCGGAATGACCAGAAATGAGCTCATGGTTGCAGGCGTTTCAGTTGCTACACCTGTTTTTCTGCTATTTATGTCAGTAGGAATGCTTTTCGGAATCGGAGGAATGTCTCTGATAGCAAGACTGCTTGGAAAGGGTAGTACAGATGACGCAAAACACACTTCATCATTCTGCTTCTGGACCGGCTCAGCAATCGGAGTTATCGCTGCAGTATTTGTAATGATCTTCGCAGAGCCTGTCAGTCTTATGATAGGAGCAAGCAAAGACACAACCGGTTATGTATCCCAGTATTTAAGAATAGTTTCTGTCGGTATTCCGTTTCTTATCATAAGCAATGCCTTCAGTAATATCATAAGAGCAGAAGGAAACGCCAGAACTGCAATGATGGGCATGATCATCGGAAATATGGCGAATGTAGTCCTTGACCCGATAATGATCCTTGCGCTTGGATGGAATGTTGCAGGAGCCGCCTGGGCTACCGTTCTCGGAAATGTTTTTTCTGCAGTTATATATATTTATCACATGGCAAAGAAAAGCCGGCTGCTTTCAATTTCACCAAAAGAATACAAGCCTGTAAACGGTATTGTAGCAGGTGTAATGATGATAGGTGTCCCGGCATCACTAAACAGCGTACTGCTCAGTCTTTCAAATATTCTGGTAAACAAACAGATGGAAAAGTTCGGCGACATGGCTGTAGCAGGACTCGGCGTTGCAATGAAGGTAAACATGATAGTTGTTATGCTTCTTATTGGTCTTGGTATCGGAATACAGCCGCTTTTAGGTTACTGTTTCGGATCAGGAAACAGAAAAAGATACTTCGGAGTACTTAAATTTTCGATCATTCTTGCGTTAGGTATCAGTCTCGTAATGACAGCGATCTGCTTCTTCGGCGCAAAGCCAATTGTAAGAACTGTCCTTGAAAAGCCTGAAGCTTATGAATTTGGCATAAAATTCGCAAGAATATATATTATATCCGGACCTGTTATGGGAATACTGTTCGTATTTATAAATGCCATTCAGTCAATGGGGGCTGCTGTTCCGGCACTGATCCTCAATGTAAGCAGACAGGGTCTTATATATATTCCTATCCTGTTTATATTCAGATCTGTATTCAACACATCATCTGCACTTGCAGCAGCACA
>JAZRYX010000072.1:0-2059 GCA_045600945.1 Lachnospiraceae bacterium
GCATTCCTCACAGAGAGGGTGAGCCTTTGCGTAAGAGTCACGGATTCTTTTCCATGCCCGACCATATCTACGGCGTACAGCAGGGTCTCTGTCGTACTTCTCGTAGCGGGCGTTCTCCTGCTTCTCATGCTCGGGACAGAATCGTCTGTCCGTCAGGTTAGGGCAGCCCGGATAGGAACATGGATGCTTTGGTTTGTACGGCATCTTGATTCCTCCTTCCAATAGAAAAGCCCTCGGGGATTGCTCCTCGAAGGCTCGATTCATTTTGCTTTTCGCTATTGTAACTATATCAGATTATAGGTATGTCTTTCTATGTCTTTTAGTGTCCTGTTATCAGGATGACAGAGTAATATGAGAGCGGATCATAATCCTGAATACCATTTCGTACAAATCATCAAACACACTGTCTTTATCGGCTCTTGCAAGAGCACTGATATATTCGGGCTTGTCTTCAACAAGAATATAAATCGGTGGAAGTCCTGCTCTTACGAACTGGGTATTCATAAAGGCTCGGGAAGTTCTTCCATTACCATCAGAAAAAGTATGGATTACAGTCAGCCTGTGATGAGTTCTGACAACATGTTTAATATATTCACTGGCTGACAATTCGTTGCGGCGCTCATGAAAACTCTTCACATCTTTGTCAAGCACGGCCAGTTCATTATAAATCTCGTGATAATCTATCGTTTCAAATTTTGCACCCATTACAAGAGTATTGTTCTGCCTTACCGTCCCACCGTATTCCGGGAAAGGGTAGTGGGAGAACAGTTTCTTATTCAGACCAAAAGTATCAAATACACTGACGGTATCCTTTACAGGAACTGAAAAAATATCCTGATACATTTCATAATGTCCGGCTATGGACAGATATGCTTCATTTTCTTCTTTGCAGTAGATGCTGTTCTGCATATGAAGACGGAGATCGGTCACAATCTCGGATGCCTGTTCAAGCGTGACATCAAGCCCTTCCATACGACTGTCATTGTAAATGTATTCATTCTGGAACAGGAATCTTGCGTGGTCATCAGGCATAAAGGCAAGCTGCTCTGAATAATTATCAATGAGATCAGCATAGAGCTTTTCATAAGTCATATGCTTCGCTTTTCTGACAGAATCTGGCTTATATTTGGCAATACGTTTCTTTAATTCAGCAGATTCAGTATTTCCGGAAATGGCATGTATTCGGTATGCAATGCGGTACAAGCATGCTTCGAAACTTACACCAAAATAGTTTGCTATTTCCAAAACGTCGTCAAAGCTGACATTTCCGCGATTGTCCTTACGCTTATTAACCTGAATCCTCATTTCCTGGAGAGGCATAAGAACAGCAGCGGCAAAACCTTCAGCAAAAAGTTCAATACTGTTTTTCTTGCCGTTAATTGGACATGAAATTTGTTTGTCAGCATCTCTGAAGTGATGACATAACTCATGAGCAGCGGTAAAACGCTGTCGTGTTATTGGTCGGTTTGCATTAATGCCGACAACAGGGGAATCATCCTCTCCTGATGCAGGGATATATACTCCTTCAAGTTTGTTAAAACCTGCAAGCTTGAAAAGGATACCTTCTGCTTTCAGAAACGCAAACGGGTTGATCGGATATTCAATTTTCTGGTTTCCGAAGAAGGCAGTCAGAAAGTCTGCGGCCATTTTCTCGGGGTCAGTATATTTTCCCGCATCCGTAATATACCCCATTATTTGTTCCTCTGCTCCTTCATCTGCTGCTTGAATCTGATAAGATTCATTATTTCTGCCTGATCGTTTTCGTCGAGTGCTTCAAAACTACGTGCGAATACAGCTGTCGGCTTGCTTATTTCTTCGTTATGAAGAATCATATCCGCAGAAACTCCAAAAAGATCACTGAGCTTTGAAACATCATCCGCCGTAACTTTCCGGTTACCATTCTCCATCTGAGTGTAGGTACTTCTGTTTAAACCAAGATAATTAGCTACATATTCCTGAGATAAATGAAGCTGACTACGTAAGGTTTTAATCCTTTCATTGACATTCATCGTGTTTTCCATTTCAATCCTCCTTTTGCCGACAGACATATTATACGGCA
>JAZRYX010000073.1:0-4697 GCA_045600945.1 Lachnospiraceae bacterium
CTTGAGACCTACGATGTAAAGCCCGGCGACGGCATGTACCTCGCACCGGAAAACCGCATTGTTGTATGGTAAAGCTGAGACCTTAGTGAGCGTAGCGAACTTAGTTCGAAGCTTCACAGCGAAAACTTGGTGAAGACGAGCGAGCGTTTATGAGCGAAGTCTGAACCTAGTTGGAGTCGTGAAAATAAAGGAATTTTATACTGAGAAAATGAAGCGGTATGATTACAGTTTCTAAATAAGGAGAAAACAATGGGAGTTAAAATTACAGAGACCGTCCTTCGTGACGCTCACCAATCTTTAATAGCAACCCGTATGCCTACTGAAGAGATGACTCCGATCATGGAGAAGATGGACCAGGTAGGTTATCATGCAGTAGAATGCTGGGGCGGCGCAACATTTGATTCATGCCTCAGATTCCTAAAAGAAGATCCGTGGCAGAGACTCAGAATCCTCCGCGACGGATTCAAGAACACAAAACTTCAGATGCTCTTCAGAGGACAGAACATCTTAGGTTACAACCACTATGCAGATGACGTAGTAGAGTACTTCGTACAGAAGTCAATTGCAAACGGTATCGATATCATCCGTATCTTCGATTGCCTCAATGATGTCAGAAACTTAAAGACAGCAGTAGATGCAACCAAGAAAGAAGGCGGACATGTACAGATAGCATTCTCATACACACTTGGTGATGCTTATACACTTGATTACTGGACAAAACTTGCCAAGACAGTTGAGGATATGGGCGCTGATTCAATCTGTATCAAGGATATGGCAGGACTTTTGCTTCCGTATGCTACTACAGATCTCGTAAAGGCACTCAAGGAATCAGTTAAGATCCCGATCGAGCTTCATACACATTACACATCAGGTATGGCTTCAATGGTTCTCATGAAAGCAGTTGAAGCAGGCTGTGATATCATTGATACAGCATGCACACCATTCGCACTCGGAACAAGCCAGCCGTCAACAGAAGTTATGGTTAAGGCTTTCGAGGGAACACAGTATGATACAGGCATCGATGTAAACAAACTCATTGATATCTGTGACTACTTCCAGCCATATAAGGATGAGTGCTTAAAGAGCGGACTTCTTTCACCGAAGGTAATGGGAGTTAATGTAAATACACTTAAGTATCAGGTTCCGGGCGGTATGCTTTCAAACCTTGTAAAACAGCTTCATGATGCAGGCAAGGATGACAAACTTCAGGAAGTATTAGAGGAGATCCCGAGAGTACGTGATGACTTCGGTCAGCCACCGCTGGTAACACCTTCTTCACAGATCGTGGGAACTCAGGCTGTTATGAACGTACTCATGGGCGAGCGTTACAAGATGGTTCCGAAGGAGTCAAAGAAGCTTGCTAAGGGTGAGTTCGGTCAGTGCGTTAAGCCTATGAACAAGGATGTTCAGAAGAAGATCCTCGGCGATGAAGAACCGATCACCTGCAGACCTGCAGACCTTCTTAAACCTCAGATGGCTCAGTTTGAAGAGGAAGTTAAGCAGTGGAAAGAGCAGGATGAAGATACACTTTCATACGCTCTGTTCCCGGCAGTTGCAAAAGAGTACTTCGAGTACAGAAATACACAGAAGACCGGAATCGATCCTACAAAGGTTAAGAACGATTCATATCCGGTATAATTTCTATCCATTCATTATTTAATATATTCGGCGCAGCCCCGGCGGGGGCTGCGTTTGTCGCTATGGGCGACCGCGCTCGGCGCGGGCATATCGCAAGCGATATGCTTTGTTGAGTGTTTTCTTGACTAAAACTGTAAAGATGATTATAATGTGTCAGGATGGGAGATAACATGAACAGATTTTCAACCAACAACATGAACATGGATATGATGATGTGCGGCATGATGTGCCGTATGTATTATTCGTGTGCGTGGTTGAGATGAGTCAGTAAATAAATAATCATTTCAAATAAAACGGACTGCGCACACGCGGGTCCGTTTTTTTCATGGTAGAAATCGCTCCACATTTTCTATCATATAAAAACGCTCCGCGGGATGCACACTCGCGTGAAAGGAGATATCTTATGGAACCGATCATAAAGATCGACAATATCGAAAAAGTTTTTAGCACCGCAAACGGCTCTATCAAGGCACTCAGCAACATTAACCTTGATATCTATGAAGGAGAGATTTTCGGAATCATAGGTCTCTCGGGAGCCGGCAAATCAACACTGGTACGATGCATCAATTATCTTGAAGAACCAACGGAAGGCGACATCATTTTCCAGGGTAAGTCGCTGGCGCACATGACAGAGAAGGAAAGACGCAAGATAAGGCAGTCTATGGGTATGGTGTTCCAATCATTTAATCTGCTCGAACAGAGAAATGCTCTTGATAATGTCTGCTTCCCGCTTGAAATCGCGGGCGTTGACAGAAAGCAGGCACTTAAAAGAGCAGGCGAACTTCTGGAACTTGTCGGACTCGGAGACAGAAAGAAATCATATCCATCGATGCTTTCCGGCGGACAGAAACAAAGAGTTGCAATTGCAAGAGCGATAGCAACCAATCCGAAAGTTCTGCTTTGTGACGAGGCAACGAGTGCACTTGATCCAAACACCACGAAGCAGATTCTCGAACTTCTGAAGAGCATCAACAAGGAACTCGGTATCACGGTTATCGTGATCACACATGAGATGAAAGTCATCGAGACGATATGCAACCGGGTCGCTATCATTGACAGAAGTACGATTGCAGAGGTCGGAGATGTTAAGGCAATTTTCTCAAATCCCAAATCGAAGATAGGCAAGCAGCTTATCATGGGCGGCAGGACTGACGATGATGAGCTCTGGTCAAAAGGCGGAGACGGAAAGAAAATCCGCATAGTATTTGACGAGGAAACTACTGATCAGCCGATAGTGGCGGGACTTATCCTTGCGTGCGGAGCACCTGTAAATATTCTTCATGCTTCGACCAAAACTATCGGTGAACATAAATACGGGCAAATGCTGGTAGAACTTCCGCTCGGAAAAGAGAAAGAGAGGGAGTGCCTTGACTACCTGGATTCTAATGATATCAAGTACGAGGAGGTGAGCGACGATGATCTTTGATGCATCAGTATGGAGCATGATTCTTGTAGGAATCAAAGAGACACTTTTGATGGTTGCGATTTCATCCGTGATCTCATATGTACTGGGTATACCGCTTGGAATAATACTTGTTGTGACAGATAAAAACGGTATCAAACCTATGACGAAAGTAAACTTGATAATCGGCGTCATCATTAATATTTTAAGATCAATACCATTCATGATTTTGCTGATCATGGTACTGCCGGTTACGAGGCTGATCGTGGGCACTACACTCGGATGGAAGGCAGTAGTACCTCCGCTTGTTTTTGCAGCGGCACCGTACATCGCCCGTATGGTCGAGAGTTCGCTTAAAGAAACCGATGCCGGAGTCATCGAGGCGGCCAAGTCAATGGGGGCAAGCAATATGCAGATCATAACAAAAGTATATCTGCCTGAGGCCAAGCCTTCACTGATTACAGGTGCTGCAATATCGATAACGACCATTTTGGGATACTCGGCGATGGCAGGATTTGTCGGAGGCGGCGGTCTCGGAACGATAGCAATCAATTACGGTTATTACAGATATCAGACAGACATCATGATAGTTACGGTAATCATACTTGTCCTGATAGTACAGCTTATTCAGGAGGCAGGAACGAGAATTACCAGAAATACAGATAAGAGAATCAGATAATTATATACTACAGGGAGGAAAGATTTATGAAGAAATTATTGGTAATCGCTGCAGCAGTCATCGCAGCAGCAAGCATTTGTGCATGTGGTTCAAAAAAGGCAGATGATAAGACGATCAAGATCGGTGCAAGTCCGTCACCTCACGCTGAGATCCTGGCACAGGTTAAGGATGACCTTGCAGCAAAGGGATATACACTTGAAATCATTGAGTACACAGATTATGTTCAGCCAAATACGGCGCTTGATTCAGGCGAGCTTACTGCAAACTACTTCCAGCATGTTCCGTATCTTGATGAGTTCAATGCTGAATACGGCACAAAGATTTCATCTGCAGCCATCATTCACTATGAGCCGTTCGGAATCTATGCAGGAAAGACATCAAGCCTTGACGCACTTGCAGACGGTGCTAAGATCGCAGTTCCTAATGATGTAACAAACGAGGCAAGAGCACTCCTTCTGCTTGAGCAGGAAGGTGTCATCAAACTTGCGGACGGTGCCGGTCTTACAGCAACAAAGCAGGATATAGCAGAGAATCCGCTCAATGTTGAAATCATTGAAATCGAAGCAGCTCAGGTTCCGCGTTCACTTCAGGATGTTGATGTGGCGGTTGTAAACGGTAACTATGCAATCGATGCAGGACTCAAGGTGAGCGATGCAATTGCAATTGAGAGCGCTGATTCACTTGCAGCTGACACATACGGAAATATCATCGCTGTTCAGACAGGACATGAAAATGATGACGGCATCAAGGCACTTATCGAAGCCCTTGAGACAGACAAAATCAGGAAATTTATCGAGGATAAGTACGAAGGCGCAGTAGTTGCAAAGTTCTGATTGCCGTTAGAGTAAAATAATTGTCAGTTAAAAAATAAATAAAAAGTATTGGTTCTCATTGTATAATGATTTCATCCCAAAAATCAAAAAGGAGGACCAATACCCGTGGAAACCATTATAACATTATTATCTGATTATGTAACCG
>JAZRYX010000074.1:0-15227 GCA_045600945.1 Lachnospiraceae bacterium
TAAGAATAAAGGTCCAATGGTAGTAGAAGTGAATACATTACCGGGAATGACTGCTACGAGTTTTGTTCCTGATTCAGGACGTGCCGCAGGATTGTCTTTCGGTGAATTAGTATCAAAAATATTACAATTTGGATTAAAGGCTAAAAGAGATTTGTTGTAATAATGAGGCGGGTATTTAGGAATAAAAGTTATGCAGAAGTTATGCAGTTTTTAGAAGAGACCACGGGAACTTCCTGTATGTGGACGGTGTAGCCTATGGAGTTAAGACAAAAATGAAAAAGACAGCAACTATTAAAAAGAACAACAGCATTAAAACGGAGAATGAAGCCAGTCAAATTGTTTTAGAAAAAGTCTTTGACGAGGATGCAGCTCAGGCAAGAAGAGAAATCATGCAAAAATACAGATCAGACGATTCTGTCCATCAAATAATGATAGTGTCGCATACAGATGGGTGGAATGGTAATATGTCTTTTTACGAAAAGGCAGGCGAAAATGACGCATGGACTCTGGTGCTTGAGGGAGAAGCATATATTGGAAAGAATGGTATGAACAAAACCAAAGAGGGTGATGCCAAAACTCCATATGGAGATTTTGAAATCCTTCAGGCTTTTGGTATTCTTCCAAACCCCGGAACATCTATTGACTACATTGACGTAACTCCGGATACATTTGCGTGTGATGAAGACTGTGAGTTTTATAATCAGATTATTAATGTAAAAGAAACCGGACATGCATGCAAGGGAGAGGAGATGTATCGATTGTCTCCCCAGTATAATTATGGCCTGACAACAAGCTATAACAGAGAAAATGAATATCCGAAAGGCTCTGCAATATTCGTTCACTGCAAAGGGCAGAAGCATTATACAGGAGGGTGCATCGCTCTTGATGAAGCCGATTTAAAGGCAATACTTGAAAAAGCAGAACCCGGGATGCGGCTATATCTTGATGAGTATTATGTAGTCAATGGGTTACAACGGTAGATATTGATTTGCTTGGTCACAGTCAGAGAGTACAGAATAATCCGGAAGAAATAGAAGAAATCTTCAGAGAAGTATTCGCAATAAGTACTGATGATGCATTAACCTATGACATGAAAATTTGATATAAAACACAAAACGGGGCATTAATAATATTGTAAAGTTGTTAATTATAGACCTTGCATTTTCATTCCTTCCGGAATAAAATATAGTTATCGAAAGATATAAAAAATTATCGAAACATCGTAAAGTTATCAAAAGTTATAAAAACATATCCAAAATAATAGAAGTTATAAAAACCCATGAAAGGAGGACCCTGCCATGCCTGTTCAGAACCCATTTACAACGACATTTTCAAAAATACCGAAGAGAACCTGTATAAAAAGAGATGAACTTGATAAATTGATTGAGAACTTCAGTTTTGAAGACCCGACAGAATCAGTATATAAGATAACCGGGGTCAGAGGTTCAGGAAAGACCGTAGGGCTTGCACAGATTGAATCTCTGTACCGTGCTGAAGAGAATGCGGAAAATGGATGGCTTGTATATAGCCTTAATCCATCAAGAGATATGCTTGTTCAGTTCGGGGCATCATTGGCAAAAGAAAAATTCATTCATCAAAAGCTCGATTCAATTTCCGCCAATGTAAATCTCAATATTTTAGGTGCCGGAGTAGGTTTTGGTGCATCTGTTAAAAACAAAGAAGAAATATCAGATATAGGTGTCCTGATTGAGACCATGCTGAAAGCGGCAGCGGATAACAGGAAGAAGATAATGCTCACGGTTGATGAGGTTTCTAAAACACATGAAATGGTTCAATTCTGTCTTGAATACGGAAAGTGGCTGAGACGCGGTTTTCCGGTATATCTTGTGTGTACAGGATTATATGAAAATATAACAGAACTTGGAAATACTAAGAATCTTACCTTTTTCAAGCGTGCACCTGCCATAAAAATGGAAGCGTTAAACAGGATACTTATAGTTGAGGCCTACAAAAAGACACTCGGAAAGGAAACAAAAGACTGTCAGAAGCTTGCTAATATGACAAAAGGATATGCTTACGCATTTCAACAGCTCGGATCGCTGATGTTTGAAGGTTCGAATGAAGATGCCGTAGATGACCTGAAAAGCGTCCTGTTCGGTAACGTATATGAAAAAATCTGGGACGAACTTACAGAAAATGAAAGATATTTCTTAAAGGCGATGAAAGAAGACAGGGAATATAAAAGAGAAGAGATAATTGAAGCTTTGGCGGATCGTTCCGGGAACTATTCTTCATACAGGGATCGATTGTTGAGAAAAGGCATTATTGCAAAGGCAAATTATGGTTACATAAAAATCACACTGCCATTTTTTAATGAGTATATAGAAGAATACTGCTATTAAAGATAGTTGAAATTACAAAGATAATAATTATTGAAAGAGACAACGTATTGCAATATAATATAACAGAAGATTTTAAGCAGGAAATCCGGTCAGATTCCGGAACAGCTCACTCTACGGTAAGGTTCATTAAGAACACGAGTCCGAAAACTGCAAAAATAATAATAATCACGGTGGGGTGGAATGATGAAGGTTATAAAGGTATTATTGTGCCTTATGACAGCCGTGGCGTTGACCGCGGCTGTTTTTGGTTGCACGAAAACAGAAACAGTTAAGGACAAGACGGTAAATACAACACAGCAGGAATCAGAAACAATAGCGGTAAAAGTAATAATCGATGGCTCCAAAGGAGAGGATAAAGCAATCAGTGCCGAAGCTCAGCTTGAGATGACTTCAGGTTCAACAGCATACGATGCTTTGAAACAGTTATGTGATTCTAAAGGATATGAGATCACGGGAGATTCTTCATATGTCAAAAGTATAGGCGGCCTGGGAGAGGGATCATTGGGAT
Source organism: Lachnospiraceae bacterium (assembly GCA_045600945.1). Taxonomy (GTDB): domain Bacteria; phylum Bacillota; class Clostridia; order Lachnospirales; family Lachnospiraceae; genus Darwinimomas. Next base: position 2,872 of record JAZRYX010000074.1, read on the forward strand.
CGGTTCCGTGTGGATGGATGTTTATCATAGATGGAAATTACCCGACTAAAGCGGCAGACCAAATGATACTTGAAAACGGAAATGAAGTTGTCTGGGAATTTGCAAAATGAAACTGACTGTAACTGAAATAGCAAAGTTCGGTATGTTTGGGGCTATCATATATGCGCAGAAAGTCATCCTGGCAGCTTTGCCCAATATACATCTGACAGCGGTAATTATTATTGCACTGACGGTAGTGTATCGTGTCAAGGCACTGTACCCGATCTATATATACGTGCTTCTTGAGGGACTGTTCGGAGGGTTTACGACATGGTGGGTTCCGTATCTATATGTATGGACTATTCTTTGGGGAATCACAATGCTCCTTCCGAAAGACTTATATATGAAAAAAACCGGTGCTGTTATCTACATGATAATATGCAGTGCACACGGCTTTTTATTTGGAACGTTATTTGCGCCTGTTCAGGCGATTATGTTTGGTATGAATATACAGGGAATGCTTGCGTGGATCGCAGCAGGACTGCCATTTGATGTGACTCACGGAATCAGCAATTTCTGCCTCGGGATCCTCATCGTTCCGCTGATCAGACTGTTTTTCAAAATGGAAAAACAATAAGATGCCGGACACAGGCACTGTAATTACAAATCGATTTCCTCAGGACCCTGCAATGTAAGCACGGTAATCTTTCTGAATCCGCAATCATACGCAAGTTTGATGCTCTCGTAATAGTTATAGCAGATGTTTTTCGCACAATGTGCATCCGAGTTTACTATGATGCGACCACCTCGCTGGCATATTTCTTTCAGAAGAGGTGTCTGAGGATATGGACTTTTTGTATATCCGCGGGACATGGCACCGGAGTTCATCTCAAACGGAATATCTGCATGCAGGAGCTCGTCTATAGCTGCGATGGCCGGCTCAAGATATTCATCGCAATCAGTTCTGAAATATTTATCACCTTCATTAAATTTTGTAATCAGGTCAAAATGTCCGATGAAAGAGTAATTCATCTTAGGATCAATTTTTGACTGGATATCGTAATATGCTCTGACCATCTCATACCAGTCTCCTCCAAAAACCTTCTCAGCAGTTTCGACTATGTAACTTGAATCTCCGGCATCTACACCGATCCATTCATTGTTATAAAATACGCTGTGGCATGACCTTATGGTATAGTCTGTACGTGCAAGCTGTGAGGGAGTAATATAATCCCATGCTTCGCTGTCCTCAACTTCAAGTCCGGTAAGTACATCCATCTTTCCACGATATTTCTCACGAAGAGCCTCGAGTTCATCAAAATATGCATCAAGTTCTGCGCCTTTAAAACCCCAGTCGGGATTATCGCAGAAGAGGTGCTCGGAGATACCGAAACCCTTTAGCCCCATATCATATGCTGTTTTCACCATGGTCTCAACCGAGTCGCGACCGTCTGTGTAATTAGTATGTGAGTGAAATTCGTATAAAGGTACCATTACTGTCCCAACGCTTTCTTATTTAATCTTTCGCCTACCGCACCACCCGGATGGATAAGCCCGAACTGTTCTGCCTGATAGCCTGTCTCTTCTATGAGTGCGGCCTGCAGGGTATGGAAGATAACCGCAAGAGCGGTAGTACTTGTCGTACCTTGTGCATTCCACTTATCTGTTTCACGATTGACATGCTGCTTGAGTACCACATCAGCTGCAAGTGCGAGAGGAGATTCCATATTCTCTGTGATAGTGATGATTTTCACATTTTTCTTTTTACATATGTCAACGATAGGCAGAAGCTCACCTGTCTTGCCGCCGCGTGATAAGAAGACCATGACATCACCATCCTGAAGGAAACCGGTTGCTCCGTGAACCGCCTCCGCAGGGGAGATAAACCTTGACGGCTGTTCGATACAGCACAGCAGGTGTGAAAAATGCTGTCCCATGATTCCCGAATGTCCGCATCCGCATGTGCCGATACGGGGAGCATTTTTTAAAAGTTCTACTGCTTTTGAGAAAGACTCTGCATCGAAATAATCCTTCATTTCAGTGATACATTGTGATTCAATGTCGTAAGCATCTAAAGCTGCATTTATGGCTTCTTTTGATATCATAATGACGACCTCCGTTTTTAATACTGATATTACGAGCCCTATTATAATACAGAATGAACTTTTCGGCAAAGCAAGTTATAATGATAACAGATAAAATTCTCGGAGGACAGTATGAATAAGCAGGAAGCAAAAAAGATTATTGTAGAATACGGGAAACTTATGGCATCCAGCGGCATGGTCACGCTGTATGAGGGAAATCTGTCCATAAGATGTGATAAGGGTTTTGTTATCACTCCTTCTACAACAAATAAACTTACGCTTACGGAAGATCAGGTAATAGAACTTGATAAAGACGGAAACTTCATGAATCCCGAATGCGGAAAGAAAGTTTCATCAGAGTACAGACTTCATCTTGAAGCATATCGCGTTAGACCTGATGTGGATGCGTGCATTCATTTTCACAGTACATTTGCCACAGCATACGCAGTTGCCGGAAAAGCGATTGAACCTAAAGGCGATGCAACCGCTATCATTCTCTATGGAGAGATTCCGCTTTGCAGATACGGGCGTCCGCGTACAGATGCAATAGCTGCGGATATAAAGAAATATCTGCCGGATCATGATGCAGTGCTTCTTGAGAATCACGGTGCGCTTGTGGTAGCAGGAAATATGGAAGCAGCATTTGCGAGTGCACAAATAGTCGAAAAAACGGCGCAGATAGAGTGGATAGCACATACTCTCGGAGGAGAGAGTATTTTACCGGACAGCGAGATAGAAGTGCTGAGAAATCTGTAGTATTTAAGGAAGGATGACAGGGCTATGATATTCGGATGTGCCGGGCTTAAAGGAATATTTGAGCAGGATATTATGCTGGATAAATGGCAGAGAGTATAATAAACATGCGAAAATTTTCGAAAAAATTTCGCGATTTCCGCACAATTTTTCTTTATAGGACACACTTTTAAACCCGAATATTTGATTATTATACAAACAAAAAGCGTGAATATTGTACGCTATTACAATTGCCACTAAAATACCTAATAATTTATAATGATTCTAAGAAAGAGCGGAGAATCTTGCGAAATTTTCGCATATTCAAGCTGAATAAAATATGGAGGAAATTATGAAGAGAATTATTGCATTAGTATTGGCAGCAATGATGGTTATCGGATCGCTTACAGCATGCGCTAACAATAATGAAGTAGCAGCTCAGGCAGATCAGGCAGCCGCAGCATCATCAGGCGGACAAATCGATATCGGTATCGTTCTTCCTACAAAGGATGAGGACCGTTGGATCGGTGATGAAGCGAAATTCAATAAGATTATTGCAGATAATGGTCTTAAGGCAGAAATTATGTATTCACAGGCTTCGGCAGCAATCGAGAAAACCAATGTTGAAGCACTTATTGCAAAGGGAATCAAAGTTCTTCTTCTCTGCCCGTTTGACGGCGCAGCTGCAACATCTACAGTTCAGATGGCTCAGAAAGAAGGAGTTAAAGTTATTTCCTATGACCGTCTTATCACAGATACAGAGGGTGTTGACTACTATGTAGCATTTGAGTCTGTAAAGAATGGTGAAGCAATGGGCGAGTATCTCTGTGAGAGAGCAGCTAAACTCGGCGGAAAGGGACTCAACCTTTATCTCTACTCAGGAGCTCTTACAGATAACAACTCATTCTCATTCTTCGAGGGATACTGGAATGCACTTCAGCCGAAGCTTGCTGACGGAACATTTATCTGCCGCAACTCAGAAGTAGCAATGAAGTATAAAGATGTTCCTGTTCTTTCACATGATCAGCTTTATGAAATCATGCAGTCTGTAGATACAGAGTGGGAGCCAAAGACAGCTAAGTCTCTTGCAGAGGCAGATCTTACAAAGGCTTCAAAAGAAGAGAAAGAGTACTCATTCATCATCGCTCCTGATGACAACACAGGACGTGCTGTTGCTGATGCTTTCATCGCAGATGCAGATGTAAAAGAGTACAGACTTTGCGGTGCTGACGGTGTTGAAGGTTCGGTTCAGTACATTATCGATGGTAAGCAGGATATGACAGTTTACTGTGATCCTGAAATGATTACAAAGTCAGCAATGGATCTTGCAATGAAGCTTCTTGCAGGCGAGAAGGTTGATTGCCCGGAGACAATCGACAACGGAAAGATGCAGGTTCCTGTAGTACGTTGCCCTGTAAGCTCAGTAACACGTGATAACATCGTTGAAGTATTCCTTGACAGCGGAGTATATGACAAGAGCAAGTTCAAGGATTATGAAGGCATCAGTGATGATGTAAAACCTGAGAATTATAACGGAAGATAATTCAGTAAAAGCGAAATGATTCGCAATCAATAATTGTTATATTGTAATATACCGGAGTGACCTTCGTAGCGGCGACAGCTGCGACGGGAGTCACTCCCGACATTTTAGAGAGGTGATAATTTGAGCGAGTATATTCTTGAAATGAGGAATATCACCAAAGAGTTCCCGGGTGTAAAAGCACTGGATGATGTTAATTTCAAGGTTAAGACCGGAGAAATACACTGTCTGGTGGGAGAGAACGGAGCCGGAAAGTCCACACTTATGAAGGTCCTTTCCGGAGTACATAAGTACGGAAGCTATTCTGGAGATATTGTCTATAATGATGAAGTATGCAAGTTCACGTCCACAAAAGATTCTGAAGCAAAGGGTATTGCTATTATCAGTCAGGAACTTGCGCTTATCCCGGATTTAACGATATATGAAAATATTTTCTTCGGACATGAGATCATGAATCCGAACGGAAAGACTATTAACTGGAACCAGACGATAATCGAGGCAGACAAGCTGTTAAAGAAAGTCAGACTTGATGCAAATGTAACTATTAAGGTTAAAGAACTAGGTACAGGAAAACAACAGCTTGTTGAGATTGCAAAGGCACTTTCAAAGAATGCAAAGCTCCTTATTCTTGATGAGCCAACATCATCACTTAATGAAGATGATTCGGCAAACCTCCTGCAGCTGCTGCGGGATCTTCAAAAAGAAGGCGTTACGTCTGTAATGATTTCACACAGACTTAAAGAGGTTGTTGAGATAGCGGATACAATAACAGTATTAAGAGACGGAGCCACAATATGTTCACTTGATGCAACGGGTCAGAAGGTGCCGGAATCGGAAATAATTAAGAATATGGTAGGCCGTGAGATCACGGATATATACCCGGATCGCGAAAACCAGAAATTCGGAGAAGTGGCACTGGAGGTTAAAAACTGGTCAGTATTTGATCCGACTCTGGGAAGACAGATCCTTGATAATATCAATATTAATGTTCGCAAGGGTGAGGTAGTAGGTATTGCCGGGCTTATGGGAGCAGGCAGAACAGAACTTGCGCTTTCGATTTTCGGAAATCCTACCGGATATAAGCTTCTCGGCGGGCAGGTATTTATCGAAGGAAAACAGGTGAACTTCAGAAATCCTGCCGAGGCAATGAATGCCGGACTTGCGTATGTTACCGAAGACAGAAGAAGAAACGGACTCATCCTTATACAGGATATCAGGTTTAACACAACTATTAGTAAGCTTGATAAAGTTCTTAGCGGTATCGTGATTAACGAGAACGAAGAGATTGTTCAGGCAAATAAATATAAGGACGACTTCAACATCAAGGCTCCTTCTATTGCGCAGAAAGTGGATAATCTTTCGGGTGGAAATAAACAAAAGGTTTCTCTTGCAAAATGTATGTTTACCGATCCTAAGGTTCTTATACTTGATGAACCTACAAGAGGTATAGATGTCGGTGCAAAGCATGAGATATATACGATCATGAATGATCTGGTAGAACAGGGTTATTCGGTAATCATGATTTCTTCAGAACTTCCGGAGATACTTGGAATGAGCGATAGAATCTATGTAATGGCTGAAGGAACTATAACCGGTGAGCTGTCAAAATCAGAAGCCAGTGAGGAAAGAATCATGGCGATGGCTACAAAATCAGAGGAGGTAAGAAACTAATGACAGAGACAAAAAAGGTCGGCCTTTTTGCTGAACTCGGAGGACTTCTCAAAACACGTGTGAGAGACTATGCGATGTTCATTGCACTGGCTGTTATATTTATTCTTTTTCAGATACTGACAGGAGGAATATTCTTATCTCCAAGAAATCTTACAAACCTTATTAATCAGACCGGTTATATTGCAGTAATGGCATGTGCAATGACAGAGATTCTTATCATTTGCCAGATAGACCTTTCCGTAGGATACTGCTCAGGTTTTCTGGGAGCAATAACGGCAATCCTTATGGTTAAAGCAGGACTCAGCATGTGGATTACCATTCCGCTGATCCTTATTTTCGGAATCATCGCCGGTCTTATCTCAGGAAGCATCATAAGCTTTGTGGGAGTTCCCGCATTTGTTACGACACTTGCTTTTGAGTTTATTTACAGAGGACTCTTATCACTTGTAACATCGGAAACCGGTTCTATTCCGATTACGATAAAGGCATTTAATGACATTTCCAATGGATTTGTTCCGGACCTTGGCAGGATTGCGGGATTATGGATACTTCCGCTTCTGGTAGGTCTTGCTGCCGTCATAATCGTTATCATTTCGGAAATAAAAACCAGAAAAAATCTTCAGAAGTATAATTTCGAAGTTTCTTCTACACCGGTCTTTGTTCTGAAACTGGTATTTATTTCGGCAATCATAATTGCAGTAGCATTTGTTCTTGCAAGCTACAGCGGTATATCGTGGACTATCGTTATAGTAGGAATAGTAGTATTTGTTTACAATTTCATAATGAGCAAGACAAAACTTGGACGTCACATCTATGGTGTCGGAGGAAATGCGGAAGCCGCTGCACTTGCAGGTATCGATGTTAAGAAGATTATACTCTTCGTATATGCATCAATGGGACTAATGACCGCCCTCGGCGGAATCCTTTTCGCATCCAGACTTCAATCGGCATCAACAACAGCCGGCGCAGGTTTCGAACTTGATGCTATTGCATCATGTTATATCGGTGGTACTTCAACATCCGGCGGTATCGGTAAGGTTACAGGATCTATCATCGGTGCTCTTGTAATTATGTCGCTTACAAACGGTCTTAATCTCATGGGTGTAGGTATTGCATATCAGTACGTTATCAAAGGTATCATTTTCATCATTGCGGTAGCATTTGATGTACTTAACAGAAAGAAATAATGTGATCAATGGTCAGATTAAAAGACATAGCTGAAGAATTGGGGCTGACCGTATCTACGGTTTCAAAGGCACTGAACCATTCTCGTGAAATAAGTCAGGAGACTTCGGAACTTGTGCGTAAAAAAGCAAGGGAGATGGGTTATTCTGTCAAGCGTTCGCCAAGGCGTGCAGAAAGGACGATTGGTGTTATACTGCCTGAGGTTGATAGTCAGTATTATGCCAGACTGATGAACGCCCTGAATCAGAAGATACATGACTGTGGGTTCGAAATGATATCTATGCTCACTTCAGAGTATGCAGCAGATGTTATGCCTGCGGTAGATCATCTTTCAAAGTATGATCCTGATGGGATGATTATCTGCTGTGGTACGACTTTGTCTGAATCTGTATATCAGGGAATACTTGAATATGGGATCCCATCGCTTTTAATCAATGATTCAAGTGTGTCGGTACCTATTGATTCAATATGCTTTGAACCGGAACAGGGTATGATACTTGCACTTGAATATCTGCTTCATATGGGGCATTCTCAAATAGGTTATCTTGGAGAGTATAACTCTGATCCGAGATACGATGCTTTTTGTAAATTCATGAAGCAGAACGGAATAGGAGTTGAAAATCGGTTTGTAAAACGCGGTGCAGTAAGATTTGAAGAGGGTGGATATCAGCTTGCCATTGATTTTCTAAATGAAAATGATCTCCCAACAGCCATAGTTGCGGGATATGATCAAATGGCAATTGGTGCGATGAAAGCATTTCGTGATCATGGAATCATAGTTCCGAGAGATATTTCAATTATCGGATTTGACAACATCGTGATGGATGATTATCTTCTGGTCCCACTCACCAGTGTTACAAATCCGTCAGAACAGATGGGAATAACAGCAGTCAAGATTCTGCTGAATGCAATTAGAAATCCCAAGACGCACGTAGTTCAAAATGTGACACTTCAGAGCAGATTGATTGAAAGGGAATCGGTGAAGAATATTGCTGGTAGCAGCAGGTGATGAAATGAAAGAACCGGATTTAAAAATTGGATGGGCTCAAACCGATATCACACCGGAGAGACCGATATTGATGGAAGGTCAGATGTACACCCGGTATTCAAAGTTTGTGCATGATCCGATAACTGCAACGGCACTTGTATTTGTAAATGAATATGAACAGATGACTATGGTGTCTTTGGACATGACGGAAGTTCCGATGCATGCGCTTTCACTTATCGAAAAATGTTTGTATGAAAAGAACAAGGAAATAGATTTCGACAAAATCAGCTTTAGTGTTACACACACACATACTTCTTCGTCATTTTTCGGGGATTGCATGAGGGATGACAATGAAAAGGTTTTTTCCACGGATATTCTCCCTCATGTCGATGTTCCGGAAAATGCCTATACAAAAGAGGAATCACAGAATTTTTTTGTCATAAAAATAGTGGAGTTGATTCTTGAAGCATGGAATAATCTCAAACCGGGAGGTGTGAGTTTCGCACATGCAGAAGCTGAAATAGCGTATAACAGAAGACCACAGTTTCTGATAAACGGGAAACTGGAAACTATAATGTACGGAGACTGCTCTGAAGAAAGTTTTGTCGGATTCGAAAGCGGTACAGATACATCTCTTGAACTTATGTATACATGGGATTCTTCAGGAGAGTTGACCGGTATTATGTGCAATGTTCCCTGCCCTGCACAAGTTTATGAGTTGCATCATTTCATTTCATCTGATTATTGGGGATGCACAAGAAAGAAAATCAAAGATGAGTTCGGTGAAGATGTATTCATACTTGCACTTTGCGGAGCAGCGGGAGATTTGACACCGGTAGACTTGCTGAAAATTTCAAAAGACAATAAGGAAGAACTGAGGATTTGGAGAGAGCAGGAAAAAGAAGTCCAGCGCAACTTTGACGAAGAAGCTTTATGCGAGGAAATTGCAGATAAAATCGTCGAAAGTGTCAAAAGCTGTATCATAACCAGTGCACAGACAAAAAAATACAATCCGATATTCAGACATGAAGTAATGAAATTGAGGTTTCCGATAAGACAAATCCCGAAAGAGGATTATATCAGATCGGAAATGGTGGTCAGGGAATTGCACAGGAAGTTTTCTTATGAGAATCCAATGACCATGACAGATCTTGTGAAGGCATTTGAACCTCAGGGCGATGTACTGCGGTACAAGCAACAGACAGAAAACCCTTGGTTTGAGGCGAATTATCATGTGATACGAATCGGTGAGGCGGCAATCGCGACCAATCCGTTTGAACTATATCATGAATATGCTTTCAGGATAAAAGAGGCAGCAGAATCAAAATACACTTTTATTGTTCAGCTTGCTAACGGTATGGGATGTTATCTTCCCACAGAAACTGCGATACATGGAGGGTCATACAGCTCAAGACCTGCATCAACGGTATGTGATTCATGTAGTGGAGAAGAGCTGGTAAGAATAACAGTAAAAACAATTAATGAATTGTGGGAGATAAAAAAAGAAGGAGCCATTATGAATAAAAAAGTTGGTTATGTATGTTTCGGTGAGGTCAATACACCGATTGAGAAACTGAATGAGAAACATGATGCAACACTTGCACTTCTTAAAGAGAAGTTTTCTGACTGGGATATCCTCGATGCAGGATTGGTAATCGATGATACAGAATATAAGTACGCAGATGCTGCAATTGAGAAACTTAAGGCAGGGGAATTTGAATGTCTGCTTACCGTGGTATGCGGATGGATCCCGACCCATGCTGTCATCCGTGTGACGGACAACTGGCGTCATCTGCCGATACTTCTCTGGGGACTTTGCGGATGGAAAGAAAACGGGCGGATAGTGACTACGGCAGAGCAGGCAGGAACAACTGCAATAAGACCTGCATACGAGGCACTTGGTTACAACTTCAAGTATATCTACAACATCATCGGCAAAGAACCTCCGATTGATAAGGTAGATGCATTTGTACGCGCAGCCCATGCAAAAGCAATGCTTCGTAAAACGCATGTAGGTTCTATGGGTTACAGAGATATGTTCCTCTACGGAACATGCTTTGAGGCGCAGTCAATGCGCAGCCAGATAGGACCGGAAGTCGAGTGCTTCGAGATGCTTGAGATGGTGCAGAACATTGAAAAACTCGATCAGAAGGATATCGATGACGGAGTTAAGTTTGTAAAAGAAAACTGGGTATTCAAGAAAGAATGTCCGGAAGAAACAATCGTTAACGGAGTAAAGTACGCACTTGCTATTGTTAAGAAAATAAAAGAGCGCGGATATGAAGCAATATCGCTTCTTGATGTTGACGGCATGAAGAAACTTTTAGGTTTCCCGCCCGCAATGGTATTCATGCTTCTTGAACATTACTGCAACGTACTTACGGTTCCGGAAAATGATATCATGGGCGCTGTATCACAGCTTATCATGAAGTACATCACGGGACAGACAGTTCCATATCTTGAGTACTATGAGTTCTTTGAGGAGTCAGTGCTTGCAGGAGTTCCGGATTTCATTCCGAAGGCAGCAACTGACGGTGATGTAACCGTGCTTCCGGCAGCATTCGGACTTCTTGCAACATCTCTGCTTAATGTATCAAAGTGTAAGACTGGATATGTTACATGTATCAGGCTTATCTACATGAACGGAAAGTACAAGCTCCATATGTACACAGGACAGGCACAGACACCGCCTGCATGGAATGAGTATGGATGGGATGATCCGGCACCACAGCTGCCGTCACTTGAAATCTTCCCTGATAACTGTACGGTAGAAGAGTTTGCACAGAAGGTAAGCTGCCAGCATGTAATCGTGGCATTCGGAGATTACTCGGAGGCAGTTAAAGACTTCTGTAAAATGATGGATATAGAACTTATATGATAATGGTTGTTTAAATATTCCGGAAGATTGAAATTATACCGCATATGCGGTATAATTTTTATCTGATAAGAAATTGCGTATTCACCATGTTCAAAGACTATCTAAAGAAAAAGAAAATATCAACATATCGTCTGTCAAAGGAGACAGGCATTCCTTATAGTACGTTGAATGATCTTGTTAACCATAAGATAAGTGTTGACTCTTTCCGCATGGGTCCGACAAAAAAAATATCAGATTTTCTTGGGATGTCATTGGATGATTTTTATGCGATGTGTGAAAACGACACTAGAGGAACGGTAAGATCCGGTGATGTGATAGGCACTATCAGTGTTAAGGGAAGAAGATATTATGTCGATTATGAACTGGATGGTGTAAGACATCATGATTATATATGTAAGGTACGCGGTGATAATGACAAGTTTGTCGAAACAATGGCGGAGTGGTCTATTGAAGATACTGTGAGGGAAAAGGAGTTTAGTAAATTATATGAAGGACAGGGAACAGGACGAAAAAAGAGTAGATGCAATATGTCGCGCATATGAGATCAAAATCGACATGCTGGATAAATGGCAGAGAGTATAATAAACATGCGAAAATTATCGAAAAAACATTACTCCCGGGACGAATATCCCGGGAGGTTTTTCAGTAATAATATGTTAACTTCCACTCCGAAGTGCAAGAGAATTACGAATACTGAATGAAGAGCGCCATCCTGAAAACAAAATAAAAAGGATAAAGGAAGAACTTTACAAAGCATTTCTTGAAAGCGGAAGGTATTTAGATGAAGTAATTGAATCAATCAAGAATCCGTATCCTGATGAAGATGAATGGTGGGAAAATGTCAGACACAAGAACATTTAGTTGTAAAAACTCTGTAAGTTAACATTGTAGTTACCGGCTGAAAGTTGACATTTTCGGAGAAAATATTATAATAAATTCGAAAAGTAATATTTCTAAAACGTGAGTAATATGTTATACGATAATCTATGCAAACAGTATGATAAAGGGGAACCGATTTTTCTGAGTGAAGTAAAAGGATCATCAAGAGAGTCCGTACGACAGGAAATGAAGAAACTGACTGATTCCGGCAAACTTATGCGCCTATCAAACGGCGTATATTTCCTGCCGTATGTTACTATACTCGGAACTCCCGGAAAGATATCAATAGATAAATACCTTGATAAGAAGTACCTCCGATGCGGCAAAAAAACAAAAGGGTATGTTACCGGCCTTCAACTTGCCAATATGTACGGTTTTACAACTCAGAATCCGTCATGGATTGAAATACGTTCAAATGAA
>JAZRYX010000075.1:0-47253 GCA_045600945.1 Lachnospiraceae bacterium
AGAGCGTCGTCAGGCAAAACTCGAAGAACTTGCTCACAATATTGCACACAAGGTTTCACGGACAAAGAAAGCGGTTAATCTTGAACCGATGAATCCTTATGAGAGAAGAATCATTCATTCGGCATTACAGAATGATCCGTATGTAACAACAGTAAGTGAAGGCGAGGAGCCATATCGTCATGTAGTGGTAACACTTAAAAAGACAGGACGCCATCACAGATAATATAATAAACACAGCTTGGTGAAAGAAGGCTGCGTATGCAAGGAATTGTATACCGGGGCCTTCTTTTCTTTTTTAAGGAAAATGAGAACAAATGATACTATAGCCGCTATAGCAACAGCACTCTCTCCTTCCGGAATCGGAATAGTAAGAATATCGGGAGAAGACGCCATAGAAACGGCAGACAAAATATTTAAAGGAAGTAAAAAACTGTGCGAGGCTCAAACTCACACGATCAATTTCGGTTATATATATGACAAAGATGAAGTTGTGGATCAGGTACTTGTGATGATAATGAAAGCACCTCGTTCTTATACGGGAGAAAATGTTGTCGAGATCCAGTGCCATGGCGGCGTGCTTGTTATGAAAAGAATACTTTCTCTTGTCATTGATGCAGGAGCTAATCAGGCAGAACCGGGTGAATTCACAAAGAGAGCATTTCTGAATGGAAAAATTGATCTTACACAGGCGGAAGCAGTGGCAGATATTATTGATGCCGAAAGTCAAAACAGCCTGAAAGTGGGTGTGCGTCAGTTAAAAGGAAAGCTGTCGGAGGAATTAAAAGACATAAGAAGACAGCTGCTCAATGATATAGCATTTATCGAGGCTGCGCTTGACGATCCGGAGCACTACTCTCTCGATGGTTACGGAGAAGAGCTGGAAACAAAGACAGCTATGATCAGTGCGAGGATTGAAAGACTGATCAGAAATTCCGAAGCGGGAATTATTATGAAATCCGGAATAGACACGGTCATACTTGGAAGACCGAATTCCGGAAAATCATCACTTCTTAATCTTCTTGCAGGAACAAACAGAGCCATAGTTACAGATATAGCGGGAACCACAAGAGATACTCTTACGGAGAATGTTACTCTTGCAGGAATAAAGTTAAATGTTACAGATACGGCAGGTCTGAGAGAAAGCCGTGATACCGTGGAAAAAATCGGTGTTGAACGTGCAAAGAAGGCGGCAAAAGAAGCCGAACTTATCTTGTGTGTTCTCGACGGATCGGAAGATCTTACCGAAGAGGATTCGGAAGTGCTTGATTTTATTGAGGGGATGAGAGCTATCATTTTAATAAACAAGCAGGATCTTTCAACGTGGAAACCTTGCGTTGATGAAAGAATAAGCAAGTATCCATTCATAGGATTTTCGGCAAAAAGCGGTCAGGGACTCAAAGAACTGGAAAGCATTGTAAAAGACATGTTCTTTACGGGAGAGATAAATTTAAATGATGAGATTTATATCACAGACATAAGACATGTTCAGGCGTTAAAGGCAGCACAGGAATCGCTTCGTCTTGTAAAGGCGGGAATCGAATCAGGTCTTCCCGAAGATGTCATTTCCGTTGATCTAACCGACGCATACGAATCGCTCGGAACGATTACCGGAGAGACAGTCGGTGAAGATATAATAAATGAGATATTCTCAAAATTCTGTATGGGTAAATAATATGACAAAGATAGAAGAAAATTATGATGTTGTTGTGGTAGGTGCGGGACATGCCGGATGCGAAGCCGCACTCTCCTGCGCAAGACTCGGGATGGAAACCATCTGCTTTACGGTTAGTGTTGATTCCATTGCGCTCATGCCGTGTAATCCGAATATAGGTGGAACAAGCAAGGGACATTTAGTCAGAGAACTTGATGCTCTTGGCGGTGAAATGGGAAAAAACATCGACAAGACATTTATTCAGTCCAAGATGCTTAATAAATCAAAGGGACCGGCGGTGCATTCATTAAGAGCACAGGCCGATAAGCAGGCGTATACCAGAGAGATGCGGAAAACCATGGAACACCAGGAAAACCTGGTTATCAAACAGGCAGAAGTATCCGAAATCATTGTTGAAGACGGAATCTGCAAGGGAGTGAAAACCGTATCAGGAGCTACATACTTTGCCAAAGCAGTTATACTTGCAACAGGAGTATATTTAAATTCAAGGTGTCTTTTCGGAGAGGTCATTGAGCCGACAGGCCCCAACGGTTTAAAGAATGCGACGCATCTTACGCAATCTCTTCTGGATCATGGGATCACTATATACAGATTCAAAACCGGAACTCCTGCACGTGTTGACGGAGATACTATAGACCGAAGCAAGATGGAGGAACAGTTTGGAGATGTTCCCGTTATACCGTTTTCGTTTGAGACAGATCCCGCCAGCATTCAAAAAGAGCAAGTCAGTTGCTGGCTTACTTACACGGGAGAAGAAATACATCAAATCATAAGAGAAAACATACATCGCTCTCCTCTTTATGCAGGAGTCATTGAGGGCGTGGGTCCGAGATATTGTCCGTCTATCGAGGACAAAGTAATGAAGTTTCCCGATAAAGACAGACATCAGATATTTGTAGAACCCGAAGGATTATATACACATGAAGTATATCTGAGCGGATTCAGTTCTTCTCTTCCGGAAGATGTTCAGCATGCAATGATACACAAACTTCCCGGATTCGAAAATTGTAAAATAGTGAGAAACGCTTATGCCATCGAGTACGATTGTATAGATGCAAGACAGCTGAATCTCTCACTTGAATTTAAGAAAATAAAGGGACTGTATGGAGCAGGACAGATAAACGGCAGTTCCGGATATGAAGAAGCAGCGGTCCAGGGACTTATGGCAGGAATCAACGCATCCCTTAAAATAAAAGGGAAAGAACCGGTAGTACTTGACAGAAGTCAGGCGTATATCGGTGTTCTTATAGATGATCTTGTTACTAAAGAAAGTCACGAACCTTATCGAATGATGACATCCCGTGCAGAATACCGACTCTTATTAAGACAGGATAATGCTGACTTAAGGCTGTGTGAAACAGGATATAAAATCGGACTCGTTTCACAAGAAAGAATAGAAAGGGTTGAAAACAAGAAAAAACAGATCAAAGAAGAAATCGAAAGGATGAATTCCGTCCATGTCGGAGATACAAGAAAGATCAACGAGTTTCTCTGTGTGCACGGATCGAGCGAACTGAATACCGGAGCTACTCTTGCAGAACTTATAAAGAGACCGGAACTTGACTATTTTATGTTAACCAATATAGACAGCAACAGGCCCGATCTTCCGGAGGATGTTAAAGAACAGGTCAATATTGAGATCAAATATCAGGGATATATAGAAAGACAAACACTGCAGGTTAAGCAGTTTAAAAAGCTGGAAGTAAAAAAAATACCGGAGGATATTGACTACGACAATGTAGGCAGTCTCAGACTCGAAGCACGACAAAAGCTAAAAGCTGTAAGGCCTGAAAACATTGGGCAGGCCGCAAGAATATCCGGAGTCTCGCCCGCCGATATCTCTATGTTGCTCGTTTATCTTAAATGATGTTTCACGTGAAACGTTGGGAGGAAAAATGGAATTAATCGAAAAACATGCTGAAGAATTCGAAATATACTACAAAAGCCTTGTTGAAACCAACGAGCATTTGAATCTTACAGCCATTACAGAGAAAAAGGAAGTATATATAAAGCATTTTGAAGATTCTTTGGAGATTCTCAGGGCCATTAAGGACGCAGAAGAAAAAGAATATACTTTGATAGATGTCGGTACAGGAGCGGGGTTTCCGGGACTTCCTCTTGCGATATGTCTTCCGAATATTAAAATTACTTTGACGGATTCGCTGCGAAAAAGACTCGATTTTCTGCAAAAGCTTGTCGATGAACTTGGACTTAAAAACGTTTCAATTATTCACTCAAGGGCAGAAGACCTGGGGCACGACCCTCTTCATAGAGAAAAATACGATATAGCCACGGCAAGAGCGGTCGCAAACTTATCAACACTTGTGGAATACTGCGGACCACTTGTCCACAAAAACGGAAGGTTTATTCCACTAAAATCAGGTGAGATAAATGAGGAGCTCAAAAAAGCAAGCAGAGCAATTGACGAAATCGGCCTTAAAATAAAGGAAATTCAGAGATATGAACTCCGGGAAGGAATGGGAAGTCGATCACTTTTGGTTTTTGACAAGATTTCCACTACTCCACATAAATACCCAAGAAAAACAGGCATGCCATCGAAGAATCCATTATAAGAAAATGTTTCACGTGAAACATTTAAGAAAGGATTAAAATGAAATTTAAAAGAATAATACTTGCATCCAAATCACCGAGAAGAAAGGAAATTCTCGAAAAGTGCGGATTTAAACCGATAATAAAAGAATCAAAATGTGACGAAAGCAAAACAACAGAGAAAAATCCGAAAAAACTCGTTAAAGAACTCTCAAAGCTGAAAGCAGAGGACGTATCGAAAGAATGCAAAGAGGGAGATGTAATAGTTGCAGCAGATACGGTTGTATCAGTAAAAGGAAAGATACTGGGAAAACCGAGGACAAAAAAGGAAGCCCGAGAGATGATCGGATCTTATGCCGGGGGAACACATACGGTATATACGGGAGTGACTGTTATATATAAGAAGAAATCCGGAGACATAGAGAGAACATTTGCAGATAAAGCCGAAGTCACGGTAGATGAAATGACCAATTGTGAAATAAAGGCTTACGTTGAAACGGGAGAACCGATGGACAAAGCGGGAGCATACGGAATACAGGGAGAATTCTGCAAGTACATACCGAAAATAAACGGAGATTTTTATACGGTCATGGGATTGCCGATTTCAAAGACATTCAGATGCATCAAGGAGATGACCAGATAATGTTTAATATAGTACTTCACGAACCGGAGATTCCGGAGAACACCGGAAACATAGGGAGGACCTGTGCAGCAACGGAGTCGTCACTGCATCTTATAGATCCGCTGGGATTTCATTTAAATGAAAAAAGCATCAAAAGAGCAGGAATGGACTACTGGGAGAATCTGAACGTAAAAAGATATATAAACTACGAAGATTTTTTATGTAAACTAAAAAAGGAAAATCCAAACGCCCGATTGTGGATGGCAACCACCAAAGCAGAACGAGCCTATACAGAGGTTGAGTTTAAAGATGGTGATTATATAATGTTCGGAAAAGAGAGCGCGGGAATACCGGAAGAAATTCTGATTGACAACAGAGAAAGCTGTATAAGGATTCCTATGGGTCATGATATACGAAGTTTGAACCTTGCGAACTCAGCGGCGATTATATTGTATGAAGCATTGAGGCAGAACAGATTTGCAGGATTAGAAGAAGAGGGAAATCTTCACAGACTTAAATGGAAGGATTAACAGGTGAGACATGATAAAGATATTATTCATTTGCCACGGTAATATATGTCGAAGTCCGATTGCCGAAGCGATATTTCAGGACATGGTCAATAAGGCGCATTTGGATAATTGTTTTGAAATTGCATCCCGGGCGACAAGCAGGGAAGAACTCGGTAATGATATTTATCCGCCTGCACGAAGAGAACTTGAAGCGCATCTTATACCGTATGACAGATACAGGGTTGCCACGCAGATGACAAAACAAGATTATGATCGTTATGATTATCTGATTGGTATGGATGATTGGAATATCAAAAACATATTCAGAATCATAGGAGACGATCCGGATGGAAAGGTTTACAGGCTTCTTGACTTTACTGATTATCCGGGCGAAATAGAGGATCCGTGGTACACGGGAAATTATCACACCGTGTGGAATCAGATTGAGAAAGGATGTCGCGGTTTCTTTGATTTTTTGAGGAAAAACAAATTTTGAAAAAAGGCTTTCCTTTTTTCAAAGTGTATGATACAATATCATTCGCGCCAAAATCGCGCGAATGCCTCGGTAGCTCAGTTGGTAGAGCAACGGACTGAAAATCCGTGTGTCACCAGTCCGATTCTGGTCTGAGGCATTTTTATTTATTCCTACATGGATGAATAAAAAACCCGAAGAAAGACAGCTTTTGTCTTTACGGTGTGGGCTACTAGCTCAGGTGGTAGAGCACTTGACTTTTAATCAAGTTGTCTGGGGTTCGAGTCCCCAGTGGCTCAGCAAAAAAGAATCTTGATAGAGATTCTTTTTTTGTTTCGAAAAGCTGTTACGAAGGTATAGATATAGGGCCTAAACCCTTGATTCATCAACATCTAGTGGCTTTACTGAAACTTAAAAACCATGATATAATTTGACTATCTTCTAAATAAAGGCTGACGTTAACCCGTCTCCTTTTTTTATATAACGCGAGCATATCGCAAGCGATATGCTTTAACATCATAAGAGGAATTTTCATGCAGGAAATTGCGATAAAAGATGAATATATCAAGCTGCAGCAGGCACTACAGCTTTGTGGTGCGTGCGGTTCGGGTGTCGAAGCCAAGTATGAGATACTCGAAGGGCACGTGCAGGTAAACGGAGAGACTGAGCTTAGGAGAGGGAAGAAATTGAGAGACGGTGATGTATTCTCTTTTAACGAAAGAGAATACAGAATCGTTTCGCAATAACACGGGAAATCCGGGAGAATCAGAGAATGAGCAGAATTATTGCAGTTGCAAATCAAAAAGGTGGTGTCGGAAAAACAACGACATCTATTAATCTTGCAGCAGCGCTTGCAGAAGCAGGACAGAAAGTACTTGCGATTGATTTTGATCCACAGGGTAATTTAAGCAGCGGACTCGGAGTCGGCAGAAATGATTTCGAGACAGGCGTATATGAGATGCTTATGGGAGAAGCGGCATTTGACAACGTGGTGACAAAGACACCTGTTGAAAATCTGCTTTTGCTTCCGAGCGATATGAACCTGTCAGGAGCGGAAATAGAACTGCTGGATGTTGAGCAGAGGGAGAAGACTTTAAAAAACTGTCTGGAACCGGTCCGGGATGATTTTGACTTCATCATCATTGATTGTCCGCCATCGCTTAGTCTTCTTACAATCAATGCGCTTACGGCAGCAGATTCAGTGATAGTTCCGATTCAGTGTGAGTATTATGCCCTTGAAGGATTAAGCCAGGTTATGAACACGGTTGATCTGGTTCGCAAGAGACTGAATGAGAATCTTAAAGTTGAGGGCGTGGTCTTCACCATGTTCGATGCAAGAATAAATTTAAGCCAGCAGGTAGTAGACAGCGTCAGAGCAGCACTACATGAGAGAATCTACGATACTATCATTCCGAGAAACGTAAGGCTTGCAGAAGCGCCTTCACACGGAATGCCCGTAACAATGTATGACCCGGGTTCAAAGGGTGCGGACAGTTACAGGAAACTTGCAGCAGAAGTTCTGGCTACAGAATAGAAAGGAAGGAAGTAGGTTCCGGTTATGGTGGTTAAGAAAGGTCTCGGAAAAGGACTGGATGCCCTTTTCGGCGAGGAAAAAGCAACAAACGCACAGCAGAAATATACCCAGACATCCGATCGTAAGTCTCTTGCATCGGGTGAGGTGATGATAAAGATTTCATCCATAGTTCCCAATTCAAACCAGCCAAGAAAGACATTTAATCAGGAAGCGATGGATGAACTTACCGCATCGGTTAAGCAACACGGAGTATTGACTCCTCTGATTGTAAAACGTGTCGGTGAAAAGTATGAGATCATAGCGGGCGAGAGAAGATGGAGAGCATCTCAGGCAGCAGGAATAAAGGAAGTTCCGGTCGTAGTCCGTGATTATGATGACCAGAGTACAGCAGAAATAGCGCTGATTGAGAATCTTCAGAGAGAGGATTTAAATGCCATCGAAGAAGCGCAGGCATATGAAGAACTCATGGAGATATATCATCTCAATCAGGAGGAAGTAGCCAATAAAGTATCCAAGAACAGATCGACAGTAACAAATGCCCTGCGTCTTTTAAAGTTAGATGCAGAAGTACAGAAAATGGTCGTAGAAGGAAAACTTTCGGGAGGACATGCAAGAGCCATCCTGGGGCTTTCAGATGCTGCGATGCAGAAGAAACTGGCTGATGAAATAGTACAGAACAAACTCAGCGTCCGCGAGACGGAAAAAAAGGTAAAAGCCATGTCTCGTAAAAAGACTGGAAAAGCCTCCAAGACAGAGCCGGATCACAGTTATGACATCTTTTATAAAGAGTATGAAAACAAAATGCAGGATATACTCGGAACGAAGGTAAATATTAACCGCAAAGACAATTCAAAGGGACGTATAGAGATAGACTATTATTCACAGGATGAGCTTGAAAGGATAATGGATCTGTTTAAGAGCATCAAGGAGTAATTAAATGGGTATCACTGAATATCTGATTATAGGATTATGTGTCCTGGTCCTGATCCTCATAGGATTGGTAGTGGGACTTTATATAAAATACAAACGAATCGACAGAGCATATAATAGTTTCATGAAAGGCAGAAACGGTGTAAATCTTGAGGATATCATCATGGATATCGAAGAGGATGTCCGCAAATTGGAAAGTGAAGACGAACAGAATAAGGAAGCGATCAGGTTATTAAACAAGATGCTCAGAGCGTCATTCCAGAAATTAGGAATCATTCACTATAATGCATTCAAGGGACTCGGAGGAAACTTAAGCTTTGCCGTTGCAGTGCTGGATTACACCAACTCGGGATATATCATTAATTCTGTACATTCAAGAGAAGGCTGTTATGTTTATGTGAAAGCAGTTGACTGCGGAAAGACTGATATACTGCTCGGAGCAGAGGAACAGCAGGCTCTTGAGATGGCACTGGGATACATGGAGAGGGAACAGTAATGAACAAAGAAAAAAGCGCATCGAAGATTTTGGGTAAATATCTGCGGTGGCCGATACTTTTTATCGTTCTGATGGTTGCCGCAACTGCGGGAGCCTGTTTCCTGACGAACGATCAAAGGGTTTTGCTGTTTATGGTCGTAACTACGATGGTAGGTATCATAGCAGCGATAGTTGTTTATTTTTATTACAGACATTCCATCACTAAATCACTTGTCAGATTTGCTCTGGACACAGACGAGGAACAAGGAAGACTTGCAAAAGAACTAGATGTTCCTTATGCCATTGCGGATAAGGATGGAGTCTTTGTGTGGCACAACAGCGCGTTTGAAGAGGCAACAGACAATGACAAATACGCGAGAAGAGACATACAGTCGCTGTTTTTAGATATCGATGACAACGAACTGAAGAAGATCAGCGAATCGACAGCATTTTCCGAAAAAATCCGTGATAAGGATTTCAAAGTCATCATCCGCAAAACAGTGATTGATGAGGAAATCGCATATGCCCTTTACCTGTATGATGAAACTGAACTTCGTTATGTTGAGCGAAAGTATGATGATGATACTCAAATAGTCGGACTTATTTATTTGGATAATTACGATGAAGTATCCAAGGGCTTGGAGGAAGTTAAAAAATCTCTGCTTGTGGCGCTGGTCGACAGGACGGTCGGAAAGTATATTTCGGATATAGACGGCATAGTTAAAAAACTCGAAAAGGATAAATACATTTTTATTATTAAGAAGATGTATCTGCCGCAGCTTGAGGCCGAAAGATTTGCATTACTTGAAGAAGTTAAAAAGGTAAATATCGGCAATGAGATCAAGGTTACGGTTTCAATCGGTATAGGATATGACAGCGAGAGTTTCGCGGAGAATTATGCAAATGCCGGAACTGCCATAGAAATGGCGCTTGCCCGCGGAGGCGATCAGGCAGTAATCAAAGAGGGAAAGGCGATCCGCTATTACGGAGGAAAGTCACAGTCCATTGAGAAATCCACAAGAGTACGGGCAAGAGTTAAGGCCGGAGCATTCAGGGAGATTCTTTCCGACAACAACAGAGTTATAATCATGGGACATAAACTCATGGATATCGATTGCCTCGGTGCGGCGATAGGTATATGGAAGACTGCAGGGGCGCTCGGAAAATCCGCTCATATAATTATCGGTGAGACATCGGGATCTGTGAAGCAGATGGTGGAACGTTTCCATACGAGCGATTATCCGGAAGATATGTTCATTACCAATGCGCAGGCTATGGATTATGCAGATGAGGGAACAGTACTTGTCGTTGTTGATGTTAACAGACCTTCTCTCACGGAAGCACCTGAACTCATCGACATTGCAGATACGATAGTAGTATTTGATCATCACCGTCAGGGTACCGAAAGCATAGCTCAGGCAACACTATCTTATATCGAGCCGTATGCTTCAAGTGCATGCGAGATGATTTCGGAGATAGTACAGTATATCGATGAAGATATCAAGCTGAAGAGTTCGGAAGCTGACGCAATGTTTGCAGGAATAGCAGTCGATACATATAACTTCACGAATCAGGCCGGTGTGAGAACATTTGAAGCCGCAGCATATCTGAGAAAGAATGGCGCAGATGTTACGAGAGTCAGAAAGTTGTTCAGAGACAGTCTGGAAGATTATAAGGCAAAGGCCGAAGCCATCCACATGGCGGAAGTATTCAGGAATGCATTTGCTATTTCCGAGTGTAACGGAGAGGGACTTGAAAGTCCGACTATCATCGGTGCGCAGGCGGCAAACGAGCTTCTGGATATCGAGGGCGTAAAGGCAAGCTTCGTATTCACAAGATTCAGAAATCAGGTATATGTAAGCGCAAGATCCATCGATGAAGTCAATGTGCAGATAATAATGGAAAGAATGGGCGGCGGAGGACATAGAAGCATCGCGGGAACTCAGTTGGAGGGAGTAACCGTTGAAGAAGGTATGAACCAGCTCAGAGAACTTCTGTCGGATATGATAAAGAAAGGGGAACTGGAAGAATGAAAGTAGTTCTTTTACAGGATGTTAAGGCCCTGGGCAAAAAGGGAGATGTAGTCGAAGTAAGCGAAGGATATGCAAGAAATTTCCTTCTCGGAAAAAAATATGCGGTTGAAGCAACAGCTGCAAATCTTAATACACTTAAACTGCAGAAAGCAAATGCTGACAAGATAGCAGCGCAGCAGCTTGCCGAAGCACAGGAGACAGCAGAAAAACTTTCAAAAGTTACCGTTACGGTAGCAATAAAAGCGGGAGAGAACGGAAAGACTTTCGGATCGGTTTCTTCGAAAGAAATCGCACAGGCACTGGAAAATCAGGGCATCGTGATTGATAAAAAGAAAATCGTACTTCCGGATGCAATTAAAGAGTTCGGAAAATATGATGTGAAGATCAAACTTCACAAAGATGTTGCACCAACCGTAAAAGTTAATGTGGTAGAGGAATAATGGAAGAAGCATTATTAAAGAGAATACTTCCGCACAGTATAGAAGCAGAGCAGAGCGTTATCGGATCGATGCTCATGGATAAAGATGCCATACCTGCTGCTGTTGATATACTGAATAAGGAAGATTTCTATTCAACTCAATACGGAATAATGTTTGAGTGTATGGTCGAACTGTTCAACGAAGCAAAGCCCATAGACCTTATTACTGTGCAGAATCGTCTTAAAGAAAAAGATGTTCCGCCGGAGATTGCGAGCCTTGAAGCCGTTAAGGATATCATAAGTGCCGTACCTACATCTACAAATGTTAAATCGTATGCAAATATCGTTCATGAGAAAGCCGTGATGAGAAGACTCATCAGGACCAGTGAAGATATTGCAAACAACTGTTATTCGGGAAAGCAGCCGTTGGATGAAATACTCGAAGATACAGAAAAAAACATATTCAATGTCATTCAGCAGAAGAGTCGCACAGAGCTGACGCCTATCGGGGTAGTTGCAGAAACCGTTCTTAACAAAATAGAGAAAGCCAGCAAGACCAAAGAAAAGATTACGGGTATACCTACGGGATTCAGTGATCTTGATTATATGACCACCGGATTTCAACCATCTGATCTCGTGCTCGTGGCAGCGCGTCCTTCTATGGGTAAGACTGCGCTTGTACTTAACATAGTAAGACATGTGGCAATGAAGAAAAAGAGACCCTGTATGATATTCTCTTTGGAAATGAGCAAGGAACAGCTGGTCAACCGTATGCTGAGCATGGAATCGGATATAAATTCACAGAAGTTGCGTACCGGAGAACTGGGAGATGCAGACTGGGAACAGCTTGTTCAAGCTGTTATGGAGGTCAGCAATGCTCCTCTTACAATAGATGATACCCCGGGAATCACGGTTACCGAACTCAGAAGCAAGTGCAGGAAGGTTAAACTGGAAAAAGGACTTGACCTTATAGTAATTGACTATCTACAGCTGATGAGCAGCAGCAATAAAAGAAGCGAGAACCGTCAGCAGGAAGTATCGGAGATATCAAGAAACCTCAAGGCACTGGCAAGAGAGATGGAGTGTCCGGTTATAGCATTATCACAGCTTTCACGTGCTCCGGATCAGAGACCGGATCACAGGCCGCAGCTTTCGGATCTGAGAGAATCCGGCTCGATTGAGCAGGATGCGGATGTTGTAATGTTTATTTACAGAGATGAACGATACAATCCGGATACGGAGCATCCCGGCGAGGCAGAGCTCATAGTGGCAAAGCAGCGTAACGGCCCTACGGGAACAGTTAATCTAGTATGGAAAGAAGATACCACTAAATTTGTC
Source organism: Lachnospiraceae bacterium (assembly GCA_045600945.1). GTDB lineage: Bacteria > Bacillota > Clostridia > Lachnospirales > Lachnospiraceae > Darwinimomas. The sequence goes on from JAZRYX010000075.1 coordinate 12,554, forward strand.
AGTATGGCAAAAAACAGATAAAAAAAGATACCGGACACATCAAGTGCCCGGTATCTTTTTTCTAATATGTATTATTCTGCCTTAATAGCACCTGTCGGGCAAGCACCCTCACAAGCTCCACAGTCGATGCAAGCTGAAGCGTCAACAACCATCTTGCCATCGCCATCAGAAATAGCGCCTACAGGACATGTTCCTGCACAAGCTCCGCAGCTAACACAACTATCATCAATAACATGTGCCATCGTAATACCTCCTTGTAAAATGTTCGAACCTTTACCTACAATATTCTACTATTTTTTTTTTAAAATAGCAATAAAAGTATATTTTACTGCTTTTTGAACGCCTCCCAGGTTTCCACGGATTCCATTCCGAGCTTCCATGCCGCGATACCGGCAAGGTTATAGCTTCTTCCCAGATTTATCTTGGCTCTTAGTGAATCAACGTCTTCCATCCAAATATAATGATCGCGGTATTGTCCGTAGTTCTGCCCCAGTTCATCGTCCCAGGAAAGATCGACGTGATTATCTTTGATCCATTTTGCAGCAGTATCAAGCCCTACAGCCTGACTTGAAACGCTGCCGTTTTCAATATTCCATATGCGGGTGTAGAAAGGAACGCCGTTTATAAGCTGATTGGCCGGTACCTGAGACAGACATCCGCGCAATCCCTCATCTACGAAAGGAAGGCTTGCCACGCTTCCGGCATCTCCGCCGGCATAGTGTTCGTCATAACCCATATTGATGACATAATCTGCGCATTCAGCCTGACTGTCACGCCCGTAAAAGACATTAAAAGACTGCATGTTAGGATTGTCTATGGAGAGGACTATACCATCTTTTCTGCAGCTGACGGATAGTTCTCTGATAAATTCAATAAAATGAGGACCACAGGCCTCCTCAAGTTTTTCAAAATCAACATTGATTCCGTCAATCTCGTACTCTTTAACTTCAGCCAGCATTTGCTTTATTAGATTCTGACGGGAAGCGAAAGATGAAAGCAAGGTCGTTGAATTCAGATTTGTACTGAAATTGTTGACCAAAGCCCAGACTTTGATTTTTTGATCATGAGCATAAGAAACATAATCGTGGCTGGCAAGAGATTTGATGGTTCCGTTATTATCAAGTACAAAGAACCAGGTTGGCGAAACAACATTTACGCCGGTCGTTCTGTCAAGTAATTCGGGAAGATATTTATTTGAAGACATGGTTTCCAACTGATGCCACACCAGGACAATCTCATTTTCCATAAGAATATGAGAGTAAACGGGATTGTTGTATGAGATGACAGGCTCAATGGATTTACGCTCTTTGAGACACTTTGTCTCAATATATCCCGGAAGACCCGTCGAGGTAAGAATTCTGGACCAGCCATCTTCATCATCTTTAATAATGGTGACGGTATCACCTTCATCTAACTCGACGATTCCGCGCTGAAGCTGAGACTGACCTGTGCGAAGCATAGTCTGCTTGCTGATTTGAGCAGTCTCGTATGGGTCGCGGGAATCATTGATATATACTCTTTTTGCCGTATCGTTTAGGTATTCGGAGTAATAAATACTGCTTCTGGAGGATATAAAATCCATAGACAGGTAGATTTTTCCGTTCTCGGAAATGATACGCGGGGACGAAGAAGCGGTCTCGTCCACAAGAGGGAAAAATTCAATATTATCCGGCAGAGTATAAATAATGGACTCTATACTGCTGTCCCAGTAGAATTTATTGTTGATATAATCATTGACCCAATCGATAGGAATGTATGCCTGATTGTTTTTGAAGAGACCTTTGATATTTTGAAGAGAATAATCGTAAATGACGGCTATTTTATCACCGGAAACATCAAAGAGATCGGTTTGCGAAATAATCTCGCTGTTAGTCTTGGACTCTCTGTTTCGCTCATAGGTAAAGAATCCCAGCAAACAAGCTGCGATCAGAACCAAAACTATTATAACGGTGAGTAATTTTTTCATACTAAAAGGGCCTCCTGACAAGGTCCTTTATAGTATAAATCAAAACCAGGATTTGTAAAAGCACCTCTTCAGCTTCTTTATCCGGACTCCGCACCTCCTTTCATACATTAAATCCCCCGCAAGGTCAATATGTTTCATTTTGTCAGGATGCGACACATCATATACGGGGACTGAACCGGTTGTTTTTTTGCTCTTTGTATGCCATACGAAGACAATAATAGGGGACAACCGGCCTATCAAGGCTTTCGACAGCCCGGTGGATACGTTTTGGGGAATCTGCGGTTGATAGATTCTTGTTGAGGGGAATATTCACCTGTCTGTCCGAATGCTTCGGGGAGAATATAGCAGAAAAAAACAGATTTTATAAAATAGAACCTTTGTTCCGGACGGCATTCCGTCCACCCTCAACACTGTTGATTATTTGGTTTTATAGGAGTATTATTATCTTTGAAGGTTATCGGGAAGGAGAAAAATGACATGAAAATTGAAAAAATCAATGACTTTCAGATCAGGTGCATCCTTACGAGCGATGATCTCCGAAAAAGGAATCTTAATATAAAAGAACTTTCTTATGGTTCCGAAAAAGTCAGAGCATTATTTCAGGAAATGATGGAGAGGGCTTCGGATGAAGTGGGCTTTGATTCCGAAGATTTTCCGCTTACCATAGAGGCTATTCCATGTAAGAATCAGAGCCTGGTACTTGTAATTACCAAGGTAGAGACACCGGATGAATTAAATGCAAGATACGCCAGATTCTCTCCGCCTATTCAGGAGTCGTCGAAAATGGAGGATGTCATATCCCTTATACGACAGGGAGTACCGTTTACAAACGCAGATCCTGCCGGACAAAAGCTGGTATCGGATGCAGCGGGAGGAATCAACAGAGCATTCGTATTTTCAAGCCTGGACAAAGCAATAGAAGCTGCCAATGCATTGGTGGGAGGATATAACGGAAAGAACTCTCTGTATAAGAATCCGCAGACCAAGGAATTTTATCTCTACCTGCAGGATGACGGTGATAACCCGACTCTTTATGCAAGCACATGCAATGTTCTTTCTGAATATGCAAGTGTTTCAACACACAATGATTTGGGACTCAGTTATATGAATGAGCACTTCGAGCTTATCATCAAAGATAATGCGCTGAAAGCACTTTCCTGCATCTGAAAGGACATAATAAAAAGACCGGAACAAACAGGTCTTTTTATTATGCATGAAATCATTTAACGATTTCGTTGATTTTTGCAACAAGAGCATCGCAGTCGATACCGTGAACTGCACAAGCCTGCTCAAGTGACTCCATCTGTGATGCCGGGCATCCGAGACAATGCATTCCTGCGCCCATAAGAATAGGAGCAATGCCGTCGCTGACCTGAAGAAGTTCACCTATCTTCATATCTTTGCTTACAGCCATGATAAAAAGCCCTCCTTTATCTAACATTTTAATGTTATACCATTTTAGCGTGGACAAAGAGATTTAGCAAGATTATAATGAATATATAGAAATAAAAGGTTTCTGAAGAAACTGGTTATATAAGTATTTTATGGAGGATGAACATGAAAACAAAGGCTGTAAGAATTTATGGTGTGGAAGATCTCAGACTTGAGGAATTTGAACTTCCGGCAATAAAGGACGATGAGATTCTGGCAAAGGTCGTATCAGATAGTGTATGTATGTCAACATATAAGTTGGCAGAGCAGGGCGCAGCTCACAAGAGAGCACCGAAAGACATCGACAAAAACCCGACCATTGTCGGACACGAGTTCTGCGGAGAAATCGTAGAAGTTGGATCAAAATGGGCTGACAAATTCAAGTCAGGCGACAGATTTGTTATTCAGCCGGCAATTGCTCTTCCGGAGAATGTATATGCAGCACCGGGTTATTCATTCCAGTATATCGGCGGAGATTCACAGTATATCGTTATTCCTAACGCATTTATGGAGAGAGGTTGTCTCCTTCCTTATTCAGGAGCAGCTTTTTATCTCGGATCAGTTGCAGAGCCTATCAGTTGTATCATCGGCGGAGCTCATGTAAATTATCATACGACAGCAGGAAGCTATGTTCATGAAATGGGAATCAAAGAAGGCGGAAAGATGGCTCTCCTTGCAGGTGTCGGAGCTATGGGACTCGGAACGATCGACTATTCGATTCACGGACCGCGTCGTCCGTCCCTTCTTGTCGTAACAGATATCGATCAGGCAAGACTTGATCGTGCAGCTTCTTTATATACAGTAGAAGATGCAGCAGCTCACGGAGTAAAACTTGTATATGTTAATACAGGTAATGTTGAAGATGTTCCGACGATGCTCAAGAGTTACAATGACGGCAACGGATATGATGATGTTTATGTATATGCTCCTGTTGCAGCAGTTATTGAGCAGGCGAGCGCTATTCTCGGTTATGACGGATGCCTTAACTTCTTTGCAGGTCCGACCAATCCGGAGCTTTGTGCAAAGTTTAACTTCTACAACGTTCATTACAATGCAACGCATATTGCAGGAAATTCAGGCGGCAACACACAGGATCTTATCGAGGCAGTTGAGCTTATTTCAGACGGAACAATCAATCCTTCGGGTATGATCACACATGTCGGCGGACTTGATGCAGCTATTGAGACAACTCTTAACCTCCCGAACATCAAGGGCGGAAAGAAACTTATATATACACATATCTCTATGCCGCTTACGGCAATCGCAGACATGAAGGATTCGGATGATCCGGTTCTTAAGCACTGCGGAGAGCTCTGTGAGAAGACAAACGGACTTTGGAATCCGGAAGCAGAGGAATATCTGCTTGCAAACGCAAAAGAGATTTAATCATCTGTATGGATATAAAGGATTACAGAAATCAGATCGATAATATCGATACCGACATTGGGGCGCTCCTGAACGAGCGCCTTAATGCGTGCAGGGAGATAGGCAAGCTGAAAAAAGAGAAAAACATCCCGGTTGCCGACGAATCAAGAGAAAGAAAAATACTTGAAAAAATCTCCGGCTTCGGCGATAACGAAGAAAATAAAAAAGCCATCTGTAACATATATAAAAAGATTTTTGAAGAGGCAAAGGGCTTACAAAAATAATGAAGATGACTACAAAGAAAATCGCAACAATAGGTATGCTGTGCGCATTGGCATATGTTTCCGTAGCGCTCATACATGTTAAGCTGATTCCGGCGGCACCGTTTCTGACATATGATCCGAAGGACGTCATAATAGGTATAGGCGCATTTTTATTCGGACCTCTGTGCGGAGTAATAATGTCGGTTATAGTTGCTTTTATTGAAATGGTAACGATAAGCGAAAGCGGGATCATCGGCTTTATTATGCAGGTTATTGCTACCAGCGCATTTATTGTTCCGGCAGCGATTCTGTACAAACACAAAAGAACGAAAAGTTCAGCATCGATAGGTCTTGCGATAGGAATAGGCTGTATGGTAGTTGTCATGGTTCTGTGGAACTATATCCTGACACCGATATATATGGGAGCGGCGCGGAGCGATGTGGCCGCCATGCTGGTTCCTGTCATCATTCCGTTTAATGCAATTAAAGGAATATTGAATGCATTGCTTATAATTTTAATTTATAAACCGCTGGTAACGACATTGAGGAAACTCGGACTGGCACAGGAAAGAAAGTAATCATTCATGGAAATGTAGCCGACAGGCGACACGAAAGAGAGGTGTATAATGTCACGAAATTTAACATTGCTGACTGATCTTTATGAACTGACGATGATGCAGGGATACTTCTTTGAAAAAGACAGAAATGAGACGGTCATATTTGATGCATTTTATCGCAGCAATCCGAACGGAAACGGATTTGCGGTGTGTGCCGGACTCGAACAGGTCATCGATCTCATCAAAAACCTGCGATTTGAAAAAGAAGATGTGGATTACCTGCGCTCGACGGGCATTTTCCGTGAGGAGTTTCTTAAGTATCTTTCGGATTTCAGATTTACCGGAGATGTATATGCGATTCCGGAAGCAACATATATGTTCCCCAAGGAGCCGATTGTAAAAGTCATTGCTCCGATAATGGAAGCGCAGCTGGTTGAGACAGCATTATTAAATATCATCAATCATCAGTCGCTTATAGCCACAAAGACATTTCGTATAGTTCATGCAACACAGGGAGAGGGAGTCATGGAGTTCGGACTTCGTCGTGCACAGGGACCGGATGCCGGAATCTACGGAGCGCGTGCCGCAATGATAGCAGGATGTGTGGGTACTTCAAATGTATTAGCGGGAAAGATGTTCGATGTACCGGTAATGGGTACACATGCCCACTCATGGATCATGAGCTTTCCGGACGAATATACGGCATTCTGCACATATGCAAGACTTTTCCCGAATGCGTGCACATTGCTTGTTGATACATATGATACATTAAGAAGCGGCGTTCCGAATGCAATAAAGACATTTGACCAGATGAAAAAGGAAGGAATCAAGCTCGGGAACTACGGAATAAGGCTTGATTCCGGAGACCTTGCTTATCTTTCGAAAAAGGCAAGAAAAATGCTTGACGAAGCAGGATATTACGATGCAAAGATATGTGCATCCAATGACCTTGATGAGTATCTTATCTCATCGCTTAAAGAGCAGGGTGCCGCCATCAATTCCTGGGGAGTAGGAACGAATCTTATCACTTCAAAAGATTGTCCGTCTTTCGGTGGAGTTTATAAACTTGCAGCAATAAAAGATAAGGAAACCGGAGAATTCATACCGAAAATAAAGCTTTCGGAAAATGCCGAAAAGATCACCAATCCGGGAAACAAGACGATATATCGTTTCTACAACAATGAAGATAATCATATAATTGCCGATCTTATCTGCTTCGCAGACGAAAAGATAGACTGCAACAAAGATTATGTGCTCTTTGATCCTATCGAGACATGGAAGAAGACAAAACTTACAGGCGGAACTTATCATGTAAAAGAGATGATGGTTCAGGTATTCAAGGAAGGAAAATGCATATACAAATCCCCGTCTGTAATGGAACTTCAGAAGATATTCAAGAAAGAGCTTGAAACCATATACGAGGAGACACAGCGTCTTACTAATCCGCACAAAATACATGTGGATCTTTCACAGAAACTTTGGGAGACAAAACAAAGGCTGCTTGATGAATATCATGCAGAATAAAGCCTTAACAGGAGACAGATATGAAAACAAATTTAAAAAAAGCAGGAGTACTTAATATTATTCTTATCATTCTGGTAATTGCGGCACAAGTGGTAATCTTCGTTACACCTGAAGCTGATACGTATATGAAGATTGCGGCTGCTATCGCAACAGTTGCCCTTGTCTTTGCATTTATCTACACACTTACCGGATTCGGAAAAAAGGGCGCAAGTTTCTACGGAATCTATCTGCTGCTTTATGCACTTGCGGAAATCGCAGAACTTGTGAACCTTATCATGTCCTCGGTAGATACCATTTCGGGACAGCCGTTAATGATTCTTTTCACTGCGGCAAGCATAATCGGACTTTTTGTTCTGGCACTCATGAAAGATGTCGGAAAGAAGATTTCATTTACAATAATAACGATAATAATAATCGGAAACATCATCGCAGCATTTGCTGCAATCATAATGTCTGCATCAAGCGGGGCGATAGTAGGAGTTCCGGTCACGATAATCCGGGCAGGACAAAGGATACTTCTTGCAGCAGTTGCATATCTTCTTGTTCAGGCTAAATATGCCGATAAGGAAGCCAGAGGAACCAAATAATCGGAGGTTTCCATTGACGGAAAAAGCATAAAACTATATAATTAAATCGTTCGCAAAGACTATGACGAGAAAGTAGTCTCACTACGCAATGAAAAGTAGACTTAAGCTCGTCGGAAACGGCGAGTTTTTTAATGCACTTTAAAGGCTTTGCAAACGAAACCTATTTCAGAAAAGGGGAAAGAAAATGGCTATTTACAAGAAAGTACCGACAGACCTTAACTTCGTCGAAAGAGAAAAAGAAATCGAGAAGTTCTGGGAAGACAACAAAATTTTTGAAAAGAGTGTCGAAGACAGAAAAGACAGCCCGACATATATGTTCTACGACGGTCCGCCTACAGCAAACGGCAAACCCCACATCGGGCATGTGCTTACACGTGTTATCAAGGATATGATTCCGCGTTATCGTACAATGAAGGGATACAAGGTTCCCCGTAAAGCCGGTTGGGATACGCACGGTCTTCCTGTTGAGATTGAGGTTGAGAAGGAACTCGGCCTTGACGGCAAGGAACAGATCGAAGCATACGGCATGGATCCGTTTATCAGAAAATGTAAAGAGAATGTATGGAAATATAAGGGAATGTGGGAAGATTTCTCAAAGACTGTCGGCTTCTGGGCTGACATGGATGACCCTTATGTTACATATTATGATGACTATATTGAATCAGAGTGGTGGGCTCTTAAAGAAATATGGAACAAAAAGCTCCTTTATAAAGGATTTAAGGTCGTTCCGTATTGCCCGCGCTGCGGTACTCCGCTCTCAAGTCATGAGGTTGCTCAGGGATATAAAGATGTAAAAGAGCGTTCAGCTATCGCTCGTTTTAAGAAGAAGGGCGAGGATGTATATTTCCTTGCATGGACGACAACGCCATGGACACTTCCGAGCAACGTGGCTCTTTGCGTAAGTCCTACAGATGAGTATGCAAAGGTAAAAGCAGGAGACGGATACACATATATTATGGCATCCCCTCTTCTTGATACAGTACTGGGAGAAACAGGATACGAGGTAATCGAAAAATATACCGGCAAGGATCTTGAATTCCAGGAATACGAGCCGTTATTTAACTTTGTACAGCCAAAGAAGAAAGCCTATTATGTGGTATGTGACTCATACGTAAGCATGGATGACGGTACAGGTATCGTACATATAGCTCCGGCATTTGGTGAAGATGATGCAAGGATAGGACGCACATATGATCTTCCGCTTGTTCAGCTTGTAGACCAGAAGGGCGAGATGACTAAGGAGACCATGTGGCCCGGCGTATTTGTAAAGAAAGCCGATCCGCTGGTACTCGAAGAACTCGATAAGCAGGGCAAGCTGTTTGCAGCACCAAAGTTTGAACACAGTTATCCTCACTGCTGGCGCTGCGGTACACCGCTTATCTATTACGCACGCGAGTCATGGTTCATCAAGATGACGGCAGTCAAAGACGATTTAATCAGGAATAACAACACCATCAACTGGATTCCGGAGAGTATCGGCAAGGGACGTTTCGGTGACTGGCTTGAGAATGTTCAGGACTGGGGAATCTCACGTAACAGATATTGGGGAACACCGCTTAACATCTGGGAGTGCGAGTGCGGACATCAGGAGTGTATCGGAAGCCGTGCGGAACTTAAGGAAAAGAGTAAGAACTGCCCGGAGAATATAGAACTGCACAGACCATATCTTGACGACATAACAATAGTTTGTCCTGACTGCGGAAAAGAAATGCACAGAGTTCCGGAGGTTATAGACTGTTGGTTTGATTCAGGTGCCATGCCATTTGCACAGTACCACTTCCCGTTCGAGAATCAGGAGCTTTTCAAGGCTCAGTTCCCGGCAGAGTTCATATCAGAGGCGGTAGACCAGACAAGAGGCTGGTTCTATTCACTTCTTGCTGTTTCAACACTGGTGTTTAATGAGGCACCTTATAAGAATGTTATCGTTCTCGGACACGTTCAGGATGAGAACGGTCAGAAGATGAGTAAGTCCAAAGGAAATGCCGTCGATCCGTTTGATGCCCTCAAAGCATTCGGAGCAGACGCCATCCGCTGGTATTTCTATATCAACTCAGCTCCGTGGCTTCCGAACAGATTCCATGACAAAGCTGTTGTCGAAGGCCAGAGAAAGTTCATGGGAACACTTTGGAACACATACGCATTCTTCGTACTCTATGCAAACATAGATGATTTTAATCCTATGGATTATAAGCTCGAGTATGACAAACTCAGCGTAATGGACAAATGGCTCCTGTCAAAGATGAATTCCATGGTTAAGGATGTCGATGACAACCTTGCTAATTACAGAATTCCGGAGACGGCAAGAGCACTTGAAGATTTCGTTGACGACATGAGCAACTGGTATGTCCGTCGTTGCCGCGACAGATATTGGGCAAAGGGTATGGAGCAGGATAAGATCAATGCATACATGACTCTTTACACGGCGTTGGTAACGGTAGCAAAGGCAGCAGCTCCTATGATTCCGTTCATGGCTGAGCAGATATACCTTAACCTTGTGGTAAGCGTTGATAAGAACGCACCTGAATCAATCCATCTTTGCGACTTCCCGGATTACGATGAGAAGTTCATCGACAAGGACCTTGAGGAAAAGATGGATGAAGTTCTCAAGATAGTAGTTATGGGACGTGCTGCACGTAATGCTGCAAACGTTAAGAACCGTCAGCCGATCAGCGATCTTTATGTAGTCGCAGAGACAAAACTTGACAGTTTCTACATTGACATAATCAAAGAAGAACTGAATGTAAAGAACGTTGAATTCAGAGACAGCGTTGATGAGTTCATTACTTACACATTCAAGCCGCAGCTTAAGACCGTAGGACCTAAGTACGGCAAGCATCTCGGTCAGATCAGAGAAGCTCTTGCAAATGTTGACGGTCAGGCTGCTATGCAGGAATTAAATGAGAAGGGAGCCCTGCGTTTCAACTTTGACGGTGATGATATAGAGCTTACACGCGATGATCTTCTTATCGACACAGGAAAGAGCGACGATTATGTATCCGAAGGAGACAACAAGGTTACAGTAGTCCTTAAAATCAAGCTTACAGATGAACTTATTGAAGAAGGATTTGTAAGAGAGATTATTTCCAAGACCCAGACGATGCGTAAGGATGCAGGATTTGAAGTTATGGATCACATCAAACTTTCCTGCGCAGGCAATGATAAACTCGCCGGCATCATCGGAAAGAATGAAGAAATGATAAAGTCCGAGACACTTACGGATGAAATAGTTTTGGGCAGCGCAGAGGGATTCACAAAAGAGTGGAACATCAACGGTGAAAACGTAACCCTCGGTGTGGAGAAGAAATAAAAATTGGCAAAAGAAAAGTATGACAAGATAGATTTGTTTGAAAACTACGAGATACCCAAGGCAGTTATGACATTAGTTGTACCGACAGTGCTTGCGTGTCTTGTTATGGTTCTTTATAACATGGCCGACACATTTTTTGTCGGAATGATAAATGATCCGATAGAAACCAGTGCGGTAACACTCGCCGCACCGGTGATATTGGCTTTTAATGCAGTGGTTAATCTGGCAGGAATCGGATGTGCGAGCCTTATGAGCAGGGCACTCGGTGTCAAAGATTACGATACGGTAAGAAGAACCAGTTCATTCGGATTCTATTTTGCGATTATCGCAGGAGGCGTATTCTCTCTTGTCTGTACGGTTTTTAAACCGTTGCTCCTTTCTGTATTGGGGGCCACACCGGAGAACCAGGCGGCTACGGCGCAATACCTTTTGTGGACGGTTACCTGCGGAGCCATTCCGTCGATAACAAATCTGGTGACGGCTCAGATAATAAGAGCCGAGGGTATGGCGCTGCATGCAAGTATAGGAACGATGAGCGGATGCCTTTTGAACATCGTGCTCGATCCGATATTCATACTTCCGTGGGGACTCAACATGGGAGCAGCGGGAGCAGGATGTGCGACCTTCATATCGAACACGGTTGCATGTCTGTATTTTGTGGTTCTGATTCTTTCCAAAGGCAAGAAGACTATGGTCAGCATAAGCCCGAAAGACTTAAGACCTACGAAAGCAATAATCAAGGATGTATGCGGAGTCGGGATACCGTCGGCCGTTCAGAATCTACTTAATGTCACGGGTATGACGGTACTGAACAATTTCACTTCCGTATACGGAGCAGAGGCGGTCTCTGCCATGGGAATCTCTCATAAGCTTTCGCTTGTTCCGTTGTATATAGCGATGGGAATCTCACAGGGAGTGATGCCGCTTATCGGATACAACTATGCATCGGGGAACCGAAAAAGGATGAAGGACAGCCTCCTGTATGCGACAAAGATATCTCTGATAGTCATGGCGATAGCCACCGTGTTGGCGTGCACATTCTCCGAACAGATCATAGGCCTGTTCATGAAGAACCCGACAGTTATTATGTACGGCGGAGCATTTCTTATAGGTATGAGTATGGCTCAGCCGTTTCTCTGCATCGACTTTGTCGGAGTGGGAGTTTTCCAGGCGTGCGGCAATGGAAAGAAAGCATTGTTTTTTGCAATCATGCGTAAGATAGTTCTTGAGATTCCGGCACTGTTTATACTTAACAAGCTTGTACCTATGTACGGACTTGCGTATGCACAGCTCGTGGCAGAAGTTGTACTTGCAACGATTGCAATTTTTGAATTAAGAAAGATGTTTGCGGAACCGAAAAATGAAATACAGAAATGATAGATACGGAAATAAAATATCGATACTGGGCTACGGATGCATGAGGCTTTCTCTAAAAGGAACATCCATAGATATAGAAAAAGCCCGAAAGGAAATCAAGACGGCTATAGATGGTGGCGTCAACTACTTTGATACTGCTTACGCATATCCGGGAAATGAAATTGCGGTCGGCGAGATCATTGAAAGCCTGGGAGTTCGCGACCGCATCAATATCACCACGAAACTTCCGCATTATCTCATAAAGAAAAGCGAAGACATGGAGAATTTCTTCACGGAAGAACTCCGAAGACTACGAACGGATTACGTAGATTATTATCTGATGCACATGCTTACCGACGTAGGAACATGGGAAAGACTTAAAATGCTGGGCATCGTGGAGTGGCTGGCAGAGAAAAAGGCGAATGGACAGATAAAGCAGGTCGGGTTCTCATATCATGGAAACTCGGACGAATTCATAAAGCTTCTGGATGTATATGACTGGGATCTTGTTCAGATTCAGTACAACTATCTTGATGAGCATTCTCAGGCGGGACGTACCGGACTGAATGCCGCTGCCGCAAAAGGCCTTCCGGTAATTATTATGGAACCGCTGCGCGGAGGACGACTTGCGAACAATCTTCCTGAAAATGCAGAAAAACTTTTTGCACAGGACAGACGCGGATGGACTCCGGCCAAGTGGGGATTCAGATGGCTGTGGAATCAGCCGGAAGTCACTTGTGTATTATCCGGAATGAACTCCCTCAAAATGGTTGAGGAAAATTTGGTTTCGGCAGATGAAGCGGAAATCGGAGAGTTCAATCAGGAAGACAAAGCACTGATTGAAAATGTAGTAAAAGAAATTAATTCAAAAATGAAAGTAGGCTGCACCGGATGTAGATACTGTATGCCTTGCCCTCAGGGAGTAGATATCCCGGGAACATTCGCGGCACTAAACAGATATTATTCGGACGGAATGTTTGCCGGAATCAAAGATTATTTCATGTGCACGGCAGTAAGGCGGACGGCAACGGATGCATCGCGCTGTATCGGATGCGGGAAATGTGAGCAGCACTGTCCGCAGAAGATAGAGATACGGAAGATGCTGAAGCTTGCAGACAAAAAACTCGGAGGTTTCCCTTATAAAGTGGCGGTACGGGTGAGAAAAATAAAAATGAAATACTAAGATAAAATACGGATATTAAGGAGACGGTTTATGGAAATAACGATGACGAAAGAAGAACTGCTTGCAGAGATAAAGAACAACCTGAAAACTCTTTACAGACGCACGCTGGATGATGCAAGTAAACAACAGATATATCAGGCACTTGCATATGCCATGGAAGATATCATTATCGGTGAGTGGATGGACACTCATAAAAAGACAGCCAATCAGAAGGCCAAGAGGGTTTATTATCTTTCCATGGAGTTTCTTATCGGCAGAGCATTGGGAAACAATATCTTAAACCTCGGGCAGATGCAGGTGGTTCAGGAGGTAATGAAGGAAATCGGAATAGATCTTACGGATATTGAAGATGAAGAACCGGATCCGGCACTTGGTAACGGCGGTCTGGGAAGGCTTGCTGCATGTTTCCTTGAATCTCTTTCAACTCTAAAATATCCTGCGTACGGATGCGGAATCAGATACCATTACGGTATGTTCAAACAGAAGATAGAGGACGGTTATCAGAAAGAAGTTCCGGATGCATGGCTTGAAAACGGATATCCGTTTGAGATGAAGCGTGCGGAGTATACACAGGAGGTTCGTTTCGGTGGAGATGTTAAGACAGAGATTATAAACGGACGAGGGGTATTCACGCAGGAGAATTATACCTCAGTTCGTGCGGTACCATATGATATCCCGATCGTAGGATTCAGAAACGGTGTGGTCAACACTCTTCGTATCTGGGACGCAGAAGCTGTTTCCGATTTCAATCTCGACCAGTTTGATAAAGGTAATTATGCGCTTGCAGTTGAAAATGCAAACCTCGCGCGTACTCTTACGGAAGTACTTTATCCGAATGATAATCATACACAGGGTAAAGAGCTGCGATTAAAACAGCAGTATTTCTTTATTTCAGCTTCTCTCCAGAGAGCGCTGCAGGCATACAAGGATGTTTATGATGATATCCATGATCTTCCGAAGCATGTGGTATTTCAGATGAATGATACGCATCCGACCGTTGCTATTCCGGAACTTATGAGACTTCTTCTCGATCAGGAAGGACTGGAGTGGGACGAAGCATGGGATATCGTAACACACTGCTGCGCATATACGAACCATACGATAATGAGTGAAGCACTAGAGAAATGGCCTATAGAGCTTTTCGAAAGACTTCTTCCGAGAGTTTATATGATCGTCGATGAAATGAACAGACGATTTGTTGAAGATATCAAAGCAAAATTCCCGAATGATCCCGGCAGAGTTGACCGTATGGCTATCCTTGTAAACGGACAGGTTCGCATGGCATATATGGCAATATATGCAGGATACTCAGTAAACGGCGTTGCCGCACTTCATACACACATCCTGAAGACACAGGAGCTTAAGGACTTCTATGAGATGTGGCCGGAGAAATTCAACAACAAGACAAACGGAATCACACAGAGAAGATTCCTTCTTCATGCCAATCCTCTCCTTTCGGATTGGATTACGGAGAAACTCGGAACAGACGGATGGATCACAGATCTTGCGATGCTTAAGGAACTTGATGCCCTTGCAACAGATGACAAGGCGCAGGAAGAGTTCATGAACATCAAGAGAGCCAACAAAGTACGCCTTGCGAAGTATATAAAGAAGCATAACGGAATAGATGTTGATGTTGACTCGATGTTCGATATACAGGTTAAAAGACTCCACGAATACAAACGCCAGCTGCTCAACATCCTTCGCGTTATGTATATGTACAACAAGATTAAGGAAAATCCGGGAATGGATATAGTTCCGAGGACATATATCTTCGGAGCAAAGGCTGCCGCAGGATACAAGATTGCAAAACTTACTATCAAGCTTATCAACTCGGTAGCTGATGTAATTAACAATGATCCGTATCTTGGCGGAAAGATGAAAGTCGTATTTATCGAAGACTACAGAGTATCAAACGGAGAAATAATCTTCGCGGCAGCAGATCTTTCAGAGCAGATTTCAACAGCTTCGAAAGAGGCTTCGGGAACAGGTTGTATGAAGTTCATGTTAAACGGTGCACCTACGATAGGAACACTTGACGGAGCCAATGTCGAAATGTACGAAGAGCTGGGCAATAAAGATATGTTCATATTCGGAACGCCGTCAGATGAGATTATTGAACATGAGCATCGAGGTGATTACAATCCCGCACAGATTTATGAAAGCGATTGGGAGATCCGCAGAGTTCTTAATCAGCTGATAGACGGAACGTTTTCAAATGGTGATCCGAACCTCTTCAGAGATTTATACAATTCTTTGACTAACACGCAGGAGACCGGAGTTGCGGACAGATACTTCAATATACTTGATATGAGATCTTATATCGAGGCTCAATTCAGAGTTGATGAAGCATTTAAAAATAAATCAGAGTGGGCACGTTTGGCTATACGTCAGACTGCATGTGCAGGCAAGTTCTCGTCAGACAGAACTATTGAAGAATATGTCAGTGATATCTGGCATCTGAATAAGCTGGAGGAATTATGATATACTCGGATTTTTGCGGTGAGAAAGTTTCTCTTTTGGGACTCGGGGGAATGCGGTTTCCGAAACTCGACAACGGAGAGATTGATAAAAATCAAGTTGCACAGATGATTGAGCATGCATTTGAGGGAGGTCTCAATTATATTGATACCGCATGGCCTTATCATGACGGAAAATCGGAACTTGTGCTGGGTGAATTGTTGGAAAATTATCCGAGGGAATCATATTTTCTTGCCGATAAATTTCCGGGACATCAGCACCTTCCGGATTCCCATCCTCAGAAGATTTTCGAGAAGCAACTGGAAAAATGCAGAACGGAATACTTTGATTTCTATCTGCTTCACAATGTTGCCGAGGGTACCGTAGATGTTTATGAAGATCCTCAGTGGGGCATAATAGATTATTTTCTTGAACAGAAGAAACTGGGCAGAATCAGACATCTGGGGTTCTCGTGTCACGGACGTGTGCCGCTGCTTAAAGAGTTTCTGAAGAAATATTCCGAAGAGATGGAGTTTTGTCAGATACAGTTCAATTATCTGGACTGGACGCTGCAGAGTGCAAATGAAAAGTATGAGATTCTGAAATCATTTAATAAGCCGATTATTGTTATGGAACCGATACGCGGAGGAAAGCTTGCGGATGATGTTGATTCGGCTTTCAGATGGATACAGAGATTCGATCAGATTAAAGTAGTACTCAGCGGCATGAGCAGCGTTTCACAGCTTGATCAGAATCTCGAAATATTCAGGGAAAGAAAGCCGCTGAGTGATGCGGAAACAGAAAAACTTCTTGATAAAGCAGAGTCACTGAAACAGGGCGTCCCGTGCACGCGCTGCGGATACTGCAAAGAAGGATGTCCGATGCAGATGGATATACCGGAGATACTTGCGGCATATAATGACGCAATGATTTATAAGAGTGTAAATGTTTCTATGTTTCTTGAATCACTTCCGGAGGAAAAACGCCCCGGAGCATGCATCGGATGCGGAGCCTGCGCGGCTATATGCCCGCAGCAGATTGATATTCCGGATGCAATGAAGAAGTTTAGTGAAATGAAACTTGATAGCTGGGCACAAATATGCAAAGAAAGAAACGCAATCAGTTTATTTTAACATTTTCCCAAAGTGTGTTTATATAATCCAAAGTGTCCTGATCGAGATTACGATAAGCATACTTGTTATATAGTGTCGAAAAATTTTCCATAGGAGGGTAGAGGACACTCATTGCGTCCTCGCCCATTTCCTCGATATAATCCGGATCCGTATAAACGATTTTATTCGGTGATGCATACCATGTGAATTCGGCATTTGCAACAGCCGCATCATGGTCGAGCATATAGTTGATGAAAATCTCCGCAAGCTCCTTATCTTCACAGCATTTCGGGATGCACATTGCATCGATGTAATAGTTGGTAGGATCCGGGTAGTAGAATCTGAGATCGACATCCTCCGCCTCGGCATCAAGCATTGTGAAATAATCTCCTGCATAATATGCACCGATAGCAGCCTCGCCTGATTCCATCAGATTGAATATTTCATCCATGACAAGACCGTATCTAAGCGGCTGTTGTTTCATAAGCTCCTCGTACTCCGCATCCCAGTCCGCATGATCGGTGGAGTTTACATCGAGGTTGAGCCTGTACGCAGCAGTTCCGAATGCATCTCTTGAGTTGTTGAACTGAAGTATACGTCCGGCATATTTTTCATCCCACATAAGATCCCATCCGTTTGCATCTGCAGGGTCAACTTCGTTGGCATTGTAGATGATTCCCACGATACCGTATGCATAAGGAACAGAATATTTATCTTCCGGATCGTAATAGAGTCCGTGAAAATTATCATCGATATTCTTGTAATTTGGAATATTGTCAAAGTCAAGCGGAAGCAGAAGATCTTCTTTTTCCATACGTGCAATCATATAATCGGAAGGAATGATGACATCATAGCTTACGGCACCGGTTGATATCTTGGCATACATATCCTCATTACTTGCGAAGGTATCATAGTTGACCTGTATGTCACCGCCGTATTCCTGCTCATACCATTTTTCAAACTCGGCAATCGTATCAAAACTGTCCTCGCTGCCGTCGGATATATATTCTCCCCAGTTATATACATTAAGCACACGGGTTTGGCTTCCGCCACCGCATCCTGCAAGGCACAGCATAGAAGTAACAGCAATTAATGCTGCGATAAGGATCTTTCTCATTTGTGTTTACCTCCGTCTTTATCCACATCGGATAAATTACTGAAAATAAGAAGTGCAAGAATCACAAAGAACGTGATGGTTGCGAGAGCATACATTTTAGGTGTTACCGTTTTCTTGGTCATGTTGTAGATTCTGATGGGCAGAGTCTGAAATCCGTTACCGGAAGTAAAGTAACTTATTACGAAATCGTCAAGGCTCATCGTAAATGCCATGATGGCTCCTGTGATTATACCGGGAGCAATCTCCGGTATAGTTACTTTGAAAAATGCCCTGAGCGGAGTGCATCCGAGATCCTGCGCGGCCTCGGGAAGCGCTCTGTCCATCTGTCCCAGTTTCGGAAGAACCTGAAGTATTACATAGGGCAGACAGAAAGTAATATGAGCGATAAGTAAAGTTCCGAAATTAAGACTTGCCGTTCGTCCGATTATTCTTCCGACAAATACGAACATGAGCATGAGGGATATACCCGTGATGATATCCGGATTGGTCATCGGTATATCAGTAACGGTATCCATGTATCTGCGGTACCATTTTGAACGTAATTTATTTATACCGACCGACGCTGCAGTTCCCATAATCGTCGAAATAACCATGGAAAGAAACGCAAGTATCAGGGTGTTTTTCACACTTGTCAAAGTCTGCTTATCACTGAACAGCTCACTGTACCATCTGAAAGAAAAGCCCGAGAATACCGAAAGACTCTTGGTGGTATTAAAAGAGAATACCAGCAGTATCGCTATCGGTGCGAACAGGAAAATAAATACTATGACCGTGAAAATCTTCGATGCCGTCTTCATCTTCCGCCACCTCCGTTCACGACTTTTCCGGTCAGCTTCTTCATAGCAGCCATACAGATGAGCAAAATAATCATAAGTATAAATGCTATCGCCGCAGCAAAGTGCAGATTATTTGCGGTGTATTGTCCTTCAATTGCATCACCGATCAGGAAGAACTTACCGCTGCCGAGTTTCTGAGATATGTAGAATGTACTGATAGAAGGAATAAGAACCATGGTGATTCCGCTTAAAACTCCCGGCAAAGAAAGCGGGAATATGACCTTTCTCAGTACAGCAAAATCGTTGCATCCGAGATCTTTGGCTGCCTCTATGAGCTTATAATCCATCTTTGCCATAATCGAATAGATGGGAAGCACCATATAAGGAAGATAATCGTAAACCATACCGATGATGACGGCGGTTTCCGTCCCTATTACGTGCAGAGGCTTAAGACCTAAAAGACCGAGGAACCCGTTCAGGATACCTGTATCCTGAAGTATGGTCATCCATGCGTATGTCCTGATAAGGAAGTTCATCCACATCGGAATCATAATCAGTATCAGCATTATGCGCTGTGCTTTCTCGCCGGCATTTGCCATGATATATGCGATCGGATATCCGAGGATAAAGCAGATAACCGTCGAAATGACAGCAAGTTTCAGCGAACGCATGAAAATAAGTATATATGTATGTACTTCTTTTCCGTCCACTTCACTGGTAGCGGTAAAAAATCTTGTTATATTTTCGGTAGTGAAGCCGAATCCGTTGTTTGTGAAAGCATAGTATGCCACAAATGCAAGCGGAACGACTATAAAAAGCAGAGACCATACAGAATACGGAAGCAGTTCGACTCTGAACGATCCGGCCTTATTCAAACCGATTTTTCGTTCGGAATTATTCATGCTTCGACCTCGCTTTCGGGATCCATGGGATGCTCAAGTTCATCAAGCTCGTTGGAGAAGGATGAGTAGTCCCCGTACAGTCCTGAATATTCCGACTTCTTCATAATATGGATTGCATCCGGCTCAATATAAAGCCCGATGTGTTCATCAACATCAACAAAATCCGTTGTCTGTATCATCCATTTGAATCCGCCGATATCAACGATGATTTCATAATGAACTCCCATAAAGGTGACGGAAGTAACCACTCCGTCAAGGTGTCCTTTGTCTACAGGAACTATATCAACATCTTCAGGACGGACTACTACATCCACAGCTTCGTTTTTGCCGAATCCGGTATCAACACACTCGAAAGTATGACCGGAAAAACGAACCAGTCTGTCTTCCAGAAAGATTCCGTCAAGTATATTGCTTTCTCCGATAAAATCTGCGACGAAAGCATTCTTCGGTTCGTTATATATATCTGTAGGGGATCCTATCTGCTGAATCTTTCCGTTGCTCATGACAACGATAGTATCACTCATCGTGAGAGCCTCTTCCTGATCGTGAGTAACGAAAACAAAAGTGATACCTGTGGCTTTTTGAATCTTTTTCAGCTCTTGCTGCATATCTTTGCGAAGTTTCAGATCCAGTGCACCGAGAGGCTCATCAAGAAGAAGGACTCTTGGATGTGAAATCAGCGCTCTTGCTATTGCTACACGCTGCTGCTGTCCTCCGGAGAGTTCGTTGACGCGACGTTTTGAAAGGTGCAGAAGCTTAACAAGCTCAAGCATCTCTTTTACTTTTGTGTTGATCTCTTCTTTGGGAAGCTTCTTTTCTCTCAGAGGGAAGGCAACATTTTCAAATACATTCAGGTGAGGGAAGAGAGCATACTTCTGAAATACGGTATTTACATTTCTTTTGTATGGCGGAAGATCATTGATTTTTTCACCAAGGAAAACCACATCGCCTTCATCGGGCTGTACAAATCCTCCTATCAGACGAAGAGTGGTTGTCTTACCACAGCCTGACGGTCCCAGCAGAGTCAGGAATTCGTTGTCATATATATGGAGATTAATATTGTCCAGAACTTTTTCGCCGTCAAATGACTTGGTTATGTTTTTAAGTTCGATGATCTTCTGCATAACTTTCCCCCGTCTTTATGCATATTATTGCCGGTTCTTTACAAAACAAAAAGCGGCGCGCCGGATGGCACACCACTTGTATGATTTAACGGATTTTTCGATACTCCACATGTGACGGAAAGCCGCAGAACATACGAAGTATCACAATCTCAATGGGTTTAGAGTCTATATAGCAAAGATTACTTTTACTACTCTTATTGACCATTTCACAAGTTATATGCCAAAGGCACCGGTTATGAAGTAACCAACTTTTGAAACTGAGCTTTTAACTCAATCAATAATGCAACATCTGTTGCCAAAACATCTTGCTTTGGAAGACCCGCTTCCAATTGAGATAGGTAAATTGTAAATTACGCGTGACTATATGTCAATAATTTTACTGCTTTTATCAGTGCATATTTATGTATACTCTGGGGACTCTTTTTGTCACGCTGCACAGAAGCTCGTAAGGGATAGTTCCCGCTGCATCTGCAAGAGACTTTATGCTGTTCTTTTCTCCAAAAAGTTCAACCTCGGAACCTATTACAATCTCCGGGTGATCTGTAATGTCCATCATGCACATATCCATACATATGCTTCCGACCTGAGGACCGGCAAAATCACATTTTCCGGAAGCCGCTCTCGGAAGTCCGTCGGCATATCCGCAGGAGAGAACTCCGACACGTGTCGTTTTGTCGGTTACGTAACGGCATCCATAGCTGATACATGTTCCGGGCTCGTAATACTTGATGCAGGAGACGGTTGTTACGAAACGCATGCATGGTTTAACTCCAACCACTCCGTTATCGTCTCCGTAGCCGTACAGGAGGTATCCCGGACGGACCATATCAAGTGCCATTTCCGGGAAATTCACTACCGCTCCGGAATTTGCACAATGTCTTATCTTAAAAGTAACACCGTGATATTTAGCCAGATCATCAATCACGTGCACAAAAAGGGAGAACTGCTTCAGAGTATATCTTCTGTTTTCCTCGCCGGGCTCATCAGATACGGCAAAATGCGTATATATACCTTCGACATCGAGGTTTTCAAGCTTGCAGGAGTATGCTATGTTATCAATACCTTCTCCGGCCATTTTTCCTGAGCAGATAAACCCGAGGCGGGACATGCCGGTATCAACTTTGATATGTACTTTGAGCTTTTTCCTGAGTTTTCGGCATGCGAGGTTATATTCTTCGGCTTTTGATTTGTTGGAAACTGTTTGAGTAATATTATTATCGATTAAAATCTCGACAAATTCCGACGGAGTATGTCCGAGAATAAGAATGGGCATACTTATGCCGTTGCCTCTGAGCTCAAGCGCTTCATCAAGACATGAAACGGCCAGATAATCGGCACCGCATTTTTCCAGAAGATGCGCTACCTGAAGAGCGCCGTGACCATAGGCATCCGCCTTCACGACTCCGAGGAATCTGGTTCCCTTCGGAATATAAGCTTTGATTTTTCTGAAGTTTTCTTCAATGTTTTCCAGGCTTATTTCAGCCCAGGTTCTTTTTTTAAGATCGTTCATGACATCATTGTAGAATGGTGCGGGTTTCAAGTCAAGGGAATATGCAGTATAATAAGACTGCTATTTGCCAATTGTTCAAAGCTACAGTAAAATTAATGATATGAAGATAATAGTCGGTTTGGGAAACCCCGGAAAAGAATATGAAACAACGCGTCACAATATGGGTTTTGTGACGATAGATAAACTCGCGAAAAAACACGGGATCGATATCATTGACTTAAAACATAAAGGTTTGTGCGGAAAAGGAATGATGGGCAGAGAGAAAGTCATGCTTGTCAAACCGCAGACCTATATGAACAATTCGGGAGAATGTGTTCGTGAACTGATGGATTACTATAAGGTTGTACCTGAAGACATCATCATCATTTACGACGATATCGACCTTGATCCGGGGCAGCTGCGCATAAGGATGAACGGTTCCGCGGGGTCACATAACGGAATGAAGTCTGTGATTTCACATATGGGGACACAGACATTTGCCCGCGTGCGTGTAGGTGTAGGCGCCAAACCGGAGGGATGGGATCTGGCAGATTATGTGCTCAGTCATATAAGCCCGGAAGCAGATAAAGAGATAGTAAGAGGAACAGACACTGCAGCAGAAGCAGTGGAGTGTATCCTTGAACACGGAATAGATGAAGCAATGAATATTTATAATCGTCATGAGCATATACAATAATCCGCTTAAAAAACTTGCAGAATATGATGAGATGGAAAAAGACCTGTGCCTCGGCAGAGGTCCTATTCAAATAAGCGGACTTCCGGACGGTGCAAAAGCATATACTGTCGCACAACTCCCGCAGCCGTGGAAGCTTGTAATTACATACGATGAAAACAGAGCAAGGACAATTGCAGAGGATATCAGATGCTTTGCAGGAGAAGATGAAGTACTGCTGTATCCGGCAAGAGACCTGCTTTTTTTCAGTGCGGATATAAGAGGCAACCTTATCTCGGGACAGCGCATAGATGTATGGAGACATATGTCGGAAGATGAGAGAGGGATAGTCGTTACGACTATAGATGCCTTGATGGATAAACTGGAAGATCCGAAGGAGTTCAAAAAGAAATCAATAGTCGTAGCCAGGGGTGAAAAATTAAGCATCGATGAATTGGCTGAAAGGCTGGTTGAGTTCGGATATAACAGAGAGGAGCAGGTTGAGAGCGGAGGACAGTTTGCGGTCCGCGGAGGTATAGTAGACATATTCCCGCTTACGGAAGAAGTGCCGATAAGAATAGAGTTCTGGGACGATGAAGTCGATTCCATGAGAAGCTTTGATACCATAAGCCAGAGAAGTATTGAGAGCTGCGAGATAATAAACATATATCCGGCAAAAGAAAAAGAACTCGGCGGAGTCGCAAGCTTTTTAAGATACTGGGATGCGGATCGCAGTGCGATATTTGTTGACGAACCGGCGAGAGTTTGTGATCGTGCCTGCAATGTTCAGATAGAATACAACGAAGGTATGTCCGGAAGGATTGAATCAGGACAGGTGGATGCATCTGAGGTCCCGGATCTTTTCGAAGCAGAAGAAATAATAAAAGATCTTTCTACTCCGAAGACTGTTTGTCTTACCGGACTGGATCAGATTATTTCCGAGATAGACCCGAGACAGGTATATTCCGTTCACTCGAAAAACACTGCATCGTATAAAAATTCGTTTGAGATGTTGATAGAGGATCTGAAGCACTACCAGAGTCTGGGATACGATATCACCATGCTTTCCGCATCACGTACGAGATCTTCAAGGCTTGCGGATTCTCTTCGTGATTACGGTCTTAAAGAGATAGAAGTAGTATACGGAAATCTTCATCACGGTTTCGAATTTCCGGGTATTAAATTTGTTGTTATTTCAGAAAGCGATATATTCGGCAAAAAGAAAAAACACAAATATAAAAAGAGATTCGACTATGAAGGCACAAAGGTTTCGTCTCTTTCGCAGCTTCACATCGGAGATTATGTAGTCCATGAAGAACACGGCCTCGGTATATATCGTGGAATCGAGAAGATTGAAAGAGATCATGTGATCAAAGATTACATGAAGATAGAATATGCCGGCGGAGACAATTGTTATCTTCCGGCAACGAAACTTGATATCATTCAGAAATACAGCGGAAGTGACGGTGTACGTCCGCGCCTTAACAAACTCGGCGGAGAGCAATGGCTCAGGACAAAAAACACGGTTAAGAAAGCGGTTGCGGAAATAGCCCGTGAACTTGTGACACTGTATGCGGCAAGACTTAAAGGCTCGGGACATGAATACGGACCGGATACCGTATGGCAGAAAGAATTCGAGGAGATGTTCGAATTTGAAGAGACCGAAGATCAGATTAAAGCCATAGAGGCGGTTAAGACCGATATGGAATCGGGGAAAATCATGGATCGTCTCATCTGCGGCGATGTCGGCTATGGAAAAACAGAAATAGCATTGCGCGCATCATTTAAAGTAATTCAGGAAGGATATCAGGTAATTTATCTTGTTCCGACAACAATACTTGCGCAGCAGCATTACAACACTTTTGTTCAAAGGATGAAAAGCTTCCCGGTACGTGTGGAACTTCTTTCCCGTTTCAGATCTCCTGCCCAGCAGAAGAAAGTTCTGGAGGATTTTTCAAAAGGACTGGTGGATATCATTATAGGAACGCACCGTGTACTTTCAAAAGATTTAAGCCCGAAAAGACTCGGACTTCTTGTGATTGATGAAGAGCAGAGATTCGGAGTCAAGCACAAAGAAAAAATAAAAGAGCTGCGAAATGAAGTCGATGTACTGACCTTGACGGCAACTCCCATACCAAGAACACTTCACATGAGCCTTGTCGGAATCAGAGATCTCTCAATACTTGAAGAACCTCCGCAGGATCGTCAGCCGATACAGACCTATGTCATGGAATATAATGATGAAATTGTGCGCGAGGCTATACGCCGCGAGATTCAAAGAGGCGGACAGGTTTACTATGTTTATAACCGTGTAAATTCAATTCAGGAAATGACCGCAAGAGTTCAGACGCTTGTTCCCGACGCAGTGGTTGCATATGCACACGGACAGATGAGCGAGAGAGAACTCGAAAGAGTTATGCTTGATTTCATAAACGGTGAGATTGATGTACTCGTATCAACGACGATCATTGAAACAGGACTTGATATTCCCAATGTAAATACAATGATAATTCATGACGCAGACAGACTGGGACTCTCACAGCTTTACCAGCTCCGCGGAAGAGTTGGAAGATCAAGCAGGACTGCTTACGCATTTCTTTTATACAGAAAAAACAAACTTCTCAACGAAGAGGCAGAGAAGAGACTTAAAGCAATAAGGGAATTCACGGAACTCGGAAGCGGAATAAGAATTGCGATGAGAGACCTTGAGATACGAGGAGCAGGAAATGTACTTGGTGCAGAGCAGCACGGACATATGGAAGCAGTAGGATATGATCTGTATTGTAAAATGCTGAGCATGGCAGTTAAGGCACTTAAAGGCGAGGATGTTGCAGGCGAGGAATTCGATACATCGATAGATGTCGACACGGATGCATTTATCCCGTCAAGCTATATTAAAAATGAAGAGCAGAAACTTGATATATATAAGAGGATAGCATCGATAGAAACAGAAGATGATTTTATGGATATGCAGGATGAACTCATAGACCGTTTCGGAGATATACCTAAATCCGTTGACAATCTTCTTCGCATAGCGCAGATCAAGTCGCTTGCTCACAATATTTATGTCACGGATGTTATGATAGGAAAGCAGACGGCGGTACTGACAATGTATAACAAAGCACCTATAGATCCGACCGGAATACCGAAACTGATTGACGAATATAAAGGGGCTCTCTCCATAAAGCATGGGGACAAGGTCAGCTTCACAATCAATGAAAAAAGGAAACAGATAAACTGCGATGCTTTAATCGAGTCGGTTCGGGAACTTCTTATTAAGATGAATGCAGGATTAAAAACCGGAAGACCACAAGATGTAGGTGGTGATAATAAAGCGTAAAAACCGCGCAAACCCTTGAAACTATTGACAAATACGGGGAAATAGTATATAAAAAATACAGCATACATGTTGTATGTCGTAACAATCTCCAAAGTTGGGGAGAGAGAATTTCTAGGAGGAAATAAAATGAATAAGGTTGAGTTAGTTGAAGCCGTTGCAAAGCAGACAGGCCTTTCAAAGAAGGATTCAGAGGCAGCTCTTAAGGCTGTTACAGGAACAATCGCAAAGGCACTTGTTAAGGGTGACAAGGTTCAGCTCGTTGGATTCGGTACATTTGAGACTTCAAAGAGACCGGCTCGCAAGGGTCGCAATCCTAAGACAGGCGAAGAGATGAAGATCAAAGCTTGCAAGGCTCCGAAGTTCAAAGCAGGCAAAGCTCTTAAGGATGCCGTAAACAAGAAATGATTCATGAAAAATGAATAGATAAGAGACTCCGGGAAACCGGAGTCCCTTGCTTTTTATGAGAACAGGGAATATACTGTCTATACACCTCTTAATGTTTCTTTGGCCTATCCGCCAAATGATTCCAAATGAAAAAACTGAGAAAAGAAGTTGTTGTTATGCTTTTTGCCGTAGCGCTTTGTTTGTGTGGTCCGAAACAGGCATGGGCACTACAGGAAGGTACCGTGGAAAACAACGTGTTGACATTTACTTTTGAATCGGACAATGAAGATGTCGTAAACAGGTATAACCTGTATCTTCTTGCGAATGATGCGAAGGTGGTGACAAAAGGGAAAGACGGGGCAAATGTATTACCGGGAAGTAACAGTCCCGATAACAAAAACATAACGGAACCGATTGCAAAGGGTACAAAGACCGGGGGATTACTGTATACGGACGAGACCGGAAAACGGGTAACGGCTGCATCTAAAGTAGAATATTCATATAAGTACAGGAGAGGAGTATTAACTGTAACGGTTACAATCTATGATCCATCCCCGGAACTGACAGGAATTGCGCTGGTGGGTATTTCCTCAGACGAAAATGCTAATTATTATTCGACTGTAGGGGGAACGATGGATATATCAGGATATATTAAGGAGATGTACCATAGGGAAGAACAGCCCGGGCAGGAACAGGAATCCGAAGAGGAAAAGATCTATAAAGAGGCTCCGGAAATCAGTATCGGTAGAGAAGACGGAAAGCATAGACCTCCTTGTATATTAAGACGTCTGGGTAAGCTTTTTTCATCTTGATTATTCTTCGGATATGACTTAATATTATGGTGTGAGAACAGGTGTTAAAAGAAAAAGAATGGAACGAACGAGTAACAAGGTGGCAATGATCACCGTTATTTCTGTTGTTCTCATTTTTGCTTTGGTACTTGGGACGAGAATCATCGCACTTAAGGCAAAAGAACGTCAGTATATCGAAAAAGAACAGGCTATTCTGGCGAGGGTCGCAGAAGAAGAAGAAAGAGCCAGGACCCTTGAGGAGTACAGAGTGTACGTTCAGACAAAGCAGTATGTGGAGCAGGTTGCCAAGGACAAACTCGGACTTGTTAACCCGGATGAAATACTGTTGAAACCGAACGAAGAGTAATCAAGAGGAAGTAGATATGCAGAATTATGTAAGAGATGCCATTCAGGGAAATCATCTGCTCGCCAAAGGGGATCGCTGTATAATAGCAGTCAGCGGCGGTGCAGATTCCATGGGACTTTTACATGCGCTTATACGTCTTAACGGAGTTTTTAAAGTATCATACAGAGTTGTTCATGTGCATCACGGACTTCGGGGAACCGAAGCCGACCGTGATGCTAATTTTGTGCGCAGCACCTGTGAGAGATATAATATTCCCTGCAAAATAATACATGTTAAAGTGTCCGAATTTGCAGCTGAACATAAGCTTTCCACGGAGGAAGCCGCAAGATATCTGCGTTATCAGGCGCTTGAGACCGAAGCAGGGCGCTGGGAGATAGAAGATGATACTCAGAAGC
This sequence comes from Lachnospiraceae bacterium, assembly GCA_045600945.1. Lineage (GTDB taxonomy): Bacteria > Bacillota > Clostridia > Lachnospirales > Lachnospiraceae > Darwinimomas. Next base: position 41,023 of record JAZRYX010000075.1, read on the forward strand.
AGGTTAAGATCGCAGTAGCTCACAACAAAGAGGACAATGCCGAAACTATACTTATGCAGATGGCAAGAGGCAGCGGACTTAAAGGCGTTGCCGGAATGTCACCGATACGGGGACGTATCATAAGACCACTCCTTAATGTCAGCAGGAAAGATATAGAATCATATCTGATCAAAGAAGAAGAAAGCTGGATAAACGATTCAACCAATGCCGAGAGTGATTATACAAGAAACAGAATCAGACACGACATACTACCCCTTTTTATCAGTGAGGTCAATGCGGCATCAGTTGATAATATCACGAGAGCAGGAAGGTTGGCCGGACTTGCCGATCAGTATCTTACAAAATGTGCCGAAGAAATTATAAAGCCGATTGCAGAGCCTTATAAAAACGGGTATAAGATACCGGTAAAAGAGTTTAAAAAGCAGGATTATATAATCAGAAATTATATAATCAGGAAGCTCCTTTCCGAAGTCAACAAAAGTATGAAGAATATCACGGCAAGACATATCGAAGATATAGCCGAACTGGCAAATATGGAATCGGGTAAACATATCGATCTTCCGTACAGACTTGTTGCAGAAAGAATATACGATGATATCGTGGTATACAGAAGAGAAACTCTGAATGCGATGCAATCAGCTACAGAGGAAGAGAGACAGACTTACTTCACTTTCCGGACATTTCCTTACAGGGGGGAAAAGGTTCCGGACGGAAAATATACGAAATGGTTCGACTATGATAAAATAGACGACCTTATGGATGTCCGTTTCAGACAAACCGGTGATACATTGGAATTGAAAGGAGTAGGAACAAAAGCTCTTCGTACTTTCATGACGGATGCAAAGATTCCGCAGGAAGAAAGAGACAGCATACCGGTTATCGCGGCCGGAAGCAATGTGATGTGGCTTGTGGGCTATAGAATAAGCGAAAGATATAAGGTAGATACAAATACACAGATTGTTATGGAAATAAAGTACGAAGAAGAGGAGTAAGGCATAATGACAGAGACAATCAAGGTACTTCTTACCGAAGAAGAAGTCAGTAAAAGAATTGCGGAAGTGGCAGAAGAGATAAGCAAAGATTATAACGGTGAACCTGTCCATATGATTTGCATTCTTAAGGGTGGTGCCATGTTTATGTGTGAACTTGCAAAGCGAGTCAAAACAGACGTGACCTTTGATTTTATGGTTGTTTCAAGTTACGGAAGAGGCACGGAATCATCAGGTGTAATTAAGATACTAAAGGATGCAGATGAGGATATCACGGGTAAAAATGTTCTGCTTGTCGAAGATATCATTGATACCGGAAAGACACTTAACAAGCTCGCACAACTCCTTATGACACGCGGACCTAAGTCCATCAAAATCTGTACATTGCTTGATAAACCTTCACGCCGCGTTGAGAAGGAAGTACATGTGGATTACCGTTGTTTCAGTATTCCGAATAAGTTCGTAGTAGGCTATGGACTTGATTATGATCAGAGGTACAGGAATCTTCCGTATATCGGAATCGTAGAGTTTGATGAAGAGTAAAAAAGTGCCTACGGCACTTTTTTATTTTTTTTCAAAAGAACTATATATAGTGGCATTAAAAACCATATATACAAGGTATTACGTAATTATTATAACATGTAATTAATCTTTAAAAGAATAGAAAGAGTATATGCTTTGACATAGATGCAATGAACCTATACAATATACGATACGGAAGAAGGATTATTCCAATCTGGTTCCGGATAGAGGTAAAAACATGAAAACAATAAAAACATTTATTATTGCAGCGATTGCAGTCATAACTTTTTCTATGATGGCATTTGCAAACGGCCCGGGTGAGACACCGGCAGGATGTCCCAATGTAAAACAACTTAAGAACAATGCCGGGGATAATATTCAGGCCATAGCAGAGTCGGCGGGTTTAAGGGTCGGCACGAACATGTCCAAGGATCCGATTCTCGGAATGGATCATCAGGTGGCGTACACTTTTTATTTGAATGAGTCGGCCGCTATGCCGGCTATCTCATCGGCGGGCAATGAGTATCTTTTCTGTCCCGAGGGAGCGCCGAGATTTTATATGGATCATGACGGTGTCGGAAGATATTATTACAGAGTATATACCAATACCGACGGATGGAGCCCTTGGTGCAACTCAAAGGAGATTACTCCGGTAAGTACGAATGAAGCAAGGATCCAGGCTATCCAGATCCGTCAGAAGGGTTATGCCGATACGCTCGGAGATATCTATTATAAGTCAGTGCTCAATGATGGTACGGTTCTGGACTGGGCTCAGGCAGGTCAGACATCCGGAACAGTGGGAACAGATAAGTTCATAGTTGCTTTCGCCATCACAAGACTTGCCAAGGGAAGTGCAGCACCGGGATCGGTAAGCGCTCCGATGGCTGGATCGAATTATGAAGGAGCTTACGTTGATGCAAAAGATCACACAGTCAAGTATTCAACATTTGGTAAACATCCATATACAGGATGGGCATGGCTTAATAATAAACAGTATTATTTCAATGAAGGAAATCTGGCACATGGCTGGATCTACGTAGGCGGTTACAAATATTTCTGCGGTGATGACGGAGCCGTAGTGACGGATCTTGAGCCCGTTATGGGATTGGTAGGAAACTATCATATCAAATATAACAAGTCTACAAGAACCTTGTATATTATGGCTTTTGATGCAGAAAGCGGGACATACTGTATCCCGTACAAGACGTTCATGAGTTCATGCGGACCTGATACACCGGTAGGTACATTCAAGACATACGCAAAGTATGACTGGAAGTACATGCATGATTCAGAAGACGGAGCAGGTGCAATCTATTGTCAGAAACTTACCAGGTTCAAAGACGGATTCCTTATGCATTCACTCCTTTATTACAATACACCGAGTCCGTTCACATTTGATGCTATTAATTATAACTTTATCGATGATGCAGCTTCGGGAGGATGTATAAGACTTCGCGCAGGTGATGCCAACTGGATCTATCATAACGTACCTACAGGAACACCGGTCGTCATCTATCAAAACATTCATGAGAAAGGACCTATAGAGAAGGATTGTATAGAGCAGGCGATTCCGAGAAATCAGAATTATGATCCGACGGACCCTGAAGCACTGGCAGCTATAGCAGCCGGACAGGCTCAGCAGTCGGCACAAGACGCGGCAGCGGCTCAGGCTGCTATCGAGCAGGCGGCAAAAGATGATGCAAGCATGGGCATCGCAACAACAGAGTAATAAACTTTTCGGGTGGCTTAAGCCACCCGATTTTAGTATAATAAGGGCAGGAGGTGAGAATATGGAAACATTTATCGAGAAAGCACAAAAAGTCGACAGAATCTTAGCAAAGGCACCTGAATTTGATGTAAATGCCAGAATAAGCACAGAAGAATTTAAAAAGAGGGCAGCGGACCTGTATAAGGTTATGGAAAAAGAAGGGATAGAGTGCGGACTGGTTTATTCCGATGAGCATTATCACGGAGACGTTCCCTATCTCGGCGGGAATATGAATTTCTGTATCGAACCGTGTGCCGGACTGGTCGGGAAAAATGGTTTTCATCTTCTTGCAGGATTTGAAGGCGGTTATGCATGTGAGCAGATGGGTAAGCGTTCGGGATGTGTTATTCATAAAGCGGAATTTCTTAAGCTTGCAGATGAAGAGTATCCTGTTGAAGCTGAAAATGTAAATGACATACTTGTTGAAGCATGCGGAAATATACCGAAAAACATAGGACTCTTTACACCACGCGCAGTACTTCCTGTCGGAGTATATGAATTCTTTGCAGACATCGTCGGCAAAGAAAATATTATTGATGCACAGGAAATATATTTTAAGCAGAAATATATAAAATCAGACAGAGAAATGGAACTTACCAAACAGGCCGCTCGTATAGCAGATGTTGTCATGGAGTGTATGCTTGCGGTTCTCGAGCCGGGAATGCTTGAGAGCGAAGTTGCAGGATGGGGATATCTTGCGGCAAAGCAACTCGGATGTGAGACCATGGGATTTGATATTATGGTAACAGCCGGGGAAGCAAACCGAACGCTTATCGGGAAAGCCATGAATTTCCCTATAAAAGAAGGTGATTTCGTACATCTCGGAGTAGGACCGGCAGTTGACGGACTTACGGCATGCGAGAGATGTTCGATAGTTGCTACTCTTGATCCTGCAAATATCAAGCCTGAGCAGCAGTACTGGATCGATTTTATTGAAGGAGCGTTCAGGACAGGACTTGAAGGATATATCAAGGTTGCAAAAGAGCATTTGCCTGCAAAGTATCAGGAACAGGCATTGATCGATTATTTCAAAGCTCATGAGGCTGAAATAGAAGCTAAGGTCGGTCATCCTGTAGATATGGAAAAGCAGAAACCATACACCGGAACACATAACGGAGGATATACAGAGTGTCAGGAGTTTTACGGAGCTATTACACTGAATTCCGAGGAGCCTCTGGGAAGTCAGATTGTAACCATGCTTGATGTCGCAGTTCGCGGTGTCGGATCAAAATGGGGAGATATAGTTATCCCGGGACTGGATTTTGTACTTGTTGAGAAGACTCTCGGAAAATACGGAGAGCGTGTAGAAGTACTCAATGAACTTCCGATTAATGTTCAAAAGTATGTAGGGAAAGTGGTTGAGTGAATTAAAACATCAAATAAGGACTTGTTTCAGGAATGAATAAAGAAGCGCTGTTTTTTGATCCGACAGAAGAATATATTCATGACGGGAAAATGTTTTTCCGTACCGCAAGGGCCGATGTCAAATCGGTGGTATGCGCAGCATTGGACGACGGAATAAACATAAATATGATATATACCTGTTCAGATACACGATTTGATTATTTCAGTACACCCGTGATAAACGGAAGAATCCAATTCAATCTGAAAGGTTTTGATGATGAAGAGGCCGAATACGGTCCCTTTGTCATTAATGCGGAGTTTGATACACCGGATTGGAGCAAAGGTGCTCTCATGTATCAGATATTCGTTGACAGATTCTGTAACGGCAGCAAGGACACAGATGAAGAAGACGAAGAGTACATATATCTCGGCAAACCCGTAAAACTCAAAAACTGGGATGAACTTCCGGAAAGCTTCGATGTTGCGAATTTCTACGGAGGCGACCTGAAAGGTGTTTTAATAAAACTTGATTATCTTCAGAAACTCGGAGTGGAAGTTATTTATTTCAATCCTGTATTCACGTCTCCTTCGAATCATAAGTATGATGTCGAGGACTACAGACAGATAGATCCTCACTTCGGAGGGAATAAAGTATTTGAGGAGCTTGTCAGGGAAATGCATGCACGGGGCATGAAAGTCATATTGGACGGAGTATTCAATCATTGTTCCGACAGAAATAAATGGATGCAGAATCCGGAGTATTTTAAGTTTAATCGAAACGGAGAATACGAATCATGGTGGGATAACATTACCTTGCCGAAATTAAATTACGAAAATTCGAAGCAGCTTGAAGATGAAGTAATGGATATCGCCAAAATGTGGCTTAAGGAACCGTATTGCATAGATGGGTGGAGGCTGGATGTTGCAGCCGATCTCGGACACAGCAGAGAGTATAACCACAGGTTCTGGAAGAGATTCCGCAGAGAAGTCAAATCGGTAAATCCCGATGCAATCATAATTGCCGAACATTACGGTGATGCTTCGGAGTGGCTCAAAGGTGACGAGTGGGACACTATCATGAACTACGATGGATTTATGGAGCCGGTTTCTTTATTCCTTACCGGTATGGAAAAGCACAGCGACAGTTTTGATGAAGATGCCGTCGGTGACGGAGAGAGATTCAGAGCTGCAATAGATAGAATGAAAAGTACTATGACCATGCCGAGCATACTTTCTGCGATGAACGAAATAGACAATCACGACCATTCGAGATTTCTTACAAGGACCAATCGTGTTGCCGGCAGGCTCAGTGCTTTGGGAAGTGTTGCGGCGGAAGACGGAACCAACATCTGTTTTTTGCGCCAGGCCCATGTGCTTCAGATGACCATGCAGGGAGCGCCGACGATATACTACGGGGACGAGGCCGGACTTCGGGGATTTACTGATCCCGATAGCCGCAGAACTTACCCGTGGGGTAAGGAAGATAAAGAGTGCCTTGAGTTTTGTGAAGGAATGACGAAATTACATAATTCATCTCCTGCACTAAGAAGAGGCTCTTTGGTGTGGCTGATTGCAAGTCGCAACGTGATAGCATTTGCCCGCACTTTG
>JAZRYX010000076.1:0-7105 GCA_045600945.1 Lachnospiraceae bacterium
TTGCCGTTATACGGTTTCACATGGTGTTACCCTTGTCCTCAGAGTTCCATAAGGGCAAAAGCAAGGGAAGGAAAATCTGGTAAAACAATATAACAACATGTGGCAGCCGGGAAACTGTGGCGTATACGCGAACTAATTATACGGAGGATTTTGAATATTGACGAGTACGTTTATGATGAAAACAACGGTCTTTGATATGAGCTGCAAGGTGATTATTACATTCCTTGCCTGATGATTCCAGAGGAAGAACAGCGGCCCATAGAATTTCAATATCAGAATCAAAAGGTGTATCAGTTTTGACATTTACTTGACAGAGACGAGACTTCGTGAAGTTTGTGTGAAGAACGGTTTTCGTCTCGCGGAAGTGATATACTTATTATGTAAATTAGGCATATATTTGCTTGCGACCTATCTTTCTCATAATTACCGCGCGTCCCAAGAGCACTTTCGAAAATAACATCTCTTTATAGTTAATTCCTAAAAATAACTGAATATCTGAATACTATATCCGATAATCATAAAATTCGGCTTTTAGCCAGTGCCGAAAGGAGGGTATCCGATGTAATACGTTTTGTGAAAAAGCAGGCATACAAGATACTGCGCCTGCAGTTTTCCGGTCGGATTGTATTGCGCACGGGCCGCCGGAAAACCAGTATCGCTATACTTGTGCGCTCAAAGGAGGTTTATTATGAAATTTTTGTTCCGAAAAGTACTCAGCCTAGCACTGATATTCGCAATGTTTCTGTCCCTGACGACTACAGCATTTGCAGCAAGCAACAGCCCATATATTGAAGGGAACCCGGAGAATATCGTGATTACCCTGAGCCAGCTTGAGGGATCGACATATCAGGTAACAATCCGAAACGACAGAGATACTGCTATCGGCGACTGGAAGCTTTCTTTCAAAACGAATTTCAAGCTTTCAAATCCGAACGGTGTCAGTTGGTCGATGGCAAAGAACAATACTTACACTTTCTGGGATACTGAAAATGGCAGCATTGCTTCCGGCGACAGCTTCTCGTTTACTGTTGTCAGTGACAAGAAGAAAAACAGCGAAATTCACAATGTATCGTTTGAATATGACGAAGTGGAAGAATATGACGCCTACACCAAAGATACCGATAACGATAAACTGTACGACTGGATCGAAGAATATCTTGGAACAGATCCGCGTAAAGATGATTCTGATGCTGATGGTCTAACTGATTATGACGAGATCTACGTTACTTTAACTGATCCTGCGAAATTTGACAGTACAGGGTTTGGAATCAGTGATGCTGAGTGTGACTTTGACATGGATGGACTGAATAACTATGAAGAAATACTCCGTGGAAGTGACCCGCATAAAGCTGACACAGACTCAGATACCTTAAATGATGCGGATGAGATACTGCGAGGAACGAACCCTACAGACGGAGATACGGATAAGGATGGAATGCCCGATGGAATAGAAATCCCATATGGTATGGATCCGACAGATCCTGACACTTTGAATGACGGAATAATGGATGGGGATCGTCTGTTTACTGTTGCTATGGAAAATGACGAGGCATTTGATGAGTATGGGATTCGCACCACTGTTGAACTACTTCTACTTGGTAGTCAAGTACAGTCTCTTTCCATAGGTAAGATTGATACGACTGATGCATTTCTTTCAGATGAAGTTCCCGGATTTATAGGCAATGCTTTTGAGTATACAGTGGACGGGGCCTTTGAATCAGCTGAGATTTCTTTTGCTTTTCCTGAAGAGTTGCTTTCCGACGACGACTTTGATCCGGCAATCTTCTATTTTGATGAGGAAACTCAGATATTGATCCCTCTTGAAGAGCAGATTGTGTCGGGTCATACGGTGACCGCCCGGACAACACATTTTTCGAAATATATCCTGCTGAATAAAACTGAATATACAGAAGCCTGGGAGTACGAAATCAAATTCGATTCTTCTGCGGAGAGCTACAAAAACATTGATGTGGCATTTGTTATTGATTCTTCCGGCAGTATGACGTCGAATGATAAAAACAATATCAGAAAAAATGTGACCAAGGATTTCATAAACAAACTGTCGTCTTCGGACAGAGGCGCTGTCATTGACTTTGATAGCTATTCAACGGTTTATTCCGATTTTACTTCGGATAAAGCAGTATTATCCAGTGCTGTGGATAGAATTAACAGCTCCGGAGGGACAGATCTGAGTAAAGGTATTCAGGCAGCAATCAATCTGTTCGTAAGTCCCTCGTATGTAAACAGTGGTAGATTAAAGATTATCATTATGCTTACGGATGGTGACGGGTCATATAATACGAATCTGACGCAAACTGCAAAGAATAATGGAATCATCATTTATACCGTAGGCTTGGGTAACGCAGTCAGCGTTTCCAGGTTGTCAGAGATGTCAGAAGGAACCGGAGGCAATTATTACCCTGCAAGTGACGCAGAAAAACTGTATGGAATCTTCGATGAGATTGCGGAGGAAGCAGATTTGAAAAAAGATTCTGACGGTGATGGAATCAGTGACTATTTTGAAAAGGAAATGAATGCGGGAAGGCTCCGCCTTGGCACGGGTGTGCCGCTCTTGGGTATGGATTACCTGAACGAGGATTCAGACGGTGATACGTTAAAAGACGGAGTGGAGCTATCCGTAGAAAAATCCGGGAAGTTCCTCGGCTTTATCGGAAGCGAAAAAATATATGTCAGGTTGTATTCAAACCCCACTTGTCCGGATACGGATGGAGATGGTATAGTAGATTCTAAGGACGAAAGACCGCTTTATCCTTTCAGATTTCAATATTTGGGAAGCGATGAACATCTGAACTATGTGGAAGAGCAGATGGCCCTGAAGATGCAGGATGCTTACCTGTATGGTGATAACGTCACTACCATGATGGGGATGTGGGGAACCGAGATCCTTATGGATGATTATTCTGATTTCCTTTCGTACAAAGGTGTCGATCCAACGGGAAAATACAGAGAGGATTATTGGGATTCAGATTGGGATAAGTATTGGAATGCCTATTGTGATGAAATAAATAGCTATGTTTCGCTCAGAGGCTCTGTCGGTAAGGATCTGCATTATTTCAGAAACAATCTGAATCGAATCCCTGCAACGCTGGGAGAAATGGTTTCCAATCCTTCGGGATGGACATTGCTTCCTGTCGGCCAGTCTACTTACCATATGTGTCCGACTGATTTTTCCGGAAGCGGGTTATACAATTTAAAATTCATTTCTAATGATGGTAAGTTTGAAGGAGTTTATGTTAATAACGAAACGAATAAGAATAATGGTTTCCCTTGCACAGAAAGAACGGATCCCATGAATATGGGAACATATAATTATTGTGGCGAGTACATTAATGATAAAACAATATCCGTGTCCGGCGGGAAGCATTTTTTATTTGATATGTTGCCCTATTTTTCTCTAGGAAATACTTCTCCGTTAAATAAGCAAGGCTTAGTTAGCGAAAATGAATCAAGATTTGGGCAGGATCTCAATGCTCAGAATATTAGAGAGCAATTTAAGAAAAACGATTGGGAGAAAGCAGGGGGGAACAAGCTTGTTGAAAGGTACAATGAGAATTAAAAATATTGATTTATGGCTCATTGACATCTTGATTATTATTTTCCTTGTTGTTCAGATACAATCAATGATATCCAATGTTGACTCTTCCATCTTTGAATTTTATTCACTGAAAAAACAGATATCTGATAGCAGATTTTACTATGTTTTTTCGGGATGGGCTGAGACACTACGAAGCAACTTCGGGACTGTATATGATAGTGCAAAGTTCTTATTATTTGGTGCTGACATCTATCTGATAATGAAAAAGATAAGATTAATCATCAAAAAGGATATTGGCAAATATCTAATATATTTGTTATTTTTGGACTCCTTGTTCGCCTATCTTAAAATCACAGAATTCTTCCATTGGGTTTTAACGGCTTTTGGTGGTTAATTGATGTAGAAAATCTTCTTAGAATAGACGACATGATATGATATGATTGAAGCACCAAGGCATTGTGATAAAACGAACAAAAGCCGGGTAAGTAATTGCCGCTTTTAGGCGTAAAAAGTCCCGCACCCGGACAATTAAACCATTACAGAAAGGTCGGTTACCAAACCGGTGATCGACCTTTCATGTTATGTAGGTAGTCTAAGGAAACGCTGATTTAATCAGCCATTTCAACATCTGTACCGCATGTAGTGATATAATATAAATATCAGAGAAAGGTGGTACAGACTATGAATCAGCAGACCTTCACCAGCACAAACAAGATCCTAAAGGCAAAGAAAATTCAAAATGGATTTCTGTTGATGGGCATTATGAACTGGTTTTTAACGGTAATAGTGTTCTGCAAAATGAAAGAAATAATCCGGAGGATATGGGAACCTACAATTTCATGAATCCCATAGAGACAGTAAAACATTTGGAATATGATGTTTTACCCTGGATAGATTTTGGAAACTCGGTTTCTGACACAACAACATTTGGCGAAAGATTTGAAGATGCAATCAGCGGTTTTGCAGGCTTGTTCGGAGGTGAGTGATTATGTATAACGCAAAGACTATACTAATCAGAATCAAGAAGGGCTTGCTTATTTTTGCAGGCATATTATGCATTATCTCGTTTTTCCTCTTGATTACCCCTTCGGCGGATTTTGCATCAATGAGAACGACAATGGAAACCGAAAAGAAGTTACTCAAAGCTGTCATTTACATAACATCAACAGATGTCATTCTGACAATAGCCTATTTTGGGGTGCTTACTTTTTTCCGGGTTAGAAAAATGCAGACAGAAAGCATTTATATTCCAGTCAAAAAGGTTCTGAAATATGATGCCCTGCTGTTTATAACAGCCATTGTTGATTTGGTTATTTGCTGTATATATTATATGGGTTCACATTATTAACAAAGCATTTGTTCATGTCGTCTTTGCATCGCGTTGCCAGATTTCCGAAGCCTGCGGCTACAGCAACGACCGATCCCACAAATATGGGAACATATAATTATTGCGGCGAATATGTACAGGATGGCCAGATATCACTTTCCGGAGCAAAGCACGCAATTTTTGACATCCTCCCCTATGAGACATATGGAAACACAACTCCAGATGATAAACCAGACAGTGAGTATTCTTCCAGCAAAAATGGGAAAAGGTATTACAAGAACGATGCTGCCGAAACTGCGAGATCAGAGTTTTTGACTTACTGGGAGGGAAGCGGTAACGAATGAAAAAAAGCCAAAAGCTTTTATGGATTATCGATGTATTAACAATTATATTTGTTTTTATTGCTTTGCAATCTATTGCGGAATGCTTTGAAGATCTTTCGGATTCTGCCTATTTATCATTAAGAGAAGTGACAGTAAAAAGCATTCAGTATTGTGGTGTCAGCGGATGGTCAGAGATATTGCATGAACATTTAGGCTCTGTCGTTCCATGGTCGAAATTCCTGCTCTTTTGCGCGAATGTTTACGCTGTTATTTGGAAAGCAATTGGAATTGCAAAGAAAAACATCCCCTCTGAATTAGCCGCGTTGATTATAGTAAACCTGATTTTTATCGTGCTCAAATTGATAGAGTTCGATAACTTTTGGGCAGGATTGATGAGCGTATGATCATTTAGGTCAACAGCAGCCGGGTGTTTGCGTACCCGGCTGCTGCTCTATGTATGCACCGCCGAAAGCGGCGGTGTTGGTGTCTGTTGTCTTAACGCTCATCCCTGTCACGGGAGGAACGCTTTGGAGACCTCTGCGCCTCGTCCCGTATCCTGTGAAGCTTTTCCAGTACGCTTCTGCGCTCAGGCGGCTTCTTTTCCTCGGCTGTTTTTCCCTCGACCTGCTGCTTCCATTCCGCAAGCTCCCACTCATACTGCTTTACTATGCGCTCAGCCTTATTGTAGGCGGCCATGAATGCTTGACCGTCGGGGTAGCCCTGTTCCTGTACCATACGGGAAATCCTGTCTTTGAGATCGCTGACTCTCTTTTCAGCGGTCTCTATTTTTGCTTCAATCGCTTTTCTCTCCTTGCCTTTGAAAATGCCTGTGGTTTCGGAAAGCTGCGCTCTAAGCTCCGGCAGCTCGGTGTCTTGTATCTGCTTGATCTCGAATGCACACTTTCTGAGCCGGTGCAAAAGCTCTTTCATCTCTTTGAATACTGCCATGTCGATACCGGGCTTCGGTTTCGGCGGCAGCTTCGCCTGACGGATCAAAACCTCCAAAATTGACTTTGCTTTCTGCACGATGGTACGGAATAAACCCGGCAGCCACCCGCGTTCAGAAATGGAGGTTTTACTCCTGTTTTGGATCTCCTCGTGCTTGATTTCAAGTACCTTCTCCTCCGGTACGCCGACCACCAGTGCGAGGTCAGCGGTTCGGTTCCAGTCCTGCCTTGCTTCGTTGTCAGCCCGTATTTCTTCTGCCAGGGGATTGTTCTTGCCGATCTTCTTTGTTGGCAGATATATACTGTTCTGGTCGAATACAGCAAGCTTTTCTTCCTCTCTGACATGAAGGTTGATCTGTTTTGTCAGCAGTTCCTTTACCTCTGCCAGAAAGCCCTTACTTTTGAAAAAGGTGTCTTTTGTCGTAAACATGTGCTGTTCATAGATTTCCCCTTTGGGGATTACTGTACAGCCCTTGCGGATTGTTCCATCTTCTCCCGTGATCTCTTTCTTCGTCCGTACCCGTTTCCCGGTCTCATCGAAGTACACGGCGTTGTTATCCGGCGTTTCCAAAAGCCGCCGCTCGGAAAAGATCAGATGGATGTGGTAGTTGGTTTTTGTCTTGTTGTAGTGGAGCGCGGAAGTACATTCCACACCGTACTGCCCCTTGAATATTTCGGTGAACTCTTTCAGTACCTCATCGGGATCATACTCAGTATAATTCTCCGGCAGGGCGATAATCAGTTCCCTTGCCTCGATACATTTTCCCTCAGTGCCGCATCGTTTGAACTCCTGCTTACTTTCCCTTGCAAGGCACGTCCAGAACTCGGTATCAGCGGTATTGAAGACTGCAAACAGGTTTTCCTGCCTGTCGGGACTTGCGATATAGCTGATACGTCCCTTCAGATCGGGCAGCTTGCTCATCTGGATGAACGAGTGCCGCGGCATGGTTCA
>JAZRYX010000077.1:0-3760 GCA_045600945.1 Lachnospiraceae bacterium
GAAAAGAAGCGAGCCATTATCAGAGAGTTACTACTATATTCTGCTTTGTCTGTCGAAAGGAGCAAATCATGGCTATGGCATTATGCAAATGACGGAAAAGCTCTCTGGTGGAGATGTAAAGATTGGATCCGGTACAATGTATGGAGCCACAAGCAACATGATGAAAAAGGGTTGGATTCATGAGATTATGTCAGACGAAGCGGGAGCGGAACGCCGTAGACTGTATCAGTTGACAGATCTTGGACGAGCAGCATTGAAAGACGAAGTATTACGGCTTCGGCGAATGCTTGAGAATGCGGAGGAGGTGTAACTTATGTCTGCAAAATACAAAACATCTTATAAAGCCTATCCCGCGTGGGATTATCAGGAAGAAATCGCGGACTTAAACCAAGCTTCGGAAAAAGGATGGCAGCTTGTAAAAGGAGGCGCTTTCCATAGTCGATTTAAGAAAAACCCCGATATTCGTTACCGCTATCAGATGGATTACCAAAAAGTTGATGACATGGGAAGATATATAGAGACGTTCCGTGAGCAAGGCTGGGAATATATCAATTCTACATTCAACGGTTGGCACTATTTCCGTAAAATTTATGATCCTTCACTTCAGGAGGAAGCATATGATATCTTTACGGACAAGGAATCCCTTTGTGAGATGAATCGCCGTTGGACTCGGCTTTCCTATATTGTAGGTGCACTTATCGGAGCGTTGGATATCATTTACCTAGTTTCAATGATTATGTCTCCCACGTGGAAAGCTCTTGTCAGGTTACTGACTTTTGCAGTTACAAGTGCGCTTTTATTCTATGGCGGTCATAAGATGCGATCTCGGGAATCCGGACGCAATTATCGAGGAAGTCGCGCAATCTTTGCAACATTCGTTTGTATCATCGTTATAGGCTGTGCTGCTACTATTACATTGGCAGCAATGCGGCAGAACTTTTCTCTTCAGCGTATTATGTCGGATGAAGTATCTGAAGCACTTATAGACAATCGCATATACGGCTTTGACGTGAAGTATTCAGATAATTACTATCTTGATTTGGATATGAAAGCCGATGTACCGTTTACTTTTGAAATCGTAACCGATAATGGCGAAATCATGTATTCCAAAAAAGGAACTGACGTGCACGAAGAAAACATCTGCATTAAGCTTCCGAAAGGACAGTATTTGTGTTCCATAACTGTCGAAGCCGGATATGAGTTGAGTGTTTCAATAGAATAATTCGGTGTGAAATAAAAAGCAGCAGCCGGGTACGCAAATACCCAGCTGCTTGTTTCTTATTATGTTTCCCTTTCGATATTGAGCGAGGTTTTAATTTGAACTTGATATATAATCCATAACATATTCTAATTCGTAGTCTATTTGTGAATCAGAGAAAATATTAAGTGCGAGTTCTTTTGTCATTGGAATTTTTACATCCAAAGGAATCCTATTTGCCCGGGAAGCGTCTGTATCAATCAGCGGATACGCATTCGCATCAAGGCTTAAATAATTCGGATACGCCAGAACAACGATATCGTCCGGCATAAATATGTATCCGCCATTATTCTGATTTACACCGTTGCTTGCTGTTACGCCGATCAAGGTGACATTGGCACATTCAGACAGGAATTTAGCCGCACCGTCACCGGCGCTCATGCATTTTTGATTGACCAGAACATATACCGTCAGGTCTTTCCATCTGCCGTCCGGGTAAATATACTCACTTTCCGTAATATGGTATCCATCCTCATCCTCATAACCAAATGACACACTGTGCATTTTATCTGAGGTGAACAGAGATGCCGCTGCGGCTGCTACGCAATCGTTGCCGCCCACGTTATTTCGTAAATCAATAATCAGGTATTCCATGCCCTGCTCATACAGATCCGTAAGCAGATCATGATAGTACGCTGTTAAAGAAGGATAATATCCCTTGCGCAGAACTGCAATATTATCCTGAATTAAGTTATAGCTTTCTTCTGAAAGCCGGAGATAGCCGCAGTGATCGTTCAGCATGCATGTGCAGTTGTTTTCTTCCGACAGGTCTGTATCCAGCAGATCCCGTAATACGGTCATCAGTCTGTCCGCATAACTGCCCTGCGAATGCAGGGTGACGGTTTCAAGTGCTCCTTCTTCGTTTACGAATTCGACATCAATGCTTTCTCCGCCTTTTCCAGCCAGAAAAACCGGTCTGAAAACGTCTTCATTTTCCTTTACAGGGAAACTGAATCCCGGGAAAACACATTCGACCTCGGAGGCCGCCGCAGAAACATCCTCTCCGTCCCACGACACGATCACAGTACCGTCATGAATGCCGCAGGAATATGCCGCGGAAGCCTTGTCAACACGAACGGCCATGATCTCTCCCGAGTCTAATTGAATCATTGAGAATCCGTAATCATTGCCTGCCAGTTTTTCTCTGACGCCGTCAATTAATTCCGGCGAATTGGGAACTGCATATACATGTCCATCATAAAAATGATACGCAAACTCTGTCAGAACAGTGGCGTACTTTACTTCGTCATGATCGCGCTGCGCCTCTTCGATTTCGGGAAGGTAAGTATCCAAAAGGCGGTCATAATCGATTTCTTTCCAGCTGCTGAGGGCATATTCCTTCCGCATAGCAGAAACCGCAGAAGTAAAACTTGCACTCCAGTCATTGCGCGAATAATTGTGGACAGATGAAAAAGACGTCTCGTTTAATACAAATAATACAGCAGCTGCAAAACAGGCAACCGACAATACTGCGGATAGGATTTTTCGCACCGCTCCGTCCTTACGGAAGCACACGCCGACCATCGGTATGACCGCCTCAATGTACAAATAGGAATACACCATAAAGGTATAGCGCAAACCGTTATAGCCGCGAATTCCGCAAATGCAGAAATGAACAAGGGCAGTAAGAAAAGGGATACTGCAAAGAATCCTGAATATATATTTCTGATTTTTCTTGAAAAAGTAGGAATATGTTAAAGCCAAGAATAAAGAATATACAACAATTGCAATAGCCAAAATGCTGTTTAGATTTTTGAGGATTGAAAGAAAAATATACATTACTCTTTATTCAACTCCCACATTTAATTTCGACTTTTCTGTGAAAACAGGACTCTTGATAATTTTACCACTTTCTCTGGTATTGTACAGCCCTTTCTGATACTCTCGGACATACCGAAGATGCCGCTATCCCCATACGCCGATAGGCTGCTGTTCTTTCTCCAGGAGTGTCAGGCAAGGAATATAATAATCGCCTTGTAGCTCATACCAAAGACCGTTGTTTTCATCATAAATGTACTTATCCATATTCAAAATCCTCCGTATAATTAGTTCGCGTATATGCCCCAGCTTCCCGGCTACTACATGTTGTTATATTGTTTTAGCAGATTTTCCTTCCCTTGCTTTTGCCCTTATGAGGCTCTGAGGGCAAGGGTAACACCATGTGAAACCGTATAACGGCAATGGGTGAGCAAACTGCGAAAAATCCTTTGTTTTCAAGGATTTTGGAGGACTTTATTAACGGCTTATAACAGCAGCTAACAAGTTAAGATTTCGATAGATTCAAATTCAAGTTTATTACTCCAATATCATTTTGAAATGCTTCAGCGCCTCAACAATCATCTTTTCCTTTTCTTTCGGACACTGCGGCTGTTTCGAGTCTGCATTCTTTGGCAGGTTATAATTCTCCCGTTCCTTGATACCCAGTTTTTCTTTCACCTGAGCGATATAGAGGGAAGATACCTTTATGCCGTGCTTTTCAAATATGTAATCCTTGATTTCCTG
>JAZRYX010000078.1:0-159858 GCA_045600945.1 Lachnospiraceae bacterium
AGAATGTATAAAAGGAAACAACTGTCATACTGCATTTGAGGACAGAAATAAAAGACTGGATATATCTAAGACATTTATTAACAAGCGTCAGGAATCACGTGAAAGAATCATGTCCGAAGAAGGATGCATGTTGAGAATGAACAGGAGCATACAAGCAGAAGGGTCATTTAGCGAAACGAAAGATGGCATGGGATTCAGGCGATACCTGAGCCGTGGAAAGAAAAATGTTCTGGCAGAAAGCATCATCGTAGCCATGGCGAGAAACATGAATAAGCTCCATACAAAGATACAAAGTGGCCGGACCGGAATGCATTTATATCCACTAAAAAGCGCTTAATTTTTAAAAATTCAAAATCGATAAAAAGCCTTGCAGACATATCTCGGATATGTCTAGGGGGAGTCTCTCTCCTGACAGATATCCACGCTGAAACATAAAATAAAACATGAAATCCACAGAAAAAGGAGCTGCACACTCACGATTTTTCAATCGCTTGTGCGACAGCCCCTTTTGCTATATTTATTTCAAAAATCCGTTTATTATCTGTTCTTCAGCCTCAGCCTCAGTAAGACCCAATGTCATAAGCTTTGTCAGTTGTTCTCCGGCAATTTTTCCGATGGCCGCTTCGTGGATAAGCTGAGCATCTATATTATTTGCATCAAGTTCAGGTGTAGCATACACATGCGCATTATCCATAATGATCGCATCACATTCAGTGTGACCTGAGCATGCTGCATTTCCGATAACTTTGGAACGATAATCCTGCGTTGATTCATCACGTGCAACCGAACGTGAGACTACATCGGCTGTGCTTCCTTTACCATTCATTTCGACGGTATATTCGCTAAGCGCATACTGTTTACCGTGTGTCATCAGACGCTCCCGTACGATAAGTTTGGCATTTGCATCCAGCTTTGCAAGAGTAGTACGTTTAGTTGAATCCACACCTTTTATCTGGACCATCTCGAGCTCTGCAGTTGATCCTTCTTCCATGTACATTTCCGTAACAGGATTAAGAATCCGCTTTCCGTTTCCGTCACCTTCACCATAATGCTTTTCGATGTATTTCATCCGGGCATTTTTACCGATGAAGAAGCGATGTATGCCATCATGTTCAGAATCCTGATTGCCGCAGTTATGGATGCCGCATCCGGCAACTATGACTACATCAGAGTCCTCTCCTAGATAAAAGTCGTTATATACAGTTTCTTTGATTCCGCTTTCAGAAAGAACAACCGGAATATGCACACTTTCATGTTTTGTGCCGGGTTTGATTTTTACATCTATTCCGGGCTTATCGGTTTTTGTAATTATATCGATATTTGCTGTAGTATTTCTGCCTGCAGACTCGCTGTTGACGCGGAAGTTGTATGCTCCGATCGGAGTTTCATGAATATCAGCTACCTCCTCAAGGATGTGCTGAGATACTTTATCTATCATATACCGGCACCTCCTTTTGCTCCGTTACACATAATCATGGCTGCGGTAGTTCCGAGAATTTCAGGAAGTATTTCCTCCCGGGAACCGTGCTTTGTAATGTGTCCTGCATCTATTACTATGATTTCATCTGCAATATTCAAAATTCTTTCCTGATGAGAGATGATAAGTATAGAGCCATGGATATTGTCACGCATTTCCTCAAATACATTGATGAGATTTGAGAAACTCCAGAGATCGATTCCTGCCTCAGGTTCATCAAATATTGAGAGAATGGTCCCGCGTGCCATAATCATGGCAATCTCTATTCGCTTAAGTTCCCCGCCTGAAAGAGAAGCATTGACTTCCCGATTGATATAATCCTTTGCACAAAGTCCTACAGATGAGAGATATGTGCACGCTTCAGATACGGTGAGTTCTTTTTTTGATGAAATACGCAGCAAATCAAGGACATTTAATCCTTTAAATCTTACGGGCTGCTGAAACGCAAAGCTTATGCCGGCATTGGCACGTTCGGTGATTGAGGCGTGAGTGATGTCTTTGCCATTGAGTATGATTTGCCCGCTTGTGGGTGTTTCGATACCCATAATAAGTCGTGCAAGAGTAGACTTACCGCTTCCGTTAGGACCGGTAATGACAACAAATTTATTATCACCGATATTAAGGGAGATGTCATTGGCTATAGTTTTGATACCTCCGTTTTCGTCGGTTACCGTAAATGTAAGATTCTTAAGTTCAAGCATAGTAAACCTCCTTAACTAATTGTCCTTTACTTAAGAATATTTGTCAAGATAGTTGCGGAGTGATATAATTTGACTTATGAAATATAGTTCAAAATGCGTCGTTGTGCTCGCTTGCATGGCAACATTGCTTTGCGCGTGCTCAAACCAGACCAAGTATGAACCTCTGGAGACTCCTGTTGTCGTTGAGACAGAAAAGGAAACAGAGACTCAGACCGAGGAAGTGATCAGTCTTGTAACACTACCGCCTCAGGTCTATGTTAAAGTCCCCGTAAATCTCCTGAAAGAACCCGGAAAGACTGAACTGGGAGCATTTGAGGACAGGGGAACAGAACTGGATGTTATCGGATATAAAGGTGAGGATGAAGAAGGAAATATCATATATTATGAGGTTTCCGATGGAGATAATACGGGATATGTAAACAATTGGTATGTTTGTGAAAGTCCCGATGAAGCAAAAAGACCCGAAATAGCAACTCCGAATGAGGAGGGTGTGATTCCAAAGGAGAATCTGCCGCCGGAGGGCAGTGATGAGTATTATTTATCAATAAATGCCGTGCGTGAGGACAGATTCGGAGGCGGAACCGGAGGTGATCCGGATTATTATGCGCGTGATAAGGAATTTGAAGCAAATAAGGAGATGCCCGAAAGGGTAAAGGCACTGTATCTGACAGGTCGTGTCGGTGGAGACAGTCTCGATGAATTTATCGATATAGCAAATAATTCGGGAATCAACGCATTTGTTGTGAATATAGCAGACAATACAGAGATAGCATATAAGTCGGAAGTGATGAAGGAATTTTGTCCGTCTGCATACGATCAGGCCATATATCTTCCGGAGGAATATGCAGAGCGTATTAACAGGATTAAAGATGCCGGATTTTATGTAATAGGCAGGATGACAACATTTAATGATGATTATCTGGCAATTGATCATCCTGAACTGACGATATGCGATTTAGAAGGAAACCCGAAGGAATTGTCAAACGGATACTGGCCATCGCCGTATTCAAGAAGAGTCTGGCAGTACAAATTGGATATCGCAAAAGAAGCTGTGGATTGGTTTGACTTTGATGAGATACAGTTTGATTATGTCAGATTTCCGGATCGAACACAATCGGCTGAAAAAGAAGGCAACGTAGACTACAGAAATGAAAATAATGAAACCAAGAATCAGGCTATTCAGAGATTCCTTATGTATGTCACGGACCAACTCCATGAAAAAGGAATACATGTCGGTGCTGATGTTTTCGGAGAAGTCTCGGGGAATTTCGTCGGAGGATACGGTCAGTACTGGCCTGCTATATCTAATGTAGTTGATGTTATATCGGGTATGCCTTATCCCGATCACTATGCTGCTACAGAAGACTATCTGCCGTGGGAACATCCGTATGAGACGATAACGGGTTTTGCAGAGTCTGCAGTAGAAAGACAGAAAGAATGTCCTACACCTGCAAGAGTCAGGACATGGATTCAGGGATACAATTCTTTCAGAGAACCATATACGGAGTATTATGCCGATTTTGTCGGAAAAGAGATACAGGCTTTGTATGATGCGGGTCTTTATGACGGATGGATGATCTGGAACGGAGCAGCAAGCCTTGAAAGCTATACAAAACAAAGTGAGATATACGATATGGAGCCTGATGCTTCATAAACAATATAGAATAAGTTTTACATAAAGATTATGGGAGGAATAACTATGGACACAAACAAAAGACCTGATGATATGGAAAGAATCAGTTCACCCGCACTTGCGAAAGCTTTTATTGAAGAACAGGAAAAAGCTATACAGGCGCAAGTCGGAGACGGCAAAGTTCTTCTTGCATTATCAGGTGGCGTAGACTCATCAGTATGTGCGGCACTTATTATGAAGGCCATCGGACAGCAGCTTGTATGTGTCCACGTAAACCACGGACTTTTGAGAAAAGGAGAACCCGAGCAGGTTATAGAGGTTTTCAGAAATCAGCTCAAAGGAAATCTTGTGTATGTAGATGCTACGGACAGATTTCTTGATAAACTTGCAGGGGTAAGTGATCCTGAGACTAAAAGAAAAATAATAGGAAAAGAATTCATAGATGTATTTGTAGAGGAAGCTAAAAAACTTGACGGAATCAGATTCCTCGGGCAGGGTACTATCTATCCGGATATTCTGGAATCGGCAGACGGTATCAAAGCACATCATAATGTAGGAGGACTTCCGGAAGAGCTTAATTTCGAACTTGTTGAGCCGGTAAAACTTCTTTATAAGGACGAAGTACGTGTCGTTGGTAAGGAACTTGGACTTCCGGATAACATGGTTAATCGCCAGCCGTTCCCGGGACCGGGACTCGGAGTCAGATGTGTAGGAGCAATTACCCGAGACAGACTTGAGGCAGTCAGAGAGTCTGATGCCATACTTCGTGAAGAATTTGCAAATGCCGGGCTGGAGGGCAAGGTATGGCAGTACTTTACGGTTGTTCCGCCCGTTACTTCAACCGGTATAAAAGACGGAAAGAGGACAGATGACTGGATGGTTATAATACGTGCTGTTAATTCCGTAGATGCAACAGCAGCAACAGTACCGGAGATCCCATACGAGATTCTCTTCAAAATCCGTGACAGAATATTCAAAGAAGTAAAAGGAGTAAACAGAGTTCTGTTTGATCTTTCAACGAAGCCGCTGGCTACGATAGAGTATGAATAAGACGAGCCACGCAAGAAAAGAGACAGATGAGGCATCAAGCTTGCTTGAAATGACACATCTGTCTCTTTTCTTATGCGGCGACCTACGTACGATGCTTCTTGTCGCATGCTTTTGCGGCAAGAAGAGAGTGGCTCGTCTTATTCGTACTTTGACGTGAGCTCGGATAACTTAACACTTTGAAATTTGCACAGATTGCTTGGATATGTTAAAATAGCTTAAATTATACAATGAGGAGGATACTATAGTATGTCAGCATTACAGATGGAAGCATATGAGATGATGGGTCAGTTGTCAGAACCAAAGCTGAAGCTGATAATAGAAATTATGAAAAATTTCAATAGTTCTCCCGCAAAAACAAATGGCACAAAAACAAGCAAGAGAATAGGAATCGCAAAAGGGAAATTTGTAGTTCCGGATGACATAGATGAATGCAATGAAGAAATTGCTGAAATGTTCGGGGTGAATGTATGAAACTGTTGCTAGACACTCACATAATTCTCTGGGCATTGACAGATGATTCAAAATCCCAATGGATGCAAAAAGACTGATAGAGGATGAGTCAAATGATGTATATTTCAGCCTTGCATCTGCCTGGGAAGTAGAAATAAAGCACAGTTTGGGGAAACTTCCGATTTCAGGCCAAAATCTATATGATAATTGTGTAGCGGCAGGATATTTGCCGATGAGCATTGAAATTAGCCATATTAAAGGTCTTTCATCATTAAGAAGATCCGAAGCTGCTGCGAAGCACAATGATCCTTTTGATCGTATCTTAATAACGCAAGCCAAGGTAGAAGCTTGTGTATTATTGACACAGGATGCTTTGCTTAAGGATTACAATGAAAAATGTGTTATGGTTGTCAAGTGAAAGGAGCTTTTTTTGTTTCCTATTTTACTACTTATAATTACGATTTTATCAGGAAAAGAAAATATAAAGTATTTCTGATTTTCAGAAGAATAACAAATCCCGGTTTGTTGGATGTATGCAAACAAATTTCTTTGACGGAAGATAGAATCATGGAAGGACTGTTTTTCCAAATAATACCTTGATTCCAAACAGATCGTAAAGTGGAGTGTTGTCATCAGTCTCAGAATGGAATATATACCATTTATCCCCATCCTTTATATTGTTACAGCTGTCGGTTGCAACTTCAATTTTAAAGCATGTTCCATCATCTCTTTCAAGGACAAGTTCAGCATCATAAGGACAGTTCGGCCAGCCTTTGATCTCATCAGCCTTACTGAAACTATCCTCAATCCATTTAAGTGACTCTGCATCTGTGACACTGTATTCATTGCTATCAATAAATAATGTTGCCTGTATAAGGTCATGTATTTCTGATGCAGCAAAAGGACTGTAGTTCCTCAGATCCCCGGACAGTATTTCTTCCTTACCGTAATTCTCTGTAAAGTCCAGCCTGACAGGATCTGAACCATAGTCCTGATATGAATCTATATCAAGATTATTATCCTTTATGTAGTTTCGAAGATACCATTCTCGTCTTGATTTTAAGGGATCCTTGCTTGCATCACTCGAATCATGGAACTGCTGCTCCAGAACAGTATTACCGGCGCATATTCGTTTTATATCTTCTGCATAGTATGAACCATCCGCGGCCCTGTCCATCCGTGTAACTTCGTAGCTGTTATCGCCGGTTTTTCTTAGATATAACGCACATGGATTTTCTCCGCCGCTTTCACAGAATAGAGTCTTTCCTTTTTTTGAATAGATAAACATCCAGAAATTTCCATATACCTTTACATCGTTCTGTACCGGAAAATCATCATCTGTACATTCCTCTCGAAAAATGCAGAATGCCGGAATCATAACTGAACCTGCAGGTTTATAGTAAATGTCCGCACCCTGAAAGAACTCTGTAATTGCCTTCTCTATTCCGTCATCTCCTGAATATAGATAGAGTGGTAGCGTAGCATTTTCTTCTACGGTTATGTCGTTTTCAGTTTTCACTTCGTAAAGGTCAGTTTCTGTTTCGTTAATTTCAGTAATGATTTCGCTGGTGGTATTAGCATTATTTTCAGTGTTCTCGTTTTTACTACAGCCGGATGCAATGGAGATGATGAGCATCGAAAGTATCAATATAATCGTTTTATTCATGGGTGATCCATCTTTCTTATCTTGGGAAAAAGTATATAGATATTATTTCGGCAAGTGGGAATAAGGAAAATGATGAGTTTCATCAGGTGGTCATCGACTCTATCTTGTTCATAAGCCATTCCATCACGATTTTATTATGATAGTTCTGACAGGTACATTAGAAATATCTGTTTTTAAAGCAATGTCTCTCTGGGGAACGCCTTTGCAGGCGTTCCTATTATTTCCTCACACGATATTTCTTCATGTCGATGATGCAGGCTGTAAGGATGATTGCACCTTTGATGATGTACTGGAAGTTGGAATCCACACCGATGTACATAAGACCTACAAATATAATTCGAAGAAGAAGAACACCTGTGACGACTCCTTTGATCTTTCCGGTACCACCTACGAAGGAAACACCTCCTATGACGCAGGCTGCTATGGCATCAAGCTCATAATTAAGACCTGTTGAAGCAGAGTTGGAACCGATTCGTGCTGCTTCGATAAAACCTGTATATCCGTAAAGTATACCGGCAAGAATAAATACACCGATGATAGTTCCGGTTACACGAACGCCGGCAACCCTCGCGGATTCTGCGTTGGAACCAATGGCAAACATATTCTTACCGAAGGCTGTCTTGTTCCATATGACCCACATGATTGCGGTTATTATAATAGCGAACCAGACATAATTCGGAATAGGAGTATCACCTATTGAAAGAATCGATCCTGATACAAACTGCATATATTCGGGTGCAAGTCCGGATAAGGTCTGACCATTGTTATTGCCTATCATCAGGAACATAAGCAGCAGACCATACATAATGAGCTGAGTTGATAGAGTTACGATGAAAGGATGAATGCTGAACTTTGCAACAAAGAAACCGTTCAGGCATCCGAATAATGCTCCGATAAAAAGTGCAACAAAAAGTGCAACGAAGATTGGCATGGTAGGAACACCTGCGAAAAGCTTTCCGATATAGTCTGTGGACTGAAGCAGAGCAGCTGATACACATGCGGTCAGTCCGACCATTCTTCCGGCTGAAAGATCAGTACCGGTCAGGATGATGGTTCCTGCGATCCCAAGAGCCATAGGAAGGCTGGCTGCCGTTAAAGAAATAATATTGACTATTGAGGATATTGACAGAAACTGAGGTTCAATAATCTCAATAACAAGTATCGCCAGAACAAGAAAAACGTATATAGAATTGTCTGATAACAGTTTTTTGATATTGATTGCTTTCTTCTTTTCCATGATAATCCCCTTATAAATATTTCGTAGCAAGTTCCATGATTTCTTTCTGTGTTGTTGTAGAAGCATCGACCTCACCTGCAAGTCTTCCTGCCGACATTACAAGTATCCGATTGCATATTCCGAGAAGTTCAGGTGTCTCCGAAGAGGAGATGATGACGGAATGACCTCTTGCTGCAAGTTCATTGATTAATTTGTATACTTCAGACTTTGCGGCAACATCTATTCCTCTTGTCGGTTCGTCCAGAAGATATACTGTTGGTTTGCACAGAAGCCATCTTCCTATAATCAGCTTCTGCTGGTTGCCACCTGAAAGATTGGCTATAGGTGCTTCGATAGATGAGGCCTTGACCTTAAGAATATCTATGATTTTTCTGGTGTCCTCAAGCATTTCTTTGCTGCTGAGCAGGCCTCCGCCTTTTTTATATACATCCATGTTCGCTATAGTAGTATTGATTATCAGATCCTGATTCCTGAATATTCCGTTCTTAAGCCTTTCTTCAGTTACCAGTATGAAACCGTTCTTCTTAGCTTCGCGAGGTGAATCGTTCTGAACAGGTTCTCCATTCAGTATGATTTCTCCGGATGATTTGGTGGACAGACCGAAGAGAGCTTCCAGCACACTGGTCCTTCCGGAACCTGAAAGGCCTGCCAGTCCGAGAACCTCACCTCTTTTTAATTCAAAGCTGACATCGTCTATCTGGGTATACATCGTTGACAGATGGTTGACCTTCAGCAATGTGTCTCCGATATCCGCATTTCCTGAAGGATATACATCACCGATTTCGCGGCCTACCATCATCTGTATGATAGTGGCTTCATTCATCTCAGAGGAAGACCTGGTAGCTACCAGATTTCCATCACGAAGAACCGATATTTCATCTGAAATCTGCAGGATCTCTGACATCTTGTGTGAAATGTAGAAAATTCCGCAGCCATTGGCCCTAAGTGTTCTGATTATCTCGAAAAGCTTTTGAACCTCGGTATCCGACAGTGATGATGTCGGTTCGTCAAAAACTACGACCTTGGCATCATAGGATACAGCTCTTGCTATTTCAACCATCTGGCGCTGTGAGGGTGGGAGATCGGCCAGTGTGGCTTGAGGGTCAACATCAATACCCAGCTTTTTCATAAGTCGGTTAGTATCCTCTATCATTTTCTTTTCAGAAATGAAAGGACCTGACTTGGGATATCTGCCCATCCAGATGTTTTCCATGACTGTTCGCTGTGTTGCCTGATTGAGTTCCTGCTGTACCATGGCAATGCCGTGCATCAGGGCATCTCTGGGACCGCTGAAGCTGACGGGTTTTCCTTCGAGAAGGACTGTTCCGCTGTCATAAGAGAAGACACCAAAGAGACCCTTCATAAGGGTAGACTTCCCGGCTCCGTTTCCTCCCATAAGTGCATGCACGGTTCCTGCCTTAAGAGTGATTGATAAATTATTTATTATGGTATTTCCGTGAAAACTCTTGGTAACATTTTTAAGTTCAAGTAATACTTTATCTGACATAAATCAATTCTCCGTATATTCTGCATAATGTATGCGCAGTTTTTTGCAGTGATCGTCTATCGGTATATCATCAAGGCCGGAAAGCATCTCACGGCCGCTTAATACGTTGTCACATATCTGTGCGATGGTCATACCCATTTTATCTGCATCCTGAAGTACCGTACCGGTCATACAGCCGTTGTGTATAAGAACTTTGGCACTTTCAGTAGCATCTACTCCATATACCGGTATGTATTTTGCACTCTTACCAGTGTTGTATCCGACCTTGTTCAGTGCAGAGATTGCACCTTCGGCCATGTTATCGTTATTGGCTATGACAAGCTCGATCATATTGTTATGTGCATCACAGTATTTGATAAGTGCAGATGCCATATATTCATTTGCTGCGGAAGCAGACCATGCTCCGTTTTGATCCAGTATGTATTTATTTGGGTTATATGGATCATAGAATTCAAGCTCCGGATATCCTGCTGAAGTCAGAATCTCATTGGCAGTTTCTACCGAATATTTGGTTCTGGCATTAGCTTCGGCATTTCCTTCCTGTCCCTTGAAAAGTATATAGGAGATTTTGCCGTCGTGGTTCAAATCTGCCTCTTCATAGTGTTCAAGGAGATATTCACCTATCATTTTTCCCTGCATTATCCCGGCCTCTTCAACTTTGGAACCGATGAAGACTGCTTTATCATAACTGTTTATTGCTTCGTCAGTGACTTCG
Source organism: Lachnospiraceae bacterium (assembly GCA_045600945.1). Taxonomy (GTDB): domain Bacteria; phylum Bacillota; class Clostridia; order Lachnospirales; family Lachnospiraceae; genus Darwinimomas. The sequence continues at coordinate 10,437 of JAZRYX010000078.1, forward strand.
CGATTGAAAAAGATGACATATGCGTCATGGAGAGATGCTGCCTTAATTATTAAATCAGAAGCATTGTCAGAAGAACTGTCAACCTGATTTACGACTATAACACGTGGATTTCTGGATAGAGTTGATAATATCTGTTCTGACTGAGTGGTCTGATTACCGCTTCCGTCATAGTTCTGGTGAGAGATACCGAATTCATCCAGATGCTTATCTGCGGCTGCACGCACGCTGGACGGATAGACATCGCTGTATGTGTGATAGAAAAGATGAACGGATACATTTTTTGTCGTATGAGATATAAGAAGAATAATAACAACCGCAGCGATGACTGCTGCGATGATCAGAATTATTTTGATTGGTTTGGTTTTTGTTGTATTATCTGACAATGTGGTACCTCCTTGTAAAAACGACTCCGTTATCATTCCTCAAATGGATATCTTAGACCTCCATGTCTGCGTGCCTCATCAGCAATAGCACTAATTTGAATTATATCATATCTAATGCATTACAGGGTATATGATATTTTTTCTTGTATGATTTAAACTATTGTCATATGTGAATAATAGTGACAGTGCATTGTCTGACGGCATCGAATATGTTATTATAAACGGACAAATTGCCGTGGACAAGGGAAAGTTTAACAATATCAGCGCAGGTAAGCTGTTTAGACATAAAGTATAGAAAGTAGAGAGGCTTGAAAATGGTTATTAAAATTGTATTATTGATTCTGTTTTTTTCAGTTATGATTGGAGTGGGAATAGTATGCAGACGTAAGGCGACAGATGTGCACGGGTTTATTCTCGGAGGAAGAAGCGTCGGACCTTGGCTTACTGCATTTGCTTATGGTACAAGCTATTTTTCTGCTGTTATTTTTGTAGGATATGCAGGACAGTTCGGATGGAAATTCGGAATTGCTTCGACATGGATCGGACTTGGCAATGCACTTATCGGAAGTCTTCTGGCATGGGTATTGCTCGGAAGACGCACCAGAATCATGACCCAGCATCTGCAATCCCAGACTATGCCTGATTTTTTTGCAAAGCGATATGATTCTAACGGACTTAAGCTGTTGTCCAGTGTTATCATATTTGTTTTTCTTGTTCCATATACTGCATCACTTTACAACGGACTTTCACGTCTGTTTGGTATGGCTTTCGATATAGACTACACTGTTTGTATTATTATCATGGCAGTGCTTACAGCAGTATATGTCATAGCAGGTGGATATATGGCTACGGCTATCAATGATTTTATTCAAGGTATAATAATGCTTATCGGAATAGTAGCAATTATCGCCGGAGTGCTTAAAATCAATGGTGGTTTTCAGGGCTCACTTGCTGCACTTGCAAATGTGACAGATGAAAGTGTTTCGGATATCCCCGGAGTTTTTGCTTCGTTCTTCGGACCGGATCCGGCAGGACTTGCAGGTGTTATATTGCTTACTTCGTTGGGAACATGGGGACTTCCTCAGATGGTTCAGAAATTTTATGCAATAAAGAGTGAAAATGATATTCATAAGGGGACCATTATTTCTACATTGTTTGCAGTAGTTGTAGCAGGAGGATGCTACTTCCTCGGAGGATTCGGCAGACTGTTTCCGGTTGATGTCGCAAAGTCCGGATATGATGCTATCATTCCGGAAATGCTCAGTAATCTGTCATCGTTACTGGTGGGAATTGCTTTGATCCTTGTTTTGTCGGCATCCATGAGTACACTTAGCTCCCTGGTTCTTACATCTTCATCAACTCTGACACTTGATTTCTGTGAGCCGGTTATTTTCAAGAATAAAAGTGACGACAGGAGAAATCTCAGGCTGATTCGTATATTTATTGCGATTTTCATTTTGATTTCTGCAGTAATTGCCGTAATACAATACAAGCTTAATATAACATTTATCGCTCAGCTTATGGGACTTTCGTGGGGTGCACTTGCAGGTAGTTTCCTGGCACCGTTCCTATATGGATTATTTTGGAAACGGACTACAAAGGCGGCTAATGTCGTTTGTTTTTTATGGGGCAGTATATTGATGATCTGCAATATGCTCTTCAAGTCGGCTTTTCCGGAAATATTGCAGAGTCCGATAAACTGCGGAGCTTTTGCTATGCTTGGCGGGCTTGTAATTGTACCTGTTGTCAGTCTCATTACACAGAAACCGGATGATAAGAAGATCGAAGAAGTCTTCTCGTGCTATGATATGACGGTTACAGTCCCGATAACAGAAGCGCTGAATGTAGTGCCTAAAAGCAAAGAAAAATAATATGTTTTTTTGTCAATACATTGTATAATAATAGTCATATTGAGACAGTTCAAAGGGCTGTACATAAGTAACCGGATTGTTAAGAACCAGAAAGGGGAGCAGTATGGACAAAAAACTAGAACCATTATTTACTCCGTGGAAGATCGGAAATTGTGAAATCAAGAACAGATTTGTCATTACATCCATGGGTGGAACGAACCTTTTGGGATGGATGGAAAAAAACCATTTCGATAAGGAAGGCGCTAAATTCATACTTGAAGTAGCAAAAAACAATTGTGGACTTGTACTTCCGGGATGTCAGCCGGTATATAACCCGATGTTCGGTCAGTGGTTATATAAAAATGATAAGATGTATAGAGATCTTGCAGATTGGATGCCTGAATTTCACAAGACAGGAGCAAAGCTTTTTGTACAGCTTACTGCAGGATTCGGAAGATCTTTTACCATAAGCGCGATGATGGAAAAGCTTTATACCAGTCCGATACTCAGAACGATTTCCAAACCCTTTATGGATCTGGATAAAATTACTGCGACAGCCAGTCCTACACCTAATCGCTGGTCAGATAAAGTTCCTTCACGTGCACTTACCGTTGATGAGATACATGAGTATGTGACTGCATTCGGAAAAACGGCAAAGAAGCTTAAGGATGCCGGTGTCGATGGTGTTGAGGTTCATGCGGTTCATGAAGGATATCTGCTTGATCAGTTTACATTGGGTTATGTCAACAGTCGAACCGATGAATACGGAGGATCTTTTGAAAACAGATACCGTTTCGCAGTGGAGATAGTACAGGAAATCAAGAAACAGTGCGGTAAGGACTTTCCTGTTTCACTTCGTTACAGTGTCATCTCTAAAACTAAAGACTTCCGAAAAGGAGCACTTCCGGGCGAGGAATATAAAGAAGTAGGAAGAGACCTTGAAGAGTCCGAACGTGCTGTTAAGTATCTTCAGGATGCCGGCTACGACATGCTGAACTGTGATAACGGAACATATGATGCATGGTACTGGGCACATCCGCCGATTTATATGCCTGAAAACTGTAATCTTGAAGATGTAGAGCATATAAAGAAGTTCTGCGATATTCCGGTTGTATGTGCGGGAAGAATGTCACCTGAAAAGGCAGCAGAATCTATTGCGGCAGGAAAACTTGACGGTGCCGGATTTGCAAGGCAGTTCCTTGCAGATCGTGAGTGGATAGTTAAGCTGCAGAACGGGAAAGAAGATGATATTCGTCCGTGTATTCTCTGTCATAACGGATGCTTTAATATGTGCCACTATGAAGGTGTTCCAAACGATCAGTCACTTTCCGACAGTCTCCATCTGGCACGTTGTGCTATCAATGCAGAGACGATGCAGACAAATAAGCATTACATAAAGAAAACCCAAAATCCGAAGAAAGTTGTGATTATCGGAGGAGGCATAGGCGGAATGGAAGCAGCGCGTGTACTAAAGCTTCGCGGACACGAGCCTGTTATATATGAGAAGAGTGATAAACTCGGAGGTACTTTTATTCCGGCAAGTGCCGAAAGTTATAAAGGGAAGCTTCGTGATCTGCTCACATGGTATCGCAAGCAGATGAAAGATCTTCAGATAGAAATACATTATGGATCCGAAATCAAAGAGCTGACTCAATTCGGTGATATGGATATCATCATAGCTACAGGCTCAACTGCCAGAGTGCTTAAGAGCATACCGGGATATGAGAAGATGATAGAAGCCTGCGAATACCTGAACGGAGAGAAACCGGTTGGAGAAAGTATCGCAGTTATCGGTGGAGGCCTGACAGGATGTGAGATAGCCTACGAACTTTGCTTACAGGGAAAAGATGTTAAGATAGTTGAGATGAAGAATGATCTCATTGCACAGACAGGAGTATGTCTGGCAAACAGTTCATATCTCCGTGAATATTTCGCTTTACATAATGTTCCGGTATATCTTAACACTACGCTTAAGTCAGTTAATGAGAACTCGGTAACTTGTGTCACAGGTGACGGTAAAGAGATAGACATTCCCTGTGATTCTGTTATCAGTTCTGCGGGCTACATATCTACACCTATTGCACAGGAGAGTTCAAAGGTGCATCTTGTAGGCGATTGCAAAAAAGTCGGCAACCTGCGTTCGGTAATTTGGCGTGCATATGAAGTTGCCATGATGATTTGATAGGAAGGAGAGATTTCAAATGAAGCTTACAGAAGAACAACAAGCGATTCTGGATGGTAAAAAGGGAGAAACTCTTGCGAAAGTAATGGAAACCATGGTTCGTTACGGAGAATTGTTCGGTGCGGACTCTATGGAGAAAATAACAGGAGAATATAATCATCTTGTTACATCCTTCGGACTTAAGGCTTTGAAACCGGTATATGATCTACTTGATCAATTGATTGATGCAGGCGCAGTTTCCGGACAGAAGTTTTCGGTTGATCCGAGACCGATGGATAAAAACGTTCCGTCTAACTTTATTCAAAATTTTGTTTTCAATAATTTCATGTATACCAATCAGGAACAGTATGAAAAACAGTTGGATAAACTGGGACTTATGGATAAGAAAGCATTTACATGTACATGCTATATGGATGAAGTAGGCAATACTCCTAAAAAGGGAGATGTTCTATCCTGGTCGGAGTCTTCCGCTGTTGTCTATGCGAACTCAGTTCTGGGAGCAAGATGCAACAGAAATTCAGGTATTATAGATATCATGGGATCCATAGTAGGTTATGTTCCGAAATTTGGTTTCCTTACCGATGAAGGCAGAAAAGCAAAATGGATTGTTGAGATAAAGACAACAAAGAAACCGGAAGCTCAATTGCTTGGCTCCGCTGTGGGCATGAAGGTTATGGAAGATGTTCCGTATATCATTGGTCTTGATAAGTGGTTGAATGGCAAATTAGATGATAATGCCAGGACTTATCTGAAAGACTTCGGTGCAGCTACGGCTTCAAACGGTGCAGTGGGTTTATATCATGTTGAAGGCATAACACCTGAAGCTGTTGAACAGGGTAAATCACTTATACTTTCTGATGCGAAAACCTATGTGATAGATGATGCAGAGCTTAAGAGGGTATATGACAGCTATCCTGTAATCTGGAAGAATAAGGAAGCTAAGCCAAAACTCTGTTTCATGGGTTGTCCGCACATGAGTCTTGAACAGCTTAAAACATGGACGATCAGGCTCGAGGATGGACTAAAAAAAGCCGGAAATACAAAGGTTCAGATACCTACAGTATTTACTGCAGCTCCCGGAGTTCTGGAGATATTCGAAGGTACCGAGGAAGCAAAGAAACTTAAAAATATGGGTGTAATCACTTCATATATCTGTCCTCTTATGTATATGAATAACCCTATGAGTGAGAAACTTCCTGTTATTACTTCGTCCAATAAATTACGTACATATACGAGTGCAAGATACTATACGGATGACGAAATATTGGAGCAGCTTACGAAAGGAGGAAGAAAATAAGATGAAGTCTTTTACCGGAAGAGTAGTTTCAAAGGGAAATGTTACGGCACCCGCTCTTGTATCTCACGGCGGACTTAATACGCTTGCCTCCTTCCAGAAGGCGCTTCAGTTCGGTGACAAGAAAGCAACCTGCGGTGATCAGAATAATCCCGATTTGTACGGAAAACAGATGGCAGGAAAGGCCCTGTGCCTTCCAAGAACGATAGGATCAACGACCGGAGGACTTGTACTGTACTGTGCAACATCTATGCATCGTCAGCCTGCATGTATGTTGTTCTCAGAGCCTATAGATTCCCTTGCCGCGGCAGGTGCCATTCTGGCTGATGTGTGGCTTAAGGATGTTTCAATGCCTGTTGTTGATTCTTTGGGTGATGAGTTCCTTAACTATGTGAAGGATGATATGAAAATCACGATAAAAGAAGATGGTGTAGTAGAAGTGGAATAAATGTGATTATTGAAGCAGGCAAAGCTCGTCAGATGTAAGTCTGCGGTACTCACCGGGCTTCAGTTCGGGATCAAGCCGAAGATTGCCCATAGAGATGCGCTTTAAGTAGATAACTTTATTACCTACGGCTTCAAACATTCTTTTAACTTCATGATAACGACCTTCGTGTATGGTAACATATACGGAGGTCTTGTTTATTGTCTCAATTTCAGACGGTAAAGTCGGTTTATCATCTCCGATATCAATACCGTTCTCAATAAGTTTTCTATCCGAGTCTGCCAGTTCAGATTTTAGTATTGCATAGTAAGTTTTATTTACATGTTTTCTCGGTGAAAGAAGATTATGAGCCAGCACTCCGTCATCTGATATGATGATAAGACCTTCAGTGTCTTTGTCGAGACGGCCTATCGGGAACATTTCACGGTGCTTTTCTTCGAGAATCAGATCGACTACGCAGGTTTCATTTGGATTGCGCAGGTCGGCACGACTTGCAGAGATGACTCCCTGGGGTTTGTTCATCATGAAATAAACTTTTTTTTCATATGAAATGACGGATCCCTTATATTTGACCGTCGAATTGCTTTCGTCAAATTTGTAACCGGGATCCTTTATGGTGACATCATTTACGGAAATGAGTCCTTTGCTTATCAGTTTTTTGACATCGCTGCGGGAACCTGTTCCGGCAGCGCTTAAAAAATGGTCGAGTCTCATAATGTAATTATATTTTCCTTGATGTATAATTATACCATAAAGCAACGAGCCAAGCGCAAACTTGTTTGCATTTGGCGACTGCAGATGAAAAAGGTGAGATATGAATATTACGATATTGTGTGTCGGAAAAGTAAAAGAAGCTTTTATGAGAGATGGTATAGGGGAGTACTCAAAAAGACTTAGCAGGTATGTAAAACTTAAGGTAGTAGAAGTTCAGGATGAAAAGACACCGGAGAATGCTTCCGATAATGAAAACAGGAAAATTATTATTACGGAGGGAGAACGCATATTATCAAAAATCAAGGATTCGGATTATGTATGTGCCTTGGCGATTCGGGGGAAAGAGTATTCTTCAGAGGAATTTTCCAAATATCTGGATAAGATACAAACGGTATCAAAGGGTAATCTCGTATTTATAATAGGAGGATCGCTCGGACTTTCGGATGATGTATTGAAAAGAGCTGACGATAAGATAAGCTTCTCAAAAATGACTTTCCCGCATCAGCTTATGAGAATGATACTTCTGGAACAGATATACAGGGGATACAGAATATTGAATAACGAGCCTTATCATAAATAATAACCCGGCATCAAGCCGGGCTATATTTATGTAAAAGAAAAACTTATCCGATATAAATAATCTCACTTCTCTTTGTAGCGTTAATAATATCCGATACGGCAGATACTATAATGGCCAAACTGTAGAGTATGGACGCAAACTGCGTTGATTTTATCGTTACTATACAGATAATAGCAATGACGAAAAGGCTGATACCCAGTAATAACTGAGATTTCCATTTGCTTGAATCCAGTTTTTTTGATTTCATTGCTTTCATAACAAACACAACTCCGTCAAAAGCAAGCAGGAGGATGAGTACTATCATAACAAGCTTTTGAGGTGCCCACTGGATACTTAACAAAAGCAGGGAGAGATCTATGATGATTATGCTCTTATAGAGTGTCCAAAGACCTCCGACTTTAAATCTTGCAAGCGAGAAGTAATATATCAGTAAACGTATGCCGTAAATAAGCAATGCCGCATTCAGTATAAAAAGTAATACATAATATCCGACAGATGGTGAAAGTATTGTAAGCAGTGCAAGTATAATAAGAATGACGGATTTTATTATTGTAAAGATACGCTGATAGTTAGTCATGCTTTTGTCCCCCGATCAATGCATTGAGTATATCTCTGATATCTTCAACGCTTTTAATGCGTGAGTCACTCAGATCCACGGAGTAACCGGCAAGCATATTTCCGGATTCAAATATTCTGTGAGTTACCATACTTTTGTGTCTTATAGCACTTAGGAAGAATCTGCCGAGAGCAGTCTCATGACGTAAATCATTTGATGCCCCGATGTATTCAGCCTGAAATCTGGATATGTCGAAAGGATCAACAATATATCCTGAGATTTTCGTGCACATTTCCTTCCATTCTGCGTCGTGATCATATTGACGGGTCTTCATCATAGATATGATTTCTTCTTTCCACGGTGCGACGCATTCTGTCTCATATGTGTCTTTCTCAAACGAATCATATTCACCCCGAAGATATTTCATAGCATAGATCATCTGGCAGAAGGCATTGAAATAATCCGTCGGATTATCTTTGACTATCACTTCATAATCTCCCCACGCAGGCATATATTTATATTTAAGGAAGCTGTAATCGGGCATATGTCCGAGACGGCCATGTCCGATACACATAATGGACGCTTCACTGTCATGTGCTATGCTGTTATTGTATCTGCTGTGTTCAAAATCATCCTTGCCGGGTAAGTGCTTAAATTCAACCTTTCGTTCTGTTTCAACACCGTCTTTTTCAATGATCTCATAGAAATAAGAGTTTATGTCATTTATGACGTTGGAACCTATTCCTGCGAAATAGCTGTGTGACCATGTATCAGCCAAAACATGCATTGCTATTCCCACAGCCTGAAGGTCAGCACCTTTGGCCAGATTTACGGTATCTACAAGTAAATCCCCGTTTGGCCCGCATATGAGACGATATCTGTCCATATAACGCTTTGGTCTATGATTACTTTTTGCGTATAGATCGTAAGGAAGGAAATGATAAGAACACCATATTCGGGCAATGTTATGAAGTCCGTTTATCGTATCGGTATCGTCAACCATTTCTGCTATGTATTGTGTTGTAACGGCTTCCTTCGGACCGTCTATTTTGTTAAGGAGAGTTATAGTGCAGTTATCTACAAATGCAGCCCAGTAGGCAATATCGAAACTTTCCTCATGGGAATAGCCGGCAAGATAAGCTGCGCAGTATGTTGCATAGTAATGGAAATCAAGAAACATATGCAGCCTCCTTTGTCGATTCGGATTTATTCTTCTTCAGTTTCCTTAATGATATAGAGGAAACAATGATGAGGATAAGAGCCACTATGGTTGTCAGATCGATGAAAATCGATGAAATGGAATTGAGTGAAAAATCAAAAAATCCCGGAGAACAGATGAAGTATGCATCACTCAATACCGAAAAAATAACATAGATTATATCAAGGACAATATATATCGGAGTTCTGTTTTGCCCTTTTCCTTCCGAGATGGCTGCGCTTCCGAGAAAGAATCTGAATATCAGGTCTATAAACAATGAAAAAATAGTCAGATTAAATAAAGCTTCGATAGATTCTTCCTTATAGATTTCAACTCCGGGACGGAGTACCAGGGCATTCAATGAAGCAGGGTCTAGCAATTCATATAAAACGAGCCTGACTATTGCCCAGATTCCGAATATGATCAAAGCTTTTCCGCTTGTAATCAGTATGTTTTGATTTTTTCTTATTTTTGCATCCATAAATCTTTTCTCCGACAGTAACAGATACAGATATTATCACATTTATGACACGGGTTTTCAAGTCGATACATCTTTAACGTGGCAGAAGAATGACTTAACTGTTATAATATCCTAAATATGAAAATGATAACTAACGCAAAAATCGTATATCTGGACAGAATCCGGGAAGGGTCAATCCTCCTGGAGGGAGATTGTATTATTTCAACGGGTGAGATGGATGTTCCGGAAGGATGTGAGATAATCGATGCCGGTGGATTGTTTGTCGGACCGGGGCTTATTGATGAGCATGTACATGGGTATCACCAGTATGGTGAAGGCTTCGATATCATTGATAATACCATGGCAGTGGCAGATGCCCATCTTAAACACGGAGTTACATCAATGACACCTTCACCTTCTTACTCGCTTCGATTGGGGAAATATTTATCAATAATAGAACAATGCAATAAAGCAATGGATGAAGGGAATAATTCAATAATAGGAATACATCTGGAAGGCCCGTACATTAATTATCATATGGGAGCAGGCCGGAAATACGCATGGAAATATTCCGATGAGGTCTTTTCGTCATTGTTTGAGGCAGCAAAAGGACATGTCCTGCACTGTACATATGCGCCGGAGATGTCTTATGCGGAAAGTGTTGAAGCAATCATTAACAAATACGGTTCGGTAATGGATATCGGGCATACGCAGGCTGATCCTGAAAGCATATATCGTTCCGTATCAAAAGGTCTTAAGATAGTGACACATCTTTTTGATGCGACCGGAAATTACAAAGGAATACATGCATCTGATATGACCGGAGATCCGCAGGACGGAGTTTCTTATGTTACTTTGGGGATTCCGAATCTGTATTATGAGATAATTTCGGATGTCAGGGGCATACATGTAACCAAATCCGGACAAAGACTGGCACTTAAGTGTGCGGGAGAGGATCATATCATACTGGTTTCGGACTGTACATATCACAAACGTGAAGATGATAATCCCGGTGAATATCCGGACAGTGATTTAAGAAGCTGCAAAGATATTAATATCGGTAAGAATGGTAATCTTTTCGGCAGCAGACTGACCGTTGCGGACTGCGCCGCCAATTTCATGAAAGCTACCGGAGCAGATATACGTGTGACTTTCAAGTGCGCATCGACCAATTCGGCTGCAGCGCTAGGACTTTCTTCGCGTTTCGGCAGCATTGCCGCAGGCAAAAAAGCAAATCTTGTATTTGTGGATGATGCTTTCAGAGTACAAAATGTCATTTTTGAAGGCAGACAGATACCTGAGGTCAGAACCACAGTATTTGCTTGATAAATCCACTCGAATTCTGTAAAATATAGAAGATATGTTTATTGACGTCGTATTGGATACATTTCTGGATTGCTTAAAGATGCTGCCATTCTTACTGGCAGCATACTTTGTGATTGAATACATTGAAAGGACTAAGTCCGACAAGATAGAAAAAGCCCTTGCAAGCGGAGGAAAATTCGGATTCGTTCCCGGGGCTTTTCTGGGCCTTATTCCGCAATGCGGCTTTTCCGGAATGGCGGCCAATCTGTATTCAGGAAATGTTATAACGGTCGGTACCCTGGCAGCCGTATTCATATCGACTTCAGATGAAGCCGTTCCGCTTTTGATTGCGATGCCGGAAGGATGGAAGAGTCTTGTTCCGCTTCTCATACTTAAACTTATATTTGCTCTGATATGTGGTTTCTTTACCGATTTTGTTATTATGAAAATGCTGCCGAAACGCATGAAGGGCGGCTATGTCGATATGGATACCAAGGTGGACTGCCATGATCATGATGAACATGAAAGTCTGATAGTTGCCACACTCAGACACACCGGTATTATTATGATATCGATTTTTATTGTTTTACTTATAATAAATTTTGCAGTTGAGTTTATAGGTACCGAGAGACTAGCAGGATTCATTCAAACAACAGGGTTTGTTCAGTTTTTGATAACTCCGCTTATAGGCATGATTCCGAACTGTGCTGCGTCGGTTTTGCTGACCCAGATGTATGTAGCCGGACAGCTTCCGTTTGCATCCATGTTTGCCGGACTTTGCGCAGGTTCGGGTATGGGCACACTGGTTCTGATAAAAACCGAAAAGAATAAGAAGAGAGTTCTGGCCATACTGGGACTTATATATGTTTACAGTGTAATCATCGGTTTAATATTGAGTTTGTTTATAAATTAACTTTCCATTGGAGGTTATATGAAAAAGATAATAATTACGGTTGTCGGAAAAGACAGAGTAGGTATAATTGCGAGAGTATGTACTTATCTTTCGAATAATCAGATTAATATATTAGACATTACTCAGACTATAGTTTCTGATATGTTCAATATGATGGTTATTGCCGACATGGAAAAGTCAGATAAACCTTTTGAAAACATTTCCGACGAGCTTAAAAATCTGGGTGAGGAGATGGGTCTCAGAATCCTTGCACAGAAAGAGGAAATTTTTACGGAAATGCACAGAATATAAGGAGCTGATATGCCAAGTTTAAAAGAAGTGCTTGAGACAAACCGAATGATAGAACATGATCTTCTGGATGTCAGAACAATCACTATGGGCATCAGCCTTCTTGATTGTGCTTCAGATGATGTTTCAAGGACATGTGAGAAAATACACAGTAAGATTCTTATGACAGCGGGAAATCTTGTTGCCACAGGAGAAGCTATTTCAAAAGATTTCGGTATACCGATAGTTAATAAAAGAATTTCCGTTACACCGATTGCACTTATTGGTTCGAGCTGTTGCAAGAGTTCTTCGGATTTTGTTCAAATTGCAAAAACTCTTGATAAGTCCGCAAAAGAGGTTGGAGTAAATTTCCTGGGAGGGTATTCTGCTCTTGTGACAAAAGGCATGACGGCTTCAGACAGGATGCTTATTGAATCGATACCGGAAGCTTTGACTTTGACTGACATAGTATGTTCATCCGTTAATGTCGGTTCTACCAGAACCGGAATAGATATGGATGCTGTTCGACTTCTGGGCAGGATAATAAAAGAGACTGCCTCAAAGACTGCTGATAAAGATTCTTTTGGATGTGCCAAACTTGTAGTATTCTGTAATGCACCTGATGATAATCCGTTTATGGCGGGCGCTTTTCATGGGGTTACAGAAGGTGATGTGGTCATTAATGTAGGAGTCAGTGGCCCGGGAGTAGTTAAGGCAGCTGTTGAAAGTGTACGCGGGGAGAACTTTGAAGCTCTATGTCAGACGGTTAAGAAAACTGCATTTAAGGTTACGAGAGTGGGTCAGCTTGTTGCGCAGGAAGCAGCTAAAAGACTCGGAGTTCCGTTCGGAGTAGTTGATCTTTCTTTAGCACCCACGCCTGCAGTCGGAGATTCTGTCGCTCAGATTCTTGAAGGCATGGGACTTGAAAGGGTTGGAGCACCGGGGACTACGGCAGCTCTTGCTATATTAAATGATCAGGTTAAGAAGGGTGGAGTTATGGCCAGCTCATATGTAGGCGGTCTTTCGGGTGCATTCATTCCGGTAAGCGAAGATAAAGGAATGATTGATGCAGTGGCCATGGGAGCACTTACTATTGAGAAGCTCGAAGCCATGACCTGCGTTTGCTCAGTCGGACTTGATATGCTCGCTGTTCCCGGTGATATATCCGAGGAAACAATATCGGGAATAATTGCAGATGAGGCAGCCATAGGTATGATAAATCAGAAAACAACAGCAGTAAGGCTTATACCTGTTAATGGAAAGAAGGTCGGTGAGACGGTAAACTTCGGAGGACTTTTAGGATATGCACCGATAATGCCCGTGAATACATATTCATGCGCTGATTTTGTTAATCGCGGAGGCAGGATTCCTGCTCCGATACATTCATTTAAGAACTGATCTTTTGCATATAATTCAGAGCAAGTTCGGAGGAAACTATGATTAAAGAATCCATAACAACGCATTTAAAAAACATGCGTTATCTGATCGTAGTATTGGGTATATTGTTCGTTATTATACTCGCATGCATATCGATTTTCGCAAAGGGTACAACAGACAGTATTTCAGGCGTAACTTCACAGATTCTTGAATATCTAAATGAAAACAGTCTGTCTTTTGCTCCGGTCGGTGATGCCATAAAGGAAGGCGGTAGCTTTTTCAAGGCATTGGGAGAGGTGCTTGGTAATTATTCAGGCTTTTTCGGAACAATTGTCAGCGGAGTAAGCTTCGGATTGGTAGGGGTAGCAGGTACGGTTATTGTTGCCCTGATACTTTTACTGGTTGGACTTTTTATCAGCCATGATATTATTTTCGTCATGGCAAGGTACAATAAAGAGAGTAGAAACATTATTGAGGCATGGTTTGAGATATTTGTCAGAAATGTTCTTGTGTTGCTGAATCTGCTTCTGATAGTTTATTGTTTTTATATGAAGTCTCTTTATTATGCAGGAGTCGTTCTGTTAATTCTCTTCCCGGTAAGTTATTGCTTCCTTTCCCTGCTGGGTGAGTGGCTGGCCGCAGGATCAGAAAGACCCCGGTTTTCAGATGTTATTACGCTAAAGAATGTTGCATTATTATTTTTAGAGAATCTGATTTCGATTATTCTTTCAATTATATTGTCAGCCATAATATTTTTCCTTTTCGGAGGGATTATAGGATTCTTTGTCGGTATGGCACTTATGATACTTGGACTTGTATCTGTTTCACTTAATGCACAGGCATTCTTATTTGGTGATAATACATGGGTCTTATATATGCCGAAAGAAGAAGTGAAGACTGAACAAAATGAAAATATTGTGGAATAATCGACTATTTAATCAATATATGGTATAATAATAAAAGTATTTTTGAATTTACGGAGGTAATTTTTTATGGTTGACAGAGTTGTAGAAATATTAAAAACATGGTGGCTGGTTCTTATTATTGGTATTATTTCATTGATACTTGCTTTTATTCTTATTGCAAACCCGGGAACAGGATTTGAGGTTGCCAGAATAGTCGGCATAATCAACTTTATTGCGATTGGTGTCATAGGCCTTATAAGTACAATTGCAAGACGTAACGAGATTCCTGCATGGGGATGGAATCTTGTTGGATGGATTATCCTTATCATCCTAGGAATTGTTATTGCAGCAGTTCCGTATCTTTCTGATACCATTCTTGTTTTCCTGTTTACATTTGCCTTCCTTTTCGAAGGTATAAACGGAATTTTTGGTGCTATTACACTCAAACAACAGGGTGTTTCGGGATGGGGTTGGACTCTTGCGCTTGCTATCATCACGGTTATCCTTGGATTCTTTCTTGTTGGACAACCATTCGTAGCTGCACTTTCAATAGATATCATAGTATCAGCAGCTATGCTTTGCTTTGGAATCACAATGATTGTTCTTTCAATCCAGATGTCAAAAGCGAAGGCAACAATCGATAAAATGGGTGAATAATATTGCTTTTTAATACCGTAATTAATAATGCCTTGCCTTCTTTAAAGAGGAGGTAAGGCATTTTATGGAATGAGGATAATCATGCCGAAACAAGAGAAAAAGGGACTGACTGATATTGAAATATACAATAAGACAGTAAACTTCGGTTGGAGAAGGATAGTTCTTTATTTCGAGGGAGCAGCTGTTTCACTCGTTGTTTTATTGTTTTTTTCTCTGGTAGACAGATTCCTTGCCAAAATAGCAGGTATTAATTCAAACTTCGTGATTACCTGGATAGGACTTGGACTTGCTCTGTTTGCATTCTTTTTCATTGCCATTTTACCGATTGCTCCGATGAGAGCTTCGCATACCGCAATTATGACCGAAGCGATTCTGAATAATAATATTCCGCAGCCTTGCATCGAAGAAGGAATGGAGATCGCACAAAAGACATATCCGGTCATGTCATTTCTTTTATTATTTGCCGAAATATTTAAATCAATAAAGGAACTTTTTCTTATAAAAGATCCGGCAAAGAGGAGTGATTTAAAACCAAAGATCGCTTCTATGGCGATGTTCCTGTGCTGCAGTATGGTTCCTTATATAGGAACATGCGCAATGTCCTGGGCTTTCTGTCATCAGGAGAAAAAAACAAAAGAAGCACTTTTAAAAGGCGGACATCTGTTCCTGATGAAATTCAAGAATCTTATAGGATTTATGATAATAAATGCGATTGCGGTACTGGCTGCATGTATTTTAATTGTGGTAGCACTTTCCAAATTATTGTACCAGTTCTTTGAAACGAATCCGTTTTTCATGAAATTAGGGATAGAAGTATTAAAGGATAAAACCTATTTAGAAATGGGATTTAACCCAATCGAGGCAGGCGTAGTATATATGGTTTCATTATTTCTGGTATATTTTCTCTGGATATTCATAAGACCTATATGCACCATCGGAGTGCTCAGAAACTATTATTCCAGCATGAGTGAAGAAGATAAGAAAGAGTTGTTTGCAGGTAAAGCTGATATAAGGGGATAGTATGTCGTTACGAGATTATTCTGAAGATAAAGATAAACAATACCATATACAATGTGGACCGGGTGACATAGGTAAATATGTGATACTACCGGGTGATCCGGGAAGATGTGAAAAGATAGCTTCATATTTCGAAGATGCAAAACTTATAGCTTATAACCGTGAGTTTAAGACATATACAGGATATTTAAACGGAGTAAAGGTCAGTGTAACATCTACCGGTATCGGCGGACCTTCTGCGAGCATAGCCATGGAGGAACTTGTCAACTGCGGAGCAGATACTTTTATCAGAGTCGGAACTTGCGGTGGGATGCAGCTTGATATTATGGGCGGAGATATTGTTATTGCCAACGGTGCTATTCGTATGGAAGGGACAAGCAAAGAAATAGCCCCTATCGAGTATCCCGCTGTTTCTGATTTCAACTGCCTGGAAGCACTTGTCATGAGTGCAAAGGAAAATGGTGCAAAATTCCATGTTGGAGTAGTACAGTCCAAAGATTCTTTTTTCGGCCAGCATTCACCTGAAAACATGCCGGGAGGTTATGACCTTATAAATAAGTGGGAAGCCTGGGTAAAGATGGGATGCAAGGCATCAGAAATGGAGACAGCAGCACTTTTTACGACTGCAGCTTACCGAAAAGTAAGATGCGGAGCAACTTTTTTGGTTATTGCTAATCAGGAGAGAGAGAAGAAGAATCTTTCAAATCCGGTTGTTCTTGATACGGACCTTGCAATAAGAGTAGGCATTGACGCAATTAAAAATATGATTATTAAAGACAAAGAGGACAGATGAGATACCCACGCTTTTTACAAAAGAACGGACGAATCGGATATATCGCACCATCTTTCGGTTGTGCGGATGAGTATCATGGACAATGCTTCAGGTTTGCTTTGAAAGAATTTGAGAATCTCGGCTATGAAAACATACTCGGACCAAACTGTTATGAGATGTCCGGAATAGGAAAGAGCAGCACCCCCGAAAAATGTGCTGCGGAGATAAATGATTTCTTTACAAACGACAGATGTGATGTCATCATTTCCTGTGGCGGCGGAGAGACTATGTGCGAGGATATTTCATTTGTTGATTTTGATAAGATCGCAATTTCAAAGCCGAAATGGTTCATGGGATATTCGGATAATACCAATCTTACTTATACTTTGCCTGTATTGTGTGATACGGCAGCTATCTACGGGCCTTGTGTAAGTCAGTTCGGTAAGAAACCGTGGCATGCATTTTCAGATGATGCATATAACTTGATTACCGGAAGCAAACTGTCAGTGAGCAGTTACAGGACATGGGAGAGATATGAGAAAGAATATCCGGAGGGAACAGTCCCGGATCCATGCGAACCAATTAATGATACCGAGCCTTCGTGTATAAAACTTTTCAAAGGCGGAGAGCTTTATGAGGAAAATGGCGAAACAGATTTTTCCGGAAGACTCTTAGGAGGATGTCTTGATTGTCTGCAGGTTTTGTGCGGGACTAAATTTGACGGATCGGCAGCATTTGCCCGAAAATACGCAGATGACGGTATTATATGGTTCATTGAATCATGTGACCTGAATCCGATGGGGATAAGAAGAGCTTTGTGGCAGCTAGACGAAGCGGGATGGTTTGCTAATGTTAAGGGCTTTATTATAGGCAGAGCCTTACATTTCGATGATGATATTATGGGAATGAACCACATTAATGCAGTGACAGGAGTGCTGGGAAAGTATAAAGTTCCGATTATTCTGGATACAGATCTGGGACATTTACCGCCTATGATGCCTCTTATATCAGGCGCACTTGCAGATGCGAGCCTAAAAGGACAGAATCTTAAGATTGATATGAAGCTGAAGTGATACAGCTTTTGGAGGTATTGATTTGCAACCGGTTAAACTTGATGTACATACACATACCATAGCAAGCGGACACGCATTCAGCACTCTTGATGAGATGGTGAGAGCGGCTGCCGAGAAGAACCTTGAGGTTTTCGGAGTCGCTGAACATGGACCGATGATGGAGGGGGCATGCGAAGGTATTTATTTTTCCTGTTACCACTTTGTTCCAAGGGTTCAGTACGGTATAAGGGTGCTACTCGGTTGTGAACTTAATATTCTGGATGATAAGGGAAGGCTTGACCTTGATCAGAGAAGGATAGATTGTCTTGATCTGAGAATCGCAGGAGTTCATGCAAATAAACTCGGAGAATTCAAACAAAGAAATGATCCGGTTTATAATACAAATGCATATCTCAGTTGTATTAAGAATCCTGATATAGATATTATTTCCCATCCGGATGCAATAGAGGCTGATTATGAAACCATACTCAAAGCATGTAAGCAGTACAACACTTTGCCTGAGATAAACAATAATTCTCTTATACTTGAGAAAATAAGGCCAAATGCCCGTGAACATATTGTTGAGATTCTTACACTTGCCAAAAAGCTTAATGTGCAGGTCATCTTAAGCTCTGATGCACATCATACAAGCGGGATAGCAAGGCTGGACAGAATAGAAAAAATCATAGATGATATAGATTTTCCCGAGGAACTGATAATCAATTACAGACCAAAGGATTTTCTTGATTTTATCAGAAGAAACCATCCGGTGAATGAGACCGGAGACTGAAAAGAAAAGGAGAAAAATTATGAAGGGTTTATGGAAAGAGTTTAAGGAATTCATCAATAAGGGCAATGCGCTTTCTATGGCAGTCGGCATCATTTTGGGCGGTGCATTTACTGCTATAGTAACTGCAATCGTTGAAAATCTTATAACACCTCTGATTGGCGTGATATGTGGTGGGATTGATTTTTCAGCACTTTCGATTAAGGTCGGAGAGGCTTCATTCGGAATCGGTGCAGTTATTTCCGCAATAATTACATTCTTAGCTACAGCTTTGGTTTTATTCTTTATTCTCAGGGGAGTAAATAAAGCACAGGCTGCTGCCGAGAAAATGAAAAAGAAAGAAGAAGAGGAGGCAGCCGCTGCACCGGAGCCGAGCGAGGAAATTAAGCTCCTTACGGAAATCAGAGATCTGATGAAAAAGTAAACTGAATAATAAAAATGCGGTGGTATGTGAGCCACCGCATTTTTATTGGAAACATGATTATTTATCAATGTCAACCACATTATATCCAAGATAATATTTGAATGCATCTTCAAGGATTTTCTTCATATGTCCCTTACCTACGGCTGTATGATGTTTGAATCCGCCGCGTGCGAGTCTTTCGAGTTTTGCCTGGAGATCAGGGATCTCACATACGCCTGCAACTCCGAAGTATCCGTCCTCGATTTCATCTGCTGTCATTTCAGCTTCAGATACATAGAGGTTGATTTTTCCGTCTCTTATCTTGCAGTTGGAGATGGTACACGGGAATGCTGCGATACGTCCTTCATTTGTACCCCAGCCCGAACCCGGGTCATTCTTTGCAAACATCTTATGCTCGAGAACAGTTCCTTTGTCTGCCATAAGTGACTGAGCTACCGGTCCGCAGTGGAAGAGTACAACTTTGTTCGGATCTGTTCCGTAGTTGTTATTCCAGTCAAGGCATGCTGTAGGAGCATCGGACGCAAGTTTCATAGCGAACATTGCGAGGCATGACTCAACATCCATTTCGCAGGATGCTACGATACCGCGATCATTGAGCTCTGAAAGAAGAACGCATGGACACACTCTGAGTATCGTTTCCATCTCGTTCCAGCAGCGAAGGCTGATGGCATCAAGATGATAATCTTCGATATACTTGTCGATAACAACACCTATCTTTGCTAAAGCTAGCTGATTTTTCTTCGGAACCCTTGAGAAGTCTGAGTATGCAGCAAGCTTCTTGATTTTTGCAACAACAGCTTTGTCGTTATCTTTAAGCTTTCCAACTTCAAATACCAGTTCTGATAAATCGAATGATTCGATATTGATGCCGTATTTCTGACATGCCACTTCATCAAAACGAACAGTTTTGAAAGCCGTAGTTCTTGCACCGATGGCACCGATATTGCAATCACGCATCTTGTTTACTACGCGACAAGTTGCAGCAAAATCATGCAGGTCCTGTGCGAATTCCTTGGTAAGAGGATCAACGACCCATGATTTTGTCAGTGAATATGGTATTCCGTACTGATCAAATACATCAGTGACTGAGAATTTACCGCAATATGCATCACGTCTGTACTTGAAATCCATCTTGCCTATCTCATCCGGATATGCCTGAATAAGAATAGGTTTTTTACAGTCTTTAAGGGCCCATGCAGCACCGTTTTCATCAGCGAAGATAGGACAGCAAAGTATAACTCCGTCATATTTGCCTTCATTTTTCTTAAGCCACTGTGCATAGAGGATACCTTCATCACGGGTTTCGATTCCTCCGAATCTTGTGAGCTTTTCATCCATGATGATGTAATTATATCCGGCTTTCTTAACAGCCTTCTTCATGTCTTCGCGTGCTCCGTGAATAAGCTCGCCCGGCATAAAACCTCTGTTGGTAACAAAAATCGCAAATGTTAATGTGTTTGCCATCTGCACTGCCTCCTTTTATTTAACTGAAAACTTATAAATTGTTGTTGAATCAAGTTTCTGGCCTGCCTTGAACAGATCGCTCGGGAAATTGTCATGATTAGGTGTATCGGGATAGTACTGAGTCTCAAGACAGAATCCGCCGCGACGGTTATATGGTTTTCCGCCCTTGCCGTTCGGATCGCTTCCCATGAAGTTGCCTGAATAGAACTGAACAGCCGGAAGATCCGTATATGCTTCCATAACGATACCTGTTCTGGGGCTTGATACTCTTGCAAATGCTTTCGTAAGGCAAGGATCATTCAGTATGAAGTTGTGATCGAAACCTCCGCCGAGTTTAATAGCTTCTTCATCAGCATCGATGTCATCAGCAATAACCTTTGGAGTTGTGAAGTCAAGTGCTGTTCCTTTGATATCAACGATTTCTCCTGTCGGAATGAGCTGAGAATCGATGGCAGTTGCCTTATCGGAATCAATCCACATCGTATGATCAATCATGGTATCGGTTCCCTGACCGCTTAAGTTGAAGTAGTTATGGTTTGTGAGATTGAAATATGTATCTTTGTCGGAAACTGCTTCATAGTGAAGGCTCAGAGAGTTATCATCTCCGAGTTTATATGTTACCGATACTATGGCGTTGCCCGGCATATTCTGATCACCGTCAACAGAGAAGAGGCTGAACTTTACACTGTTATCAGCTTCATCTACCTGTGGAAACCACATACGGAAGTACCATTTCTGGAAACCGCCGTGCAGGCAGTTATCATTGTCATTAACATCAAGACTATAGGTTTCGCCGTTAAGAGTGAATTTTGCTCCTCCGATTCTGTTGGCAAATCTGCCGACAACTGCACCGAAAGTTGTCTGGTTGTTCAGATAACACTCAGGATCATCGTATCCGAGAGCCACATCAACAAGATTGCCTTTTGCATCAGGAACAAAGATACTTACGATATCTGCACCGATATCCGTAAGTACGACTTTCATACCATTTTTGTTGGTAAGAGTGAACAGTGAAGCATAAGAATTCTTAAATTTACTAATTTCCATAGCTTTCCTTTCCGGTCTGATATAACCGCTGTGTATATTGTTGTGTTATATGATTATTTATACTCTTAAATGCCGGTTTCAGTCAAGACTTATCCGTTTGTTTTAATGAAGCAGTCTTTTTGATAAAACATAGACAAAAAAGCTTAAATGTGAGACAATATACAGGTAAATTATGTACATGCGGATCGGAAACACGATGACGCATGTAAAAAAAATGGAGGAAAAAAGAATGAAGAAATTTGTAGCTATTACAATGGCAGCTCTTATGGTTCTTTCTCTTGCAGCTTGTGGCGGATCAGCACCGGCAGCAGCTGAGCAGGCAGCACCGGCAGCTGAGGCTGTAAAGGAAGAAGTAGCAGAGGCAGCGGCAGCAGTTGCAGAGGTTGCAGAGGCAGCAGCAGCTGAGGGCAAGAACGAAGTTAACATCGGTGTTCTTGTATGGAAGTATTCAGATACATACGGATCATCAGTTCGTGTAGCAATGGAGAAATATGCTGAAGAAATCGGCAACCAGCTCGGAGTAAAGGTTAACCTTGAAATGCAGGATGGTAACGATGATCAGGCTACTCAGAACAACCAGGCAGACGTTATGTTCGCATCAGGCAAAGATCTTATCATCATCAACCTTTGCGACACATCAGCAGGTCAGTATCTTGCAGACCTCGGCGCAGCAAACGATGTTCCGTTCTTCTTCTACAACAAGGAGCCGAACGATTCATCACTTGTAACAGACAACAATTCTATCTTTATCGGAACAAAGCCGGAAGAGGCAGGTATCATGCAGGGTGAGATCCTTGCTGAACTCCTTGAGAAGAATCCCGGAATCGATAAGAATGGTGATGGAAAGATCAATTACATCGAGTTCATGGGCGAGCCGAACAACGCAGAGGCTATTGCACGTACAGAGTATTCAGCTAAGAGAGCAATCGAACTTGGCGTAGATCTTAACGAGATGGTTGAGACACAGGTATGTATGTGGGATACAGCTAAGGCTCAGGACGCTATGACAGCTCTTATTCCTTCTCTCGGCGTAGAGAACATGGAAGTTATCTTCTGTAACAACGATGATATGGCTATCGGTGTTATCGCAGCTCTCAATGAAGTTGGATACAACCTTGGTGATGGCGGTGACGAAGTTGTTGTTATCGGTGTTGATGCAACAGATACAGCTATCGAAGCTATCAACAACGGCAAGCTTACAGGTACTGTAAAGCAGGACGGCGATGCTATGGGTAAGTGCAACATCTACATGGCAATCAACGGAGCTCTTGGAAAAGACTGGTTAGACGGAACAGATTATCAGAAGGCTGATGACGGATTCTCAGTTCGTATTCCATACGCAAAGATCACAAAAGAGTGATTTAATTAAAATATGTTTTTTAGAGGTGCCCTTGAAATACAGGGCACCTGCTGATTAAAAAATAAGAAAAGGATCGGGTGGAAAATTTGGAAAATAACAAATATTTGCTTGAGATGATCGACATCGACAAGCAGTTCCCGGGTGTTAAGGCACTCGATCATGCTCAGCTCAAACTGAGACCGGGAACCGTACATGCTCTTATGGGCGAAAACGGTGCCGGAAAATCAACACTTATGAAATGCCTTTTCGGTATTTATAAGAAAGATTCAGGAATTATCAAGGTTGACGGGAAAGAAGTTAATTTCATTAACCCACGACATGCCCTCGATAATGGAGTTGCTATGGTGCATCAGGAACTTAACCAGGTGCTTTACCGTAGCGTTATGGAGAATATCTGGCTCGGACGTTTTCCGATGAAGGGACCTTTCGTTGATGCAAAGAAAATGAAAGAGGATACCGAGGCAGTATTACGTGAATTGGAAATCAATGTAGATGTTACAAAGAACATCGGTAAATACACTGTATCACAGAGACAGATGCTGGAGATTGCAAAGGCTGTTTCTTATAATGCAAGAATCCTTGTTTTGGATGAGCCTACTTCCTCACTTACTCAGGATGAAGTTGAGCATCTTTTCCGTATTATGAAGAAGCTTACGGCACAGGGTGTAGGTATCATTTACATCTCACATAAGATGGATGAAATCATGAGAATATCTGATGAAGTAACCATCATGCGAGATGGTAAGTGGGAATCTACTGATCCGACTTCGGCTCTTACAACGGATGTTATCATCAAACGAATGGTTAACAGAGATATGTCCAATCGTTTCCCTGCAAAGACCAATATCCCGAGTGATGAAATCATGATGAAGGTTGAAGGCCTTACAGGAAAATATGAGCCGACCTGTCATAATGTTTCATTCGAACTTAGAAAGGGTGAGATTCTTGGAATTGCCGGTCTGGTAGGTTCCAGAAGAACAGAGCTTCTAAGTACTATCTTTGGTTCAATGGAGAAGCTTGAAGGAACGATTACTGTTGATGGTAAAGACGTAAAGAACAAAACGCCTAAGGAATCAATTAAGAATGGTTTCGCAATGGTTACGGAGGAGCGACGTGCAACAGGTATATTCCCATACGGAAATATCATGTTCAATTCTGTTATTGCAAACCTAAAGAACTACAGACATGGCATGCTGCTTTCCGATAAGGAAATGCAGAAGGATACAGCGGAATATATTGAAAGATTAAAAACTAAGACTCCTTCCCAGAAGACTCTTATCAAGAATCTGTCCGGTGGTAACCAGCAGAAGGTTATATTCAGCCGCTGGCTGCTTACAAATCCGGATATCCTGCTTTTGGACGAACCTACAAGAGGTATCGACGTAGGTGCCAAGTATGAGATTTATGAGTTGATGTTAGAGCTTGCCGGTCAGGGCAAGGGAGTTTGCTTCATTTCGTCAGAGATGCCTGAACTTATCGGTATCTGCGACCGTATACTTGTTATGAGTAACGGACAGCTGGCAGGTATAGTAGAGCGTGGCAAGGACTTCGGCGGAGTTGAAGGCGAGCAGGAGACAATCATGGCCCTCCAGGCTAAGTACGTATAAAGGAGATTAGTTATGGAAAAGAAGAAAATAAATATTGGTGATTTGCTGCTTAAATATGCGCTTTACCTTATCTTGCTGGCAATTCTTGTTGTCATCATTGCGATAAACCCGAAGTTCCTCTCTATCGGTAACTTCATCAACATTCTGAAGCAGGCTTCAACAAAGGGTATCCTTGCACTGGGTGTTGCCGGAATCATCGTACTTGCCGGTACTGATCTTTCCGTAGGACGTCTGCTTGGACTTACTGCAGCTATTGCAGCTTCTATTCTGCAATCAGTTACATTCCCGTCAAGATACTATCCGCAGATTCCGGAAATTACAGTCGGGACTATATTGCTTGCACTGCTCATCTGTATATTAGTTGCTACAGCTGTTTCTGCATTTAACGGATTTGGTATGGCTAAGCTTCATATGCATCCGTTCATTGTTACTCTGGGTACATCACTCATCTGCTACGGTCTCAGCTGTATGTATATCGAGAATCAGCCGACAGGTTCAACTCAGGCTCTTTCTTCATTTGATGCAAAGTACACAAAGATTGCTACAGCATCTATCAACTTCGGTTCATTTAAACTTCCGTGGCTTGTTATCATTTTCCTTGCACTTGCTGCTTTTACATGGATAATGTGGAACAAGACAACATTCGGAAAGAATATGTTTGCTGTAGGAGGAAACACAGAGGCTGCAGAAGTATCAGGTATCAGTGTTACCAAGACCATCATGAGCGTATTCATTTATGCAGGTATCATGTACGGTATCGGATCTTTCCTCGAGGGTGCACGTATTCAGTCTGTTGGTACTTCAACAGGTTTCAACTACGAGCAGGATGCTATCGCAAGCTGCGTAATCGGTGGTGTATCTTTTAATGGTGGTATCGGTACTGTACAGGGTGTTGTGCTTGGTGCAGTTATTCTTCAGGCTATCAACTATGGTCTTTATTTCCTCGGAGTAAATGCTTATCTTCAGTATGTTATCCGTGGAGCCATCATTATCATCGCAGTAGCTATCGATGTCCGCAAGTACATCAACAAGAGATAATTTTCAACAAACCAGAGCCAGGCCGGATGCCTGGCCCTTTGTAAAC
Source organism: Lachnospiraceae bacterium (assembly GCA_045600945.1). GTDB lineage: Bacteria > Bacillota > Clostridia > Lachnospirales > Lachnospiraceae > Darwinimomas. The sequence continues at coordinate 36,137 of JAZRYX010000078.1, forward strand.
AAATATAAGTTTTTGTGGAGGCGTATAATGAACAATATTCCAAAAGTAAAAATCGGTATAGTTGCGGTAAGTCGTGACTGTTTCCCGGAGTCACTGTCAGTTAATCGTCGTAAAGCTTTAATCGATGCTTATACTGCAAAGTATGGTAATGATGACATCTATGAGTGTCCTATATGTATCGTTGAGAGTGAAATCCATATGGTTCAGGCTCTTGAAGATATCAAGAAAGCCGGATGCAATGCACTTTGTGTATACCTCGGTAACTTCGGACCAGAGATTGCAGAGACACTTCTTGCAAAGCATTTTGACGGACCTAAGATGTTCTGTGCAGCAGCAGAAGAGAACGATCTTGTTCAGGGACGTGGTGATGCTTTCTGCGGTATGCTTAATGCAAGCTACAATTTACAGCTTCGTAATGTAAAAGCATATATTCCGGAGTATCCGGTAGGCGATGCCGAAGATTGTGCAGATATGATTCATGACTTTGTTCCGATTGCAAGAGCAGTCATCGGTCTTTCAGACCTCAAGATAATAAGCTTCGGACCTCGTCCGCTTAATTTCCTTGCATGTAATGCTCCTATCAAGCAGCTGTACAATCTCGGAATTGAAGTTGAAGAGAACTCGGAGCTTGATCTTTTCGAAGCATTCAATAAACATGCAGGAGATGCCAGAATCCCTGAAATTGCTGCAGAAATGGCAGCAGAGCTTGGCTCAGGCAACAAGAAACCTGAAGTTCTTGAGAAACTTGCTCAGTATGAACTTACACTCAAGGATTGGGTTGACGAGCATAAGGGATATCGCAAGTATGTTGCTATCGCAGGAAAATGCTGGCCTGCATTCCAGACACAGTTTGGATTTGTTCCATGCTATGTAAACTCACGTCTTACATCACAGGGTATTCCGGTATCATGTGAAGTTGATATATACGGCTGCTTAAGCGAGTATATCGGTACATGTGTATCAGATGATATCGTTACACTTCTTGATATCAACAATACAGTTCCGAAGTCACAGTTCAAGGAGGATATCGAAGGCAAATTCGATTATTGCCAGAATGAGACATTCATGGGATTCCACTGCGGAAATACATCATCAAAGAAACTTTCATTCTGTGAGATGAAGTATCAGATGATCATGGCCCGTAATCTTCCTATCGAGGTGACTAACGGAACGCTTGAAGGCGATATCCAGCCGGGAGATATTACATTCTTCAGACTTCAGTCAACAGCTGATAATATCCTTCGTGCATACATCGCACAGGGCGAGGTACTTCCTGTTGCTACACGTTCTTTCGGAGGTATCGGAGTATTTGCTATTCCTGAAATGGATCGTTTCTACAGACATGTTCTCATTCAGAAGGGATTCCCGCATCACGGCGCAGTAGCATTCGGACATCACGGAAAGGCACTCTTTGAGGTATTTAAGCTTATCGGAGTTTGTCCATGCGAAATCGGTTATAACCAGCCGGCAGGAGTCAGATATCCAACAGAGAATCCGTGGAAGTAATTTGAGTTTTCTTGTCGGGGACCATGTTGGCCCCCGACTTTTTTCGTAATGGAGCATTATGTACGGCACGATTTTTGATATAAAACAGATGGCAGTCTTTGACGGACCGGGAATCAGAACAACGGTCTTTTTAAAAGGATGCCCTTTGAGATGTAAATGGTGCCATAATCCTGAAGGATTGTCATTTGAGCCACAATTGATGATGAGCGATAACGGGTGCCTGAAATGTAATAAGTGCATTGAAAAATGCCGGCATAAGGACAACTGTATTGCATGCGGAGAATGCATCAAGGTATGTCCTATGCATTTAAGGAGAATAGCAGGCAGAAAATACAGCTCAGATGAACTTGCCGCTAAGCTTCTTAAGGATAAAAAGATATTTGAAATGAACGGAGGCGGAATCACTGTTTCCGGTGGAGAACCCACGGCACAACCTGAATTTGTAATTGAACTTCTACAAAAAGTCAAAGGACTTCATCGTGCAATTGAGACCTGCGGTTACTGTTCTCCTGATATATTTGAAAAAATACTTGAGAACGTAGATTTTGTAATGATGGATCTGAAACTTATTGATGAGAAATTACATGAATATTGGACAGGCAGGAACAATAAGATAATATTGCACAATTTCTCAATTCTTAAAACCAGCGGGAAAAGCTTTATTATCAGAGTCCCGCTTATTCCCGGAGTCACAGATACACACGAAAACAAAACAGCGATTTCCGAATTGTTAAAAGATGCGGGAAATCTTGTACGTGTTGAGCTGATGCCATACCATTTAACAGCAGGAGCTAAATACGGAATGGTAGGAAAAGACTATATACCGGAGTTTGATCCCGGCAGACCGGTAGATAAATCCACCAAAGAATTTGAATTAAGCAATATCCCGGTTACGGTATTGTAAATATAGATTAAAGTATAAACTAATTTTTAGGAGACGATATGACAGACAAAATACAGAAAATGCTTGATTTCTACATAAAAAACAAAGTACATCATGAGTTTAGGCAGCCTGTAACAGATAAGTATCGTTATGCCGTGAAATATAAAGAACAGAACCTAAACGATGTTGACAGAAGTGTCAACAGATTAAGAGATGTGCTTGCAGAGGAACACCCGGTTGTGTTTCCGGATGACAGCATACTTTGTTTAAGGACTGTAACAACACTTCCGGAAATTTTCACGGAAGAAGAGTTTAAAGAAATATCTAATAAGCATTATATTCATGAACAGGGAAAACTTTGCAACATATGTCCGAATTATATGAACCTTATGGATAAAGGACTTGCGGCAAAGAAGGATGAATTAACAAAGAAATCAAAAGAGTTTTACGAGGACGGTAAGATTTCGGAAGCAAAATATGAAGATGCCTTATATACCACCATTGAAACTGTTCAGAAGTTTATGGAGAGATATGCTGCGGAGGCCGATAGAGTCGGCAATAGTGAGGCGTCAGGTGTTTTAAGAAAAGTTATTAATGATGCTCCTGAAACTTTCCGTGAAGCACTCCAGTTACTCAGAGTTATTCATTATTGCCTGTGGTGTAGTTTCAATTACCATAACGGCTTGGGCAGATTTGATCAATATATGTATAAGTATTATCTGCATGATATTAAAAGCGGAAGACTCACAAAGGAGTCAGCATTGGAGCTTCTTGAAGAGTTTTTCATTTCTCTTAATAAGGACAGTGACTTATATACAGGTATGCAGCAGGGAGACAATGGTCAAAGTATGATGCTTGGCGGTCTTAACAAGGATGGCAGTGAAAGCTTCAATGAATTGAGTGATCTTTGCCTTCAGGCATCGCTCGAACTGAAACTGATTGACCCGAAGATTAATCTGCGTGTTAATAAGAATACTCCATTATCTGTATATATTCGAGGTTCGGAACTCACAAAGGTCGGCATAGGTTTTCCTCAATATTCAAATGATGATGTAGTGTTTAAAGCCTTGCGCAGATGGGGATATGATGAAGAGGATATATATAATTATACAGTAGCCGCATGCTGGGAGTTTATTATTCCGGGATATGGTACGGATATTGTAAATGTTAACGGCATGAGTTTTCCGAAATGTGCCATTGCATCGATCAATAAACTCGAGCAGTTTGAAAGTTTTGATGCACTTATGGATGATGTACATAAGGAAATCATAAAAGAATCGGATCGACTTCGCGATACGGCTGAAAATGTATATATGGAACCTGCTCCGCTTATGTCGCTTGTTATGAACGAATGTGTTGAGAACGGAAAAGATGCATCAAAAGGCTGTAAATATAACAATTACGGATTTCATGGTACAGGTATCGCTACTGCGGTTGATTCTCTGGCAAGTATCAGAAAATATGTTTTTGAGGAAAAGACAATCTCAAAAGAAGAAATGCTTGAAGCATTAAGATCTGATTATGCAGGATGCGACGAGCTTCTTAATGAACTCCGCTTCGAAGGACCTAAATTCGGAAATGATGATGACAGAACCGATGATATAGCCGTTAAGCTGCTTGACTGGTTTGCAGATGCTTTGGAAGGACACAAGAATGATGTCGGAGGAATATACCGTGCAGGTACAGGATCGGCAATGTACTATATCTGGCAGTCTGAAAACGAACAGGCCACTCCGGACGGAAGACGTAAAGGGGAGCAGTTTGCGGCAAATTACAGCCCAAGTATATTTACAAGACTGGAAGGACCTTTCTCAATTATTAAATCTTTTGCAAAACCCAATCTCGAAAGGGTTGCAAACGGAGGTCCTTTGACGATAGAGCTTTCCGATACAATGTTCAGAAATGAGGAGGCAATCGGAAAGACGGCAGCATTTGTAAAGACTTTTATTGATCTGGGAGGTCATCAGATGCAAATCAATGCTGTCAATTTAGATACGCTGAGAGATGCAAAACTTCATCCTGATAATCACAAAAATCTTATTGTAAGAGTATGGGGCTGGAGCGGATATTTTGTGGAACTGGATGAATGCTACCAGAATCAGATAATGAAGAGGATGGAGCTTACTGTATAAGTGTGTTATTATTATACAGAAGTATACTAATGACGGGGGACACATGGAAAGAAAAGTATACAAAGATAAATTAAAAAGCACGAAGAATATTCGAAAAGTGTTTTCATCGTTGTTGCCTGTTCAGGCATTTGCGATGGGACTGCCTTCAATCAATCTTCTTGTTTCAAGTTTTATTATAGGAAACTTTTTCGGATCGAATGGTCTTGCTGCCATAGGTTTTGCCGGTCCTTTTGTGACCTTTGTAACTGCTTTTGCAGCCACAATCTCAATGGGCTCACAGCTTCTCTGCGGGCAGTCTATAGGAAAGGGCGACAAAAAAGAGATATCGACAGTGTTCAGTACCACGTATGCACTTTGCGTTGCATGTGGTTTGCTCTTAACATTTCTGTCGCTGTCTTTTTCCGGTCCGATAACAAAACTATTAGGTGCATCAGAAGAAACATTTGAGATGACGCGCAGTTATATACTGGGTCAGGCTCCGGGACTTGTCTTTACCGTATTATCCTCATCAATAATTCCGTTTTTACAGCTGGATCAGGCAAAGAAAGTATCAACTGTTTCAATTGCGGTCATGGTTGCATTTAATGTTGGATTTAATTTTCTTAATGCCATTGTTTTAAATATGGGATTATACGGGGTGGGATTATCGACAGCATTGGCAAACACCATATCAGCATTAATCGGATCGATATATCTTTTTACAAGAAGCAAAACTTTTAAGTTCAGTATAAAGAATATTAAAATCCCATTTATCGGTCATATATTTAAGCTTGGTGCACCTACGGCTGTTTCGAATATCTGTATGGTATTCAGAGATCGTACTTTCAACTCGGTTTTATTTGGTCTGGGAGGAACGATGGCAGTTTCGGCAGCTACACTTGCAGTTAATATTTCAAACAGTATCGGAGGCACGATTCAGGGCGGTTACTCCGGAACAGCCAATTTGCTTTCAAGTGTACTTGTCGGTGAAAGAGATGTTGATTCTCTCAGAAAGTTACCAAAGGCACTTATCAGGGGTATATTCTGGATATATCTGATTGCATATATACTGATATTTGCATTTGCAAGACCTGTTGCACTTACATTTGGCGCGGATCCTGATAGTATAGGACTATTTGTAATGGCTATCAGACTATATTGCTGCTGGTTCATTACAAATTCATTCAAGGTACCGTCCTTATCTATATACTGGGCAATGGGAAAAGTAAAACTTGTAAGTTTCTTCTATATGATGAACGATCTTATCGAGCCGCTGTTCTGTTATTTTATACTTGCAGGACTTGCTGCAAACATATCGACAACATTTGCTCTCGGTATCGTATATGCGTCATCAGGTATAATTGAGTGTCTGACAGTAGTTTCGTACATTGTATATTATACGGTTCAAATGAAGGAACTTCCAAAATCATTGTTTAAAATCACATATATACCAAGAGACTTCAGTGTTCCGAAAGAAGACACTTTGTCTGCTACTGTTCAAACAAGGGAAGAAGCGGTTATTTTATCACAAAGTGTAATAGAGTTCTGCAAATCCAAAGGTATGTCTTCAAGAGACAGTTATTATAGCGGGTTGGCTGTTGAAGAGATGATAGTAGACACAATAGTTAACGGAATAAAGAAAGATAAGAATATAGATCCCGTTACTGTTGATGTAAGAATATTCTACGAGAATAATGAAATTTCCATCATGCTCCGGGATGACTGTGAAGAATTTAATCCTGAAGAATGGCTTGAGCTTCACGCACCGGAGGATCCTTCAAGGAGTCTTGGTATAAAGATGGTAAGTTCTGTAGCGAAGGAAATGAATCATCAGAGTGCACTCGGACTTAATGTTCTATACATGAAGATGGAAAACAAAGCGGCATAAACTATTAAAGGAGACTGAAAATGAATACAAAAGAAGTTGTACTTAAAGCAAGAGAACTCGGCAAATGCATACCGGCATTTAATTGTCCGCACATTCCGATGGTTAAGCCAATCTGTGAGGCTATAAGAGATGAAAACTCTATTGCAATGATTCAGGTTGCCCGTGTCGAATGGGAAAAGATGAGCGCAGAATCTCTGGAGAGAATAGCCGGGGAATATGCAAAATACAAAGTTGACGGGCACACGCTGCTTCATCTGGATCATATTCCTGCTGTTGATGAAGATTTCAAGAAGGTTGATTATATGGATCTGCTTGGCAGAGCATTCAAAGTTGGATTTCAGTCGGTAATGATAGACGGATCAAGATTATCGCTTGAGGATAATATTGCAGTCACGGGAGAGGCCGCTGCTGCAGCTCATGCTGCCGGAGTTCCTATTGAGGCTGAACTCGGAGCCGTAATGGGTCATGAAGCAGGAGAGATGCCACCATATGAGGAAATCTTTGCTAAAAAGATGGGATTTACAAAGCTTGATGAGGCAAAGAAATTCGCGTCAGAGGCCAAGTGTGACTGGTTGTCTGTAGCGTGCGGAAATATTCACGGACGTGTAGCAGAGGCTGTTCGTAACCAGAAGAAACCGGAAGCCAAACTTGACACTACTCATATTGCGGATCTTTACAAGGCAGCCGGAATTCCGCTGGTTCTTCACGGAGGAAGCGGAATCAATCATGAATGTGTTCTCGAGGCAATTAAAGCCGGAATAGCAAAAATCAATGTAGGTACCGAAGTTCGCCAGTGTTATGAGTTTGCGCTTGAAGAGAAACCGGGAGATATTGCTTACGCACAGGAAAAAGTATATTTAAAGACTCGTGATTATATCAAGAATTATTTATATAACACAGACCTTGCAGATTTAATTAAATGATGACGGAAAAATTATATTATAAAAGTGCATATATAAAAGAGTTTGATGCAACTGTTTTAAGTTGTGAAAAAAGCGGGAAAGGCTGGCTGGTCATACTTGACCAGACAGCTTTTTATCCTGAAGGAGGAGGACAACCGGCAGATCACGGACACTTGGGTGAAGCTGTGGTTACTGATGTTCATGAAAAAGAAGGTGTTATTATTCACACGTGCGACAAAGAACTGACATCAGGGACTTCCGTAAAGGGAATCATAGACTGGGAAAGACGTTTTGATCATATGCAGCAGCATTCCGGTGAACATATTGTCAGCGGCATGCTTTGTAGCGGTTTTAACTGTGACAATATCGGCTTCCATATGGGTGCGCAGGTAGTTCAGATAGATTATAATGTCGACATTTCCCGGGAAGATGTATTTGATATAGAAAAGAAGGCAAATCAATATATTTGGGAAAATCATAGCTTTGTTGAACTGTGGCCAAATCCGGATGAATTAGTGTCTTTGAACTATCGCAGTAAAAAAGAACTGGAAGGCGCAGTAAGGATAACATCTTTTCCCGGAGCAGATATGTGTGCCTGCTGCGGAACTCATGTGAAAAGCAGTGCGGAAGTCGGTCTGGTGAAAATCCTGTCGGTACAGAAGATAAAAGAAGGCGTCAGGATAGAGATGCTCAGCGGATCGAGAGCATTTGACTATCTTTCATGTGTTTGGGGACAAAACCAGGAAATCAGCAGAGAATTGTCCGCAAAACCTACGGAAACTTTCGGAGCAGTATCCAGATTAAAAGAAGATAGCATGAAGATTAAACAAAGACTTGTTGAGCAGGAACTTCAGAATCTTGTGACACTCAGTAAACAGTATGCCGGGGTGGAGAATCCTTTGGTAATTACGGGTGAGATGGAGCCTGATAATGTGCGTAGACTATGTGATATGATATCAGATAAGGCAACTGGCTGCTGCAAGGTATTTGCAGGAAAAGACGGAACTTTCCGGTACTCAATAATAAACAAAGGAGAAGATATAAGGGAATTCATCAAATCCATGAACATTGCGCTTAACGGACGCGGAGGCGGTCGGGACGGATTTGCACAGGGCAGCGCAGCATGTTCCGAGACAGATATACTAAAATACTTTAGTTAATCACCTTGTTTTACTACCATTTAGACTTCAATATACTAAAAAACAATTCGTATTTTTAATAAAAACGAATTGTTTTTATTTTGTACAATTTATTGTGAATTTTGTATTGAATTTCATACATATAGGTGCTAAACTACTTTAGGTATAAATGTTAGTTAAATAACAAACGTTCTTTGTATCATAAATGATGTTTTCAAGGAGGATAATATGAATTCTAAAGTTACCATTATCGGAGCAGGAAATGTAGGTGCAACTATTGCTTACGCACTTACACTTAGAGAAGCAGCAGGAGAGATAGTGCTTATTGATATTAATAAGGATAAGGCAGATGGTGAAGCCATGGATATCAGCCAGGGTGCTGCTTTTATATCATCTACGAAAATCCATTCGGGAGATTATCCTAATGCGTTTGGTTCAAATCTTGTAATCATCACATCAGGTATGGGAAGAAAACCGGGACAGTCAAGACTTGATCTTGCCCAGACAAACTCTGAAATACTTATGAGTATCATACCTCAGATCACAAAGTATGCTCCTGATGCCATCTACCTTATAGTAAGCAATCCGGTAGATATATTGACATATGTATTTACAAAATATTCAGGGATTCCTGCAGAGCACATCATCGGGTCAGGTACTATACTTGACAGCGCAAGGCTTCATGAATATCTCGCAGCTCATTTCAATGTAAACCCGACCAATGTAAACGCACATGTTCTCGGAGAACATGGTGACACCTCGTTTATTCCGTGGTCATGTATTAATATTGCCAATGTTCCTGCGGATGAATACAGCAAGTACCTTTTAAATACAAATAAGCATTTTTCTTCTGTAGATAAAGATGAGGCAATAGATTATGTCCGTAACAGCGGAGCATATATTATAAAGAGAAAAGGAGCAACATTCTATGCTGTATCTGCATTGCTGGGTTATCTGTCACAGTGTCTGCAGAGCGAACAGGTTACAGCGCAGGATCTTTCCACAGTTCTTCACGGCGAGTACGGTATTTCCGATGTAGCACTCAGTCTTCCGACTCTTGTTGGAAACAAAGGTGTAGTTAATAAAATCATGCTTCCTCTTAATTCGGAAGAAGAAGCAGCCCTGCACGCAAGTGCTGATAAACTGAAAGAGATAATTAATAGTCTTAATTTAAAATAATACCTATGATCATATAATATTGAAAGGATGTAATTATGGAATACAGAATCGAGCATGACTCAATGGGAGAGATGAAAGTACCGGCAGATAAATACTGGGGCGCACAGACACAGAGGAGCCATGAGAACTTTCAGATAGGTCTTGGTATTGAAACTATGCCGCTTGATATCATAAGAGCTTTCGGTGTTCTGAAAAAAGCAGCGGCAGCTGCCAATAACAAACTTAAACCTGAAAAAATGACAGATGAGAAAATGAAAGCCATCTGCCAGGCTTCTGATGAAGTCATGAAAGATATTCTTGTTGAGCATTTTCCGCTCGTAGTATGGCAGACAGGTTCGGGCACTCAGTCAAATATGAATGCCAATGAAGTAATTGCCAACAGGGGAAACAAGATTGCAGGTGAGAAACTACTTCATCCTAACGATGATGTAAATATGAGTCAGTCTTCAAACGATACGTTCCCTACAGCCATGCATATAGCTGCAGTTGTTTCTATCGAAGACAAATTGATGCCGGAACTCCAGAAACTTATTGATGAATTCAAGAAACTTGAGAAAGAGAACGAAGGTATAGTAAAGAGTGGACGTACTCATCTTCAGGATGCTGTTCCGATATCATTTTCACAGGAAATAAGCGGTTGGAGATCAAGTCTTGAAAGAGATGCGGAACTTCTGAAACTTGCAACAGAACCCTTGAAAGAACTTGCACTTGGAGGTACGGCAGTCGGTACCGGACTTAATGCGCCAACCGGATTTGCAGAACTCGTTGCAGAAGAGGTAAGCAGGATTACCGGAAAGAATTTTAAAACAGCACCGAATAAATTCCATGCACTTACATCAAAGGACGAGATCGTATTTGCGCACGGAGCACTTAAGGCTCTGGCTTCCGATATGATGAAAATAGCGAATGATATTCGCTGGCTTGCTTCAGGTCCGAGACTCGGACTCGGAGAGATAAAAATCCCTGAGAATGAGCCGGGTTCATCAATTATGCCGGGTAAAGTCAATCCGACACAGTGTGAGTCAGTAACCATGGTTGCTGTTCAGGTTATCGGTAATGATGTAGCCGTAGGTATGGCGGCATCCCAGGGTAATTTCGAACTGAATGTATTCATGCCCGTTATGGCGTATAATTTCCTTCAGTCTGCAAGACTTCTTACTGATTCGATAGCATCTTTCAGAGAGAAGTGTGTAGTCGGAATAACCGCAAACAAGGACAGGATGCATGACAATCTTTACAACTCACTTATGCTTGTTACAGCACTTAATCCCTATATCGGATATGAAAATGCTGCCGCAACGGCAAAGAAAGCATATAAAGAAAATAAATCACTTAAGGATGCTTGCGTAGAATTGGGATTTCTCACTTCAGAGAAATTCGATGAGGTATTTCATCCTGACCGTATGGTATGATGTAGATAAAATCGTAAGTTGAATCAATCTTATTATTTCGAGGAGACAAGAATGAAACTAAGTTATTTTCCGGGATGTACCCTGAAAAACAAAGCTCAGGATCTTGACAGATATGCAAGAGAGTCTGCTTTGGCTCTGGGAATTACTCTAGAAGAAATCGATGAATGGCAATGTTGCGGCGGAGTATACACTACAGCAAACGATGAAATAGCGACAAAGCTGTCATCAGTACGTGCGCTTGCGGCAGCCAAAGCAAAAGGACAACCGCTTGTATCTGTTTGTTCTGCCTGTCATAACGTCATAAAACAGACCAATTATGCCATGCAGAATGATAAGGAGTTTTCGGATAAAGTAAACAGATATATGTCACCGGATGTAAGTTATGACGGAAGCACAGAAGTGTATCATTATCTTGAGATGTTAAGAGATATTGTTGGTTTCGATGAGATCAAAAAACATGTTGTTAATCCTCTTACAGGTAGGAAGATTGCAGCATATTACGGATGCCTTCTGCTTCGCCCTGTTAAAGCGATGGATATGGATGATCCCGAAAATCCTAAAATCATGGAAGATTTTATCAGATCTATCGGCGGTGAGCCTGTAATCTATCCATACAGAAACGAATGCTGCGGTGGATATATAGCACTAGAAGATCCTGATCTTGCAAAAAAGAAGAGCAATAATGTCAGCACAAGTGCAGCTAAAGCCGGGGCTGAGTGTATTGTAACAGCGTGTCCGCTCTGCAAGTATAATTTGATAAAGAATGATTCAGAAATACCTGTGATCTACTTTACCGAACTTCTTGCGCAGGCACTCGGATTAAAGGAGGAATAACATGGCCGATAACACTTTGAAAAACATTCGTGATGAAGTAGTCAGAATAAGCGGCGTTAATCCTCTTAAATGTATGCGTTGCGGAAAATGTTCGGCAACCTGTCCGTCCTATGATGAAATGGAGTATCATCCGCATCAGTTTGTTTATATGGTTGAGACAGGTAATATAGAACCGCTTATAAATTCAGATTCACTTTATAAATGTCTTACTTGTTTTGCATGTGTCGACAGATGTCCGCGTGAAGTTGAACCCGCAAAACTGGTCGAGGCACTTAGACTTGCAGTAGAACGAAAACAAGGCGGGGATCATATGACACCCGAAATGATTTCAAAATTGTGGAATGAAGATTTACCCCAGCAGGCAGTAGTAAGTGCCATGCGAAAATATAAGAAATAAGGAGGAGAAATAATGCAGAGAATTGGCGTATTCGTATGCTGGTGCGGAAGCAATATTGCCGGAACAGTTGATGTTCAGGCGGTATCCGATGCTCTTAATAAAGAGCCGGGCGTTGTTTTCTCCACCAACTATCAGTATATGTGTTCACAAGCCGGACAGAACATGATTAAAGATGCCATAAAAGAGCATAATTTAACCGGTATAGTTATCTGTTCATGTTCACCCAGAATGCATGAAGCAACTTTCAGAAAAACAGCGGAGTCTGCGGGAATCAACCCATATATGGTTGAAATTGCCAATATTCGTGAGCAATGTTCATGGGTTCATAAGGATAAGGAAGTAGGAACAAAGAAAGCCATCATACTTGGCAGAACTGCTATAGCAAAGGTGAATCTGAATGCTCCGCTTACCGCAGGTGAAACTCCTGTTACAAAGAGAGCACTTGTTATCGGTGGTGGAATTGCAGGTATACAGACTGCTTTAGATATTGCCGATGCCGGATTTCCGGTTGATATAGTTGAGAAAAAGCCTACTATAGGCGGAAAGATGACTCAGCTTGATAAGACATTCCCTACACTTGACTGTGCGGCATGTATACTGACACCAAAAATGGTGGATGTAGCACAGAATGAGAATATCAGGATATTCTCATATTCAGAAGTAACGGAAGTAAAAGGTTTTGTAGGAAATTTTGATGTAAAGATCACAAAACATGCAAGATTCGTTAAAGAAGATGTATGCACGGGATGCGGATTGTGTACAGAGAAATGTCCTATGAAGAAGGTACCGAACGAGCATAATCTCGGAATGGATACACGCAGTGCTATTTATATTCCGTTTGCGCAGGCTGTTCCTAAGGTTGCTACTATTGACCCGGATTACTGTAATATGTTAAAGAACGGTAAATGCGGACTTTGCTCTAAGATTTGTGCAGCCGGTGCAATTGACTATACACAGAAAGATGAAGAAATCGAAGAAAAGTATGGTGCTATCGTAGTTGCTACGGGTTTCAATCCTATAAGCATGGATAAGTTCGATGAGTTTGCTTATAACCAGTCAAAGGATGTAATAACTTCACTTGAACTTGAGAGACTTATGAATGCTGCAGGACCGACAGGCGGAACATTGCTTCGCCCATCCGACGGCAAGCATCCGCATACAATAGTACTTGTTCAATGCGTAGGTTCAAGATGCAGTGCCGGTGCTCGTAAAGGAAAAGAGTATTGTTCTAAGATATGCTGTATGTACACTGCAAAACATGCCATGCTCATCCGGGATAAATATCCTGATACAGAAGTGTATGTATTTTATATTGATGTTCGTACACCTGGTAAGAACTTTGATGAGTTCTATAGAAGAGCTGTTGAGGAGTACGGAGTTCATTATATCAAAGGTATGGTCGGCAAAGTATCTCCGGAAGGAGAGATTCTTAAGGTTCAGGCATCTGATTTACTTACCAATGAACAGATTCACATTGATGCAGATATGGTAGTTCTTGCAGCAGCCATAGAACCTGATAAATCAGCAAGACCGCTTGCAACCATGCTCACGGCAAGTATGGATACCAATGATTTCTTTACGGAAGCGCATCCGAAGCTTCGTCCTGTTGAGAGTCCGACAGCCGGAGTATATCTTTCCGGAACATGTCAGGGCCCGAAAGATATTCCTGAAACAGTTGCTCAGGCAGGTGCAGCTGCATCGAAAGTAATCGGATTGTTATGTAAAGATTCACTTAAGAATAATCCATGCATTGCTCACGTTGATGAAATGATGTGCAACGGATGTTCGAGTTGCGAAAAAGTATGTGCATACGGAGCAATCACATATGTGGATAAAGAGTTCAGAATGCCTGACAGAACGACTCAGATAAGAAGAGTATCTCAGGTTAATCCTGCGGTTTGCCAGGGTTGTGGTGCATGTACTGTTGCTTGTCCGTCAGGAGCTATGAATCTTTACGGATTTGCAAATGAGCAGATTATTGCGGAGGTGGATGCAATATGCAGATAGAAGGATACAGACCGTTAATAGTAGCATTTTGCTGTAACTGGTGTTCATATGCAGGAGCTGACCTTGCAGGCAATAACAGATTAAATTATCCGGCAGATGTAAAAATCATAAGAGTACCGTGTTCGTGCAGAGTAAATCCTATGTTTATTTTGAGAGCATTTCAGCGAGGCGCTGACGGAGTTATTCTGTGTGGATGTCATCCGGGGGACTGCCATTACACGACAGGGAACTTCTATACAAGAAGACGTATGGCTCTCTTATTTTCGATGCTTGACTATCTTGGAATTGAAAGAGAGAGAACGAGAGTCGAATGGGTATCTGCGGCTGAGGGTGCTAAATTTGCGGCAACGATGAATGATTTTGCACAGAAAGTTGCAGCACTTGGTGAGAATAAGAGATTGGAGGATCTACGATGCAAACAGTAAGCAGAGATTTATTGGTAAATAAAGCAGTAGCCCTCCTTAATAGTGAAACTGTTCAGATTGTTGTCGGGTGGAGAAAGGGACTCTTTGATTACGATATTACACCTGCTGTCTTCAGGACGGAAGATGATATAAAAAAGAATTTTGAGTGGAATGATCATTGCGGTGCAAATCTGTCAAAGTATCTTATTAAGCTTACACGTAAGACAGAAGGAAAGATACTGGTTTTCTTAAAGCCCTGTGACACATACAGTTTTAATCAGCTTCTTACGGAACATAGATTTGACAGAGAGAAAGTCTATGTTGTCGGTGTTCAGTGCGACGGGATGCTTGACGATACTGATACCGAACTTGAGAGATGCACAAACTGCAAGAGTAAGAAACATGTTGTATATGACGAGCTTATAGGAGAAGAGGGAGAAGTCCTTGACAGCAAACGATTTGAAGAAGTAAAGTGGCTTGAAAGCCTGACTCCCGATGAGAGATTTGCATTTTGGAAAGACCAGTTCTCCAGATGTATCAGATGTAATGCCTGCAGGGATGTATGTCCTGCATGCTCATGTGAAGTTTGTGTTTTCAACAATCCGAATTCCGGTGTTGAAAACAAGGCTCCGGTAACGAGCTTTGAAGAGCAGAATTTCCATATTATCAGAGCTTTTCATGTTGCCGGCAGATGTACAGACTGCGGGGAGTGCTCGAGAGTTTGTCCACAGCATATTCCGCTTCATCTTCTTAACAGAAAGCACATTAAAGACATAAATGATTTCTACGGCTATTATCAGGCAGGAGAGGAAGTCGGACAGAGAGCGCCGCTTATAAACCATGCTCCTAATGATATAGAACCTTATGAAATATTCAACGGAGGTGAGAAGAATGTATAAATGTAGTATTGATTCACTTCCGAAGGTTCTTGATGTGATCAGAGAATCTTATGAAGTATTTGAAGTAGATGAAAGAGGTGCGAAGCCGATCTTTTTTCCGCAGGCCGAAGACCTTATGAGATTCAAGCTCGAGGGTAAGAATATAGAGCTTTTTGATATTCGTGCCGAGATTAAGGATTTTGTTGTATTCGGAGTTTATGCGTGTGATTATCAGTCTTTGACAGTTCTGGATAATGTATTTCTTAAAGATCCGGTAGATACATATTATCAGCAGAGAAGAGAGCATGGAATAATTGTCACAGAAGCATGTACTAATCCGGAAAATACCTGTTTTTGTACGGTGTTTGGGATAAATCCGGCTGATCCCGGCGGAGATATCACAATTTGGCGTGATGAAAGAAATGTATATTGGCTTTTCAATTCCATGAAAGGAGGAGAGATCTTCCTTAAGATCGAAAGTCTGCTTACAGAAGGTGGTGACGATACAGTCGCTGAGATACAAAATGATATTAAGACAAAGCTCGGCAAGCTTCCGCTTTCAGGACTGACAACTGATGATTTCGGACAGGGAAAGACCGATAAATTCTTCAATGATCCTGAATGGGCAAGCCTTTCGGAAAGTTGTCTGGGATGCGGAACATGTACCTTTGTATGTCCTACATGTCAATGCTATGATATAAAAGATTTTGATACAGGTCATGGAGTAATCAGATACAGATGCTGGGATTCATGTATGTATTCGGAATTTACAAAGATGAGTGCCGGTCAGCCAAGACTTACTCAACTTGAAAGGTTCAGACAGAGATTCATGCACAAACTTGTATATTATCCGGATAATAACGACGGAATGTTCAGCTGCGTAGGCTGCGGAAGATGCTTAAAAAAATGTCCTATTCAGATGAACATAGTTAAGGTTATGAAAAGACTGGGAGGTGAAGCGAAATGATAAATAACGAAGCTTTGATTCCAAAGATTGCTGTCATAACTGAAGTACGCCAGGATACACCGGATATCAAAACATTCAGAGTTCTTACACCTGATGAAAAAAAACCATTTGATCATATGCCGGGTCAATGTGCCATGGTTTCAATTCCCGGTATAGGTGAAGCTATGTTCTCCATCACATGTTCACCCACACAGAAAGAATACATGGAGTTTTCAATAAAGAAATGCGGCTGCGTGACATCATGGCTTCATCAGGCAGAGCCCGGCCAGCAGATACTTGTGAGAGGACCTTATGGAAATCCGTTCCCGGTTGATGATGAGTTTGTCGGACATGATATGATTTTTGTTGCGGGTGGTGTAGGACTTGCTCCTCTCAGATCTGTAATCAATTATTGCCGCCATTACAGGGACAGATACGGGACAATTGATATAGTATACGGTTCAAGGAGCAAAGATGATCTGCTTGATTATCAGGAAATCATCAATGAATGGTCAAAAGATTCCGGAGTCAATGTTCATCTTACGATAGATCGTGAACAGGAAGACTGGGACGGACATGTAGGATTTGTTCCTAACTATGTAAAGGAACTCGGATTCACAACAGAGAATAAAATAGCAGTTCTTTGCGGACCACCTGTTATGATTAAGTTTACGCTTGCAGGACTCGTAGAACTCGGATTCACGAAATCTCAAGTTTATACGACCCTGGAACTTCGCATGAAGTGCGGTATCGGTAAATGCGGACGGTGCAATGTAGGTAATAAATATGTTTGTAAGGACGGTCCGGTATTCAGACTTGATCAACTTGATGAATTACCAAACGAGTATTAATGGAGAGTGCATATGGAAAATCTAGTTAGTATATTTTTATTTGGAAAAGAATATAAGGTTCCGGACAATCTGACTATCATGAGCGCTATGGAATATGCCGGATACCAGCTCAAAAGAGGCTGTGGATGCAGAAACGGTTTTTGCGGAGCATGTGCGACATTGTACAGAATCAAAGGACAGTCCGAACTAAAGGCTTGTCTGGCATGCGGTACAAAAGTCGAAAACAATATGTACATTGCTACATTACCGTTTTTTCCGCTTGTGAAACAGGTTTACGATATCGAGAAGATTCCTGCATCACAGCAGGTTATGATGCAGCTTTATCCCGAGATTTATGCCTGCGTCGGATGCAATGCATGTACAAAGGTTTGTCCTCAGGAGCTTAATGTTATGCAGTATATCGCTTATGCACAGAGAGGCGACTTCAAAAAATGTGCCGAAGAGAGCTTTGACTGCGTAATGTGCGGATGTTGTTCTACAAGATGCTCTGCCGGCATTTCCCATCCACAGGTTGCTATGCTTGCAAGACGCATTAATGGCAAATATCTTGCACCTAAGTCTGAACATCTTGAGAATCGTGTTAAAGAGATCAATGACGGAACATTCGAAGATCTTATTGAGGCACTTATGGATAAGCCGCTTGATGAGATCAAGGAATTATACAATAACAGAGAAATAGAGAAGTAAGGAGGAGGACAATATGTATTCAGAGCAGTTCCAGGAGTCTTTAAAGGCAGTTGAAGCGGCAAGAGATACTAATACAGTCCTCGAGCCAAGACGTATGACAGCGGATGAGAAAGATGCATTACTGGCAAAATATCATCCGGATTATAAAAAAGAAGAGTTCACAGAGCTTCTTATAGGACCTAATAAAGGAGAACCGGTTCCGAAGGAACTTGCAGCCACTCTTCAGGCACATCCGAGAATTAAGGCAGAGGATGTTGACTTAACTAACCCTGACTATGATGTTGATGTTCTGATTATCGGCGGTGGCGGAGCCGGATGTTCGGCAGCAATAGAAGCAGATGAAGCAGGTGCAAAAGTAATGATTGCAACAAAGCTTCGTATGGGCGATGCCAATACTATGATGGCCGAAGGCGGTATACAGGCGGCCGATAAAGAGAATGATTCACCGGCTATTCATTTTGTAGATGCATATGGCGGAGGACATTTTGCAGCAAAGAAAGTTTTACTGAAAAAGTTAGTATGTGATGCTCCTGATTGCATCCAGTGGCTTAATGATCTAGGCGTTGAATTTGACAAAGATGACAATGGCGTTATGATTACAACTCATGGCGGCGGTACATCAAGAAAAAGAATGCATGCCGCAAAGGATTATTCCGGTGCTGAGATAATGAGAACACTTCGGGATGAGGTTCTTAACAGGGAAATACCGGTTATTGACTTTACAGCTGCTTTGGAGCTTATTCTTGATGATAACGGAAACTGTGCAGGAGCAGTGCTTGTCAATCTTGAAACCAATCAGCTTTATGTTGTTAAATCAAAGACCGTTATTCTTGCTACCGGTGGTGCAGGACGTATGCATTATCAGGGATTCCCTACGTCAAATCATTACGGTGCAACAGCAGACGGACTTGTACTGGGATATCGTGTCGGTGCTAAACTTCTTTATGCAGACACACTTCAGTATCATCCGACAGGCGCAGCATTCCCGGAGCAGATATTCGGAGCATTAGTAACTGAAAAAGTACGTTCACTCGGTGCTAAACTTGTCAATGCAAAGGGTGAAGTATTTATGCATCCGCTTGAGACTCGTGATGTCGCAGCTGCATCAATTATCAGGGAATGTACTGACAGAGATAACGGAGTTGATACGGGAAAGGGTCTCGGAGTATGGCTTGATACACCTATGATTGAAAAAATAGGCGGAAAGGGTACAATAGAGGCAAGAATTCCTGCTATGTACCGTATGTTTGCCAAATACGGAATAGATATGAGAAAAGAACCTATACTTGTATTCCCGACTCTGCATTATCAGAACGGCGGACTTGATATCAATGTTAACGGTGAGACAACAAATGTAAAGAATCTTTTCTGCGCAGGAGAGGTTGTCGGAGGCATTCACGGAAGAAACAGATTGATGGGTAATTCATTACTTGATGTAGTTGTTTTCGGACGTAATGCAGGCAAGAATGCAGCAGCAAGATGTAAAGATGTCGAAGTGGGCAAGCTTTCATTAGATCATCTGAATCAATTTGAACTTGAGTTAAAAGAAGCCGGAATCAATACAGATCTTACATCACCAAAACTGCTTCCTAAGTATACTAAAGACTTTAAATATATTTGCAAAAAGATGGAGGTTCAGTAATGAAACTGTTTGGTGGGGTTATCCCTGTTACGGGTATTTCTTTTCTTATGATATCAATACTGCTTATAGCAGTTGTCGGATATGCATTCGGAAGAATAACGATTAAAGGTGTTTCACTTGGCACGGCAGGTGTATTCGTTGTAGCACTTGTATATGGGTGTTTGTTTTATAATGTATTAGACGGACAGCTTCCGGATTATACAAAGAATGCACTTAAGATAGTTGAGAATCTTGGCCTGATTTTCTTTGTTACATCTGTCGGTTTTATTGCCGGACCTAAGTTTTTCCTGAATTTGAAGGTCAATTTTAAATCTTATGTTCTTTTGGGACTTATTATCATACTTGCAGGAGGTCTTTCAGCTGTAGTATGCATCCTGGTGGGAAGAGCTACAGGTGAAGCTGATTTTGACAGACTTACTGCTATGGTAGTCGGGCTTTTATCCGGTTCACTTACTTCAACGCCGGCGTTTTCAGCTGCAAAAGCAACAGTAGCGGCGGAGTATGAAGATATTGTTTCCGTAGGACACGGTATTGCGTACATTTTCGGTGTTATAGGAGTTGTTCTTTTCGTTCAGCTTGTTCCTAAGTTCACGCATGCCAATATGGAAGAGGAAGTTAAGAAGATTCAGATAGTAGATGACGGAGAATCTCTTAAGAAGAAAATTGATAATCTCATAAAACTGGACAGTTTCAGCTTTTTGCCGTATATGTTCGCAGGGGCAGCCGGAATATTTGTCGGAGCCATCAAAGTTCCGCTTTCAGGGCAGGGACTTTCCGGAACCACATTCTCACTTACGACCACGGGAGGATGCCTTCTTGTGGCACTTGTAATGGGACATTTCGGAAGAATCGGAAGACTGAATATTATGCCGAGAGAGTCAACACTAAAGGTGTTTAGAGAATTAGGACTTATGCTTTTCCTTATCGGTGCGGGCGTAGCCGGAGGAGCAAGCTTCGCAGCAAACTTCCAGATTATTTACTTCATTTACGGAGTATTTATGACCATAGTACCTATGATTGTCGGCTATTTCTTTGCAAAGAAGGTATTGAAGCTCAGCCTCTTAAACAACCTTGGATCAATTACCGGTGGTATGACTTCAACACCTGCTCTGGGAACTTTAATCAATGTTGCAGGAACAGAAGATGTTGCTTCTGCATATGCCGCTACTTATCCGATTGCACTTATTGCAGTAGTACTTGTATCGCAATTCCTGATTATTCTGTTCTAACAAAATAGGATGAAACCATTAATATTTAAACATTTTATGGGGTATGTATATGAATAAAAGAGGCGTGAAAATATTTACGGTTTCATTTGCGACCTTTTTTCTGATTACTATTGTATTTAACAGAATCATTCCCGTGTTTGAGGTTTCAAGTGTCAGACCCTCTGCGGCATTGAATCCGGTTTTAGGACTTGCTTACGGATGGCCGGCAGCAATAGGATGCACTCTGGCTAATTTTTTGTCTGATATAATGTCAGGATATGGAATTGAAGTTGCATTTCTGGGACTTGTTCCACAGCTTATTTACGGCATATTGCCTTATTATCTATGGAATCTGATCGTGAAAAGTGTTTCCATGAGAGTCAGATTGGATTCACCCTTCAAGGTTGTAGCTTATTTAATACTTATGGCAATCAATGCTGTTCCGATAGGACTTTCGGTAGGTGCAATTCAACAGTATGTGACAGGAGCCGATTTCTGGGCAACAGCATCATTTGTTGCTCTGAATAATTTCGGTGTATGTCTTGCATTCGGACTTCCTTTGATGGTTCTGCTTGACCACATTTATTCGCATTTCCTTCATAGCGGACGCAGAAAGCTTTCCGATAATGAAAAAATCATACTGGTTTCTTCGCTTATTCAGCTCGTAATCTTCATATTCAATACTATCATAGTCTATATTTCTCACAGACAAGAAAGCAATCTGAAAAAGTGGAGTGAGATATATTCGGCATCCGTTTTTTCAACCGGAGTTATTCTTTTGCTTTCAATTATTGTTATGCAGATAAGGCATAGTAATGTTAAAAGAAATGCTGGACTTGATATTATTACAAGAAAGAATGGAACAATATATGTTGATACAAAAAAGAATATAGAATTTGTTTCACTACCGGGTGACTGTCCGGAATACAGGATAAAGGCAGATTTCCTTGGTTTCAAAGGAAGAAAAGGTACCGATACGGTCTCATATGAAAGAGGCTGGTATACCATGCTGTCAAGCCAAAGGGGATGTCTGATGAATTGTGCTTTCTGTGATTGTCCCGGACACGGCTATCACGGAAATGTAAACCGTGAAGATTTTGCATATCAGATAAGAACAATACTTGACACACATTACATTTCTCAGACACAGTACTTTCAAGTCGATTTCATGAGAATGGGAGAACCTTCTTTTAATAATGAGCTTCTTGAGTTTATTGAATTTGATTTAAGAAATATAGTCAGGGATAAAATCGATGCAGAGATTATTGTGCCGAATGTTTCAACCATGCTTCCGAAAAACAAAAAAATGGTTGAAAGATTCATATTTGAATATTGCAGAATCAAGAATGACGTTTATGACGGACAGGCACTGCTTCAGTTCAGTATACACTCAACTGATGACAAGGTTAGAAAACAGCTTATGGCAGACAGGTCTTTAAATCTTGAAGAAATTTCGGATATAGCAAAGAAAATGCCGATGCCAAAAGGACTGAAATATGCTCTTGCATTTGCTGTCGGAAACAATCTGACAATTGATACGGACGAAGTCAGCAGAATGTTCGACAGAGAAAAATTCATGATAAAGCTTACTCCGATTCATGCAACATATAATGCGATAGATAATGGCTTTGACACTATGAATGGATACTCTGAGTACTCTTTGATTTCCGGACTTGAATCCCGCTTTATCAAAGCCGGATGGGATGTAATGATATGCGAAGATACACATGAGGAAGATGAAGATGACCTTACATGCGGCAAATTGCTTCTTCCCGTTATTGCAAATGATGTAAGAAAAGAAAAACCGTTAAGGAAACGTTATGGTATAATAGCTGCTCTTAAATATGAAGAGGATCTGTTCCGCGCGGAGCTTTCAGATGTAAAGAAGATTACGCTTTTGAACAAACCGGCCTATACAGGAATCCTCGGTGATAATGAAGTAATAATCATGCAGTGCGGAATGGGTAAAGTTTCTGCGGGAATATGTGCACAGACAATTATAGACATGTATCATCCCGATTATATAATCAACACCGGATGTGCCGGAGCTTTGGATCCGGAATTAAAGGTCGGGGATGTTGTTGTTTCAGACAAAGTAGTCGAGTGGGACCTTGATCTCAGAGAGATAGGACTTCCTCTGGGTTATATAGATGCACTTGGATGCGTTGAAATGGAAGCATCAAAAGAACTTGCTGACAGAATTATGGACGCTAAGATCGATGATATCAACGCAAAACGAGGCATTGTTGCTTCAGGAGACCAGTTTGTATCAAAAGATGAACAAAGACAGGTTATTCTCAGCAATTTTCCGGGAGCACTTTGTGCCGAGATGGAGGGTGCTGCAATAGGTCATGTGTGTCTTCAGAACGATACACCATTCTGTATTATACGAAGTATGTCGGATACGGCTGACGGTGCAAGCGGGACAGATTTTCAGACTTTTTCTGAGCAAGCAAGCAGAGTTTCGGCTTCCTGGCTTATCAGGATGTTAAAGTGATATGTAATCTTGATATGGAGGAAAAAATTTTTTATAATATAAACAAGTGAGTAATAAAGGAATAAAAGATGTGTTCAGGGCATTGCCCCTGGTTGGCCAGTTGGGAATATCACTGGTTATTCCCTTTGTTTTTTGTTTTCTGATTTGCTTCTGGCTTGTAAAGAGATTCAATATCGGGTACTGGGTTTTTATCCCGGGTATTATTCTTGCACTTGGGGCATTTTGTTCGACTGCATACAAAATATACAAATCAGAGCTCAATAAGGAAAATGACAAAAAGGGTCCTGTTGCATTTAACGAACACATATGAGATATGATATGAGATTACAACCGGCAGTTAAAAAAGAGACGTTAAACATTATTAAGGCCGAAATCATTGGGGTCCTTATTATGTTTGCCGTTTTTTTTGTGTTAAACCTTATTGTTCCGGATACAGTTCCTTTCAATGTAGGAGTAATTATCTCAGGATTGCTTGGCGGAGTTGTTGCAGTTCTTAATTTCCTTATTATGGGAATATCCATTCAGAAGATGACAGAGGTTGAGGATATTGAATTAGGAAAGAAACTGTTTAAGACATATTACAGATATAGAATATTGTTACAGATTGTATGGGGAATTATCGCGCTTGTTGTTCCGTTTTTACACGGACTTGCCGGCTTACTGCCTCTGCTTATTCCTACATTTGCCATAAGGGCAGGCGGTATAAAACAATCGCTTTCATCATTAAGAAAACAGCCTGATGTATCTACTGATGCAGAAGATACTGATGCTGAGAAAGGAGTCGACTGATATATGAATATTTCTGTTACCGGTCCCCGGATTTTCTACACTATTCATACCGGTATACCTATTCTCGGAGACTTTAATATCACTGAGACTCTGGTTGTAAGTTGGATCGTAATGATAATCATCACGGGCTTGTGTATTTTTCTGACACGCAATCTTAAGGTTGAAAATATTTCAAAGAGACAGGCCGTCGCCGAAATGCTCGTCGGTACACTCGAGAAGTTTGTCTCAGATAATACCGGCGGTAAAAAACAGTTTAAGAGGTTGGTCCCTTTTATCGGTGCACTCTTTGCTACAAGCTTAATATCAAATCTGATAAGTTTGACCGGATTAAGATCACCTACAGCAGATTTATCTACCGAGGCAGCTTGGGCTATCGTTGTATTCATCATGATAACAACGGAAAAGATTAAATCAGCCGGGCTCGGTGGATACTTTAAAGGTTTTACGGAACCGATTTTTGTCATGACTCCTTTTAATATTTTGTCGGAGCTTGCGACACCTATCGGTATGGCCTGCCGTCATTTCGGTAACATTTTGTCAGGTATAGTAATTAATGGCCTTTTGTATGCGGCACTGGCAGTTCTTTCAAATAAGATACTGGGCCTTATTCCCGGAATAGTAGGAAATGTTTTGTCAAACATACCGATATTGAGTGTCGGTATACCTGCTTTCCTGTCAGTTTATTTTGACTGGTTTACAGGCTTTATGCAGGCATTTATATTCTGTATTTTAACTTTGCAATATATTAACAATGCATCTGAATCATAATTTTTTTGTATAGAAATCTAAGGAGGATTTTAACATGTCAGATTTTCAGGTTTTAGCTAAAGGTATAGCACTTTGCGGATGTGCAATCGGTGCAGGATGTGCTCTTATCGCAGGTATCGGTCCCGGTATCGGTGAAGGTAACGCAGTAGCAAAGGCACTTGAAGCAATCGGTCGTCAGCCGGAGTGCAAGAGTGATGTTACAAGCACGATGCTTCTGGGTGTTGCTTGTGCAGAGACAACAGGTATTTACGGATTTGTAACAGGACTTCTTCTGATCTTTGTTGCTCCGGGTATGTTCATGAACTTCCTCAACTGATTTATCGTTTCAAGACAAAATAACAAGAAAGGGTTATACAATGCAGACACAGGATTTGGTTACTTTAGTGCCATGGACCTTCATTGCACAGATCTGCAACCTTTTTATACAGATCTTTCTGATTAAGAAGTTTCTGCTCAAGCCTGTTAAGGAAATAATTGAAAAGAGAAAACAGCTTGCAACAAAGGAACTTGATGAAGCACGTATCTCAAATGAAGAGGCTGCTAAGCTCAAAACAGAATATGAGAAGAGCCTTGCTGATGCAAAGAATGAAGCCAATGATATCATTGCTTCGGCCAACAGAACAGCAATTGCCAAATCAGATGAGATAATCTCCAATGCAAACAAAGAGGCAGCTTCCATCAAACATAAAGCAGAGGCAGATATAGAACTTGAGCGCAAGGCAGCAGTCAACGAAATCAAAGATGATATCGGTTCTATGGCTGTTGACATCGCAACGAAGATAATCGAGCGTGAAGTCAGTGAGGAAGATCATAAGAAGCTCATAGATGAATTCATTGAAAATGTAGGTGAGAGCAAATGACAAATACAGTCGCAGCTTACGGAGACAGCCTCTATGATCTTTGTACTGAGGAAAAACTTACAGAGGAAATACTTCCGGAAATAGAGTTGGTCAAAAGAATCTTTGATGATAATCCCGATTACATCAGAGTCCTTAATGAACCATCGATCGCAAAAGCTGAGAGAATCAAACTTCTTAATGATGCTTTTGACGGAAAGATTAACAGATATCTTTTGAACTTTCTTAAACTATTATGTGAGAATGGGATTATTGCTGAATATAAAAACTGTGCAAAACAGTTCACAAAGCGATATAACAAAGATAATGGCATAGTAGAAGCAACAGTAACAAGTGCGGTTAAGATTACAGAAGTTCAAAGGAAAATGCTTACAGAAAAGCTTGAAAAGATAAGCGGAAGAAAAGTTGTTCTTACTGAAAAAACAGATGATAAATTCATAGCAGGACTGAAGGTTGATATGGATGGAAAACAGTATGACGGTACTGTTTCCGAGAGAATAAATACAATAAGAAAAGCAGTTACAGATATTATAGTTTAAAGGCGGTAAAACTATGCAGTTAAATCCCGAAGAGATTTCAAAGGTTATACGTAGCCAGATTAAATACTATGAAAATGCTATAAACAATTCCGAAACAGGAACAGTGCTTATGGTAGGAGATGGTATCGCAAGGGCAAGTGGTCTGACTGACTGTATGTCAGGTGAGCTGCTTGAATTTGAAGACGGCACTATGGGTATGGCCCAGAACCTTGAAGATAACTCAGTATCGATAGTTCTGTTCGGATCTGATCAGAAGATCAGTGAAGGCCAGACCGTGAAACGTACAGGAAAAGTAGTATCGGTTCCGGTAGGAGACGGAATGATCGGACGAGTTGTAAGTGCAATCGGTCAGCCGATAGATGGCAACGGACCGATTCAATCAGATGAGTACAGAGCAGTTGAGACACCGGCCCCGGGTATCATTGACAGGCAGCCGGTAAAAGAACCGCTTCAGACAGGAATCAAAGCAATTGATTCTATGATACCTATCGGACGCGGTCAGCGTGAACTGATCATAGGTGATCGTCAGACAGGAAAAACAACAATAGCAATAGATACTATTCTAAACCAGAAGGGTAAAGATGTTATATGTATCTATGTTGCAATCGGACAAAAGAGATCAACAGTTGCAAATATTGTTGATCAGCTTAAACTTGGCGGAGCAATGGATTACAGTATCGTAGTTGCAGCAACTGCATCCGAGCCTGCCCCTCTTCAGTATATAGCTCCTTATACAGGTTGTTCTATGGGTGAGTATTTCATGGGTAAAGGCAAACATGTTCTCATTATATATGATGATCTGAGTAAACATGCTGTTGCATACAGAGCACTCTCACTTCTGATAAGGAGACCACCGGGCCGTGAGGCTTATCCGGGCGATGTATTCTATCTTCATTCAAGATTACTTGAACGTGCTGCTAAGTTATCTGATGAACTCGGAGGAGGATCGCTTACGGCACTTCCGATTATTGAGACACAGGCAGGAGATGTATCAGCATATATCCCTACCAATGTTATTTCAATTACGGATGGTCAGATATTCCTTGAGACAGAACTGTTCCATTCAGGAATAATGCCGGCTGTTAACCCGGGTATTTCTGTTTCCAGGGTAGGTGGCAATGCACAAATCAAAGCAATGAAGAAGGTAGCAGGATCGCTTAAACTGTTATATTCACAGTATAGAGAACTGCAGAGCTTCGCTCAGTTCGGATCAGATCTTGATGCTGATACCAAGAACCGTCTTGATCAAGGCGCGAGAATAGTTGAGATTCTCAAGCAGGGAAAGGGAAGCCCTGTACCGGTTGAGAAGCAGATTGCAATAATCTATGCCGCTACTAACGGATATCTTAAGGATATTGAACTTGGTGATGTAAGAAACTACGAAAATGGACTTTATAAATTCCTTGATAACGATCATGACGGAATCAAAGCAATGAATGCTATTAAAGAGACCGGAAAGTTTGAAAAGGAAACAGAAGAGTTCCTTAAAACCTCTCTCGAAAGATACGGTAAGAGTTTTATCTCAATAGATTAAGGGGAAAACGATGGCTTCTAACATGAAAGCAGTTAAACTGCGCATGAAGAGTATCGACAGCACCAGGCAGATTACAAAGGCCATGGAGCTTGTCGCTGCGTCAAAACTCAGAAAAGCTAAAGACAGAGCTGAAGCGATTACTCCGGGATTTAATATACTAAGACTTACATTAAGAGAAATTGCAAAAGGAAATAAAGATTTCTCATCTGTATATACAAAGGCATCTCAAAGCAATAAGCATTGCTATATTGTAATTGCCGGTGACAGGGGACTGGCAGGCGGATACAATAATAATCTTTTTAAGTATGTGGATGCCAAGGCAGAGGGCGATGACTATGCAGTTGTCCCGATCGGTAAGAAGGCATACGAGTATTATTCCAAAAGAGGAATCGAAATAGTAACGGATCGGTATAAAGAAGTTTCAGATGTCAGTGTTGCAGACTGCTTTTCGGCAGCAAAACTGATATGTGATTCATACAAGGCCGGACGTTACGGGCATTTCAGGCTGTTTTATACGGAATTTCAGAATATGCTTAGTATGATAACAAGAAGGATTCCATTACTTCCGGTTGATGATTTTGACAAAAAACTTGAAAATGAAGAAACAAAAAAAACAGTAATCGAATATTCTCCGAACGCAGAAGAAGTATTCGAACTGATAGTTCCGGAGTATATTGCATTTGTTTTGTATTCCGGAATATGCGAGTCTCTTGCAAGCGAATATGCCGCAAGGCGCACTGCGATGGATGCTGCTACAAAGAATGCGGATGAAATGCTTGAAAACCTCGAGCTCTATTACAATCGTGCCCGTCAGGCCAGCATAACTCAGGAAATAACAGAGATTGTAGCCGGAGCTAATGTATAAAGGAGTAGTGTATGGATAATAAACATATCGGTAAAGTAATACAGGTTATGGGACCTGTTTTGGATATTCGCTTTAACGAAGGCGAGCTTCCTGCTCTGCTTAATGCAATTGAAATTGATATTAACGGCAGAAAACTGGTTGCTGAAGTAGCTCAGCAGTCAGGTGATGATGTGGTCAGATGCATAGCAATGAGTTCAACAGACGGACTGGTCAGAGGCACTGATGCCATCGATACCGGAAGTTCTATTTCAGTCCCTGTAGGTGAAGGTTGCCTTGGAAGAGTATTTAATCTTCTCGGGGAGCCTATCGATAACAAGCCTGCACCGCAGACAGAGGAAAAATGGTCTATTCACAGACCGGCACCATCATATGAGGAACAGACTCCTGCATCAGAGATACTGGAAACAGGAATCAAAGTTGTAGATCTTATCTGTCCTTATGCAAAAGGCGGAAAAATCGGACTTTTCGGCGGAGCCGGAGTAGGAAAGACGGTTCTTATTATGGAGCTTATTCATAATGTAGCTACCGCTCATGGCGGAATTTCAGTATTTACCGGAGTAGGTGAACGTACAAGAGAAGGAAATGATCTTTACGGAGAGATGAAAGAAAGCGGTGTCCTTGAAAAGACTGCCCTTGTCTATGGTCAGATGAATGAGCCGCCGGGTGCAAGAATGAGAGTCGGACTTTCAGGTCTTACTATGGCGGAGTACTTCCGTGATGAGAAAAACCAGGATGTGCTTCTATTTATTGACAATATTTTCAGATTTACTCAGGCCGGGTCAGAGGTTTCTGCACTTCTTGGACGTATGCCGTCTGCTGTAGGATACCAGCCTACTCTTGCAACAGAAATGGGTGCTCTTCAGGAAAGAATTACTTCCACAAAGAAGGGATCCATCACTTCTGTTCAGGCAGTATATGTTCCCGCTGATGATCTTACAGATCCTGCACCGGCAACGACATTCTCTCATCTGGATGCAACGACAGTTCTTTCCAGAGATATTGCTTCACAGGGTATCTATCCGGCTGTTGATCCGCTGGATTCAACCAGTCGTATACTCTCCCCTGAGACAGTCGGACAGGAACACTATGAAGTTGCAATGGGAGTTCAGCAGACGCTTCAGAGATATAAGGAACTTCAGGATATTATTGCAATCATGGGTATGGATGAGCTTTCTGATGAGGATAAACTTACAGTATCCCGTGCACGTAAAGTTCAGAGATTCTTATCTCAGAGCTTTTCTGTTGCCGAACAGTTTACAGGTATTCCCGGAAAATATGTTCCACTTAAAGAAACAATAAGGGGATTCAGAGAGATACTTGACGGAAAATGTGATGATATTCCGGAAAGTGCCTTCCTATTTGTCGGAACTATTGATGAAGTATACGAGAAAGCAAATAAGCAGGAGGGATGATAGATGGCTAACACCTTTCACCTTCAGGTTGTTTCCGTAGACGGACTGATGTATGACGGAATGGTCAGAAGCATCATGTGCCGTTGTGCGGATGGTAACCGCACTATTATGGCCGGACATACTAATCTGGTAACTGCTGTCGGTATGGGAACTTCAAAGATAGTATTTGAAGACGGTACTGACAGAACGGCAGCCTGTATAGGCGGCATGCTCAGCATGATGAACGGAGAATGTAAACTTATCGTTACCACGTGGGAGTGGAGCGATGAGATAGACATAAACAGAGCAAATGCCGCAAAACGGAGAGCAGAGGAAAAACTTGCCGAAAAACTGGATGAGAGAGAATACAAAGTTGCTATGGCAAAACTGAACAGGGCATTGGTAAGGATAAGTTCGAGCCTGCCAAAATAATACATTTATGTTTTGAATTCCACTGACTGCAAACAATCACTCAGTGGAATTTTGTTTGTACTAAAACGTATACTAAAACTTTAGTAAATTTACTAAAAAGTATATACAATCTAACAGCATGGTGTTAAAATGTAATAGTTAATTTGCGGCTTAACCGCAAGAAATAAATAGGAGGAAAATTATGAAAAAGTTTTTAGCTATCGCTATGGCAGCTGTAATGGTACTTTCACTTGCAGCTTGTGGCGGATCTGCAGCTCCGGCAGCAGAAGAAGCAGCACCTGCAGCAGAGGCAGCAGCACCTGCAGCAGAGGCAGCAGAGGCAGCAGCACCTGTAGTTGAGGCTTCAGAAGAAGCAGTTGCAGAAGTAGCAGCAGTTTCTAAGGTTGGTGTTTCGATGCCTACAAAGGATCTTCAGAGATGGATTCAGGATGGTGACAATATGAAGTCTCAGCTTGAAGCTCTTGGTTATGAAGTAGACCTTCAGTACGCATCAAACGATGTTCAGACACAGGTTTCTCAGATTGAGAACATGATCGGTGCAGGCGCAAACGTACTTGTTATCGCAGCTATCGAGGGTTCTTCACTTGGTGAGGCTCTTACAATGGCTAAAGAGAGTGGTATTCCTGTAATCGCTTATGACCGTCTTCTTATGAACTCAGATGCAGTTGATTACTATGCTACATTTGATAACTACAAAGTTGGTCAGGTTCAGGGTCAGTACGTTATCGATCAGCTTGATCTTGACAATGCTGATGGCCCGTTCGTATTCGAGTTCACAGCAGGTGACCCGGGCGACAACAACGCAGGATTCTTCTTCAATGGTGCTATGGATCTTATCAAGCCTTACATCGAGTCAGGAAAGGTTGTTGTAACTTCAGGTCAGACAAACTTCGAAGAAGTTGCTACACCTACATGGGGTTCAGATGTTGCTCAGAAGAGAGCAGAGGATATCCTTGCTACATACTATGCAGACGGCACAGAGCTTGATGCATGGGTTTGCTCAAACGACTCAACAGCACTTGGTGTAGCAAACGCTCTTGCAGCTAACTACACAGGCAAGTACCCGATCATCACTGGTCAGGACTGCGATATCGAGAATACAAAGAACATGATCGCTGGAAAGCAGTCAATGTCAGTATTCAAGGATACACGTACTCTTGCAGCTCAGGTTGTAAAGATGGTTGGACAGATTCTTACAGGTTCTACTGTAGATGTTAACGATACAGAGACATACGACAACGGAATGGGTATTGTTCCTTCATTCCTTTGCGAGCCTGTATTCGCTGATGCAAATAACTACAAAGAGCTTCTTATTGACTCTGGTTACTACACAGAGGATCAGCTCAAATAATAATTAAAAAGATACAAACCTTTTGGGCATACGGGCTATTTGCTCGTGTGCCCATCTACTAATTAGACAAAAGGAGAGGTTATTGTGGGCAACGTTATATTGGAAATGAAGAATATCATCAAAGAATTCCCCAATGTAAGGGCTCTTGATAACGTTAATCTGCAGGTCGAGGAAGGCGAAATCCACGCACTGGTAGGAGAAAACGGGGCAGGAAAATCCACATTGATGAATGTTCTCAGCGGAGTATATCCCTACGGAACATACGAAGGTGATATTGTATACAACGGAGAGGTATGCCAGTTTCATAAGATTAAAGATTCCGAAGAAAAGGGCATCGTAATTATTCACCAGGAACTTGCACTTGTTCCACTGATGTCGATCGGTGAGAATATGTTCCTCGGAAATGAAAAAGGAAAAACTAATAAAATTAATTGGAATGAGACATATAAGGACGCTGATAAGTATCTTAAGATGGTTGGACTTTCAGAGTCTTCACATGTTCTTATTAAGGATATCGGTACAGGAAAACAGCAGCTTGTAGAAATTGCGAAGGCACTTGCAAAACAGGCAAAGCTTCTTATTCTTGATGAGCCGACATCATCCTTGAATGAAACAGATTCAAGAGCTCTGCTTGATCTCATGCTTGAGTTCAAAAAACAGGGTCTGACAATGATTATTATCACTCATAAACTTAATGAGGTTGTTTATGTTGCGGATAAGATTACCGTTATTCGTGATGGTACCACAGTTGAAAGCTTTGTAAACGATGGTAATGTTGATGAAGCCCGTATCATTAAAGGAATGGTTGGGCGTGAGATTACAGATCGTTTCCCGAAACGTAAGGATGTTACAATCGGAGAAACCAATCTTGAAGTTAAAGATTGGACGGTATATCATCCTCTTTACGAAGGACGTAAAGTTGTTGATAATGTCAACTTTAATGTTAAGAAGGGAGAGGTTGTCGGTATTTATGGTCTTATGGGAGCCGGCAGAACAGAACTCTCTATGAGTATCTTCGGTCAGTCTTATGGTACTAATATTTCAGGTAAGTTAATTGTTAATGGCAAGGAGATTACTCTTAAATCTCCGAGAGCTGCAATTGATGCAGGTATAGCATATGTAACAGAGAGCAGAAAAGTTAACGGACTTGTTCTTACAAATTCGATTAAAGTTAATACATCCCTGGCAAATATGAAAGATGTATCTGATAAGAGCATTATCGATGCTGATAAAGAATATGCAATAGCTGTAGAGTATAAGGATAAACTTAAGACAAAGACTCCAACGGTTGAACAGAATGTCGGAAATCTTTCAGGCGGTAACCAGCAGAAAGTTCTTCTTTCTAAATGGATGTTTGCTGATCCGGATATTCTTATTCTCGATGAACCTACAAGAGGTATTGATGTCGGTGCAAAATATGAGATTTATTGCATTATTAATGATCTTGTAGCTGAAGGAAAATCTGTTGTCATGATTTCTTCTGAACTTCCGGAAGTAATAGGCATGAGTGACAGAATATATGTTATGAACGAAGGAAAGTTTATAGCAGAGATGCCGGCAAGTGAGGCAACTCAGGAAAATATTATGGCTGAGATTATCAAGTCAGGAAAGGGCGAATGATTATGAAGACAATTAAATTTTCAGAAATCGTAAAAAAATATACGATGGTTATCGCCCTGGTCCTCGTAGTAATATTCTTTTCAATTACAACTCAGGGCAAGATTCTGTTTCCGCAGAACGTAAATAACCTTATTTCTCAGAACGGATATGTTTTTGTACTTGCTGCAGGTATGCTTCTCTGTATCCTTACAGGTGGTAATATCGATCTGGCTTGCGGTTCCGTAGTATGTTTTACCGGCGGTATCGGAGCTGTAATGATGAGCAGCGGCATTAATGTATGGATAGCGGTTCTGGTTATGCTTATTGTAGGAGCTCTGATCGGTGCATGGCAGGGATTCTGGATTGCATACATCAAGGTTCCGCCGTTCATCACAACACTTGCAGGTATGTATGCATTCAGAGGATTAAGTAATGTTGTTCTTAAAGGTCTTGCGGTTGGTGTAAGCAATACAACATTCCTCAATGTATTCGGCGGTGGTGCTGATTGTTATATTCCGGATTTCCTCGGTGGCGGAAGCATTAATATGCTTTGTGTAATAGCAGGTATTGTTATTGCCGCATTAATTGCTGTTTTGACTTTTGCTTCGAGAGGCAAAGCCAGAAAGAATGGTTATACGGTTGCTCCGATTGGAGGAGTAATAGTAAAGACAGTTATCATTTGTGCAGTTATTGTATGGTTGTTCTATAAACTTGCACAGTACAAAGGTATTCCTACTGTTCTTATCTGGATTGCTTTAGTTCTTCTGGTATATAACTATATTACACAGAACACCAGAATGGGACGTTACTTATATGCAGTCGGAAGTAATGAAAAAGCTACAACACTTTCAGGTATTGATTCCAGAAAACCTTACTTCTTTGCATATGTAAATATGGGACTTATGTCCGGTCTTGCAGGTATCCTGACAACAGCAAGAGCAGCCGGTGCTCAGCCTACATTCGGTCAGGGCTATGAGATGGATGCTATCGCAGCTTGCTTTATCGGAGGTGCTTCTGCATACGGTGGAGAGGGCAGCATCTTTGGTGTTATCATTGGTGCCGTTCTAATGGGTATCATTAACCAGGGTATGAGTATTATGGGTATTGAGGCTAACTACCAGAAGGTTGTTAAGGGCCTTGTACTTCTCGTATCCATCATATTTGATGTATTATCAAATAAGAAGAAGAATTAAGGAGGGAAGAGATGAAAATATCAGAAGTTTTAAAGAAAAACGCAATGCTCATCATCCTGGTCCTGGTATATGTCTTCTTTACAATCATGACAAAGGGACAGATGTTCCAGCCGCTTAATTTCAACGCACTTATCACTCAGAACGCATACGTTTATATCCTCGCAACCGGTATGCTTATGTGTATGCTTACCGGTGGTAACATCGATCTGAGCTGCGGTTCTTTCGTATGTTTGCTTGGTGCAGTAGGCGGTATCTTGATGGTTAACCTTAAAGTTAATCCTATAGTTGCCATACTTGTTATGTTGGTTTGCGGTATCGTTTACGGATCATTACTCGGTTTCCTTATTGCTTATGTAAATGTTCCGCCGTGGATTGCAACACTTGCCGGTTACCTTTCATTCAGAGGATGGGGTACAGCACTGTTATCAGCAAATTCATCTACAGGTAGTATTGCACCTTTCCCGGAGCTTTTCCTTAAACTGTTCTCAGGAAAGATATTCAGCTCGCCGATGAACAAGATGAATATAGTATGTATTATCGTCGGAGTTGTGGCATCAGTGCTTGTAGTTTTACTCAATTTCTCAAGCAGAGCCAATAAGCTTAAAAAAGGTTATGAAGCTGATTCTCTACTTGCAGTTATTGTTAAATCAGTTCTTGCAGTTGCTGCTATTATGCTCTTTGCTTATAAGCTTTCACTTGCAGGCGGTATTCCTACTGTTCTTGTATGGGTTGTTATTATCGTATTGATTTATAACTTTATTACAAGTAAAACTGTTTTAGGACGTTATTTCTACGTTATAGGCGGAAATAAAGAGGCGGCAAGACTTTCAGGTGTAGACACAAGAAAGATTATGTTCCTTGCATATCTTAACATGGAAGTGCTTACAGTTATTACTGCATATATTTCTATAGCCCGTTTCCAGGCTGCAAACTCAACAGCAGGAACTAACTATGAAATGGATGCAATCGCAGGTTGTGTTGTCGGTGGTGTATCAGCATACGGTGGTTCAGGATCAGTTTTCGGAATGATTATCGGAGCTACTCTTATCGGTGTTATCAACCTGGGTATGTCACTTATGGGTATCGATGCTAACTGGCAGAAAGTTGTTAAAGGCGTCGTTCTTCTTGCAGCTGTTGTTTTTGATATCTTTGCTAACAAGAAGAAAAAATAATGTAGGTGATAATATAGTATTTGATAGAAGCTCATCGGATTCTTCGATGAGCTTCTACTGTATTTATATTTTCTATTTCTCAAATAAAAGAGTATAATGTTAATATATAGAAAGATAGTTTTTTGCTTTGAAAGGAGATAACAGTGAACGACTATAAAAACCTTGAATATGAGTCTCCGCAGGATATGGTCAAAAGTATATATCATATGCTGATGGATATTGTTGAAACTTATTGCGAGAGGGCGGAGACTTTAAGCCTTGATGACGGCCTTATTGCAGAACTTCAAAAAAAATACATACTGGTAGAAGATACTATTAAGTATAATATGCTGGATATTCCTGCTATTAATTTCAATTCACTGGTTGACTATTGCGAAAAGTTAAAGGCGTTTATAGGCAGCGACTGGCGTGAAGTGCAGAAAAAGTCATATAAAGACTTTCTTCGTAAAACTTATAAAGAAAAATCCGACGATGAATTGAGCCATATTAAAGAATGGAGTAATGAATTTAAAAATGATTTCTATATTTCTATAAGTAACAGCTGCAGGAGCCTGTTTAATACAGAATTATTAAATGAAGGCATTTTGAAGAAAATCAAGCATTTTTTTGTTGGTGATTAGTTAATACATTTCTTATGATATAAAAAATCGCACGGTAATATTAATATTTTCATATTAAATTACCGTGCGATTTTATTTAGATAATATTAAAGTGCTTTCTTTGCATTGTCGATGATAGCTGCATCTGTAAGAGTCTTCTTGCTTACATAGCCAGGTATCGGAACGATACGAGCATTAACAGCATCAACAATCCAGTCAGCCTGCGGGAAGAATCTGTCATCATACTCTGATGGAGGTGTGATCCAGTTCTTTGCGCCTACAACTACCGGAGGTGCATCAAGATAATCGAAGCAAAGTGTTGTAAGGTTCTGAGCGATATCATTAAGGAATGTACCACGTGCACATGCATCAGATGCAAGAACTACACGACCTGTCTTCTTAACTGATTCAGCGAGCTGCTCATAGTTAAGCGGAACAAGTGACGGAAGATTGATAACTTCTGCTTCCATACCGTACTTCTCCGAAAGTTCCTTAGCTGCATCCATTGCTCTGTAGAGTGTAGCACCGATCGTGATGATTGTAAGATCTTTGCCTTCACGAACCTTGTTAACGTCACCGTTCTTCCATTCGTATTCCTCAACAGGAACGCCGCCTTTATGGAATTCCTCACCCTTGTCATATATTCTCTGTGACTCAAAGATGATACATGGATCAGTTCCGTTAAGAGCTGCCTGCATAACACCCTTAGCCTCATATGGTGTTGCCGGGAAGTAAACTTTAAGTCCCGGAATATGAGCTACTAAAGCAACCCAATCCTGTGAATGCTGAGCACCGTACTTAGCACCAACTGACATACGCAGAACAAGTGGCATTCTGAGGATGCCTGCTGACATTGCCTGCCATTTTGACATCTGGTTGAATACTTCATCACCTGCACGTCCGAGGAAGTCAGTGTACATAAGCTCGATAAGAGCACGTCCGCCTGACAGAGCGTAACCAACGCCTGCACCAACGATAGCTGCTTCAGAAATAGGAGAGTTGAACAGTCTTGAATATGGAATTGAATCCATCATGTTACGGAATACAGCATAAGCTCCACCCCAGTCACGAACATCTTCACCCCATGAGCAGAGTGTCGGGTCTTCATAGTACTTGTTGAAGATGACTTCTGAAAGGGCATCACGGATACCGAATACCTTAATCTTTGAGAATGGCTTGCCTTCTGCATCAAATGCATAACGCTCCTTCTTTGATCTTGAGATATATGCTGCGTTTTCCTCTTTTGGAGTAGTAACACGGATTTCTGCATTCTCATCCATAGACTTTCTAGTCTCATTTGAGTACATTGTCTTAGCAATGAAATCAGGCTCCTTATCAAAGTCTGTGTATGGAGAGATGCTCTGGTCAGCTGCTGCCTTGCAGATCATAGTCATACGATCAGCTGTTTCCTTAAGAAGGTTAGCAAAGAATTCATCTGATGCTACGCCTGCTTTAACAAGCTCTTCACGGAACTTAACGATTGGATCCTGAGCTCTCCAAGCTTCGATTTCTTCTTTTGATCTGTAAGCATTCTGATCTGATGTTGAATGTCCTACAAGACGATATGTAACTACATCGAGGAGTACAGGACCCTGTCCCTTCTTGATAAGGTCAAGTTTTCTCTTGTATGCGTCGATAACAGCCAGAGGATTCCAACCATCAACACGCTCTGCGTGCATCTCATTCGGTGAGATACCTGCTGCATAACGGGCTACCATATCATAAGCCATGGTTTCGCCCTGTGTCTGTCCGCCCATGCCGTAACCGTTATTGAAGATATTGTAGATAATAGGAAGACCGCCCTTGTTGAATGGCTTCTCCCAAAGTTTTGTATACTGATCCATTGATGCGAAGTTCATTGACTCATATACAGGACCGCAGCCGAGTGATGCATCACCGATGTTACAGATAACGGCACCCTTCTTACCATTTACTTTCTTGAAGAGAGCAGCACCTGTTGATACAGGAGCAGAACCGCCAACGATAGCATTGTTTGGATAGATACCGAATGGAAGGAAGAATGCATGCATTGATCCACCCATACCATGATGGAAACCAGGCTGACGAGCAAAGAGCTCAGCTGTAGTTCCGTAGAGAAGGAATCGGATAGCAAGTTCCTTGATGTCCTTTGTATCACCAAATTTCTTTACTGCTTCATAAGTCTGTCCGCCGAGGAATTCTTCCATGATTTTAACCAGCTCTTTGTCAGAAAGCTTCTGGATAGATGAAAGTCCCTTTGCAAGAATCTCAGAGTGTGATCTGTGTGATCCGAATGTGATATCATCAGCACCGAGAAGATAAGCTTCACCTACACAAGATGATTCCTGACCGAGTGAAAGGTGTGCAGGACCGGGATATGTTGTCTCTACGCCGTTATATACAGCCTGAGTCTTGATCTGTGTGAGCATGTATTCGAACTCACGGCAGATAGCCATATCTCTGTAAATACGTATGAGATCTTCTTTTGTATAGTTTCCTTCTTTAAGTTCCTGCTTGATAGTCTTCTTGTATGTACATACAGGAATATCAGCAAATGAAATCTTACCTGATGCTCTGGTCTTATCGGGATCCAGATATAATGACTTTGGCATAATTTATTTCTCCTTTAATTTGATATTTATTTGATCATGAATAATCCTTCACGGATTACTTCAGAAACTGTAGGATGCGGGAATACTATTTTCTTGATACGCTCAATAGGCATCTCTGTATCAAGTAGCATAGCAGCGCCGTAAATCATCTCAGAAGCATAGTTGCCTACCATATGAACTCCTATAAGACACTTCTTGTCAACATCGTATACGAGCTTGCAGAAGCCATCTCCGTTAAGTGTTTCGGCAACATAACGTCCGCTCATCATCATCG
Source organism: Lachnospiraceae bacterium (assembly GCA_045600945.1). GTDB lineage: Bacteria > Bacillota > Clostridia > Lachnospirales > Lachnospiraceae > Darwinimomas. The sequence goes on from JAZRYX010000078.1 coordinate 75,462, forward strand.
GAACCTTGTAGGTCTTTACATTGAAACCGACTTCTTTAGCCTTCTCCTCTGAATAACCGACAGAAGCTACCTCAGGATTGGTATAGATTACTGACGGGATATGATCATATCTCATGTCATCCTTAACACCCTGCATATGATGAACAGCAACCTCAGCCTCACGATAAGCTGTATGAGCAAGCATAAGCTTTCCGTTGCAATCGCCGACTGCATATACACCGGGTACGTTAGTGCACATATGGCTGTCGGTAACGATAGCACCACGCTCTGTTATGATTCCGAGAGCTTCCACATTAACGCCTGCGATGTTTGCACGACGGCCTGCTGCAAGGAGCACCTTATCACACTTGATTGTGTGTTTTCCTTCAGCATCTTCATAAGTAACGCTGTCCTTGCCAACTTCCTGGACTTTTGCATTGAGTTTGAACTCCATGCCTTCTTTTTCATATGTCTTCTGAAGGAGCTTGCAGATGTCAGCATCTGTCGGACCTGCGATTTTCGGCATCATTTCAACGATAGTAACTTTTGTTCCTACTGTTGAGAAGTAGCATGCCATCTCAAGACCGATAACGCCGCCGCCTAAACAAACGATTGACTTCGGCAGTTCTTTGAGGTCAAGAACTTCACGGTTTGTTACTACAAAACCTGATGCAAGACCTTCCTTAAGTCCGTTGATAGGCGGAACAGCAGTAACAGAACCTGTAGCGATTACAAGTCTGTCACATGCGATAACTTCGTTACCTGCATTGATCTCAAAGCCTTCCGGACCGCGTCCTTTGATAGAACCTTCAGCATCATAAACCTTGATCTTATTAGACTTCATTGTAGCACCAACACCGCCAACAAGAGTCTTAACGATCTTGTTCTTACGATCTACAACTGCTGCGTGATTGATCTTAACATCTTTTGCTTCGAAACCATAAGTTTCAGCATGTTTTGCAGCATTGTAGTTCTTTGCACAGTAGAGGAAAGCCTTTGTTGGAACACAGCCTTCATTAAGACATGTTCCACCGAGAGCTCTTTTCTCTACAACAGCTGCCTTGAAGCCAGCCTGTGCAGCACGCTCAGCACAGAGATATCCGCCCGGGCCGCCGCCTAAAACTACTACATCATATTTATCCATTATATTTGCCTCCGTATGAATTTATGCGCACTCGTGCGAATGGAAATGTGTCACTGAAGTGACCGCACTCGGCGCGGACATATCGCAAGCGATATGTTTTTACTGAGCTAACAATGTCATAAAGTTTTCGAGATTGTTGCAGAGAGCCTTAAGGAAACGGGCACCCGGAGCACCATCGATTACTCTGTGATCGATTGTAAGAGAAAGTCCCATTGCTGGGTAAGTTACGATATTTCCGTCCTTAACACCTTTAATCTTTGTCTCAATACCGCAAACACCGAGGATTGCTACCTGAGGAGGATTGATAACAGGTGTAAATGACATTACGCCGAAAGCACCGATGTTGGAAATTGTGAATGTGCCTTGTGACATATCATCCGGTTTAAGCTTTCCGTCACGTGCATCAAGAGCAAGCTTTTTGCATTCCTGAGAAATCTCAAGAAGACCCTTCTTGTCGCAGTTCTTTACAACAGGAACAAAGAGTCCCTTAGGAGCATCACATGCAAATCCAAGGTTAACCTTATTGAACTGACGATATGTTGTATCATCAACCATATTTGAGTTAAGAGCCTTGAAGTCAAGAAGTGTACGTGAAACAGCAAACATAACCATATCGTTAAGTGTAATCTTAGCAACAGGTGTGTCTTCCATAGCTTTGCACATCTTACGATAGTTTTGAAGCTGTGTTGCATCGAAACTTGTGTTAAGTGTGAGCTGTGCAGAACCCTGAAGTGAACCCATCATTGCCTTTGCAGTTGCTTTACGAACAGGTGTGAACTTGACATCTTCGTATTCAGCAGCCGGAGCAGCAGGTGCAGCAGCCGGAGCGGCAGGTGCAGCAGCAGGAGCAGCAGTCTGTGCGGGAGCAGCAGTAATGCCTGACTCCATAAGTGCACGAACATCACGCTCAATAATACGTCCATTAGGACCTGTAGGTGTAGCAAGTGATGCATCTACACATGCATTTGCAGCAAGCTGTTTAGCGCGTGGAGAAACATGAATACCATCAGCAGATGTGGTTGCGGCAGGAGCAGCAGTCTGTGACGGAGCAGCAGATGCCGGAGCAGCTGCCTGTGCCGGTGCAGGAGCTGGTGTAGAAACTGCTGCGCCCTTTGGATCTAAAGATGCAAAATCGTCACCATCTTTTCCGATTGCACATACATTTACCAGACATGGAACTTCATCGCCTTCATTATAGAAGATAGCAAGAAGTTTTCCTTCTGCTGTAGACTCAACTTCAAACTCGGCTTTATCTGTTTCGTAACTGAAAAGGATCTCACCAAGTTTAACCATATCGCCAACGTTCTTTTTCCATGCACCCATGATGCATGATTCTACCGTAATACCTTCCTTTGGCATAAGAACACCGGTTGCAACCGGACCTGTCGGTGCAGCAGGAGCAGGAGCAGCTGCCGGAGCAGCAGCAGGAGCAGGTGCAGCAGGAGCAGGTGCAGCAGGAGCTGCAGAACCACCCTTAGGATCAAGTGTTGAGAAATCCTCTCCGGGATTACCTACAGCACATACGTTAACCAGACATGGTACTTCATCACCCTCGTTGTAGAACTGAGCAAGGATTGTACCTTCAGCTGTTGACTCGACTTCAAATTCAGCTTTGTCGGTCTCATAGCTGAAAAGAATATCGCCGACTTTAACCTGATCGCCGACATTCTTTTTCCATGCACCCATGATGCATGATTCGACAGTGATACCTTCTTTTGGCATCAATACACCAACTGCCATAAATCATTCCTCCTAAAAATTATTTTTGATTAATCGATTGAATAGATTTATACGTTCATCTGATGATTTACCATCATCGGGTGAAAACAAAAGTATATCGTGTTGACCGGCTTCTTCAAGAAAATCATCAGTAAACTTATCGCCGATAACTATATCTATTGCATCAAGATGAGCAAAAGTAAAAGGATAGCTCTTGTTGATTTTTGTGTGGTCCAGAAGCATAATCGTGAGAGCTGATTTTCTGATTACTTCACGCTTAAGCTCTGCTTCAGATAGAGAACCGACTGTAAATCCACCGTGTGCGGAAAAACCTGAAGTGGCCATAAAAGCGACATCAATGTTTATATCCTGTAGCATACGTTGAGCCTGCGGACCTGAACAGGAGAGCGTGTTTGCACTTAACTGACCTCCAAGCAATGTTACAGTATTATTACCGCTTCTGGAAAGCTCTATTGCCGTATTTGCAGCACTTGTAACGATAGCGTGATGTTCATCATTTATTTGCTGCGCCATCGAAAGAATAGTGCTTCCGGAATCAAAATAGTAAGCATGATTTGCCTGAATGAGTTCCGTTGCAATCCATGCTATGTCATCTTTTTCAAAAGTATTCTGGTTTATTCTGTAATCAAAAGCCAGCTCTTGCTTCACTTGTACCTGAGGAGCTATGACAGCACCTCCGTGAGTTCGCAAAAGCTGACCATCTTTTTCCAGTTTATTTAAATCTCTGATGAGCGTCATCATAGAACAGTCTCCGACAAGGGGCAGAAGCTCGGAATTTTTTGCTTCTCCGTTCTTAGTAAGATAGTCCATGATTATTGTCTGACGCTTATTATACATAATTCCTCAATTCAATATCTAACATCGATGTGTTAGTTTCTAACATATCTTACAATATTCTAACACATTCTAATATATATGTCAATACTTAAAAGCTATCGGAATCCTTTGACTTTGCATAAATGTCATACTAAAATAGCGTTGTAAAATAAGGAATATATGTTTATGGTTGAAAAACGTCAAAAATTAAACGGAATCAGTTTTATACGGGCAATTTGTTCATTGGGTATAGTTTTATACCATTTTTCAGCAGCTTCGGCTTGTCCGCTGAAGATACTGTTTGGAAATGCCAACGGAAACTGGGGAGAGGCATTTGTTGCCCTGTTTTTTATAGTTTCAGGGTTTTCTTTGTATTATAACCGCAAAGAAGAAGATATAACCGGAGATTTTTATTTCAGAAGATTCAAGAGCATCTTCCCGTCATTTTGGATAGGTTACATCATTATATTTGTAATAAAAGTAATCGAAAACGGCAGTTTTTTTTATCTGGACGGCATTGCATCAAGGTCTTCTCTGTTACTTTCCGTAATAGGTATGGACGGCTATTTTCTTTATAGAATCCCAAACTATTATCTTATCGGTGAATGGTTTCTCGGAGCAATCATTCTTATCTATCTTTTATATCCTTTGATAATTAAGGCTTTTAATATAGCAGGAGAGTTAATTACCGGCATTTTGTTTGTCGTTTTCATTATCCTGGTATACAGAAATCCTTTTATGATGGTTCCGTTCAGGAATCTGTTATCCTGTCTGTTTTTCTTTATGGTGGGTCTCCTTATATGCAAATACCGTGATCGTCTTATAAGCAACAGATTATTTCTGGTATTGTCATTAATTGTTTCGTTTATTATGGCTTTCGTCCATTTGCCGCTGCCGGAGGATATATGTAAGGGAATGCTGGGAATAGCCTTATTTATTCCTTTATATTCGTTAGGAGAATTAGCTTGTAAAAACATTCTGCTCCTTAAGATAACCGGAGAATTCAGTTCTGTTTCATATGAGGTTTTTCTTCTTCATCATGTCATCATTTATAAGATTCTTCAATTTGTGAACCCTGTATCAAAAAAGAAAATGCTGATAATCCTACTGGGGACACTTATATTAATTTATATTTCAGCAGGTTTATTAAAAACACTGAGGAATCAGATAATCACTTTGAATCTTCAAAAATTTTCGGATTCAGCACTAAGATTATCTGAATTAGACATAGCTAAAGGTATCGCGATAATTTCAGTTATGCTTGTACATCTTCCGAGAGAGTATAGACTTATCCCGGATGGGATTACTTTTCATCTTGCAGTATTTTTTGCCGTATCAGGAATACTTCTTTCTGAAAAAAAATATGATATCAGGAAAGATTTAAGAAGAATCCTGCTGCCGTATCTTATTTTGTCGGTTATCTATATTTGTTATGTATCAATTAAGTATTTCTGCACCGGTCATCCGGAAATGATAATCGGAGATGCCGAAGTATATGCTTTTTATACGGTCACTCTCGTCGGTTGCGGAACGTTATGGTTTCTTCCTACATTATTTATTTCAAGAGTCATCACAGCGCTTTGCAGGAGAATAACTTCTGAAAAATATACATTATTACTTTCCGGAGTATTTGTATTCAGTGTCTTATCAGCTTATTTTTTACAGCAAAAAGGATTATGCGGTGCTCCGCAGGCTTTAAGTGCAACTGCAATATTACATAATATCCTTATAGTTTTAGTTCAATCATTTATTGCAGCCGGTATATCAGGATTGGGCATCATGATCTGGAAGTTTCTTAACAGGAAAGATTCAATCTCACGAACAATTTGTATTACGATGATTTGTCTTGTACTTAATTTCCTGTTTTATCACTTATATGACGGAAACGATCTTCATTTTGCTAATATTATTCAACCATTAGGATATATGTTCGGTATATTATTCGGATGTACAGGGATTCTCGGATTATCAAAATTGATCAGTAAGGTACCGTATATTTCATCAGTTTTGATATTCTTCGGTATAAACTCTCTGATCATTATGACTACGCATTTGGAATATGATTTTCTGAAGAATACCGCTTTATTTACAGGTATAGTTACTCAGAATCCTGTTTTGCGTCACATATTGCCGATTTTTATGTTATGTATTATCGAAGCGATGATATGTCTTATAGTTAATGCAACACCGCTTAAAAAGATATTCAGACCATTTGAAAAATCAGGATTATTGAAAGAAAGATAGATAAAATGTAGAATAGTATTGTTTAATATTATTAACGAGGGATTATTATGTATTTTAAAAACATAAGCATTATAGATAAGGAGTTCTGTCTTAAACGTAATCAACATGTTTTGGTAGAAGGGAAGAAATTCTGCTACATCGGTTCTGAAAGACCCGAATTACTCGGAATGGATATTACAGGGCATGAAATATTTGACGGGAATCATAAGCTTATTATGCCGGCATTCTACAATGCTCATTGTCATTCATCTATGACTTTGCTAAGAGGTTATGGGGAAGGAATGGAATTGAACACATGGTTAACTGAGAAGGTATTTCCTTTTGAAGAACGTTTTGATGAAAATCATAAATTCTGGGGTGCCTTACTCGGTGCGTTGGAAATGATATCGTCAGGCTGTGTTTCTGTTTCCGATATGTATTCCTGCCTTGCCAGATATGGGAGAGGTCTGCATGATGCAGGAATGAAAGCTAATATCAGTAATGGCATGATCGTTATGAATCCGGAGGGCAGTTTCTATGATGACAGATCTTACAGGGATACCATTGAACTTATGGAGCTGGTAAAGACATTTGATGATGACAGAATTATTCCTACCGCATCAGTTCATGATGAATTTACTACAACAGATAGAAGCGTAGAAGAATGTGTTGATTTTGCCAAAAGAAATAATCTTATGATGCAGATACACATGTCAGAGGCAAAAAAGAATCATGACTCATGTATAAAAAGAAGAGGAATTTCACCTGCAAGATATTTCGAGCAAAAAGGGCTGTTTGACCTGAAAACAACGGCTGCACATTGTGTACAGCTGTCCGATGAAGATATAGACATTCTTAAAGAACATGATGTTTATATGTCACATTGTATTTCATCTAATCTAAAACTCGGGACGGGAATTGCCCCGTTAAAACATTATTATAATAAAGGTCTTAATATCGCATTGGGTACAGATGGAGCTTCTTCGAATAATAATTTAAATATGTTTGAAGAAATGCATATGGTTGCGATGGTCTGTAGAGGACAATCATTAGATTCAAATGCCATTCCGGCTAAAGAAATTATCAGATTCGCAACACGTAACGGAGCACTTTCTCAGGGGAGAAATGATAGCGGATTGATTGATACGGATATGAGAGCAGATTTTATAGTTTTGGATATGGATAAACCTCATCTTTATCCGGATTTTGATACTATTGCAAATGTTGTTTTCTCGGCTCAGTCATCTGATGTTTATATGACAGTATGTGACGGAGATATTCTGTATAAGAACGGAGAGTTTACCCATCTTGATCAGGAAGAGATTAAGGCAAAAGCTGTAGAAAGCTTTGAAGAGATATTGAAGAGTTTGTAATGTCAGATGTACGAATCGGAAAATACCAATTACATCATGGCGAAGAACCATGTATAAGCGGTACCCGCGGATCGGGTACCGTGTTTTTTAGCGGATGTAATCTTGGATGTGTGTTTTGTCAAAACGATCCAATCAGTCATCATGGAGTGGGCAAACAATACTCAATAGAAGGCCTTGCAGATATATTCAAAGAACTTGAGAAAAAAGGTGCTCATAATATCAATATTGTTACCGGTTATTCCTGGATTGACAGAATAATAGAAGCTTTTGACATATACAAGCCTTCCATACCGGTTATTTGGAATTCATCAGGCTATGAAGATGTTAAGAAGATAGAGTTATTGGAAAAATATGTTGATGTATATCTTCCGGATTACAAATATGATGATTCTGTTTTGGCCGGAAAATTTTCAAAAAAGACAGATTATCCGGAGATTGCAAGACTGGCCATATCAGAGATGCTTCGTCAAAAAGGCAATCCTGTATTTGATTCAGATGGAATTATTCAAAAAGGAGTCATCATACGTCATCTTGTTCTTCCTCTTCATATAAAAAACACTGAATCAGTTATCAGACATTTTACCGGGTATTTTGGTGACGCATGGCTTAGTCTTATGTTACAATATACACCTGTTGTTAAGTCCGATTCTTTCCCTGAACTGGGTAGGACACTTACAAAACGGGAATGTGATAGAGCATTGAAACTGTTATACAACAGTAATATTACTAATGGATTCATTCAGGATATAAGCGCAGCAACTGACGAGCTGATTCCTGATTTTAACATTTATTGAGGAGTAAATATGATAAAACTGATTTCATTTGATCTTGATGGTACATTATTAACGACAGATAAAAGGATAACCAAAAGAACATATGAGGCATTGAAAAATGCATCCGAACTGGGTGTACATATTGTTCCTGCTACCGGAAGATTCTTAACGACCGTGCCGGAGGACATAAAAAGAATGCCTTTTGTTGACTGTATTATATCAATCAACGGAGCATATGTTTATGATTTAAAAACAAAGAATGCAATATACAGATCCGAGATTCCACTGGATGAGGCAATTGATATTATGTCTTACTTTGATACAATGCCGCTGGCTTATGATTGTTATCTTGATAATGATTCGTTTATTACACGTACCATGATGGAAAATATCACGTCGTATGTAGAAGATGAGTTTTATCTTGATTTGGTTTGGAAATACAGGAAGAGTGTTGATGAACTGAAAACTCACATAAGAGAGTTGAATTGTGATATTCAAAAAATCATGGCCTATACGACAGATATGAAGCTTAAAAAGTATCTGATGGACACTCTTGAAGATAAATTCCCTGGTCGTATAGTCACTTCTTCAATCAAAAACAATATTGAGATAAACAATAAAGGCGCCAACAAGGGAATGGCTTTGGAGGCGGTTTCGAAATACTATGATATTGATATTTCGGAAACTTTGGCTTTCGGAGACAGCTATAATGATATTCCGCTTATAGCTAAAGCGGGTATCGGTGTCTGTATGGAAAACGGCAACAAAGAGGCAAAAGATGTCGCCGATATCGTTACTTTGTCCAACGATGAAGAAGGAGTGGCCCGGATAATAGAAGAACTTGTTCTTAAACACTAAATATTGTTTCAATATATGATAAATATACCATATTTGGCCTGTCAATCTTGCTATTGACCGGCCGTTTTTGTATAATATACAAGTAAAATTATGTATTGCGGAGGCATTAGTTTGGCTGCAAAAAAGAAAACTTCAAAGAAAAAGGTTGATAATACTGGAAAAGCCAATTCCGGATTTGTGACCGGCGAGATAGCTTTAATAGGTTTCTTTTTAGTATCACTATTATTGTTTTTGAGTAATTTCGGCGGAGAAACATCATTGATCGGTAAATTCGGTGATGCTCTCAGAAGTTTCCAAATCGGGTTTTTCGGAGTATTGGGTTATGTATTTCCTATAGTCCTGTTTATTATGGCTGCGTTTATACTGAGTAACTATAAAAATCCGAAGGTTTGGATAAAAATCCTTGCCGGTTTTTGTCTGATAATATCATTGTGTTCAATTATTCAGATTATTTTCGGAAAAGAGTCCGGGGGTTCTCTTGGAACGTTCTTTATGGATATATTAAGTAATCTTGTAGGCATGGTGGGAACGTTCTTTATTATGTTTGCTTTTCTTATAGTCTCAATAATTGTTATTTCCGAAAAAAGTCTTGTTAAGTTGGTTAAGAATAGCGGATTTAAGGCATATTCAGCCGCAAAAGAAGATATCTCCATACGCAAACTTGAACATACTGCAAAAGTATATGAGCAAAGGCAAATGAGAAAAGCTGACGCATTAAGGCGTGTGGAAGGTATTGATTTTGAAGCGACTGACCTAAGCAGGTTTAAAGACGATTCGAAACCGGATTCGTCACTTGATACAGTCATTGATTATGATATCAAATCCGATGATGAATATAAAACCCCGGAAGATAATATGGTAAGTAACAGTCCGGATTCTTTTGTGGGTAAAATTAATTTCCCTCAGATTTTTGAAGAAGATACAGTGCCTTTTGATAATGAGGATGAAGATACCAAAGCAGCTTTTGCTAAGGCAAAAGTGATTTTGGCTGATATTCCGGAAGACAGAACCATCGTTACTGCAACAGGTAAGGTTATTAATTCCGAACGTGAAAATACTATAAAAAGGATGGAAGAGGCCAAAAAATCCACAGATCTTGGTCAAATGCGGGAGGATGTTAAGAAGAGGACTGCTGCAATTAAGTCAAAAGCATACAAGATTCCACCGATGAATCTTCTTACCAGGGGCGCTTCCGGTTCGGGAAATGAATCGGAATCAGAGTATAAGCAAACTGCAATAAAACTACAGCAGACCCTTGATACTTTCGGTATATCCGTAACTGTGACAGATATCAGCTGCGGTCCCACTGTGACCAGATATGAGTTGCATCCGCAACAGGGTGTAAAAGTTGCAAGGATTATGGCATTACAGGATGACCTTAAACTTGCGCTTGCTGCAGCTGACATAAGAATCGAAGCCCCTATACCGGGAAAAGCAGCAATCGGAATTGAAGTTCCTAATAAAGAAAGTCATACAGTACAGCTCAGGGACATATTGGAAACCAAGGCTTTTAAAGAATCAAAAGCAAAGATTGCTTTTGCAATCGGAAAGGATATCGGTGGTTCTACCATAGTTGCAGATCTTGCGAAGATGCCTCATGTGCTTATTGCAGGTGCTACAGGATCCGGTAAGTCTGTTTGTATAAATACTCTTATTTTGAGCATTCTATATAAGTATTCACCTGAAGAAGTAAAGATGATAATGATAGATCCGAAGATGGTTGAATTATCATGCTATAATGGTATACCACATCTGCTTATCCCTGTTGTTACTGATGTCAAAAAAGCAACAGGTGCTCTCAACTGGGCAGTTGCCGAGATGGAAGACCGATACAAGAAGTTTGAATCAGTAGGTGCAAAAGATATCACAAGTTATAATGAGAGCATACAGGCTGCAAGAGATTCGCTGATCGAACAAGGCATGGATGACAGTGAACTCCCCGAAAAGCTGCCGACTATCGTAATAATTGTAGATGAGCTTGCTGATATGATGATGCAGTGCAAAGGTGAGGTTGAACCGGCCATTGTTCGTATTTCACAACTCGCAAGAGCCGCAGGAATGCATCTGGTAATTGCTACACAGAGACCTTCGGTAAATGTAATCACAGGCCTTATTAAAGCAAATATTCCTTCCAGAATAGCACTGGCAGTTACATCCGGTGTTGATTCAAGAACAATTATTGATACAGTAGGTGCAGAGAAATTATTGGGACATGGAGATATGCTTTATAATCCTCAGGATGCTCCTAAACCAATGAGAGCTCAGGGTGCTTTTGTCTCGGAACAGGATATTCATAAAGTCGTTTCATATATCATAAATGAAAAAATCACTCCTTTCTATGACGAAAACACTTTCAACCAGATGGTTCTGCCTATAACAGAATCCGCAGGCTCATCAGGTGATGAAAGAGATGATCTTTTTGTTCAGGCCGGAAGATATATTATTGACAAAAAGAAAGCTTCTATAGGTAATCTTCAGAGAGCTTTCAGAATCGGTTTCAACAGAGCTGCGAGAATAATGGATCAGCTTTGTGATGCCGGGGTAGTGGGACCGGAACAAGGTACAAAACCAAGAGAGATACTTATGACGCAGGAACAATTTGAAGAATTATCTTAAAAGGAGATATTTATGATTATCTCAAATGTTAATGATTTTCATTATAAAACTATTCAGGGATGCGATAATTACGAATATGATTCACTTGTATATGATTCAAGAAAAGTAACGGAGAACTCACTTTTCGTTTGCTTAAAGGGTATGAAATTTGATTCACACGATATTATCGAAGAGGTAGTTAAGAATGGTGCAAAAGGTATTATTATTGAGCATGATTGCTGCTATCCTTTGAATGTAAATGTATATCGGGTTGAGAATTCGAGGATTGCTTTAGCTCTATGTTCTGCTGCATTCTTTGATTATCCGTCGAATAAATTAAAGACGATAGCAATTACCGGAACAAAAGGTAAAACAACAACCGCTCTGATGATACGTCATCTTATTGAAAAGTCAGGGGTACTATGCGGATACATAGGAACTAACGGAATAGACATAGGTGATATACATATTTCGACACAGAATACTACTCCTGAAAGCTATGAGGTTAACAGAAGGTTTTCGGAAATGGTAGACGCTGGATGTAAATACGTAGTGATTGAAACATCAAGCCAGGCATTTTTGATGCATAGAGTTTATGGCATAGTATTTGACTATGCAATTTTTACCAATATTGCCAATGATCATATCGGTGATGGTGAACATAAGGATTTTGAAGAATACCTTAATTGCAAAACTCAGCTTTTCAAACAAAGCAGGCATGGATTTATTAATATAGAGGATGATCATGCAGGATATATTATTGATAATTCGACGTGCTCTGAGATAACAACATTCGGTTTGTCAGAAAAGGCAGACTATTGGTATGATAATCTTAAACTAACACAGACTGATAGCTTTATAGGATCGACGTTTATCTTTCATAATCGAAACAAAGAATTGAATTGTTCGATTTCCATTCCGGGAGCTTTTAATGCTGATAACGCACTTGCAGCATTTTCGGTATTATCCGAACTGTCATTCAGTGACAGTATCATTGAATCAGGGCTTGAAGACATTAGTATATGCGGTCGAATGGAACTGGTTCATTCGACTGAAGACATAAAAGTTATAGTAGATTTTGCCCATAATGAGATTGCCACGATTAATCTTGTGACTACTCTTAAAAATTACAATCCTAAAAGATTGGTTATAGTATTCGGATGTGGAGGCAACAGATCTAAAGAGAGAAGATTCGGAATGGGTAGGGTTGTTGGTGAAAATGCTGATTTTGCCATTATTACGGAAGATAATAACAGAATGGAGTCATTTGATGATATCTGTAGAGATATTCATTCCACATTTGACAAAACAGGCTGTGATTATATAGATATTCCTTTAAGACCCGATGCTATCAGATATGCCATTCAGAATCATCAACCAGGAGATATGATAGCTATTATCGGAAAAGGACACGAAGGCGGTATAGAAAAAAATGGAGTTGTAACTCCATACACAGATCAGGAAGCCGTACAGGAACTTCTTAAGGAGCTGAATTAAAATAATGCTTAATATCACCGCTGAAAATTTAATAAAGGTAACAGATGGCGAACTTCTAAAAGGCGACCTTACAAAGTATGGAGATACTGTTATTCATACGATTTGTTATGATTCCAGAATCATGGATAAAAGCTCGGTCTTTGTTCCTCTAAAAGGTGATAATGTTGATTCACATAAGTTCATATGTCAGGTACTGAATGGTGAAGGTCTTGTGTGTTTTTCCGAATATTCTGATGTCAATTATGAAGGCGACAGAATAATCATTAAAGTAGATAATACTGTTCTTGCTGTGAAAAAATTAGCTCAATTTTGCAGAAACACTATCAAGGTTCCTATAATAGGAGTAACAGGTAGTGTAGGAAAGACTTCTACAAGAGAAATGATTAGTCTGGCTTTGAGTGCCGAAAAAACAGTATATGCCACTCCAGGAAACCGCAATTCACAGCTCGGAACACCTCAATCTTTATCTTTATTTGTCGATAACGCAGATATTGCAGTTCTTGAAATGGGGGTGAGTATGCCGGGTGATATGAGCAATCTGGCCGATATGGTTAAGCCGGATTCTGCTGTATTTACGAATATCGGTATTACGCATATAGAATATCTGGGAAGCAGAGAAGCAATTCTCAATGAAAAGGCACATATTACAGACTATATGAAACCGGATGCTCCTCTTTTTATAAATAACGATAACGATTTATTAAGTTCTTATTCGTTTAATGATAAGCTTAAGGTTTTTAAATACGGTATCATTAATCCTTGTGATGCATATGCGACAGATATAGAAGAGAACTCCGGATGTCCGTCATTTACAGCGAATGTACTGGGCGAAAAAGTACCTGTCAAATTAAATGTTTACGGTAAGCATAATATATATAATGCGCTGGTTTCATTACTGGTATGCAGCTATTACGGAGTTGATCTGCAAAAGGCTGCATGTAAACTTGAAACATTTAAGGGTTATCTGCACAGAGGTCAGATATTACACAATGGAAGTATCACTATCATTGATGATACATATAATGCCTCTCCCGATTCTGTCAAAGCTGCCATAGACATGCTTAGTTCGATTCAATGCAGCGGCAGAAGAATCGCGGTGCTTGGTGACATGAAGGAATTAGGTGATAACTCCGTAAATGAGCATATTTCAATCGGAGAGTATATTGAAAGTAAGAATAATGCGGATATTCTTATTACCTATGGTGACATTTCCAGAAATATGTCAAGTGGGATTGTATCTTTAAGACACTGCCATTTTGAAGATGAGAAGTCTTTGGAGGACTACTTGTACTCAATTTTAAGCCAGGGAGATTTGATTCTGTTCAAGGGATCAAACAGTATGCGTTTGTTTGATATTGTTGATAAGGTGATGAAACATGAATTCATGTAAATACGCAGATGTAATTGTAGATATATCTGTTGACAGTGTCGATAGACCTTTTACATATCTGATTCCGGAGGCATTGATAGATAAGGTAAATATAGGAACACCTGTCAATATCCCGTTCGGACAGAGTAACGTTATAAGAAAAGGATATATAATCAATTTATATGATCATATAGATCCTAAACTGCAGTATTATAAAATAAAAGAAATTGATTCTGTAGCAGATAAAGGGATATCTATTGAAGATGAACTTATAGAATTATCTATCTGGATGAAAAACCGATACGGCTGTACGTTTAATTCAGCACTTGCCACTGTAATGCCGGTTAAAAAAGTAGTGAAATCCAGAAAAAAATATGACATTTCTGAAAAACACTTGAACGAAACTTATGAACTTCATTCTCCGAATGCAGAACAAAGCAATATCATAAAGGCATTTATTAAAGACTATAATCTTGGGATCAGAAAAACATATTTATTATTCGGTATTACAGGCAGTGGTAAAACAGATGTATATATGCATATGGTTAAACATGTCCTGGATATGGGCAAACAGGCAGTTATTCTGATCCCTGAAATATCTCTGACATATCAGGCAGTTGACAGGTTTTATTCTGTCTTTGGTTCTAATATTGCAGTAATACACAGTAAATTATCACCCGGTGAACGTTATGATCAGATACGAAAATGCTTGAACGGAGAAGCAAATATTATTATCGGACCGAGATCCGCGGTTTTTGTTCCTTTTAACAATATCGGACTGATCGTCATAGATGAAGAACATGATGGAGCATACAAAAACGAAACAGTTCCGAGATATGAAACTGTCGAAGTGGCAATTAAGCGGGCAGCAATGCATGGTGCATCGGTTGTTCTTTCCAGTGCGACACCGTCTCCCCGAAGTTATATGAATGCTTTGTCCGGAAAGTACGGATTGTTGAGACTTACGGCAAGAACAGGGAATGCTTTAAAGCCTGAAATAGATGTAGTCGATATGCGTATAGAAATGCAAAAAGGAAATCGTTCGATTTTTTCAGAACACCTTGATGAACTCATTAAAGATAGGCTTTCAAAGAAAGAACAGATCATACTTTTTATAAACAGGAGAGGATATTCCAATTTTGTATCCTGCCGTTCCTGCGGATCGGCAATAAGATGTCCTCATTGTGATGTATCTTTGACAGTTCATACCGGTCATAAATTAAAATGCCATTATTGTGGTTATGAAGATGATTTACCTCGGAAATGTCCTCAGTGCGGTTCTCCGTATATAGCTGAATTTGGTGTCGGCACTCAAAAACTTGAAAATATGACAAAAAGGATGTATCCGATGGCTAAAGTGGCAAGATTGGATACGGATTCAGCTTCGGGTAAGAAATCATCGGAAATGATACTTCGTGATTTTGCAAATGGGTATACAGATATATTGATCGGAACACAGATGGTAGTCAAAGGTCATGATTATCACAACGTAACATTAGTTGGCATTATGGCTGCAGACACTTCTCTATTTGTAAGTGATTATACTTCCGGGCAAAGAACCTATGAACTGATTGCTCAGGCTTCCGGTCGATGCGGACGTGGAGACAAAGCCGGAAAAGTAGTTATACAGACATATAAACCGGAGCATTATGCAATAGAAAATGCTGCAATTGATGATTATGAGAATTACTATAAAAACGAGATAGCTTACAGAAAGGTTTTGAATTATCCCCCTTCCGTACATATATGGACTGTACAGCTAAGCTCAAAAGATGAAAATTTACTTTCTGTGTATTCAAAGGATTATGCCGAATTAATCGGTAAATATATTTCAGATACGAAAGCAGAATTATTAGGACCGGTTGAACCTTCATTATACAAAGTAAATGATTATTATCGTAAGCTGATTTATCTTAAACATACTGATTATGATGTTCTGCTAAAAATTAAAGAAGATACTGATACTGAATTCAGAAGCACACATCTTTTTGATAAATTATCTGTTTTGCATGATTTTTCATAAACGCAGAGAAAAAAGGAGAGATTATGGCATTAAGGATTATCAGGGAAAAAGGAGATTCCATCCTTGAAAAGACAAGCAAAGAGGTTAAGGAACTTACTCCCAGAATCAAGGAACTGCTTAATGACATGTGGGAAACTTTACATGACCAGCAGGGAGTAGGACTTGCAGCTGTTCAAGTCGGCATTTTAAAAAGAATATTTGTTGTAGAAGTCAGCGAAGAGGAAAAGTATACATTTATTAATCCCAGGATATTGCTTGAAGAAGGCGAGCAGACAGATTATGAAGGCTGTCTAAGTGTGCCGGGAAAGGTTGGAATGGTTACCAGACCTGAGCATGTAATTGTTGAAGCATTCGATGAGAATATGAATCTCAGACAAGTGGATGGAACCGGTTTACTTGCACGGGCAATCTGCCATGAATACGATCATCTTAACGGAAAATTATACGTAGATCTTGTTGAGGGAGAACTGTATGATTCAGATAATGTTCCGGAAGATGATGATGAATAAGGATACATTAATATGAAGATAGTATATTTCGGAACTCCTGATTTTGCTGTTAAACCATTAAAAGCTCTTATTGATAATGATTTTGAAGTTTGTGCGGTAATAACAAGAGAAGATAAACCAAAGGGCAGGGGATATGAGCTTTTTCCTACTCCTGTTAAAGAAGAAGCACTTAAACATAACATACCCGTTATTCATCCTTTAAAACTAAAAGATGAAAAATTTCTCAACCGATTACGGGACTTTAATGCTGATTTTTTTGTTGTGGTTGCTTATGGAAGGATTCTTCCTTCGGAGCTGCTTGCTATTCCATTAAACGGGTGTATTAATGTCCATGCCTCATTACTGCCTTCATACAGAGGCGCAGCACCCATTCAGTGGGCTGTTATTGACGGACTGAGCGAAACCGGCGTTACTACCATGCTCATGGATACAGGCCTGGATACAGGAGACATTCTTAAACAATATAGAGTATTACTTGACAAAGATGAAACAGGGGGTACATTGTTTGATAAATTGGCAGATCTCGGTGCATACGCTATTGTAGATACGCTTAAGGAATTTTCAATAGGAAATGTGATTCCGAGAAAACAGGGAGATACTGACACTGATTATGCCAGAATGCTGACTAAAGCTGATGGGAAAATAGATTTCTCCGATTCGGCGGAAAAAATAGAAAGATTGGTCAGAGGACTTAATCCATGGCCGTCTGCATATACGGAATTGAACGGTAAAACTCTGAAGATCTGGAAAGCAGAAGTATCGGATGTATATGACTCCGGTAATCCTTTATGTTTTCAAACAGGCGACAAATATTTATATGCAAAAGAAGTCCAGCTTGAAGGTAAGAAACGCATGGATTCGGAAACCTTCCTGAATGGATATAAAAAGTAAGGAGATAGTATGTTTATTTTAGACCCTACATATTTTCTTGTAATTATTGGATTAATAATTACAATTATTGCTTCAACAAAACTAAATACAACTTATTCAAAGTATTCAAAGATTAGATCTTCAAGCGGAATGACAGGCGCAGATGTTGCCAAAATGATTATGTCATCAAACGGAATATATGGTGTTACCGTTCAGGAGGTTTCAGGCAATCTTACGGATCATTATGATCCCGCCAAGAAAACTGTAAACCTTAGTACGGGTGTATACTCCGGAACATCGATAGCAGCAATCGGAGTTGCTGCGCATGAATGCGGGCATGTTATTCAGGATAATACTGAATATTTTCCATTAAGACTCAGACATGCACTTGTTCCTGTTGCCAATATCGGAAGTACATTAGGATTTCCTCTCATTCTTATTGGATTATTGTTTGGTGGTGTTATCAATAATGTGGCTAGAACAAACCTTGCAGATAAACTTATTACAATAGGTATTATCTGTTATGGATTAGCTGTCCTGTTTCAGGTGGTAACATTGCCTGTTGAATATAATGCATCTAACAGGGCCAGAGAACAATTATACTCACTAGGCATAATCACAGAAGAGGAGAAAAACTCAGTAAAACAGGTTCTGTCTGCAGCAGCTTTAACATATGTTGCTTCGGCTTTATCAAGTGCACTTCAGTTGCTTAGATTGATATTGATAACAGGAGGCGGTAATCGTCGCAGATAAGGTTTTAAAATATAATATACGAGGAATGGCAACTGACGCGCTTGTAATAATTAATGAAAAAGGGCGTCATTCCAATGAGATTATCAATGATATGATTTCCAAGTATTCACGTATGGACGGCAGAGACCGTGCTTTATTTGTTAAACTTATCCATGGCACTCTTGAGTATCAGATTCAAATTGATTATATCATTGGTTTGTACAGTAAAATCAAGGTTGAGAAAATGAAGCCATATATACGTAATCTCCTTAGGTTGAGCGTATATCAGCTACTTTATCTTGATAAAATTCCGGATAATTCAATTTGCGATGAAGCTGTAAAACTAATCAAGAAATCTCCATATAACGGATTGTCCGGTTTTGTTAACGGTGTACTCAGAACCATAGCAAGAGAATCTGATCATATAATTATTGATAATCCTTGTTTGGCTTATTCTGTAAGGGGTTGGATGTATGATTTGCTTGTAGACACTGTCGGAAAACTCAAAGCAGATGAGTTTCTGGAATATTCTTTGAACGAGCATGGTGTTAGCGCAAGGAATATCGGATCGGATGAAGTATTTATTCTTGATGATCCTTCGGAAACTATTTCAAGTGATAGATGGAATAATGGTGAATTGATTATACAAGATTATAGTTCGACGCTTCCGGTTGTATTAGCCGATATAAGACCGGGTCAGACCGTGCTGGATGTTTGTGCGTCTCCGGGAGGAAAGTCCATTCACGCGTCAGAAAAAGTCGGAGTTAACGGAACCGTAATATCATGTGATATATCTGATGAAAAAATTGCGAAAATCAATGAAAACATTTCAAGACTAAATGTAACAAATATCAGAACTTGTGTACAGGATGCTATTGTCAGTAATAAAGATTTCATCAGGTGTGCGGATGTTGTTATAGCAGATTGCCCTTGTTCGGGGATAGGCACTATTTCAAAGAAACCCGAAATTAAATTACGACTTTCTTTGGATGATTGTATTCAATTATCTGAGCTTCAGTTCTCCATTATTTCCAATGTGTGTGATTATGTCAAAACCGGAGGTAAGCTGGTATACAGTACTTGCACATTGGATCATTTCGAGAATGAAGATAATGTTAAAAAATTCCTGATTGAGCACACTGATTTCTCTTTGCTTAAAGAAAGAGTTATGGTGTCATCTGAAAACAATGGAATACCATATGATGGGTTTTATATTGCAGTAATGGTGAGAAATGCTTGATATAAAGTCTCAAAATTTAAAAGAGCTGACTGAATATATTTCTTCTCTGGGAGAGAAATCTTTTCGAGCTAAACAAATCTACGATTGGATTCATGAAAAACATGTATCTGATTTCGATAAAATGACTAATTTAAGTGTTTCGCTTCGGGAAAAGCTTAAGAAAACTGCGTATATTACTGGTGTTAAGATAGCTGAAGAGTATATTTCAAAAGAAGATGGGACAAGAAAGTATCTGCTGGAACTTGATGACGGAAATATAATAGAATGTGTTCTTATGAGATATGAATATGGCCTTTCCATTTGCATCTCATCACAAGTCGGCTGTCGTATGGGCTGTAGATTCTGTGCTTCAACTATAGATGGATTAGTCAGAAATCTTTCGGCAGGAGAGATGCTGGACGAGATTTATTGTATTCAAGATCATTATGGTGAACGTATATCACATGTTGTAATAATGGGCTCCGGCGAACCCTTTGATAATTATATCAATTTCATAAAGTTCTGTGAACTTACCGATATAGGTCACAGAAATATTACTGTATCCACCTGCGGTATTGTTCCGAAAATATATGAATTTGCTGATCTGAAAAATCAGGTCACACTTGCTGTTAGTCTTCATGCACCCAATGATGAACTCAGAAAAACTATAATGCCTGTTGCTAAATTGTATTCAATAAATGAATTGATTGATGCATGCAAATATTATGTTAATAAAACCGGACGAAGAATAACATTTGAATATAGTCTTATAGCTGGGATTAACGATAATGATACTTGTGCAGACGAGTTATCTGTTATAGCAAAATCACTTGGAGCACATATTAATCTAATCCCCGTAAATCCTGTTGAGGAGCGGGATTTTAAACAGCCTTATATTAAGAGAATTAATGCTTTTAAGTCAAAACTTGAAAGATACGGAATAAATGTTACAATTAGAAGGGAAATGGGAAGAGACATTTCCGGAGCTTGTGGCCAGTTACGAAGACATTATAAAGATAGAACATGAAAGCCATTGCTTTGACAGACAAAGGAAGAATCAGAGCAAATAATGAAGATACAGTATTTTGCTCAATAGAAAAGGTTGGGAATTTACCCAACCTGTTTGTCGTTGCTGACGGCATGGGTGGTGCTAAAGCCGGAGAGTATGCTTCGGGATATACAATCAAGGAACTTGTAAATCAAATCAGAAAAGACAGACATAGAAAAGAGCTTCAGTCAATAATTCTTCGTGCCGTTGATACTGCAAATGCCCTGCTCTTTAAAACAGCAAAAAAGGATCCCGATCTAAATGGGTGCGGGACCACTTTAGTTTGTGCGATGATAAATGAGGGCGTTTTATACGTATCTAATGTCGGAGACAGCAGATTATATGTTATAAGTGATCATATAGAACAAATCACTCGGGACCATTCCTATGTTGAAGAAATGGTTAAAAAGGGATGTATGGTACGTGGCAGCAAGGATTATATTTCAAAAAAGAATATTATTACACGGGCTATCGGTATAGGCAAAGTTGTTCAGACAGATTCTTTCGAGATTGAATTAAATGGCAATGAAACTATACTTTTATGTACAGATGGTTTGTCAAATATGCTTGATGACGAAGATATTTACAGAATAGTAAAGGAATCAACTTCAATAGATTCTGCGGCAAATACTCTGATCAGTACAGCCAATGAACGCGGCGGCGTTGATAATGTGTCGGTTGTACTTGTATCTGGTTTAAAGGAGTAATCATATGCTGAGAGAAGGTTCATTCTTACAGGATAGATATGAAATTATCAGTCGCATCGGCTCGGGTGGTATGAGCGATGTATATAAGGCACGCGATCGCAAGCTTAACAGGCTTGTTGCCATTAAAGTACTGAAAGAAGAATTCGGACATGACATGGATTTTGTCAGTAAGTTCAAGCTTGAAGCACAGTCCGCAGCCGGATTGACTCATCCAAATGTTGTAAATGTATACGATGTTGTCGATGAAGGACAACTTCACTATATAGTGATGGAATTAGTCGAAGGTATTACTCTAAAGGATTTCATAGCTTCCAAGGGAAAGCTGGGATTTAAGGAAACTCTGGGAATAGCTATACAAGTAGCTCAAGGTATAGGCGCCGCACACGAACAACATATTGTCCACAGAGATATCAAACCTCAGAATATTATAATTTCAAGTGACGGAACAGCAAAAGTTGCTGATTTCGGTATAGCAAGAGTTGAGTCTTCAGACACGGTCAATGCCGGAGCCATAGGTTCCGTACATTATATATCTCCCGAGCAGGCAAGAGGAGAGTTATCTGACGAGAGAAGTGATATATATTCTCTTGGTATTACTATCTTTGAGATGATAACCGGTACACTGCCTTTTGAGGGTGATACATCTGTTTCAATTGCATTGGCCCATATCGGTCATGATATGCCGCTTGCCAGTGATCTTAATCCCGAATCAACGCCTGAACTTGATAATATTATTCTTAAGTGTTGTCAGAAGAAACCGGAACGAAGATATCAGAAAATCAGTGAAGTTCTTTCGGATTTACGAAAAGCCCTTACTATTCATAGCGAACCTGTACAAATAGAAGCGGATGCTGATTCAGATGGTCATACGCGTGTTCTTACCCCGCAAGAGGTCGGAGAGATTAATGCCAGGGCAAAGGTTTCATCAGGAAAAAAGCAAAATCCCGAGAAATCTGTAAAAAAGAAGTCTTCAAAAAACATTTATGACTATGAGGATGAAAAAGACAGTAATTTTGATAAAGTTCTTACTATAGGCGGAATTATCCTTGCTGTAGCTGTTGTTGCAGCGGTTGTTTTCGGAATTTTGAAATTCAGCGGAACGATTGGAAACAGTGCCAATCAGATTAATACAGCACTTGATGTTGTTTCAGGAGATATTTCTCCGCTTTCTGATAAAGAGACTTATGTTCCCGATGTTT
The DNA here is from genome assembly GCA_045600945.1 of Lachnospiraceae bacterium. Classification (GTDB taxonomy): domain Bacteria; phylum Bacillota; class Clostridia; order Lachnospirales; family Lachnospiraceae; genus Darwinimomas. The sequence continues at coordinate 98,136 of JAZRYX010000078.1, forward strand.
TGGGACTTGATTATGAGCTTGCTACCAATAAGCTTAAAGATTACAGCTTAAGTATAGAAGTTGAAGCTGAGGAATATAATGATAAAGTATCGCTAAATGCTATTATTTCTCAAAATCCTCTTCCGGATACTCTTGTAGACAAGTATTCCAAAGTATATGTTGTTGTTAGTAAGGGAAGTGACAAAGAAGATTTATCTGATTTTTTATATCAGGATATTGATACGGTAACTACTGAGTTAAGAAAGAAGAAACATTCCGTTACGAGAATAGATGAATATAATAATCAGTTTGGAGAGGGTATCGTATTTGATATTAATCCTTTAAAACCGGAAGTTGAAGGCCCTGTTACGGTAAAAGTCAGCAAAGGGCCCGATGAACAGATAGTAAAGGTTCCTGCATTGTTAGGAAGAACCGAAGAGGAAGCCATAGGTTTGTTATCTGATAGTGGACTGCAACCAGGTGATCCTGACAGTATACTTGTTATGCCAAGTGATACCGTACCTGCTGGAATTATTATAAGTCAGGCCATAGCTCCGGATACAGAAATCAGTGTGGGAAGTAAAATCGGATACACTGTCAGCTCCGGTCAGGAAATAAAAACACAGAGTTATATAGGATCTGTAAAAGGTCAGTATGCAGTATCTGATTATGTAGGACCGGGTTCATCGGGAACTGAATTGGATGTAATGGTAAGATTACATCAGGTGGTTGATGGTGTAGATGTTTATACAACACTTATGGAACCCAGAAGAGTAACCGGAAATACCATTATACCGGTGAAATTTGATTTTATTGAAGGCGCATATGGCGTAGATACCGGTGAAGTTGAGGTAGTAAAAGCAGATACCGGAGAAGTCCTTAAATCATTTGATGTTGAATTCTTTAATCAGTAATATATATGAAAGGTAAAATAATTAAAGGAGTAGGTGGTTTTTACTACGTTAAAGTAGATAACATCGTGTATTCCTGTAAGGCAAAGGGGATTTTCAGAAATGAAAATATTAAGCCTCTGATCGGGGACGATGTGGATATTTCAGTAATAGATTCGGTTAATCACGAAGGTAGTCTTGATTATATATATCCACGAAAGAATGAATTAATAAGACCATCTGTATCAAATATTGATTTGATTCTGGTAGTGCAGGCTTATGCAAAACCGGCTCCGCAAGCTTATTTACTTGATAGATATTTAGTAAGCATAGGTGATTCCGGGATACCGGTTGCCATTGCATTTAATAAATCCGATATTATTCATTCATCTATTGACAAAATATATTCAGATGCGGGTTATAAAACATTTTCTATTTCCGTAAAAACCGGTGATGGAATTGATGAGTTGAAAGATTATATTACAGGCAAGACAATTGCACTGGCTGGCCCTTCCGGTGTTGGCAAGTCTTCATTGACAAATCTCTTATGTCCGTCTGCTGATATGAAGACCGATACAATCAGCAGAAAAATAGAACGTGGTAAACAAACAACAAGACACTCAGAGCTGTTTTCAGTCGGAAAAAATACTTTTTTATGTGATACGCCGGGCTTTACATCAGTTATATTTGAAGGAATTTCTTCTGATAAGTTAAAGCTTTATATGCCTGAATTGGCAGATTTTGAAGGAAAATGCAGGTTTAACGGATGCCTTCATCTGGCGGAACCTGATTGTGCCGTAAAATCAGCGCTTGATAAAGGTGAATTAAGCTATTCCAGATATGATTCCTATACGAAAATATACAATGAGATTTTCAATCAGGAAAGGAGATATTGATGAGACTTTCACCATCAGTATTAGCTGCAGATTTTACAAAATTAGGAGAACAACTTGATATTGTTAAGAGTACAGGGGTAGATGCGATACATTATGATGTTATGGATGGAGACTTTGTTCCGGCATTGTCCTTTGGTGATACCATTCTTAAAAATATAAAAAACAGATTCGGAGACGGGTTGTTTCTTGATGTTCACTTAATGGTATCTGAACCCGCAAGATTTGTTGATGTTTTCAGAAAAGCAGGAGCAGACAATATTACAATCCATATAGAAGCATGTAAGCATATTGACAGAAGTATAGCAGCTGTTAAAGATTCAGGCGCACAGGTTGGTATAGCTCTCAATCCGGGAACCCCATTAAATAGTATTTCCGAAATCATACATAGCGTTGATCTTGTACTTATTATGAGTGTTAATCCTGGATTTGGAGGACAGAAATATATTGAGTATTGCACTGATAAAATAGCCAGGCTGAATCAATGGAAAAAAGAACTCGGACTTGATTTTTCTATACAGGTTGATGGCGGCATAAGTCCGGCAAATGTTCAGAAGGTATTGGATGCGGGCGTGGATAATGTTGTTGCCGGTTCTGCAGTGTTTAAGAAAGATATTGCTGCCAATTGCTATGAATTTAAGAAAATTATGAATTTTTGACAGATAAGAGGAGAAAGACGATGATTGATATTAGGTTTTTGCGTGAGAATCCGGAGATAGTAAAACAGAATATAAAAAATAAATTTCAAGACAAAAAACTTCCGCTTGTTGATGAGGTAATTGAACTTGATGCAAAAGCACGTGCACTTCAGGCTCAGGCTGATGAACTCAGATCAAGAAAAAATTCAATAAGCAAACAAATAGGAGCACTTATGGCTAAAGGTGCAAAGGAAGAAGCAGAGAAGATTAAAGCCGAAGTTGCAGAGATTTCTGCTAAAATTGCCGAACTGGAACCGCTTGAATCCGAACTTGCTGAAAAGATTAAGAATGATATGATGACGATTCCGAACATTATTGATTCTTCTGTTCCCATTGGAAAAGATGATTCGGAAAATGTTGAAATTCAGAAATACGGAGATCTTGTTGTTCCGGATTTTGAAATCCCATATCATACAGATATTATGGAAAAACTTCATGGAATAGATCTTGATGCGGCAAGAAAAGTTGCCGGAAACGGATTTTATTATCTTATGGGTGACATTGCCAGACTTCACAGTGCTGTGACAGCTTACGGACGTGATTTTATGATTAATCGCGGGTTTACATACTGTATTCCTCCGTTCATGATTCGTTCAGAGGTTGTTACCGGTGTCATGAGTTTTGATGAGATGGATGCAATGATGTATAAGATTGATGGCGAGGATCTATATTTAATAGGAACATCAGAGCATTCAATGATTGGAAAATTTATCGATACAATAAATGATGAAGCATCTTTACCTATAACATTAACTTCCTATTCTCCATGCTTCAGAAAAGAAAAAGGTGCGCATGGCATAGAGGAGAGAGGTATTTACAGAATTCATCAGTTTGAAAAACAGGAAATGATTGTTATCTGTAAACCCGAAGACTCAATGCTCTGGTATGACAAATTGTGGCAAAATACTGTTGATTTCTTTAGAACATTAGATATCCCTGTTCGTACTTTGGAATGTTGCTCAGGTGATCTTGCCGATTTGAAAGTTAAATCATGTGACGTTGAAGCATGGTCTCCAAGACAGAAAAAATATTTCGAAGTAGGAAGCTGTTCAAATCTGGGAGATGCACAGGCAAGAAGACTTCGTATAAGAGTAAAAGATTCTGATGGGAACAAGTATTATGCACATACATTGAATAACACTTGTGTTGCACCGCCGCGTATGCTTATTGCTTTCCTCGAGAATAATCTTCAGGCTGACGGTAGTGTTTTGATACCAAAGGCTCTTCAACCATATATGGGAGGACAGACGGTAATTAAACCTTAATAATGGCTTTTGATGGATTTGTACTGGCAGCAGTTAAAGAACAGCTTAAATCCACCATAATCGGTGGAACAGTATCTAAGATTGCTATGCCTGAGAAGGATGAACTTCTCATTACAATACGAAATAATTCAAACAATTACAGGCTGCTGATAAGTGCGGGAGCTTCACTTCCTTTAGTTTATTTATCGGAAGAGAACAAAACTTCTCCTTTATCAGCACCTGCTTTTTGCATGCTCTTAAGGAAATATCTTTCTTCATCAAAAATAATAAATGTATCCCAAAATGGCTTCGACAGGATAATACTGTTTGAATTTGAACATTTGAATGAGCTCGGAGATTTATCGAGAAAAACTCTTGCTTTTGAATTGATGGGTAAATACTCCAATATTATTTTTGTAGATGAAAACGGAATCATTATTGATTCTATTAAAAGAGTTCCGGCGTCAGTAAGCAGCTTGAGAGAGGTTCTGCCGGGAAGGATATATAGGTTCCCGGATGAATTAAACAAGTTACAGCCTGATACTGTTGATACAACTCAGCTTGAATCATTGTTCAAGTCTAAATCCACTGAAGTCTATAGAGCTTTATATACTAAAGTTGCCGGAATAAGCCCGTTGATTGCTCAGGAAATATGTTATCGTTCAGCAATTCCTTTTGATTTGAATACAGAATTGTTGACTGGTTCAGACATTGAATCTATTCATTGTCATTTGACTGATTTTGTCAGCAGGTGCATTGAGAACAAATTTAATCCTGTAATTATATATCATAATGATATACCGATTGAGTACGCTTCTTTTCGTATTGAACAGTATAGTTCCCCGGAATATACTGAATCCTCCTATGTTTCTATCAGTAAACTACTGGAAGATTATTACTCAAAAAAAGAGTTACAGACAAGAATAGCACAGAAAACATCCGATATAAGAAAAACTGTTATAAAGCTTCTTGAAAGAGCGACAAAGAAGTATGATTTACAGAGGAAACAGATTAAGGATTGTGAGAACAAGGATAAATACAAAGTATACGGAGATTTGTTAAATACATATGGGTATTCTCTTAAAGGCGGAGATTTATCATTTTCCTGTGATAATTATTATGACAATAATAAAAACATCGATATTCCTTTGGATCCTAATAAAACCGGTATCGAGAATGCAAAAAAATATTATGATAAATACTCTAAACTACGGCGTACGGAAGTTGCTCTTAAAAGCGAAATCACTAAAACCGAGAAATCCATTGATCATTTGTCAGGTATTCTTCAATCGATAGACACATCTGTATCTGATTATGATATACATCAGATACAGGCCGAATTGAATGAATATGGTTATATCAATGATAAGCAAAATATAAAAGCTCAAAAGATCAAATCGGAACCGATTCATATAATTTCAAGTGACGGATATGACATATATATAGGTAAAAATAATTATCAGAACGAAGAAGTTACTTTTAAAATAGCCTCTTCAAATGATTTGTGGTTTCATGCAAAGAAAGTCCCCGGATCTCATGTTGTCGTTAAATGCAATAAACTTTTAGAAGATATTCCGGATCGTTTATACAAAGAGGCTGCATCTTTAGCTGCATACTATTCACAAAACAGGAATAATTCCAAGGTTGAAGTTGACTATACTCTGAGGAAAAATCTCAAAAAGACTCCGGGTGGACCCCCGGGTTACGTAATATATAATACATATTACTCTATTACAGTAAAACCAAATATGAAATTATAGTTTGACTATATTTAACGTATAAATTATAATACGTTTGTCTTGTTATGTAGACAATAGGAGCCGGAAATGAAGAGGGGATTGTTGATAATAGTCAGTGGCTTTTCGGGAGCAGGAAAAGGTGCTATTGTAAGAGGACTTATCAGTAAGTATGATAAGTATGTTTTGTCCGTTTCAGCTACCACACGTAATCCGAGAAACGGAGAACAGAACGGGAAAGACTATTTTTTTATAACAAAAGAAGATTTTGAAAAGAAGATATCAGAAGAAGATTTTCTTGAATATGCCAAATATGTTGATAATTATTACGGAACTCCTAAAAATTATGTCAATTCTATGCGAGATGCCGGAAAAGATGTAATTCTTGAGATTGAGATGCAAGGCGCCATGCAAGTCAAATCAATTATTCCGGATGCCGTAACTGTATTTGTTACAACCAAAGATGCAGATACTTTGTTCAAACGTTTATCAGGTCGAGGTACAGAGACACCGGAACAAGTTGAAAAAAGATTGATGAGGGCTGTAGAAGAGACCGAATATATGACTCGATATGATTATTTACTAGTAAATGACAATCTTTCAGAAGCTATTGATAATTTGAATTCTATTGTCAGTTGCGAACATTGTAAAAGTAAATTGAATACCGATTTCATATCTGGTATAAAAAATGAATTAAACAGTAAATTCGGATAAAAATGTTTTTATATTATATAAGAAAGGAAGTATAAGAACATGATGTTACATCCATCATATACAGATTTAATCAATGCAGTAAATGCTGATGTTGAACCGGGAGAGCAACCGGTCGTTCAAAGTCGTTACTCAATTGTCATAGCTACGGCAAAAAGAGCACGTCAGTTGGTAGATGGTGAGGAAGCTACTGTTCCTTCGTTTGGTAAAAAACCACTTTCTATTGCAATTGATGAAGTCTATAAGAAGAAAATTAAAATAGTAAATGATGACGAATCATCAGAAGATTAAGCCATGAAGGGAAAATTATGTCTGATTTCTTTGGGTTGTGATAAGAATCTGGTTGATTCGGAACTATTACTTGGCCGTATTTTTGAAGATTTGGACTATGATTATGAGTTTACAGATGATGAGTCTACAGCAGATGTTATAATTATCAACACCTGCTGTTTTATTCTTGACGCAAAACAGGAAAGCATAGATACAATATTAAGGGTATCCCAATATAAACATGAGGGACATTTAAAGAAACTTATTGTTATGGGTTGCCTTGCTGAAAGATATAGAGAAGAAATAATAGAAGAGATTCCCGAAGTTGACAGAATAGTTACTGTTTCAGAGTTTGAAGAAAAGATTTCATTAAATCCTCCTAAGCATAGAATGCTTTCTACAGGCGGCTGGTATGCTTATTTAAAGATTGCTGAAGGGTGTAATAAAAGATGTACATATTGCATCATCCCTTATCTTCGAGGGAATTATAGGAGTTATCCTATGGACATGCTCATTTCACAAGCGGAAGATCTTGCGCAATCCGGAGTTAAAGAGCTTATTATTGTAGCTCAAGAGACTACAGTTTACGGAATGGATATATACGGTCATAAAATGCTGCCGGAATTGCTTCGTCGATTGTGTGAAATTGAAGGGCTCCATTGGATAAGAATATTATATACATATCCCGAGGAAATTACTGATGAATTAATTGAAGTAATTGCCTCAGAGCCTAAAATCTGTCATTATATTGATATGCCTATTCAGCATGCATCTGACAAGATACTGTCAAAAATGGGGAGATTAACCAACAGACAGGATATTGAAAACATAATATTTAAATTACGAGATACGATTCCCGACATAGTTATTAGGACATCACTTATAACAGGTTTTCCGGGAGAAACAGAAGAGGACCATAATATTCTCAGGGATTTTATTGATAATTTCGAATTGGATAGAGTCGGTGTTTTCACATACTCACCTGAAGAAGGTACTCCGGCTGAAAAATTTGATAATCAGATAACGGAAAATATCAAAAATGCACGTCGGGATGAACTGATGATTTTACAACAGGAAATATCGACCGCATTTTTAAAAAGTCTGATCGGTTCTCAAGTGGAAGTTTTGATTGAAGGATGGCTTCCGGAGGATAATGTAGCTGTAGGTCGCACTTATATGGATGCACCTTCAGTTGATGGGTTGATATTTGTTAAGACACACAAAATATATGATTCCGGAACATTTATTAAAGTTAAGGTTACGGGATCGTCAGAATATGATTTGACCGGAGAGGAGATATAATTTCAATGTTTAAGGATTTAAATACTCCAAATAAACTTACCATATTAAGAATATTACTTGTTCCTGTCTTTATTGTATTCTTGTTTTTGGGTCAAAATAATATTTTGTTCAAATATCTTGCTCTTTTTGTGTTCTGTGCCGCTTCCGTTACTGATGCCCTGGACGGATATATTGCCAGATCAAAAAATCTTGTAACTAATTTCGGCAAATTCATGGATCCTTTAGCTGATAAGCTCTTGGTATGTTCTGCACTGATTTGTTTTATACAGATTGGCTCTATCCCGGCATGGGTTGTTATTATTATTATTGCAAGGGAGTTTATAATAAGCGGATTCAGGCTTATTGCTTCAGATAAAGGAGTTGTAATAGCTGCTAATAAATGGGGTAAGGCTAAAACAATCTCACAGATGATTACGATTATCCTTCTTATTTTGGATATTCCTCAGATAGAGCTTATTACAAATATAATGATTGTTGTTATGACAGTATTGACGATTATATCATTGATTGAATATATAATTAAGAATATCGATGTACTCAAAGATTGATGATTTGGTATAATGGATCTGTAAATTATATTAAAGGTTTGGATTCGGTCATGGAAGCATCCATGTTGTTTGGGTTGTTGAAACTTAAATATTGCAGCAACTCAGAAGATAAATCCGGACTTTATTTCTGCGGATTTAAAATCAAGAAACTGGAAGAGTTGCATGGTTCTGCTTCAGATGATAATTTGTCAACGACGGATGAGTCGAATAGTGGTATTGTTGATAAGATAGTTTCTTTTCTCAAATTAATTACAGATGAAAATAACAGAGATGCTATTAATTCAATAAAACAGACCTTTTTCAAACTTATAAAGCATGTTTTTCCGAAGAGGTTAGAAGGTGAAGTTGAGTATGGATTGGATGATCCGTATTTGACAGGAAAAGTACTTGAGATTTTTACTTTTGTGTATGCATTGACCGGAGACAGATTAAAAGTGTACCCGAAATGGGATGAAGCGATATTTCGCTGCAAACTGGATTTTAGTGGCAGGGTAATTATTATATACACTTTATTTGTTATTTGTAAGTTGTTTTTGAATAAGAATTTCAGAGAGTTGTGGAGGAAATATAATGGCAGGAGAGTTTGATTCATTATTTAAGAATTTAGATTCATTACTTAAGACTAAAACCATTATCGGTGACCCTATGACGATAGATGACGCTGTTATTATTCCCATTATGGAAGTGTCATTCGGTATGGCAAGCGGTTCTTTCGCACATGAATCCGGAAATGCAGGTGCTATGAGTGCGAGGATGACACCGGTGGCATTATATGTTCTTCAAAATGGTATCGGCAGAGTAGTCAATATTAAGAATACGGATGCTGTTTCGAAGGTTGTTGATTTAATCCCTGATTTTGTTAATAAAGTTAACGGCAAGAAAGTTTCTCCCGGCATAGTTGCAAAAGCGAAAAAAGTCGCTGAAGATACAGCAGAGAAGTAATTAAAAAGCAGGCAAATATGCCTGCTTTTTAATATATTAGGATTTAAGATAATAAATCAGCCACGTTCAACCTTGCCTGAACGAAGACAAGAAGTACAAACGTACATTCTCTGATGTCCGTTCTCTGTCTTAACACGTACTGATTTAACATTTGCATGCCATATCTTATTTGATCTTCTATGTGAATGGCTCACAGCGTTACCAAAATGAACTCCCTTACCACATACTGCACATTTAGCCATGTTTTCACCTCCTTATCCATCCTGCAATTTCCTGTTAGAAATCACAGCACGGAATATAATATCAAAAACTTGCTGTTTTTGCAAGAGAAAATTGTCTTTTCACGAAAAATAATGTATAATTTTAGTGGTTTTTAGTAATGTGATGTACTATATTTGGTATTTTTAGGAGATTATCGTGGAAAAAGGGTACTTAAATAATTCTATGGGTAATGTAATCATTACTCCGGAAGTAATTGCTCAGTATGCAGGAGCTCAGGCATTAGAGTGCTTCGGTATAGTAGGAATGGCTGCTAAAAGCAAAAAAGACAGTGTTATGCACTTATTGAAAAAAGAGTCTTTAAAAAAAGGTGTTGATGTAGTTGTTTCGGATAATACAATTTCTATTGATTTTCATGTAATCGTAGCATATGGCTTAAATATTGTATCTATTACCGAAAATCTTATGGAAAACGTTAAATATAAGCTTGAGGAATTTACCGGCATGAAAGTCGAACAAATCAACGTCCTTGTTGAAGGAGTCAGAGTAATAGATTAAGGAGGCAACTGGTTTGAGCTTGCATAAAATAGATGCCTCTATGGTTCAGAAGGCATTTCTTTCTTCAGCTGTTGCTTTAGATTCAAAAAAAGAATGGATAAACGAGCTGAATGTATTCCCGGTTCCCGATGGTGATACAGGGACAAATATGACATTGACAATTATGGCTGCCGCAATCGAAGCAGCTGAGTTAGTCAACCCTGATATGATGACAATCTGCAAAGTTATTTCATCAGGAACTCTTCGTGGTGCTAGGGGCAACTCGGGTGTTATAACCTCTCAGCTTTTAAGAGGTTTTACTAAAGTTATTAGAGAAGAAAATTATGTAGACAGTAAATTATTGGCTTTGGCTTTTTCAAAGGCAGTTGAAACTGCATATAAAGCTGTTATGAAGCCCAAAGAAGGTACCATATTGACTGTTGCTCGTGCGATGGGTGAAAAAGCCATTGAAGCTGCAAAAGAAACTGATGACATTGAGATTATCGTTGATGAAATATTAAAAGCCGGTAATGATATGCTTGCAAGGACTCCGGATATGCTTCCTGTTCTTAAACAGGCAGGTGTAGTGGATTCCGGCGGACAGGGACTTATGGTTATTATAGAGGCTGCAGTAGCTTCAATAAAGGGTAACAGTATTGAATTTAAAGGTATGACCTCTACCCGTACAGGATCAGCCCGTTACGCTAAAGTTGAAACACTTGAAACAAGCGATATTAAGTTTGGATATTGCACCGAATTTATTGTTAACTCCACCCTGGATTCAATTGAAGAAAAGAATTTTAAAGCCTTTTTGGAATCAATCGGAGATTCGATAGTTTGTGTGGTCGATGAAGATATATTTAAAGTTCATGTACATACAAACGATCCGGGGAAAGCGCTGACAAAAGCTCTGACTTATGGTGAGTTATCTAAAATTAAAATTGATAATCTTCGAGAAGAGAATGCGGAGATAATCAAGAAAGAAAATCGTCCGGTAGTTTCTGCAAATGATGATTCCAATAAGAATCGCAAGAAATACGGAATCATTACTGTTTCTGTCGGCGCCGGACTTAGTGATATTTTCAGAGAGCTTGGTGTTGACTATATTATTGAAGGTGGACAGACAATGAATCCCAGTACGGATGATATCGCCGGCGCGATTGAAAAGGTCAATGCGGATGTTGTTTATATACTTCCAAATAATAAGAACATCATACTTGCCGCACGTCAGGCTGCACAGATAGTTGAGGGCACAGAAGTACATGTCATTCCTTCAAAGAGCATTCCACTTGGAATAACTGCAATGATGTCTTTTAATCCTGAAGCAGATGCTGATGATAACGAGACTGCAATGATCGATTCCTTATCAACGGTTAAGTATTGTGAAGTAACATATGCAGTAAGAGATACCGTAATTGACGGATTTGATATACATAACGGAGATTACATGGCAATCGGAGATAATGGCATGCTGGCAGTAGATAAAAGCAGAGATATTGTTGCTTTTAATGCATGCAAGGCACTTATCGACGATAATACCGAGATTGTTACCATTTATTTCGGATCTGATGTGATTGAGACTGAAGCGATTGCTCTCATGGATAGACTGATTGATGAATATCCATCCGTTGATTTTGATGTCGAAGAGGGAGATCAGCCAGTTTACTCATATTTTATATCCATAGAATAGTTAAGAATGGCAGTTCCGCCCGGGATTGCCATTGGTTTTTAATTTAGGAAAAAATCGACGCATATATATGTCAGATAATACTTCTTTAGTGACAATTAAAGGTATAGGTCCGAAAACATCCAGATTATATAATGAACTGGGTGTTTTTGATATTGAAGATCTTATCCATTTTTATCCGGTAAAATTTCTTCCTTATGAGAAAATGATAAGCATAGAGGAAATCATTCCGGATCAACATGTTGCTGTTTGCGGAAAGATAGTATCGACTCCGAAAACCATACGTGTTCCAAGACTTAAAATTACAGAAACCTATATAGAAGACTATTCGGGGAATATCAGGTGCGTATGGTACAACTGTCCTTATATAGTATCTGGAATTCAAAAAGAAAAAGAATATGTTTTTTCCGGCAAGGTCATTTCTAAAAAGGGTAAATTGATACTTGAGCATCCTGTTATATATGAGGCAGAAGAATATAAAAAAAAGTCGGGGAAACTTCAACCTGTATACAGAACAGTAAAAGGTTTAAATCAGAAATCCATACGAAAGGCAATTCAGTCAGCTTTATCGGTTTATTCATTTAAAGAAGATTATCTTCCTGTTGATTTAAGAGGGCGGTATGAACTCATTGATAATGATATTGCTGTCAGAAAAATCCATCTGCCGGATTCATATGATGAACTTACAGCTGCACGAAAACGAATAGTATTTGATGAGTTTTTTAATTTCCTGTACAGTATTAAAAGAATAAAATCCAACACAAAGAAAAAAGCTGAATTCAAAATATCTACTAAGGATATTTTATCCATATTTGCTGCATCGCTCCCTTATTCATTGACTGATGATCAAATATCTGCTGTTAAAGATATTTTTTATGACTTTGATAGTGATAAGTTAATGAATCGTTTACTTCAGGGAGATGTCGGGTCCGGAAAAACTATTGTTTCACTGATTGCAATGTATGCCGTGTATCGTTCTGGTTACCAAAGCGTAATAATGGTTCCTACGGAAGTTCTGGCTAATCAGCATTATCAAACATGTCTGCAGGTTTTCGACAAATTTGATGATAAACCAAGAATAGGGTTACTCACCGGTTCAATGAGTCAAAAAGAGAAGAAGGCAATGCATGAAAAAATCGAATCAGGAGAGATTGATTTGGTAATCGGAACCCATGCCCTTATTCAGGATTCGGTTATTTACCATAATGTAGCTCTTGTTGTCACCGACGAACAACATCGATTTGGGGTTAAACAGAGAGAAAAGCTTGCAAATAATGAGAAAACTCCCAATATTCTTGTTATGAGCGCGACTCCGATTCCCAGAACATTAGCTGTTATTTTGTATGGTGATCTTGATATTTCCACTATTATGAGTAAGCCAAAAGGTCGTTTACCTGTCAAAAATGCTGTTATTTCGATAAAAGACAGGGGGAAAGCGTATAGAACCATACTTGACCAGGTAATCTTAGGTCATCAAGCTTATATCATATGCCCGATGATAGAGGAAAACGAATCAATTGATGCTGAAAATGTTATAGATTATACATCAAAAATTAAGTGTATATTTCCTGAAAATATTGTGGTACAATTTTTACATGGACGCATGTCTCAAGAGGAAAAAGACAATATAATGTGTTCTTTTGCCAAGGGTGACATCAATATATTGATTTCCACTACTGTAGTTGAAGTAGGAGTGGATGTTCCGAACGCTACAGTCATGATGATTGAAAATGCCGAAAGATTTGGTTTGGCATCTTTGCATCAATTACGTGGCAGAGTAGGCAGAGGTGATTCTCAATCTTTTTGTATTTTTGTAAGAACTTCCGATTCAGAATCCTCAAAAGAAAGACTTAATGTTGTCGGGAGTTCCAATGACGGCTTTTTTATTGCGTCCGAAGATTTGAGGCTGAGGGGGCCGGGAGAAATACTCGGACAGGCACAAAGCGGAGATATGCGATTTGTGCTTGGCGATATTTATTCTGATTCAGATATACTTAAGATGGCGCAGGATTGTTGTGAATATATTGATTCCCCGGCATTCAGACCTGATGATTATGAAGTAATATTATTCCGTAATCATATGGAAGAGTATAGAGATAAAAGGCTTACAAATCTGAATATATAGATATATGATCAGAGGAAGACATGGATAAACAAAGCAAGAATCTTAAGCTTGATGATGATCTTGTCAAAGAGATAGAGTCATTAAAGGACAGTCAGGGCACTATTAAAAAGAAAAAACGTATATGGATTCCTGTTACAGTTGCTGCTTCAGTTGTACTTATCGGCGCAATTGCTTTTTATATTATTAAATCAAATATATATAAAAATATTTTTCTCCCGAATACTTTTGTCAATTCTATTGATGTTTCAGGTAAAACCGCACCGGAAGTCAACGAACTTATTAAAAATCAATGCAAAGAATATTCTGCTGAAATAACTTTTCTCGGCAGGGATCCTGAATTAATTTATGCAAAAGATATAGATCTCCATTTCTTGGCCGGTGATGATATTGATAATGCTTTAAAAAATCAAAATATTTGGTCATGGCCACTTTCATTATCTTCAAAAACAGAGATCAGTATCTCAACTGTAACAAAACTTGACGATAATAAGTTAAATGAAGTTTGTAATAACTTAAAAGCTTTTGATGACAGTACTGCCGTTAAGCCAACAGATGCAAAACTGGGGGATTATGATGATAAATCCAATTCTTATCTTATTATTCCTGAAAACAACGGAAATATTGTTACTGATAAAGTAAAGGCAGTTGATTTTATAAAGAACTCTGTATTGGTTCTGGAACCGAAAATCAATCTTGAAAATGAGGACATTTATTCTGAAGCCAATATTAAATCAAACAATACAGATCTTTTGGCGAAAAAAAATGAACTTGATGCTTTTGTTAAACCGAAAATCAATTATCAGGGACATGATATTGTTTTAGACGGTAGGACATTACATTCCTGGATAATAAGAAATGATGACGGAACCTTGACATATGATGAGAATAAGATCAGAAATTTTGTGTCGATGGTTGCATCTACTTATAACACTCTCGGAAAAGACAGAAAACTTGTAACACAGTACGGAAATGAGACAATCGTTAACGGCGGAGATTTCGGATGGGAAGTTAATCAGGAAGCCGAATTTGAAGAACTTAAGACAATACTCGACGAAAGAAGCATAACAAATAGAGAGCCTGTATATATTTCAAGAGGTATCAGTTACGGTGATAACGATTGGGGCGATACTTATGTTGAAATAAATCTTGCCAAACAACACGTGTTCTTTGTCAAAGAAGGCAGGCTTATTGTTTCATCTGATTGCGTAACCGGTGGATTACAAAGAAGAACTCCTACACCTACCGGAGTATACTCTGTAAAGTATAAAGCCAGAAATGCAGTTCTGCGAGGACCGAGAAGAGGTGATGGAAGTTATGCGTGGGAAAGTCCGGTGTCATATTGGATGCCGTTTAATAACGGAATCGGTCTTCATGATGCAAAATGGAGAGGGAGTTTCGGAGGAAAAATATATCAAACAAACGGATCTCACGGATGTGTTAACCTTCCCCTAAAAAAAGCGTCTGTAATTTTTGAAGAAATATCACCGGGGATTCCGGTTATTGTTTATGATGATGATTTTGAGATAATAAACTATCCATTAGATCCAGAAGAAGAAGCAAAACTACAGGCAGCTGAAGAAAAAGAACTTCAGAAAAAAATTGAAGCTGAAGCTAAAAAAGCCGTTAAAGTAACGAACACAAATAATGAAACGATACCCGAGACTTCTGCACCGGTTGTATCAGAACCGCAAATTGTTTCTGAACCTGAAAGTATAGAAACATTACCTGAAGAAACAACTCAACAGGAGACAGTTCCGATTGAGTGGGGACCGGGGTATGACAGAGGAACAGATCCGAGTGAACCCGAGGGTCCGGGTGTTCAGATATATACGGTAGAATCCTATATTACCGAAAATGTTGAGAATCTGCCGGAGGGTATGTGATGCGAGTAATATCAGGATCGGCCAGACATCTCTTACTTAAGACTCTGCCCGGAAATGAAACAAGACCTACAACCGATATGATAAAAGAAACGCTATTCAATATTATTAATTTTGATCTTCCGGGTGCTGTATTTCTTGATTTGTTTTCAGGTAGCGGAGCGATTGGAATTGAAGCTTTAAGTCGCGGCGCGGTTAAATGCGTTTTTGTTGATAATAATTCAAAAGCTACAAGTATTATACGGGATAATGTTGTTCATACGGGGTTTTCTGATTGCTCGGATATTATTACATCCGATAGTGTTTCGGCATTAAAACGCATTGAAAACTCCGGTTATCAGTTTGATATTGTATTCATGGATCCTCCATATAATATGAAACATGAAGATACCGTTCTTAGATATCTGAAGGAGTCAAAGCTTATTAACAATAATACATTGATTATTGTTGAGATGAGTGCTCAATCTGATATTGAACATTTTGGTTCACTTGGATATGATGTTGAGCGAGTCAAATTATATAAAACAAATAAACATGTATTTTTAAGGAGGCAATCCTTATGACAAGAGCTATATATCCAGGAAGCTTTGATCCTGTTACGAATGGTCACCTTGACATTATTGAAAGGGCATCACAAATTTTTGATGAATTGATTATAGGAGTGCTTATTAATAAGAACAAAGCCCCTATGTTTAGTACTGAAGAGAGAATTAAGTTTCTGGCGACCATACTGAAAGACTATAATAATGTTAAGATTAAGGCATTCGATGGATTACTTGTAGATTTTGCTCATCAGGAAAATGCTAAAGTTCTGGTTAGGGGCTTGAGGGCCGTGACTGATTTTGAATATGAGCTGCAGATGGCTCAGACAAACAAAGTTATAGCAAGTGATATTGAAACTGTGTTCTTAACAACAAATTTAAAGTATTCATATCTCAGCTCCAGTATTGTAAAAGAGATTGCTTCATTTGAGGGAGATATATCTCAATTTGTTGATCCTATAGTAGAAAAAGAGATTTTCAGTAAATTCAGCAGCAAGAAAGGAAGATGAAATGAGTAGAATTGAACAGTTAATTGATGACATTGAGGCTTATATTGAGGATTGTAAACCATCTGCATTTTCTTCAACCAAGGTTGTTGTAAATAAGGAAGAACTATCAGAAATGCTTAATGAATTAAGACTGCAGATTCCGGAAGAAGTAAGCCAGTACAAAAAGATTATCAACAATCAGGATGCTATCTTGAATAACGCAAAACTCAAAGCAGATGGAATGGTTGAGGCTGCCAACAAACTTCAGTCGCAGATGATTGACGAACATGAAATTATGCAGAAAGCACTTGAGAATTCAACTCAGGTTATTGAAAATGCCAATATTCAGGCTCATAATATCGTTGATAGAGCAACCAGTGATTCTCAACAGATGAAACGCGCCATACTTAAATATTCCGACGATATGATGGCTGTTCTTCAAAATGAACTTGAGACAATGATGGCAAATTCAAAACAAAAGTTTGAATCATTTTATAATAATCTTGAAACAAACTATAATACTATTTCGGCCAATAGAAACGAATTGTTACAGTCGGCTGAGGATTCTCAGGAATAATATGATTTCTATCGCTAATTTACCGGAGAGTTTTGTTACTTCCATGAGGGATCAGTTAGGAGATTCCTTTGATGATTATATAAAATCTCTTTCGGATACTCCTTCATTCGGCATTCGTTTAAATACATTAAAAACTGATGCCGATGAAGTTTTTGGACAAATCAATACCGAGCATAGTCGTATTCCATGGATAGAAGAGGGCTATTATGTAACGGATACTTCAGTATTTACTAAGCATCCGTTTTACTATGCAGGCTTATATTATATACAGGAGCCGAGTGCCATGACTCCGGTTACATGGCTTGAACCCGGTCCGGACGATATTGTGCTGGATTTATGTGCAGCTCCCGGCGGCAAATCAACACAGATAGCAACAAAATTAACCGGTAAAGGATATCTTGTGACGAATGATCCAAGTGCATCCAGATGTAAAGCTTTACTTAAAAATATTGAACTTGCAGGAATCGGAAACTCAGTTATTACATGTGCGAGTCCAAAAGAACTCGAATCTGTTTACACATCTTTTTTTGATAAAATTTTAGTTGATGCTCCTTGCTCAGGCGAGGGTATGTTCAGAAAAGACAGAGCTGTCTTAAATGCTTATAAAGAACACGGACCGTCATATTTTGCTCCTATTCAAAAATCTGTTTTAACATCTGCCGTTTCCATGCTGAAATCCGGAGGAACATTAGTATATTCAACGTGTACTTTTTCAGTCATGGAAGATGAAGATAATGTCGAATGGTTGATTGAAAATTATCCAGAAATGAAACTGGAAAAAATAACCAAATTGTTTCCACATTTAATTACGGGAGAAGGACATTTTGTTGCAAAATTTAAAAAGCTTTAATGATTTCCTGAAAAGGATCAACATTAACTATAGTAAAGACAGGTTTTATATAAATAATGAGTATATTTATTATTTGCCGGAAAACTGTACGTTAAATCCGGCTATTCACTATATAAGAACAGGACTGTTGATGGGAAGAATACGAAATGACAGATTTGAGCCATCACAGGCATTGGCTATGAATTTGTCACCTGCAGACTGGGACAATCCTTTATTACTTACGCTTTCCGATGACCGGGTTATGAGATATTTAAAAGGAGAAACGATAGAAGCAGATGATGTGTATGACGGTTATCGTTTGATTTGTGTCAACAACCATTCTTTGGGTTGGATAAAACAGTCAGGTACTAAATGTAAGAATAAGTATTATCCCGGGTGGCGTTATAATTGAAAGAGCTTTTTGTAAAAAAGAATGAAGCCGGTCAAAGACTTGATAAATTACTTATCAAGTTGATGCCAAATGCTCCAAAAAGCTTCATATATAAGATGATCAGAAAAAAGAATATTACATTGAATGACAGGAAATGTATAGGTAATGAAATTATTCAATTGGGCGATAATGTTAAACTCTGGTTGTCCGATGATACATTCGGTAAATTTTCAGATTCAATTAATGTCTCATCCGTAAATGAAAGTATCGACCTAATATATGAAGATAAAGATATAATTATATATAATAAACCTGCGGGAATGTTGTCTCAAAAATCCAAACCTACTGATATTTCAGTAAATGATATACTGATTTCTTATCTTTTGGAGAAAAATGAAATATCCCAAGAGGATCTTTTGACTTTTAAACCATCAATATGTAATCGTTTGGACAGAAATACAAGCGGAATCATTATCTGCGGCAAGACACTTAAGGGTTTACAAGATATGTCTTTGATGCTGAAAGAACGGTCTATTCATAAAGACTATATTGCCATTGTTGAAGGAGAAGTGCGTTCAGGTGATACGCTTAAAGGTTATATAATTAAAGATTCTTCAACCAATAAGGTTATGATGACAGAAAAAGGAGATTATATCGAAACGGAATACAAGCCTGTATGGACTGATGGTGTTACGTCTGTTCTTATGGTCAGACTCATAACAGGGAAAACTCATCAAATAAGATTACATCTTTCTTCGATAGGTCATCCTATTCTTGGGGATAAAAAATACGGTTCCGGAAAAAGTTATAATCGTCAATTGTTACATGCATACCGTGTAACATTTCCTGATGGCAGAACATATACTGCTGAATTACCGGAGGATATGAAATGGGCACTTGGAAAACCAGAGGACTTCGAGGATCTACCCTTGAAGATCTGATTAATTATACAAATGATATATATAAAGAAAAAAATCTGGCACTTATACAGAAGATACCGACTCCTATAACACCGATTGATATTGATAAGTCGTCCAGACATATTACGCTTGCCTATTTCGATCAAAAAAGTACCGTTGATTATATCGGTGCCGTACAAGGAATACCTGTTTGTTTTGACGCAAAAGAATGCGCTACAGATACTTTTCCATTGCAAAATGTTCATGAGCATCAAGTTAATTTTATGAATGATTTCGAAAAACAAGGTGGTATAAGTTTTTTGATAGTCCATTTTACAAACAGAGATGAAATGTATTATATACCGCTTAAAGATTTAAACAAGTTTTGGGAAAGACAGGCTAAAGGCGGACGAAAAAGCTTCAGATATGACGAAATCAATAAAAATTATTTGATAGAAAGTCAGGGGGAATTGCCTGTGCATTATCTTATTCCGCTACAGGCAGATTTAGATTCGAGAAATGAATAATACATTTTTAAACGAAGATATATTGCTTAAAATAGAAAAACCTGCTCGTTATATTGGCAACGAGCCGAATATGTGTGTTAAAAATCCAAATGATGTTGATATCAGACTTGCATTATGCTTCCCGGATGTATATGAAATCGGAATGAGCAATATCGGTATTCAAATCATATATGAATTATTCAACAGAAGAAATGACACATACTGCGAAAGAGTCTTTTCGCCATGGCACGATTTGGATGCTATTATGCGAAAAGAGAATATCCCATTGTTTACACTGGAAACACAAACGCCTGTAAAAAATATGGATTTGATAGGCATTTCAATGGGATATGAGATGTGCTATACAAATATCCTTCAGGTACTTGATTTGTCCGGTATCCCGTTATATTCAAAAGAGAGAACCGATAACGATCCCATAGTTTTTGGCGGCGGAACATGTACGTATAATCCCGAGCCTATTGCTGATTTTTTTGATTTCCTGTATATCGGAGAAGCTGAGACAAAATATGATGAAGTTCTTAATCTTTTCAAAAAACATAAAGGAAACAGAAATGACTTTTTGAGAGAAGTTTCTCACATTGACGGAATATATGTACCTTCATTGTACAATGTCGAATATACTGACGATGGGAAACTGGCTTCATTTACTCCTGCTTATCCGGATGTACCTGAAAAAGTAAAACGTCAGGTAGTTGTCAATATGGATGGTGTTAAGTTCATAGACAAACCTATAGTTCCGTTTATTAAGGTAACTCAGGACAGGGTAGTACTTGAGATTATGAGAGGTTGTATAAGGGGTTGCCGATTTTGTCAGGCAGGGATAATTTACAGACCTCTTCGTGAGCATAGCCTGGAGTATCTGAAAGATTATGCCGTAAAAATGCTGGAACTTACCGGTGCCGATGAAATTTCACTTAGTTCTTTAAGCTCCAGTGATTACAGTAAGATATCCGAATTGCTGGATTTTCTAATTGAGTATACATCAGTAAAAAAAGTAAACATTTCACTTCCTTCACTACGAATTGATTCTTTTTCTCTCGATGTAATGAATAAAGTTCAGGATGTTAAAAAATCTTCTTTAACATTTGCATCAGAAGCCGGTACTCAGAGATTAAGAGATGTTATTAACAAAGGTATAACCGAAGAGGATATACTTTCAGGTTCCATGCAGGCATTTAAAGGCGGATGGAATAAAGTAAAAATGTATTTTATGCTTGGCCTTCCGACAGAGACTCCTGAAGATAGAGATGGTATCGGTGATCTATGCGAAAAAATCGCAGAAAATTACTACACTATACCAAAAGAAGAAAGAGTTGGTAAAGTTCAGATTTCTGCAAGTTCATCTTTTTTTGTTCCTAAGCCTTTTACACCTTTTCAATGGGCTCCGATGTATACGGCAGAAGAGTATCAGAATATGGCCGGTCACGTAAAAAATCATATAAGGGAACAGTTAAATCAGAAATGTATTAAATATACGTGGCACGATCCTGAAGTTTCCGTACTTGAGGGAGTTTTTGCAAGAGGTGATCGAAAATTATCAAAGCTTATTGAAACCGCCTATAAAAAAGGGTGTATGTATGATGCCTGGTCAGATAGTTTCAATCCGGAGAAATGGAATGAAGCTTTTATAGAGTGCAATTTGTCTAAAGGATTCTATAATAGAGAAAGAGATATAGACGAATTGCTGCCATGGGATTTTATTGATATTGGAGTATCAAAAGATTTTCTTGTCCGAGAATGGAATAATGCACTTAATGGTGTAATAACGCCAAATTGCAGACATCAATGTTCTGGATGTGGTGTCAGATGCTTTGAAGGAGGTGTGTGCTTTGAAAATCAGAATTAAGTTTTCCAAGCATGGAAATACTAGATTTATCGGACATCTGGACATCATGAGATATTTCCAGAAAGCCATGAGAAGGGCAAATATTCCTATAAGATACAGCGAGGGGTTCTCTCCTCACCAGATCATGAGCTTTGCCGCCCCTCTGGGTGTAGGAGTTGAAAGTGACTCGGAAATACTTGATATAGAGATAACAGAGAAGATAGATCCTCAGCAGGCTTTAGGCCGACTGAATGATGTTATGTGTGAGGGAATATGCATTCTTGAATGGAGAGAAATGCCTGATGATACAAAGAATGCAATGAGTCAGGTTTCATCTGCTGACTATTTTATAGAGTGTGATTGCAGTTCCCTTGAAGCTTTAGATAAGGATGAAATACAAGTATCTAAGGAGACAAAGTCCGGAGAACATAAAGTGGTTGACATAAAACCAATGATTTATTCTGCTGATATAAAACCGGGCGGTATATTTATCCATATTGCTCAGGGCAGTTCAGGAAACCTTAAACCTGATACTGTTATGGAAGTATTAGGAGTGAAGGATTATCATATTACGCGGAAATGTTTATATGATGCTAATGGATTGACACTCTAAGGCATTTTGTGTTATTATACTTTAGCTTACGTTTTGTAAGAAACGCCCTTGCTATGTATACGGATCTCCAACCTATACATTGTTTGAGGTGAGTAAATATTAAGGAGAATAAAAATGATTACAAAAGAAAAAAAGACAGCTGTTATTAATGAGTTTGCACGTAAGGAAGGTGATACAGGTTCACCGGAGGTTCAGGTTGCTATTCTTACAGCAAGAATAGAAGAACTTAACGCGCATCTTTCACAGAATCCAAAGGATTTCCATTCAAGAAGAGGACTTCTTAAGATGGTTGGTCAGAGAAGAGGACTTCTTAAATATCTTAAGAACAAAGATATTGAAGCATATAGAGCTCTTATCGAGAAACTTGGTTTAAGAAAGTAATTGAACTGATAGGGTGGAGATTCATCTCCACCCTTTTATGCTAATAGATGGGGAGAAAAGAAGGAGTAAAGAAGGAGAAAATAATGAGTAGTTTTAAGAGTTTTAGCATGGATCTTGCCGGACGAACACTTACTGTTGATGTAGGTCGTGTGGCTAAACAGGCCAATGGTGCTGCACTTATGCATTACGGTGAAACAGTTGTATTATCAACAGCCACCGCATCTGACAGCCCAAGAGAAGGCGTTGACTTTTTCCCGCTTTCGGTAGAATACGAAGAGAAAATGTACGCTGTCGGAAAGATTCCCGGTGGTTTCAACAAACGTGAGGGTAAGGCAAGTGAGAATGCCATTCTTACAAGCCGTGTTATCGATCGTCCGATGAGGCCCCTTTTTCCGAAGGATTATCGCAATGATGTCACTTTGAATAACCTTGTAATGTCGGTTGATGAGAATTGCTCACCGGAATTGACAGCTATGCTTGGCTCAGCTATTGCAACTGCCATTTCAGATATTCCTTTTGACGGACCTTGTGCTACTACACAGGTCGGTCTTATAGATGGAGAATTTATTATTAATCCGACACAGAAGCAGATGGTTGTATCAGACCTTAAACTTACTGTTGCATCAACCAGAGATAAAGTCATCATGATTGAAGCGGGAGCAAATGAAGTTCCTGAGGCAAAGATGATTGAAGCCATTTATAAGGCAGATGATGTAAACAAACAGATCATTTCTTTTATTGATGAGATTGTAGCAGCGTGCGGTAAAGAAAAACACTCTTATGAAAGTTGTGCAATTCCGGAAGAAATGTTTGATGCAATGAAGCAAATTATTTCTCCTGAAAGAATGGAAGAAGCTGTTTTTACGGATGACAAGCAAAAGAGAGAAAGTAACATATCCGAACTTAAAGATGAGCTTATGTCTGCTGCTGCAGAATGGGATGAGAGCTGGATAGCACTTATACCTGACGCAATGTATCAATATGAAAAGAAAACTGTAAGAAAGATGATTCTTAAAGATCATAAGCGTCCTGATGGTCGTGAAATAACTCAAATACGTCCATTAGCTGCTGAGGTTGATATTATTCCAAGAGTACATGGATCTGCCATGTTTACCAGAGGACAGACACAAATATGTGATATATGTACACTTGCTCCGCTTTCAGAAGTGCAGAAATTAGATGGTCTTGATCCTTATTCAACATATAAGAGATATCTACATCATTATAATTTCCCGGCATATTCAGTTGGTGAGACAAAAGTTTCAAGAGGTCCCGGACGCAGGGAAATAGGTCATGGTGCACTTGCAGAAAGAGCACTTATTCCGGTTCTTCCCTCAGAAGAAGAATTCCCATATGCTATTCGCTGTGTATCAGAGACATTTGAATCTAACGGTTCCACATCAATGGGATCTACCTGTGCTTCCTGTATGTCACTGATGGCAGCCGGCGTTCCGATTAAGAAGATGGTTGCAGGTATCAGCTGTGGTCTTGTTACAGGTGATACGGATGATGATTTCATCCTTCTTACCGATATTCAGGGACTTGAGGATTTCTTTGGAGATATGGATTTCAAAGTAACCGGTACTGATGATGGTATCACAGCTATTCAGATGGATATCAAAATCCATGGTCTTACAAGACCTATCGTTGAAGGTGCTATTGCAAGATGTAAAGAGGCGCGCACCTTTATTATGGAAACCTGTATGAAGCCGGCTATTTCCGAACCGAGAAAAGAAGTCAGCGAATATGCACCAAAAATTGAGCAGATATCGATTGATCCTCAGAAAATCGGTGATGTTGTCGGAAAACAGGGCAAAACAATCAATAAGATTATTGAGGAAACCGGCGTAAAAATCGATATAGATGAAGATGGCATGGTAAGCGTTTCAGGAACAGATAAAGAAATGATTGCCAAGGCAATTGAAATCATCAGAAATATTGTTACTGATCTTGAAGTAGGTATGGTTCTTAACGGTAAAGTAACAAGAATACTTGAATTCGGTGCATTTGTAGAATTTGCACCGGGTAAAGAAGGTATGATTCATATTTCAAAGCTTGCCGACAGAAGAGTAGGCAAAGTGGAGGATGTTGTTAATATCGGTGATCAGGTTACTGCAAAGGTTATTAAGATTGATGCTATGCGCGGAAGAGTCGATCTCAGCATGCGTCCATCGGATATAGCAGCCGATACTACAAACGTTGCAGATTAATTTTCACTTAGATATATCCGAAAGGAGCATAAGTTATGGAAGATAAAGATTTAAAAAACGAAGAACTTATGCAGCTTGTCGAGGACAAGAAGTTTCGTATCCTAAAGGATGAATTATCAGAAATGAATGAGTTCGATGTGGCCGAGTTCATCGGTCAATTGGACCCTGAAAAGATGGTTGTCGTATTCCGTATGCTTCCAAAGGAATTGGCAACTGATGTATTTGCGTGTCTTGAGTCGGATGTTCAGGAACGAATTATAAGTGACATCAATGATAAGGAACTACATACTATCATTGAAGATCTTATGATTGATGATGCTGTAGATATGTTAGAGGAACTTCCCGCAAACATTGTTAAGCGTGTACTTCAGCAGGCAGCTCCGGGAACAAGGGCTCAGATTAACGAATTCCTTAAATATCCGGAGAACTCTGCGGGTTCAATCATGACCGCGGAGTATATCGGATTAAGGAAAACAATGTCGGTAGAGGAAGCATTTTCTTATATAAGAGCCTACGGAGAGGACAAGGAGATAATCTATACATGTTATGTTATGGATAACAAACGTAATCTTGAAGGTGTTGTTACCGTAAAGGATCTCCTTATGAATTCCTATGATACTTTGATTGAAAGCATCATGGATACTCATGTTATCAAGGCTGTTACGACACAGGATCGTGAGGAAGTTGTAGAGTTATTTAATAAATACGACCTGATGGCACTTCCTGTTGTTGATCACGAGAATAGACTTGTTGGTATCGTTACGGTTGATGATGTTGTCGATGTAATGGAAGAGGAGGCAACGGAAGACTTTGAAAAGATGGCAGCTATGCTTCCATCGGAAAAGCCTTATTTAAAGATGTCTGTCTTTGAAATCGCTAAGAAAAGGATTCCATGGCTTTTGATACTCATGATCAGCTCTATGATTACCGGAACGATTCTTTCAAAATATGAAGTTGCATTTCAGGTTCTTCCTATTCTTGTAACATTTATACCTATGCTTATGGATACAGGAGGAAATGCCGGATCACAAGCATCTACAACTATTATAAGAGGTATGGCAGTCGGCGAAATCGCTCTTTCGGATGTACTGAAAGCATGGTGGAAAGAAGTTCGTATTGCCGTTATATGCGGATTTGTACTAAGTGTAGTCAATTTTATCAGACTGTTGATTCAGTTTCCGGGACAGGAATTAGTTTCGCTTACAGTTGTGCTCAGTTTATTTATAACTGTAATTATTGCAAAATCATTAGGATGTCTGCTTCCCATGGGTGCAAAAAAGTTGCATCTTGATCCGGCAATTATGGCTTCTCCGCTTATCACTACTCTTGTAGATGCAATCAGTCTTACGATATATTTCGGTCTGGCAGTTGCTTTATTAAAGATATATTAATCAGATACTATTTTGTTTTTGTCAGGTTCCCGGTAGCATTAGGGAGAAGGGATTAATTCGATTTATCGGTATAATAATCGAATGAGCGTGTTTAAGTGTTGCTAAAAGATGCAAAATCGAGGATGCAGGCGGCTATGGAAGAAGCGCAGGCATCCGGAGACAGCTTTAAAGTCAATGAAATAACGGCAAATGTAATGGTTGGCGTTACAATGTTTATTGTATTTGTCGTAATGATTTTATGCCTGATTCTCAATGAACTTGGTGTTTTTACAGCTACAAAGTCTGTAATGCGTATGGCAGTTGTCTGCGCAGGAATAGTCGGACTTCCCGTTACTATTCTTAATACAGTTTTTGTAGGTGCAAAACCATGGATGAAATGGCCTCTTATGATAAGCCTCATTCTGACATGTGCAATACTTGCGGCTACTTTGGGGCATAATGTCACACTGGTTATGGTATTTTCTATTGTAGTTAGCACGAGATATTTTGACGAAAAGTATACAACTTGGGTATCTCTTATCACAATATTCTTTTTTGCTATAGCAAGCTATTTGAATGGAATAGTCGGAATAACCAATCTTAATATGGTAAAGTTTCCTGATGGCGCGCTTCTTATGATAATGCCCGGAGAATCGCTAAGGGACGCTATTGCTACTAGCGGATCATTTAATGAGTCAGTTTATGTTAGAAGTCTCTTTTTGAATGATTTTCTTCCGCGCTGTTTTGTTTTTCTTGCTTTAACGGTAAGCTGCAGATACGTTGCAAAACGGGGAAGAGATATGATATTACTGCAAAGCGAGACATCAAAGAAAGCATCCCGTATAGAAACTGAGCTTGACCTGGCAACAAAAATTCAGACAAGCATGCTTCCCTGTATTTTTCCGGCATTTCCGGATCATGAGAACATTGATCTTTATGCGCAGTATCATCCCGCAAAAGAAGTAGGCGGTGACTTCTATGATTATTTTGACATTGACAAGACTCATATCGGTCTTGTAATTGCTGATGTATCCGGAAAGGGAGTCGGCGCAGCACTTTTTATGACGATTTCAAAGACAGTATTAAAGAACCAACTTCTTCTTGGATTAACACCCGAAGAAGCAATCAAAAATGCTAATCGACAGCTTTGTGAAAATAATGATGCTAATTTATTCGTCACGTGTTGGGCTGGTGTATATAACACGGATACCGGGATGCTGACATTTGTAAATGCAGGGCATAATCCTCCTGTACTAATCAGAGATAATGGCAAACCTGAGTTTATTAAGCAACATCATGGTTTTGTTCTTGCCGGTTTGGAGAATTTTAACTATAAAGAAGAGAGTTTACAACTCTTCGCCGGAGATGAACTTATATTCTATACCGATGGTGTAACAGAAGCAACAAATGTTTCGGATGAATTGTACGGAGAAGACCGTCTCGTTTCATGCCTGGATCGCTGTAAAGATCTGGAACTTATCAAACAGGTTGGTTTTCTCAAGAATGATATCGACACGTTTGTCGGAGGTCGCGAACCATTTGATGATATTACAATTATGGGAGTCAAGATTCACACCGTTTAATACAATTTTTTGAAATAATATTTCTGGAGTATAGTCAAATACCTGTTATAAACAGGAGAAAGGAATTATCCAATTTGTTATATTGGATAGGCAAAAAAATGAAAGTTATTTATAATGACGGTACTGTAAATGAGTGTCCAAAGGAAGAAGAGTTACATGTCATAAGACATACAGCTGCTCATATCATGGCACAGGCTATTAAGAGATTATATCCTCAGGCTGATTTCGGGTATGGTCCCGCAACTGATAATGGTTTCTATTACGATGTGGATCTGGGTGATATGACACTTAGTGATGATGACTTGCCCAAAATAGAAGCAGAAATGAAGAAGATTACCAAAGAGAATCTTCCGATAAAGGCCTATATTCTTCCGAGACCTGAAGCAATAAAGTTAATGCAGGAAAGAGGAGAAAAGTACAAAGTCGAGCATATTAATGATCTTCCTGATGATGCGCAGATCAGCTTTTATCAGCAGGGTGAATATATTGATATGTGTGTTGGTCCTCACCTCACATATACAAAAGCCCTTAAAGCCTTTAAACTTACACAAGTTAGCGGTGCTTACTGGAAAGCAGATAAAAACAATAAAATGCTTACCAGAATAAATGGTATTGCTTTCGGAACCCAGGAAGAACTGGATTCTTATGTTAAGCTTATGGAAGAAGCTGCTCGCCGCGACCATAGGAAAATCGGAAAAGATATGAAGCTTTTCATGCTCAGAGATGAAGCTCCCGGATTCCCGTTTTTCCTTCCTAACGGAATGACACTTAAAAATGAACTTATTAATTATTGGAGAGATCTTCATAAAGCAAATGGATACGTTGAATTGTCAACCCCGCTGATTATGAATCGTCATCTTTGGGAAACCTCAGGTCATTGGGATCATTACAAAGATAATATGTATTCAACAATAATTGATGATGAGGTGTATTGTATTAAACCGATGAATTGTCCCGGTGGCGTTATGGTATACGCAAATGAACCTCATTCATATAAGGAATTACCGATTAGAGCTGCTGAACTCGGCGTTGTGCATCGTCATGAACTGAAAGGTGCTTTACATGGTCTTTTCAGAGTTCGTTGTTTTACTCAGGATGATGCTCATATCTTTATGCGTCAGGATCAGATTCAGGATGAAATAATGAAGGTGGTTCACCTGATAAACGAAGTATATACCAAATTCGGGTTCAAATATTTTATAGAATTATCTACAAGACCGGAAAATTCAATGGGTTCTGATGAAGATTGGGAAGCTGCTACTAACGGATTAAAATCAGCTCTTGAGAAGTTGGGATTAGACTATATAATCAATGAAGGAGACGGAGCATTCTACGGACCAAAGATAGATTTCCACCTTCAGGATTCAATCGGAAGGACATGGCAATGTGGTACTATTCAGCTTGATTTCCAGATGCCTTTGAACTTCAACCTTGAGTATAACGATGAAAATGATATAAAACAACGTCCGGTTATGATACATAGAGTTTGTTTCGGATCCATTGAAAGATTCATCGGTATACTGACAGAGCACTTTGCAGGTAAGTTCCCGGTATGGCTTGCTCCTGTACAAGTAAAAGTACTTCCGGTTTCAGATAAATCAAATGATTATGCTGAAAAAGTTTATATTACACTTAAAGATGAAGGTGTCAGGGCAGTTCTTGATGACAGAGATGAAAAAATCGGTTATAAGATTAGAGAAGCCCAAATGGTAGACAGAGCTCCATATATGTTAATTCTCGGTCAAAAAGAAGTAGAGGATGGCACGGTAAGTATAAGATCAAGAGATACGGGAGAGACCGTTACCATGAAACTAGATGAATTTAAATCCAAACTGCTTGATCAGATCAGAACACGTGAAACAGTAGTTCCACAGTAATAGATTTTCAATATACTTGACACAACGCTGGTATTTTGTTAAAATATCAGCGTTGTAAAAAAGAAAGCAGACTTTCGTCTCACCTCGGCACACAAGTGACCCTGGTTCATAGTTCCGATTATGGGATACTTTTGGCGGATAGTTTGTTTTCTATCGGCTTTTTTAATTTATACGGAGGTAAAAACAATTAGCGAGCAATTAATAAACGAACAAATCAAAGCTACGGAAGTTCGTCTCATTGGTGAAGAGGGAGAACAGCTGGGTGTAGTTCCGATTTCGGAGGCATTACAGAAAGCAGATGAAGCAAACCTCGATCTTGTTCTTATAGCTCCAACGGCTGTTCCGCCGGTTTGCAAAATAATCGATTACGGAAAGTTCCGCTATGAAGCTGCAAGAAAAGAAAAAGATGCCAAAAAGAAGCAGAAGGTTATTGAGGTTAAAGAAGTCAGATTATCACCCAATATCGATGATAATGACTTAAATACCAAAATTAGCGCTGCGAGGAAATTCCTTGAAAAAGGCAATAAAGTTAAGGTTTCTCTTAGATTCAGAGGAAGAGAGATTGCCAGAATGAATGCTTCCAAGTACATTCTTGATGAGTTCGCTGAGAAGCTTTCCGATATCTCAACAATTGATAAACCGTCAAAGGCTGAAGGAAGAAGTCTCGTGATGTTTTTAACTGCGAAGAAAAATTAAGTGGAGGAATATGTTATGCCAAAGGTAAAAACTAAAAGAGCGGCAGCAAAGAGATTCAGTACTACAGGTACAGGCAAGTTAGTAAGAAATAAAGCTTATAAGTCACACATCTTAGCTAAGAAGTCTACTAAGAGAAAAAGAAATCTTAGAAAAGACATTATAACTGACCCTACAAATGCACAGGTAATGAAGAAGTTATTACCATATCTGTAAGAGTTGATTACTTATTAAGACGTAGGAGGACATAGAAAATGGCAAGAATTAAAGGTGGTATGCATAGCAGAGCTAAGCATAATAGAGTTTTAAAAATGGCTAAGGGTTACAGAGGTGCCCGTAGTAAACAGTATAGAATTGCAAAGCAGTCAGTAATGAGAGCACTTACAAGTGCTTATAGAGGACGTAAAGAGAAGAAACGTCAGTTCAGACAGCTTTGGATTGCACGTATCAATGCTGCTTGTCGTATGAATGGTATTTCATACTCAAAGTTCATGTTTGGTCTTAAACAGAATAATATAGACATAAACAGAAAAATGCTTGCTGAGCTTGCAGTAAATGATGCGGCCGGTTTCAAGGCACTTGTTGATAAGGTTAAAGCTTGATATTTTCAATTAATATAAAACAGGCGATTTGTATCGCCTGTTTTATTATGCAGAAGAAGGGACTTGAACCCTCATGATATTGCTATCACACGGACCTGAACCGTGCGCGTCTGCCAATTCCGCCACTTCTGCAACATTCGTAGTATATAATTTTTTCCATTTTCTGTCAATAAAAAGCTTGCTTTTTATATACCTGTATGTTACAATGACTTTCGTTCGCGGGGATGCTGGAATTGGCAGACAGGCTAGACTAAGGATCTAGTGGAGGAATATCCGTGAGGGTTCAAGTCCCTTTTCCCGCAGACTTATATACACAGGCAATTTGCCTGTGTATATTTTTTATGGTATAATTTTAATGGATTAGTATGCAAGAAGGAGGTTTTTGTGCGTTATCCGGATGAAATCATAGAAGAAATCAGGAGTGCCAACGATATTGTTGACGTTATTTCATCATACGTTAAATTGGAAAAAAGAGGCAGCAGCTGGTTCGGTCTTTGTCCTTTTCATTCCGAAAAGACCCCTTCTTTTTCTGTTTCCCGTTCAAAACAAATGTATTATTGTTTTGGATGCCATAGTGGTGGAAATGTTATTACATTTATCATGCAGTATGAAAATTATACCTTTGACGAAGCTCTAAGATTTCTTGCCGATCGGGTTGGAATAAAACTACCGGAAGTAAGAACTGTATCAGATAAGTCCAAAGAAGACCGTGATATAAAATCCAAATTGTTGGATATTCATAAATTTGCTGCAAATTACTACTATCATACTCTTGTATCAGATATCAGAAAAACCGGACTTGATTATTTTCATAATAGAGGTTTATCCGATACAACAATCAAGCATTTTGGACTTGGATATACAGGAATAGGCTCTGATAAGTTATATAAGATGCTTAAAAGTAAAGGATATGATGATACTATATTAAAAGAATCCGGTCTTGTCACCATTGAAGAAAAAGGTGCTCACGATAAGTTTTGGAATCGTGTTATGTTCCCTTTGATGGATGTAAATAACAAAGTAATTGGATTCGGAGGTCGTGTTTTAGGTGATGGGATTCCCAAATACATGAACTCTCCGGAAACGAAAATTTTCGAGAAAAACAGATTTTTATTCGGATTGAACTATGCCAGGAAGTCGCGAAAAGACTTTTTTTTCCTCTGTGAAGGAAATATGGATGTTATTGCCATGCATCAGGCAGGATACACAAACGCTGTTGCCTCGCTCGGAACATCATTAACATCAAACCAGCCGCTTATTATTAAAAGATATGTAGATAAAGTAATACTTACTTACGATTCTGATGATGCAGGAATCAATGCTGCCCAAAGAGCTATTCCAATGCTTAATGGTGCAGGTATAAGTGTTAAAATTTTGAATTTAAGTCCCGCAAAAGATCCGGACGAATTTTTGACTCGCTTCGGAACAGAAGAGATGGATAAGCGAATTGCGGATGCAGAGAATTCTTTCATATGGAATATCGGTATAATTCGCAGCAAATATGACATGAATGATCCGCAACAAAAAACTGCTTTTGAACATAAAACAGCCGAATTGTTATGCGAGTTTTCGGAAGCTCTCGAAAGAGATAACTATATACATGCTGTATCAACTAAATATTTGATTCCTTATAACGAATTAAAGAAACTTGTAAACAGTATCGGAAACAAAGGATATGGTCGTTCAGAGAAGACCATATCATATGAACCGATAAGGCTAAAAAAAGCAGATGAGGGTTTATTGAAAACACAGGCTTTTTTGATTTCTGCAATTTCTGAAAATGATATTATAAAAAATCAAGTGGTTAAATATTTAAATGCAGATGATTTTGACGGGGATATATATGCAGAAGTATACGATAAACTTATAAATGGACAGGATTCTGCATCAATTTTTAATGATTATACTGATAACAAAGAAAAAGCCGATGAGATTGCCGCTATATTAAATTATACTTTTGATAATTCATCAGATGACTTTTTAAACTCTGTTTCATCAGCAGTGATTAGAATCAAACAGTCTTCTATAGAGAGACAAATTAAAAATGCAAATGATATTCAGTCTTTACAGTCCAAAATAAAGGAGCAGGCCGAATGGAAGAACAAAAAACCGGTTCTGAAGAATTAAATATTAATAATGATTTGTCGTTCGAATCAGATGACTTTTATAAAGAGTCTGTAGACGAAGATAAACCCGTTGAACTTGAGGGGCTTGAAGCCGAGGAAGCTACAACAACTGAGAGACAATATCTCAATGAAATAGGTGAAATTAGTCTTTTGACAGCCGATGAAGAAAGAGAATTGGGACGTCTTATAAAAGAAGGAACAAAAGAAGAACAGATATCGGCAAAAAAAAGATTAATAGAAGCCAATTTACGTCTTGTTGTCAGTATTGCAAAGAACTACTGTGGTCGAGGATTGCCTTTAATGGACCTTATACAGGAAGGCAATATCGGCCTTATGAAAGCCGTAGAGCTTTATGATTATTCCAAGGGATTCAGATTTTCAACTTATGCAACGAATTGGATCAAACAAACTATACGGCGTGCTATTGCAGATCAATCAAGGAACATTAGAATACCTGTTCATGTTACGGAAAATATTTATAAGGTGCTTAATAAAGAGAAGGAACTTGCACAGAAACTCGGACGTGATCCTACCCTTGAAGAATTAAGTGAAGCAACCGGTTTTTCCGTTGAAGATGTTTCCGAAAAACTTAATACATTTAAAGATTCTATTTCTTTTGAAACACCTTTAAAGGGAGAAGAAGGAAATATAATTGAAAATATAATTGCTGATGAAAGTGAAAACAGCCCGGAATTTGAAGTTACTCAAAAGCTTTTGAAAGAAGAAATTGATAAAGTACTTGGTGATCTTACAGAAAGAGAACGTACTGTTTTAGGCATGCGTTTCGGACTTTTAGACGGTAGGGTTCATACACTGGAAGAAGTAGGTGAGCATTTTAATATAACACGAGAGAGAGTAAGACAAATTGAAGTTAAGGCATTACGTAGATTGCGTAATCCGAACAGATCACAATCACTTAAGGATTTTTTTGTATGAATCTGTCTAAACGATTACAGAGTATAGCATCTATGGTTGATTATGGGTATACAGTTGCGGATATCGGGACTGATCATGCTTTACTACCGATTGAACTTGTTTCATCCGGTATATGCCCGTGTGCAATAGCTATGGATATTAATAAAGGGCCTCTGACCAGAGCAATGGACAATATATCATCTTTTAATTTAAGTGACAAAATAGTATGCAGATTGTCTGATGGGCTTGATAAATTAGAAACTGACGAGGTTGATTGTGCTGTAATTGCCGGAATGGGAGGAGATTTGATAAGTAATATAATCTCAAAACATCCTGACAAGGTTAAAACGCTTGTGCTTTCTCCCCATACACATTTTGAATCCGTAAGATCTGCTCTACGTAATCATAATTATCGTATATCTGACGAAAATATGATTAAAGAAGACGGAAAGTATTATGTGATAATAAAGGCTGAAAAAACTGATTTCATACATTCCGGTGTACAACCTGAATATTTTGATTATTTCGGTGAGATTCTGATTAAGAATAAGAATTCAATACTTAAAGAGTTTTTATTGAAAGAGCATTTTAAATATATATCAATTAAACAAAAGCAACATTATATAAGCCTAGTGAATTCTGCTTTAAATGAATTTAATGCGTCATGATCAATATTACGGTTAACGGAATTACAAAACAATATGAAGCCGGAGTTACTGTTGAACATATAGTAAAAGATTTATTTCCTAATAGAATAATACTTTTATGTGCAGTGAATCATAAATTACATGGTTTATTTCATCGGATATATAATGATAGTGTATTGATTCCGTTTGATAATTCAACAACTGAAGGAAGACGTATATATCAGAAAACGGCTTTGTTTATTCTGATGAAAGCAATACATGATATATATCCTGTTATTCCTTTGGCGAATATTATTGTTCGTTTTAATATAGGAAACGGTTTGTTTATTCAAATAAAGAATACCGATATTTCTGATGAGATGGTTGCAAATATCAAAAAGAGAATGCTTGATATTGTTCATTCCGATATAACGATTAAAAAGAATCAGCTGGGGTTGGATTATGCGATCAGTCTGCTCGAAAAAGTCGGTATGTTTGATAAAATCAAACTTTTAAAATACAGAAAATCTTCAAATGTAACATTATATTCAATTGATAATTTTGTTAATTATTGCTTTGATTTTGTCGGCACAAACAGCAGCTGCATTACGAGTTTTGACCTTATTAAATATGAATCCGGAATCGTTCTGACTACACCGACTATTTTAAATCCGAATGATACTGAACCATTTACTTGCAGTTCAAAGCTTTTTGATGTTTTATTCGATTACAGTACATTGATGGAATCATCTGATCTCGGTTTGATCTCGGAATTTAATGATCATTTATCAAAAGATGGTTTTATCAGCCCTATTCTTCTTCAGGAAGCTCTTATGGATGATAAAATCAGTGATATTGCAAAAAAAATAGCTTCAAATGATAATATCAAAATCGTTCTTATAGCCGGACCATCAAGTTCGGGAAAAACTACATTTTCTCATAGATTATCTGTTCAACTGAAGGTAAATGGTTTAATCAGTCATCCTTTGGAGACCGATAATTATTTCAAGGGAAGTGAATTGACGCCGTTAGGAGAAGACGGAAAACCAGACTATGAATGTCTTGAGGCGATGGATGTCGATGGTTTTGTCTCCGATTGCATAAATCTTTTAAGTGGTAATGCTGTTTCTTTGCCGAAGTATAATTTCACGACAGGTAAAAGGGAATATCACGGAGCAACACTTCAGTTATCTGACAGGGATATATTACTTGCTGAAGGAATTCATTGTCTGGATCCCAAAATGATTGGAGATATACCTGAAGAGAATATTTTCAGAATATACATTGCGCCATTATCTCAGATCAATCTGGACAATACTAATTCAATATATCCGGAAGATGTCAGACTTATCAGGAGAATAATAAGAGACAATAGGGGTAGAGGAAATTCGGCATCAAAAACTATCGCACAATGGGCTTCAGTCAGAAGAGGTGAAGAAAAATATGTACTGCCTTTCATAGATACAGCAGATGCTATTTTTAATTCTTCTATGATATATGAACTCGGTGTATTAAAGCCATATGTCGAAGTATTATTATATGGAATTAATAAAGATGATCCATCGTATGCAACAGCTACAAGACTTCTAAAGCTATTGGATTATGTGCTTTCGGTTCCTTCTAATCTTATACCGACCAATTCATTGCTAAGTGAGTTTGTCGGAGGAAATATTTTTGGTGTATAACTTAACTGAGTCGGACAGACGGTCGCGGCTTGAACTTTTATAGTATCAAGGTGAGGAAAGTCCGGGCTTCACAGAGCAGGATGCCTGATAACATCAGGTCGAGGTGACTCGCAGGATAGTGCAACAGAAAACAACCGCCGTTATACGGTAAGGGTGAAAAGGCAGTGTAAGAGACTACCGCACTGCTGGTAACAGCAGTGGCTATGTAAACCCCATCCGAAGCAAGACCGAACAGTGCTTAAGGTTGCTCGCCAATACACGGGTAGGTCGCTTGAATATGTCGGTGACGGCATATCTAGATAGATGATCGTTTAATACATAACCCGGCTTATAGTTCGACTCAGTTTTGTTTATATATGCTGTTACAGATAGGAGATATTATGTCAATTTTAGTAACCGGTGGTGCCGGATATATAGGAAGTCACACTTGTTTACGACTTCTTGAAGAAGGTTATGATGTTATAGTATTGGATAACCTTATCAATTCCTCTGAAGAGAGTCTTAAACGAGTTCAAGAAATTACCGGAAAGCATCTCAGGTTCTACCTGACTTCTATTCTTGATAAAGACAATCTGGATGCTGTTTTTGCACATGAAAATATTGAAGCTGTTATTCATTTTGCAGGACTAAAAGCAGTAGGAGAGTCTGTTTCCAAACCTCTTGAGTATTATCACAACAATATTTCAGGAACATTGGTTTTACTTGAAGTTATGAAAAAATACAATTGTAAAAACATTGTATTTTCTTCAAGTGCTACCGTTTATGGTAATCCGGCATTTGTACCCATTACAGAAGATTGCCCACTTGCAAATCCGACAAATCCTTATGGCAGAACAAAAGCAATGTTAGAGCAGATTCTGAAAGATCTGCATACTTCGGATAATGCATGGAATGTTATGCTGTTAAGATATTTTAATCCTATCGGAGCACATGAATCAGGTTTAATAGGAGAAGATCCGAAAGGGATTCCCAATAATCTGCTTCCATATATTACACAGGTTGCTGTCGGAATACTTAAGACACTTGGTGTTTTCGGAAATGATTATGATACCCCTGACGGTACATGTATAAGAGATTATATTCATGTTGTTGATCTTGCAAATGGTCATATTAAAGCTCTTGATAAGATTTTTCATTCCAATTCAGGCGTTAGAATATATAATCTCGGAACGGGAAAAGGATATTCCGTTTTAGAAGTAATCAATGCTTTTGAACAAGCTAATGATATAAAAATTAACTATGATATAAAAGCACGAAGACCGGGAGATATTCCTGTTTGTTATGCAGATCCTGCAAAAGCTATCAAAGAACTTAATTGGAAAGCTGAAAGAGGTATAAAGGAAATGTGCAAAGATGCATGGAATTGGCAAAGTAAAAACCCGGAAGGATATAAATAGATGAGAATATGCTATATTTGAATTAAAATATTAATACAATGTTGTAATTTCTTCCGATTGATGGTATATTGAATAAACGTTGTAATTTTCAACGAATATTATCAAAAAGGAGAAATATATGAAGAAACGAACTCTAGTATCAATTTTAGGAATTATAGCATTGTTTGCATTGGCATGTGCACCTGCAATTGCATATTATTCCGCAAAAACAGCAACTGTACCAAATAAGTTTTCAATAAGAACCGGTGGTCAGGAAGAAATAAAGGGAACCCTGGTTGAGACCAAATGGCCAAAAGACGGAGCTTTAAATCTTATGCCCGGAGAGACGGTTGAGAAAAACCCTGTTATTACTTCGAATCTCGAGTATGATTCCAAAGCTTATCTCGGAGTTACTATTCCACAGGTAAGCGCAACACTT
Organism: Lachnospiraceae bacterium; assembly: GCA_045600945.1. Classification (GTDB taxonomy): domain Bacteria; phylum Bacillota; class Clostridia; order Lachnospirales; family Lachnospiraceae; genus Darwinimomas. The sequence goes on from JAZRYX010000078.1 coordinate 136,371, forward strand.
GATGGTACTGCCACTGTAACTGACGCAGTATATTTAAATGATATCGGAGAAGGATGGGAGCTTATTAAGACAATACCCGGAAACAGTCATGAACCGGAACTTCTGGTATATTCATACGATAAGGAATTGGCAAAAAATGAAAGTACAACTCCAACATTCAGCAGCATAGAAATTCCCGGTTTCAGTCAGTACAGCGATACAAAAGAAAAATATATAAATGTTAAAGGCTATTTAATCCAGGCTGATTATATAGACAAAGATAAGGCTGATTCCGAAGCGGTATCTTTCTTCAAAAAAGAGTTTTTCTAAGATGAATAAACAGAAGATACTCAGTATTATTATATATTTTGCTTTAGGGTTTATATTCCTCGGCTTTATTATTGGATTTATTAGGTTTAAGACCGAAAATGAGCCATTAAACATATGGGGCATTAAGCCCATGCTTATTTTGTCAGGTTCAATGGAGCCGACAATAGATCTTGATAGTATTGTGATTACAATTAAAACGAAAAAAATAAAAAAGGGCGATATTATTATGTTCAAGACGGCATCGAATGACTATGTTGTACACAGATATTACGATGATAATCCAGACGGAACTATTGTAACAAAAGGTGATAATAACGAAATAATCGACTATGAACCTGTTAGTTCAGAAGATGTGTTTGGTAAAGTTATAATAAGGATGAATTTACTTGCTCCATATATTAGTTTAGTAAGAAATACATTTAGAATATAAATCAAGCAATGTTATTATTGATTGTTTTGTATTAAAACAATATTGTATTGTTGTAAAAACGATAATATAATGTAAATATCGGAGGGGGAACGATATGGGAGCACAATTAAAAAAAGAAGAAGAAAATTATAATGTTGAAATCGGGGCAAGACTAAGAAGGCTTCGAAAAGAGAAAAGCTTACTGATTAAAGATATTTGTAAAGAGCTTAAATGCTCTATTAATTTCTTAAGCATGGTAGAACGCGGGGAGACAGGTCTTTCGGCTTATAAAGCTAAACGTGTTTCTCAGATTCTGGATTGTGACTGTAACTCATTACTTGGAGTAGATGCAAAAGGCTCTGAAGAACAGGAGATTTTAAAACTCTTAAGTGAATTGGACTCCGGTGATAAAAAGAAAGTACTTGAGATGATCAAGTTATTGGTCAAATAGTTTAGGGGTTAATAATTTAGTCATATAAAAGTCTCTTTGTATGCAGAAAGGAGACTTTTTTTGTTATCTAAAATTAACAGTTCCGGAATAATCGGAACAGAAGGATACATTGTTTATTGTGAAACCGATGTCAGTAACGGACTTCCATCGATAAATATGATAGGACAGTTAAGTGTGGAAGTAAGAGAAGCGCAGGATCGTGTCAAAACAGCAATTAGAAATTCAGGGATACACCTTGCTCCCGCAAAAATTACAATAAATCTTTCTCCCGCCGATATAAGAAAAACAGGATGTGGTTATGATCTGCCAATAGCAGTTTCCATATTGGTTTCAAGTGGCGTAATTGATTATGATTTATCGAAAAAAATATTAAAGGAAAGTGTATTTATCGGTGAATTATCACTTGACGGACGTTTGAATAAAGTTAACGGAATACTGTCCATGGCTATTGTTGCCAGAAATGAAGGATATAATAACATTTTTGTTCCCGAAGAGAATGCACACGAAGGAAGCGCAATAGACGGAATAAATTGTTATGGTATAAATAATCTCCGTCAGATAATTGAAATTTTAAACGCTGCAAGACCATTACCTGATAAAGCAATCTATAGAAGTGAATATTCAAATGAGGAATGTGACCGTGATTTCTCAGATGTATGTGGACAGGAAATCGTTAAGAGAGCAACCATTATAGCAGTTGCAGGAAGACATAATATTCTCTATATCGGACCGGCAGGCACCGGAAAGTCTATGATTGCATCAAGAATACCAAGTATAATGCCTAAAATGACAAAAGAAGAACAACTTGAAATATCGAAAATATACAGCATTAACGGACTCTTATCCGAGGAGGATCCACTGATTAAGAGAAGACCTTTTCGCTGCCCTCATCATACTATATCTCTTCAGGCATTATGCGGAGGCGGAACAATACCAAAACCGGGTGAAATCAGTCTTGCATCCGGAGGTGTTTTGTTTCTTGATGAACTTGCGGAGTTTAAAGGAAATACGCTGGAAGGATTACGCCAACCGCTTGAAAATAAAAATGTTGTTATATCAAGAGTTCATGGATCTATTGAATATCCGGCGGATTTTGTCCTTGTTGCTGCTACTAATCCATGTAAATGCGGGTATTACCCTGACAGAAGTAAATGCAATTGCAGTGATAATATGGTTAGAAATTATCTTGGAAAAATCAGTAAACCGATACTTGACCGAATTGATATATGTATAGAAATGCCTAATCCTGCATATAAAGAATTGAAACAAGTCAACTCAGGACTAAAAAGTTGCCAGATTAGAGAGGAAGTTGAAAGAGTGAGGGAAATTCAATTAATGAGGCTAAAGAGTTACGGTATCTATTTTAATTCCGAAATGAATACGAAATTGATTAAAGAGTTTTGCAGATTATCATCAAAAGACGATGAATTTCTTAATTCCGTATATATCAAAAAGGGTATGAGTGCGAGAGGATTAAATAAAATACTAAAGGTAGCAAGAACAATATCGGATTTCGATGGCCAAATGGATATTAATCGAAACTCTTTATGTGAAGCTATTAATTACAGGTCGATGGAAGAGAAATACTGGAGAGGAGGACACAATGAATTCGATGATAAATTTGCAAAAATCAGACCCTGATGACAGATTTATGTTTTATTATTTGTCAAATATAAAGGAATTCGGATCTGTTTCTATACTTAAACTGAAAAATCATCTAAATCACTTGTCAGATATTCTGTATTATTCCGAAAGAGATATAAACAGAATTGAATGCCTGAATGATAGACAAAAAAATTCTCTATTGTCTTACAAATATAATCTTAACAATATTAAATCAGAATATGATTATTTACTTCGATCAGATATAAAATATATAACCTATTTTGATGACGAATATCCATTTAAATTAAAAGAGATCCCTGATCCACCTGCAGTATTGTTTTATAAAGGTGAGTTGCCATCGGATGAAATGCCAACGGTATCTATAATAGGTTCAAGGGCAGCAACAAACTATGGAATATCGGTAGCGGAATATTTTGGAGAATGTCTTGCTGAAGAAGGAGTCGGTGTCATTAGCGGAATGGCACGAGGTATAGACGGAAGTGCACACAGAGGTGCATTAAAAACAAAAGCCGGAAAAACATATGCCGTTTTGGGTGGAGGCGTAAATATTGTTTACCCAAGAGAAAATGTACATATATACGATGACATAATAGATAATCACAGAGGCGCAGTTATAAGCGAGATGCTTCCGGGCACGCAGGCAATTTCTCAGAATTTTCCTATGAGAAACAGAATAATAAGTGGTTTGTCTGATATCGTGCTTGTTATTGAAGCCAGAGAAAAAAGCGGATCATTAATTACTGTCGATCTTGCTTTAGAACAAGGCAGAGATATTATGGCTGTTCCGGGAAGAATCTCAGACCCGATGAGCAAAGGCTGCAATATGCTTATAGGTGCGGGTGCAAAGATAGCCGGTACACCTGCTGATGTAATGGAAATTTTGAATATTTTCGTTAATAAAATGACTGTTTTCCCTGCCAAAAACATTAATTTACTTGCCAAGAAAGAAAAAATAGTGTACTCTACATTAGATTCAGCACCAAAACATATTGAAGAGATTGTCTATCAGACCGGTTTACCTATGCAGGATGTAATCAGCATTCTGCTTGAACTGGAAATAAAGGGATTTGCAGTTCAGATTTCTTCAAATTATTATGGACTGTCTGTGTGATATAAATCTAAATATCAGATTATTTATCGAAAAGAGGACTAAATGGCAAATAATCTTATTATTGTTGAGTCTCCGGCAAAGGTAAAGACTATAAAGAAATATCTTGGGACAAATTATAATGTTGATGCTTCCCAGGGTCATGTTCGTGACTTACCAAAGTCAAGACTTGGTATTAAAGTTGAAAATGACTATGATCCCGAATATATTACTATACGGGGAAAAGGTGAATTACTTTCAAAATTAAGAAAAGAAGCCAAGCTTGCTGATAAAGTTTATCTTGCAACTGACCCTGATCGTGAGGGAGAGGCTATTAGTTGGCATTTACTGAAATCACTAAATCTTGATTCAGATAAGAAGGTATATCGGATTAGTTTTAATGAGATAACTAAAAATGCAATAAAAGAGTCTCTTAAACACCCGAGAGAAATCAACCAGGATCTTGTTGATGCTCAACAGGCAAGAAGAGTATTAGATAGAATGGTTGGGTATTCCATAAGTCCGCTTCTCTGGAATAAAATTAAAAGAGGTTTAAGTGCGGGCAGAGTACAGTCAGTTGCTCTAAAAATGATCTGTGACAGAGAAAAAGAAATTGCCGCTTTTGTTCCTCGGGAATATTGGACAATAGAAGCCGTATTAATCAAACCAGGTTCAAAAAAGAATCTAAAAGCAGTATTCTTCGGAGAAGGAGATAAAAAAACAGAAGTCCATTCTAAAGCAGAATGTGATGAAATATTAAATACAGTAAAAGGTAAGGATTTTGTTGTAAATGAGGTCACATCGTCCACAAGGTACAGAAAAGCCCCATTACCATTTACTACATCTACATTGCAACAAGAGGCCGGGAAAACGCTTAATCTTGCCACCAGTAAAACCATGATGCTGGCACAACAGCTATATGAGGGCGTATATATACCCGGTAAAGGAAATGTTGCTTTAATAACTTATCTTAGAACTGATTCTACACGTATATCCGATGAAGCTGACAAGGCTGTAAAAGGATTTATTTCCGAAACTTATGGACCTGATTATGTTAATAACAGTGCAGGAGCGGTTAATAAACAAAACAGTAATAGTCAAGATGCTCATGAAGCAATACGTCCTACTGATGTTACTTTATTACCTTCAGATCTTAAAGAATCCATACCGAGAGATCTTTTCAGACTTTACCAATTGATATGGAAGAGATTTGTTGCCAGCAGGATGAAACCTGCAGAGTATAGTCAAAAGCAGGCAAAGATTTCGGCAGATAAGTATATTTTTAATATCAATTCTTCAATATGCACTTACAAGGGATTTCTTAGCGTGTATAACAGCGATGAAGATAACATCGAAGAAGAGTCTGATTTCGGAATATTAGAACCGGGGCAGAAATTATATGCGGATTCTGTTAACCCTTTTCAACACTTTACCCAGCCACCTGCTCATTATACAGAAGCAAGTCTGGTAAAAGCACTTGAGGAACAAGGTATCGGCAGACCATCTACATATGCTCCGACTATTTCCACTATACTGGCAAGGCATTACATTACAAAAGAAAAAAAATTCCTTTATGTTACGGAACTCGGGCAAGTTGTCAATGATGTTATGGTTAAGGAGTTCCCGGATATCGTAAACACAAAGTTTACCGCAAACATGGAAAAGAAGCTGGATGATGTTGCCGATGGAAAACTTGATTGGAAATCAATAGTACGTGATTTTTATCCGGAGCTTGATAAATCCGTAGAAAAAGCGCAAAAAGAGCTTGAAAATGTCACTATTGCCGATGAAGAAACAGATGTTATCTGCGAAAACTGCGGACGAAATATGGTCATAAAATATGGCCCTCACGGTAAGTTCCTCGCATGTCCCGGGTTTCCGGATTGCAGAAACACGAAACCATATCTTGAGAAAATAGGAGTTAAATGTCCAAAATGCGGTTCGGATATTGTTCTTAAGAAAACTAAAAAAGGCAGAATATATTACGGTTGTGAAAACAATCCGGAATGTGACTATATGTCATGGAAAAAACCGGGAAATACTGACAAATGATACTTTGGATGAGTCGATTGACTCATCCGTTATTTTATGATAAAGTTATATAGTTGCAATAAAACACGTTTGAATATGTTTTGGCGTTGCCGATGCTCGTCGGTCCCTTAAATTGAGTTCAGACGGAAGATTAAAAACGGAGGAATGAAAATGAGCGTTTTATCAATGAAACAGTTACTCGAAGCAGGTGTTCATTTCGGACATCAGACAAGAAGATGGAACCCTAAGATGGCTCCATACATTTACACACAGCGCAATGGTATTCATATCATTGACCTTCAGAAATCTGTAGGTAAAGTTGATGAAGCTTACAATGCTGTTGCAGAAGTAGCAAAAGACGGAGGCACCATTCTTTTTGTAGGAACAAAAAAGCAGGCTCAGGATGCTGTAAAGGAAGAGGCAGAGCGTTGCGGACAGTACTACGTAAATGAAAGATGGCTTGGCGGTATGCTTACTAATTTCAAAACTATCCAGAGTCGTATTAAAAGACTTAACAAGATAGAAGAGATGAGCCAGGATGGAACATTCGATGTACTTCCTAAAAAGGAAGTAATTGAAATAAAGAAAGAATGGGAAAAACTTGAAAAGAACCTCGGCGGAATCAAGACTATGAAGAAGATTCCGGATGCAATTTTCGTTGTTGATCCGAAGAAGGAAAGAATTTGCGTTCAGGAAGCACATACTCTTGGTATCCCGCTTTTCGGTATTGCTGATACAAACTGCGACCCGGAAGAACTTGATGTTGTTATCCCGGGTAATGATGATGCAATCCGTGCGGTTAAACTTATCGTTGCAAAGATGGCTGATGCAGTTATCGAAGCTAACCAGGGTGAAGCTGCTCCTGTAGAAGCTGAGGCAGAAACACCCGTAACAGAGGAATAATCTATAATATAGGAGGAAATGATTATGGCAGAAGTAACAGCTGCTTTAGTAAAAGAATTAAGAGAATTAACAGGTGCCGGCATGATGGATTGCAAGAAAGCACTTGCAGCGGTTGATGGCGACATGGACAAGGCTGTGGATTTTCTTCGTGAAAAAGGTCTTGCAGGTGCACAGAAGAAAGCCGGTAGAATCGCAGCAGAAGGTATTGTTCATACAACTATTTCCGAAGACGGTAAGGATGCAGTTATTGTAGAAGTTAATGCCGAGACTGATTTCGTTGCAAAGAATGAAAAATTCCGTGATTATGTTAAGGAAGTTGCACTTCAGGCACTTACAACAGCTTCAGCAGGAATTGATGCATTCATGGAAGAGCCTTGGGCAAATGATAAAACACTTACAGTTGCTCAGAAACTTTCTTCAATGATTGCTATTATCGGTGAAAATATGCATATCCGTAGATTCGAGAAGATTGCAGCTACTGACGGATTTGTTGAGTCTTACATTCATGCAGGCGGAAAGATCGGTGTTCTTCTTAAGGTTGCTTCAAATGTAGACAATGCTGCACTCCACGAGATGGCAAGAAATATCTGTATGCAGGTAGCAGCACTTAAACCTCTTTATACTTCTCGTGATGAAGTTGACCCGGATTATATTGCTAAAGAAAAAGAAATTCTGATGGCTCAGATTAAGAATGATCCAAAAGAAGCTTCAAAGCCGGAAAAGGTTATCGAGGGTATGATTCAGGGACGTATCAACAAAGAGCTCAAGGATATCGTTCTTCTTGACCAGGTTTATGTAAAAGCAGAGGATGGAAAACAGACTGTTAAGCAGTACGTAGATCAGGTTGCAAAGGAAAATAATGCCAACATCATCATCCAGTCATTTGTTCGTTTTGAGACTGGTGAAGGCCTTGAAAAGAAGAATGAGAACTTTGCGGAAGAAGTAGCAAAACAGATGCAGGGTTGATAATTTAATTTTATTAAAGATTTACACATATGCACTTCAGATTCATGTTATAATATATGAGTTTGAGGTGCATTTTATGATTAAAACTTTAAGTAAATATGTCGGAAAATACAAATCCACTTCAATTTGGACGGTACTGTTAACAGCAGCTGAAGTTGTTCTGGATATTTTCCTGCCTGTATGTATGGCAAAAATTATTGATGACGGTATTCAGAAGGGCGATTTAAGAGCCATTTACAGATATGGAATAGTAATGGCTGTATTAAGTATTCTTGCTTTCATAACCGGTGTGGCATCCGGTCGTCTGGCATCTAAAGCATCAACAGGCTTTGTAGCCAACTTAAGGGCCGCTATGTTTAAAAAAGTCCAGACTTTTTCATTTAAGAACATAGACAATTTCTCAACGGCCGGTCTTATAACACGTCTGACAACGGATGCATCTAATATGCAGCTTGCTTATCAGATGCTAATCAGAATGTGTGTTCGTTCCCCTTTAAATATGATTTTTGCATTAATCATGTGTTTGACAATCAGCCCCAAATTATCTCTTGTTTTTGTGGTTGCTATTTTATTTTTGGGTCTGGCACTTTTTTTCATTATCAATAATGCAATGAAATCTTTCAAAAGTGTATTCGGTGAATATGACGAGCTCAATGCAAACATTCAGGAGAATATCAGAGGTATCCGTGTAGTCAAATCTTTTGTTCGTGAAGAATATGAAATCAATAAATTCCAAAAAGCAATTGACAGATTATATCAGCTTTTCTGTAAAGCAGAAACAATAGTTTGTATAAACAACCCTATTATGCTTCTCACGGTATACGGATGTATTCTTGCTTTATCATGGTTTGGTGCACACGAAGTCGTTGGTGGAGGCATATCAACCGGTCAGCTGACAAGTTTGCTCACTTATGTCATGAACATACTTATCAGTCTTATGATGCTTTCCATGGCATTTGTTATGTTGACATTATCTTCAGCCAGCGCAGAACGTATATGTCAGGTATTTAATGAAGAACCGGATATTAAAGATCCGGAGAATCCTGTATATGATATTAAAGACGGTTCTGTTGATTTTGACGATGTATTCTTTGCATACAAGAAAGATGCATCTGAGTATGTCTTGGAAAACATTAATCTTCATATAAATTCAGGGGAAACAATCGGAATAATAGGAACTACCGGTTCGTCAAAATCATCTCTGGTAAACTTAATCCCAAGATTGTATGATGCAACAAAGGGAATCGTAAAAGTTGGAGGAATTGATGTTAAGGAGTACGATGTCAAATCTTTAAGAGACAGTGTAAGCATGGTTCTTCAGAATAACGTACTGTTTTCAGGATCGATCCTTGAAAACTTACGATGGGGCAATCCTGATGCAAGTATAGAGGAATGCATCAAAGCCTGCAAACTTGCGTGCATAGATGATTTTATAGAAACGCTTCCCGAAAAATATGAGACACAGATTGCACGAGGAGGGAACAATGTTTCCGGAGGACAGAAACAACGTCTTTGCATTGCAAGAGCACTCCTCAAAAATCCAAAGATTCTGATCCTCGATGATTCAACAAGTGCTGTTGATACGGCTACAGAAGCTAGTATTCAGAAAGCATTTGCAGAAAAGATACCCGATACGACTAAGATTATTATTGCTCAAAGAATATCTTCTGTTAAGAACGCCGATAAAATTATAGTAATGGACGATGGTAAGATCAATGGTTTCGGAACACATGATGAACTCCTTGAAACCAATGAAATATACAAAGCAGTAGTTGAAGGCCAGCAGAACGGTGTTGGTGACTTCGACAGAATGGGGGTGTAATATGGCGGGACCCGGAAAAGGCGGAAGACGCGGTGCATCACCTAAGGAAGTTATTAACAGCCTGACATCGGGAAGTATGATCAGGGTTATTAAAATTGTGTTGGAACATTACTGGTTCCATCTGATTGTTGTATTTATCGGTATAGTTGTTGCAGCAATAGCTTCGGTTAAAGGCACTCTGTTTACCCAGACACTTATCGATACCTATATTATGCCACTGATCGGTACAGAAAATCCCGACTATCAGCCGCTGCTTAGTGCTATTACAAAAGTTGCGGTTTTATATCTTATAGGTGCAGTGGCAGCTTTTCTTTACAACTTGATCATGGTAAGAGTCGGTCAGGGTTCCTTACGGATTATCAGGGGCCAGCTTTTCTCCAAAATGGAAAAACTTCCGATAAGATATTTTGACACACATCCTTTTGGTGACGTTATGTCAATTTATACAAATGATACCGACACGTTAAGAGAATTCATCGGAAGGTCATTTCCCGAGATAGTAAACCTGCTTGCCACACTTATCAGTACATTGATAAGTATGTTTATACTATCAGTACCGCTTACAATAATTTCATTATTTCTTGTTTCATTTGTCATCTTAATTACAGTCAAAGTATCATCTTTATCAGGCAAGTATTTCGGAGCTCAACAGAAACAGCTTGGTGCAGTTAACGGATATATTGAGGAAATGATGAGCGGACAGAAAGTCATAAAGGTCTTTACTCATGAAGAACAAACCATCAAAGATATGGAAACTCATAATGAGGAACTCAGAAAAGTATCAAACAACGCTCACGGAATTGCTAACATTCTCATGCCTGCGACAGCTCAGCTCGGCAACCTTAACTATGTAATTGTGGCTGTTATCGGTGCTGTATTCGCACTAAACGGAAAATTCGGCATGACAATCGGTACTTTAGTTTCTTTCATGACTCTCAACAAGAGTTTCAACCGACCTTTTGCGCAGATGTCAATGCAGCTTAACTCCATAGTAATGGCAGCAGCAGGTGCAGAACGCGTATACGGACTAATGGATGAAGAACCCGAAGTGGATAATGGAATCGTATCTTTGAAAGCAGTAAAAGAAGATTCCGACGGTAAACTTTCAATATCAAATACTTTCACCGGGCAGTGGGGCTGGATACTGCCTGACAGAATAATAAAGCTTGAAGGCGATATAGTATTTGATGATGTTGACTTCGGATATCGACCTGATCATCAGATTCTGTTTAACATTAATATGTATGCTCATAAAGGTCAGAAAATTGCGTTTGTCGGTTCTACAGGTGCCGGTAAAACAACAATAACAAACCTTTTAAATCGCTTCTATGACATACAAGACGGAAAAATACGCTATGACGGCATAAATATTAATAATATTAAAAAAGCATCTTTGCGAAATTCTCTCGGAATAGTTCTTCAAGACACACATCTATTCACGGGTACCATTATGGATAATATTCGTTATGGATGGTTAGGTGCAAGTGATGAGGATTGTATAGCAGCTGCAAAGCTGGCAAATGCTCACAGCTTCATTTCACGTATGCCCGATGGCTATAATACATTTATAACAGGAGACGGTTCTAATTTATCACAGGGACAAAGACAACTTATCGCTATAGCCAGAGCTGCAGTATCAAATCCTCCTGTACTTATACTTGATGAGGCAACATCTTCAATTGATACCCGAACAGAGCAGCTTGTCCAAAAGGGTATGGACAGCTTGATGAAGGGAAGGACTACATTTGTAATTGCGCACAGGCTTTCAACAGTTCAAAACGCTGATTGTATTATGGTACTTGAAAAAGGACATATCATAGAAAGAGGTTCTCACGAAGAACTCCTTGAGCAGAAAGGCAGATATTATCAGTTGTATACCGGAAATGCTGTATAGAATTATTCTAAATGCCAAGATACACACCAGAGTTGCCTAAATAGTGGGTATATGTTATCATAAAGCTACAATATGTAGAGGTATAACTATGAAAAAGAGAAGAGTAATGCTCAAATTGAGCGGTGAAGCGCTGTCTCTGCCAAATGGCGGTGGCTATAATGAAGAAGAGATAAGAAATGTTGCACGTCAGGTAAAACAATCTGTTGATAAAGGGATTGAAGTCGGAATAGTAATCGGCGGTGGAAACTACTGGAGAGGTCGTTCTTCAAAAGATATAGACAGAACGAAGGCAGATCAGATCGGTATGCTTGCAACCGTTATGAATTGTATATTTGTTTCCGAGATTTTCCGTGCCGAGGGAATGGACACAGCAATCTTTTCACCTTTTATATGCGGAACTATGACTGAACTTTTTTCTAAAGATAAGTGTAATTCTCTTTTTAAGGAAGGTTATGTTTTGTTCTTCGCTGGCGGAACCGGTCACCCTTATTTCTCAACTGACACAGGTATAGTTTTACGTGCTATTGAGCTTGATGCAGATATGGTTCTGCTCGCCAAGTCAATTGATGGAGTATATGATTCGGATCCGGACACCAATCCGGATGCAAAAAGGTATGACTCAGTAACAATTAAGGAAGTAATTGATAAACAATTGAAAGTAATCGATCTTACAGCATCTGCATTATGTATGGATTATAAAATGCCCCTTGCCGTATTCGATTTAAAAGAAGAAGGTTCCATAGCTGCTGCTATGAACGGTGATATTCACGGAACTACCGTGACAGTTTAGGAGGATAACTATGAAAGAAGTAATTAAGCAGTTTGAAGAGAAAATGTCTAAATCCATTGATGTTCTTCAGGAGGATTTTGCTTCAATTCGTGCAGGACGTGCCAATCCACACCTTCTGGATAAAATCAAAGTTGATTATTACGGTACACCCACTCCGATTCAGCAAGTAGGAAACATTTCTGTACCTGAAGCTCGTATAATTCTTATTACTCCGTGGGAAAAGTCTTTGCTCAAGGAACTTGAACGTTCTATTAATCAAGCCGACATAGGAATCAATCCTACTAATGACGGAACAGCAATTCGTCTCGTCTTCCCTGAGCTTACAGAGGAAAGACGTAAAGAACTTGCAAAAGACATAAAGAAAAAGGGTGAAGAGACAAAGGTTGCCATCCGTAATATTCGTCGTGATGCTGTAGATAAAATTAAGAAAATGGAAAAAGCATCGGAAATCACGGAAGACGATCTTAAAGACGGCGAAGAAGAGATACAGAAAACAACTGATGATGCAATAAAGAAAGTTGATTCAGTAGTGGATAATAAAACGAAAGAGATTATGACTGTATGACGTCAGATATATTAGAAGGTGTCATCATTCCGGATCATATCGCAATTATTCTTGACGGAAACGGAAGATGGGCCGCAAAACATAATGTTCCCAGAGCACAGGGCCATAAGGCCGGTTGCGAGACTCTTGAAGGAATTGTAGAAGATTGTGCACGGTTAGGAGTCAAATACCTGACCGTGTATGCTTTTTCAACGGAAAACTGGAAGAGAAGTACCGAAGAAGTAGGTGCACTTATGCAGCTGTTTCGTTTTTATATGGTTAAACTTGTTGATATTGCCATGAAAAACGATGTTAAAGTTAAAATGATCGGCGACCTGAACCGTTTTGATGAAGACATAAGAAAAGGTGTACTTAATGTTGTTGAAAAAACCAAAAACAATGAGGGTATGACCTTTACTTTTGCGGTCAACTATGGCGGACGTGATGAAATACGTCGTTGCATTAGCAAAATGTATACAGAAGGCTTAGATATGTCATCTTTGACTGAAAATGATATCTCAGATCACCTTGATACTGCTGGTTTCCCTGACCCCGACTTGCTTATCCGAACCAGCGGAGAACTAAGAGTATCCAATTTTCTCTTATGGCAAATTGCTTATTCGGAAATATATATCACGGATACATTATGGCCTGATTTTAATCGGGAAGAACTTGAGAAAGCCATATTATCCTACAATCAAAGAAGCAGGCGTTTTGGAGGCAGATAGTAATGTTGAAACAACGTGTCATCAGCGGAATCATAATTGCTGTAATCGGTATCACGGGATTGATTTGCGGAGGATATCCTTTATGGTGCTTAAATGCTATCATAATATGTATTTGTATTTTTGAACTATTTAAGGCTGCCGGCATTCAAAATAATAAAGCCACCTGGATCATCTATCCGATTGCGATGATTATTCTTTTATTCTGCAAAAAGATAATCAATATTATTGTTTTACTTTCTGCATTAACTATTATTTTTATGTCGATATATGTTTTTGTATATCCCCGAATAAAGTTTTCTCCATATTTTTTGATTCCGTTAAGCATATTCTATATCGGCATACTCGGATCCGATATATTCCTTTTACGTTCTGCCGATGACGGATTATACTGGGCAGTTATTTACGCTATAGCTTGTTTCGGTACGGATATTTTTGCATATTTTATTGGTTCAAAATTCGGAAAGCATCATCCGTTCCCGCTGTTAAGTCCAAAAAAATCAGTTGAAGGATGCATCGGAGGAGTGATTTGTTCAACACTGATCGGTATTATTGTCACAATAATAATGCATAGACCAATTGCAATGGCATTATGGATTCTTCCTTTGGCATCTGTATTTTCCGAGATTGGTGATCTTGCTGCTTCAGGAATAAAAAGACAATTCGGAATAAAGGATTACGGTAATCTAATACCCGGACATGGCGGCATGCTGGATCGTTTTGACTCAACATTATTTACCGGAGGTATTATTCTTATATGCACAGTATTGCTATAATCGGATCTACCGGTTCAATCGGAACACAAACGCTTGATGTTGTCAGAAACAATGACGATTTGAACGTATGTGCTCTTGCTTGTCATAATAATATTCTATTGCTCGAAAAACAAATACGAGAGTTCCATCCTGATATTGCAGCAGTTTATAATGAAAAAGCTGCTGCTGATTTATCTGTAAGAATTAAAGACACTTCATGTAAAATTGTTTCAGGCATGCAAGGCCTGATAGAGGTAGCCACATATTCAAAAACAGATATAGTTGTGACTGCAATTGTCGGAATGATAGGGATTATGCCTACAATTGCTGCTATTAAATCCGGAAAGGATATCGCACTTGCAAATAAAGAAACTCTTGTATGTGCCGGTCATATAATCATGCCGCTTGCCAAAAAGCATAATGTCAGAATACTTCCTGTTGACTCGGAACATTCAGCCATCTTTCAATGTATACAGGGAAATGCTGACAATAAGATCGACAAAATACTTTTAACAGCATCCGGAGGACCTTTCCGGGAATATAGCAAAGATCAACTCAATAAAGTAACTGTATCCGATGCGCTGAATCATCCCACCTGGAACATGGGAAAGAAAATTACCGTTGATTGCGCCACTTTAGCCAATAAAGGATTAGAGGTAATGGAAGCCAAATGGCTTTTCGGAGTAAATGCTGACAATATTCAGGTCGTTGTTCATCCGCAGAGTATTGTACATTCTATGGTCAGATATGAAGATGGTTCAGTCATAGCGCAAATGTCTTCTCCGGATATGCGTCTTCCTATTATCTATGCTTTGTATTATCCTGAAAGAAGATTTTTGAACACTAAATTGCTTGATTTTTGGGATATTCAGGATCTTCATTTTGAAAAGCCTGATACCGATAAATTCCCGGCATTAAAACTGGCATATAAAGCTCTTAAGACAGGCGGCAGCATGCCGACGGTATTTAATGCATCTAACGAATATGCAGTTTCGGAATTTCTCAAAGGTAAGATGTCTTTCAATGAAATCCCTGAATTTATTCAGAAGTCAATGGAAGATCATACTGTAATAGACAATCCGAACGAAGAGTGTATTTTATCAATTAAAGAGGATATATTCCGTTGATATCGATTATTAAAATATTAGCAGCACTTGTTATTTTCGGACTGATAATTCTTATCCACGAATTCGGTCATTTTATTGTTGCAAAAGCATGCGGTGTAAAAGTCATAGAATTCTCTCTGGGTATGGGGCCGAGGCTTTTCACTATTCACGGAAATAATACAAATTATTCACTTAAGCTTTTACCTATAGGCGGTTCTTGTCAAATGAAAGGTGAAACGGATACAGATTCAAACTCCGATGCTGATTCATTTAGTTCTAAGAAACCCTGGCAGCGTTTTTTGATAATATTGGCCGGACCTGTATTTAATTTTCTGCTTTCTTTTATCGTTGCTCTTATTTTATGTTCTGTTTTGGGTACGGATCTACCGATAGTTGATTCCGTTATAGAAGGTAAACCGGCTGCTGAAGCAGGAATATTGCCCGGTGATAAAATCGAGAAAATTAATTCAAGGAATATAAAATTATACAGAGAAATTACAGTATACAATCTTTTGCAGGAAGGAAAACCACAGGAGATTACGGTAAGAAGGTCCGATGGTTTGCATAAACTCAAAGTAACGCCTATCTATGACGAGACATATGATAAATTCATCGTAGGCATAACAAACTCAGGTAAGGCCACCTTTCCAACCGACATTTTTGAAAATATACGTTATTCATATTATGAACTAAGATATAATATATTACTTGCTCTTGATTCTTTAGTTTATCTTATACACGGACATTTCACACCTGATAATGTAATGGGACCGGTCGGCATAATAAGCAATATTTCCGACACTGTAGAACAGACTATACCTTATGGCTTAAAAATCCTCTTACTTACAATTGCCGATTATATCTTATTGTTCAGTACCAATGTCGGTGTTCTAAATCTGATTCCGTTCCCGGCTCTGGACGGAGGACGATTATTAATGATAATTATTGAAATGATTACGGGAAAACCATTTAACAGAAAGGTTGAAAACTATATCAATTTTATCGGTTTTGCTGTTTTAATGTTTTTGATTCTCGTTATTTCTTTTAATGATATAGGAAGATTGTTATGAGAAAATTATCAAAAGTAATTCATATAGGTAACGTTTCCATCGGCGGATTTTGTCCTGTCGCTATACAGTCCATGTGTAACACACGTACCGATGATGTAAAGTCTACTGTAAATCAAATCATAAAATTGACGGATGCCGGCTGTGATATTATCAGAGTCGCGGTTCCTGATATGAATGCAGCAAAAGCCATATCAGATATCAAAAAAGAAATTACCATACCATTAGTAGCAGATATTCATTTTGATTATAAACTTGCAATAGCATCTATTAAGAATGGAGCGGATAAAATTCGTATAAATCCGGGTAATATAGGTGGAGAAGATAATGTAAAAGAAATAGTGGCCGCTGCAAAAGATTCAGGCATCCCCATTCGTGTAGGTGTTAATTCGGGAAGTCTGGAAAAGCAATTCATAGAGAAGTACGGACATGTTACTTCGAATGGTATCGTCGAATCTGCTCTTCAAAAAGTTCGAATGATAGAAGATTGCGGATATGATAATATCTGCATATCTATTAAATCATCTAATGTCCCTATGTGTATTGATGCATATAAGCAGATAAGTCAGGAAACAGACTATCCGCTACATATCGGAATAACCGAAGCAGGAACGATATATTCAGGCACTGTTAAATCATCAGTCGGACTCGGCATACTCCTCTATGAGGGTATCGGTGATACGATCAGGGTTTCTTTGACAGGTGACCCTCTGCAGGAAGTTATATGTGCAAAATACATCTTAAAATCACTCGGCCTCCGAAAAGACGGGATAGAAGTCGTATCATGTCCAACCTGCGGAAGAACACAAATCGATCTTATAAGTTTGGCAGATAAAGTAACGGAACTTGTCAATCATTATGATTTAAATATTAAAGTCGCAGTCATGGGATGTGCTGTAAATGGTCCCGGCGAGGCGAAAGAAGCTGATTTAGGAATAGCAGGAGGAAACGGCGAAGGTCTGCTTTTTAAAAAAGGTGAGATTATAAGAAAACTACCGGAAGATCAATTACTTGAAGCTTTAAAAATCGAGCTCGACAAAATGGTAT
Organism: Lachnospiraceae bacterium; assembly: GCA_045600945.1. Classification (GTDB taxonomy): domain Bacteria; phylum Bacillota; class Clostridia; order Lachnospirales; family Lachnospiraceae; genus Darwinimomas. The sequence continues at coordinate 153,903 of JAZRYX010000078.1, forward strand.
AAATGAAAACTTTTTCAGATGTATTTCCTTCTTTCAGATATGAAGGAAAACTAAAAAATTTATTTGAGATATGCGAAGTGGAACACTTGGTTGCTCCGCCTGATATGAGTGTGCTTAAAATATATATAAATATCCCGAGACTTATAGACAGAGATACCATTCACTCTATGGAGTCTGTCATTAAAAACGAGATTTTTCCGGGTAAGGATCTTAAAATCAGCATCATTGAGAGATTCACTTTATCCGAGCAATACAATCCTGAGAATCTGTTCAGCATCTATAAAGACAGTATATTTTCCGAACTGAAAGATCGTAATCTTCTTGAATACAGACTTTTATATCATTCAAAGCTTGATTTTAATAATGAAGGATTTTCTTTTAATGTAGAGAAAAATGATATTAATAAGCATCTGGCCGATGATTTAGTCAAGTTTTTAAGATATGTTTTTAATGAAAGATGTGGACTTAAATGCAGTATTTCCTGCAATTATACAGATCCTCAAATTAAGGACGAAGGATACGAAGAAGAGTTTGCCATACCGAAAGGATATACTGTCAAAAAAGAGGATTTTATTAAACCAGATGATATCAAGCCAAATGATTCATTTGCTCCGGTTGAAAATGATTTAAAATCGAACAAAGCCGCTATAAAATCTGACAAGACATTACGACACAAAAAATCATCATACATTAAGAAAGCCTCAGATCCGGACTTGATATTTGGTCGTGATTTTGATGACAATATTACGGAAATTAAAGATATATACACTGATCTTACTGAAGTAACCGTCAAAGGAGTAATCTATGATCTGAACACGATTCCCGTCAAATCAAAGAATCTTGAATTGTTTATATTCACTTTGACCGATTATGTCGATTCGATTACAGTAAAAATATTTGCAAGGGAAGAAGAGAAAGAAATTTTACGTGATCTCCTGCATATCGGCGATACTATAAAGCTCCATGGTACGACTATGATTGATCGTAATGACAAAGAGCTTTCAATCGGTTCTGTAAGAGGAATTAAAAAATGTGAGAAGCTTACGTCAAATGTCAGAAAAGACACATCTGATATAAAAAGAGTGGAACTTCATTGTCATACGAAAATGAGTGAGAATGATGGCGTAACATCTGCCGAAGACATTATTAAGTGCGTCTCTAAATGGGGAATGGATGCCATAGCAATCACAGACCATGGAAATGTTCAGGCCTTTCCCGAGGCACTTCATACTGTCCAGAAAATGGACAATCCGCCCAAAATAATATACGGAGTTGAAGGATATCTGGTAGATGATATGACCGATATTATCATTAATCCCAGGGATTTTACAACAGAAAGTGATTTTGTTGTATTTGATATCGAATCAACCGGGCTTTCGGTTAATGATGATAAGATTATTGAAATAGGTGCTGTTAAAATATGTAACGGCAAAATCATCGACAGATTCTCTACATTTGTTAATCCCGGAATACCTATTCCATACAGGATAGAACAACTTACCGGTATCAATGATTCGATGGTATCCGATGCCCCTGCTATCGAAAATATATTGTCCTCTTTTATTGAGTTCTGCAACGGATGTGCCGTTGTCGCTCATAATGCATCATTTGACACTGGAATGATATTAAGAGACTGTAAAAACATCGGCATCGAATGGAATCCGACAATTATAGATACGGTTACTTTGTCTCATTTGCTTCTTCCTCATCTGGCAAAATATAAGCTTGATTATCTTGCCAAAGCACTTGATATTTCACTTGACAATCATCATCGCGCAGTTGATGATGCCGAATGTACTGCCTGTATATTCCTTAAACTGTGTAAAATGCTGAATGATAAAGATATATACAGACTTGATGATATTCAGCATTTCTCCGAAGCAAATCCGGATTTCATTAAAAAACAGCGTACTTATCATGTAATAATACTCATTAAAAATGAGACGGGGCGGGTAAACCTTTATCGACTTATTTCCTATGCCCATATAGATTACTTCAGTAAACGCCCCAGAATACCTAAATCTTTACTTCGTAAATACAGGGAGGGTCTGATAGTTGGATCTGCCTGTGAAGCAGGAGAGCTTTACACAGCCATTCTGAGAGGATATTCCGAGCAGACTTTGAAGAGAATTGTCGACTTTTATGATTATCTTGAGATACAGCCATTGGGTAATAATATGTTTATGCTGGAAGATAATACATACCCGGTTAATTCAAAAGAACAACTCATTCAAAACAACAAATTAATTATCAGTCTCGGAGAAAAATACAATAAGCCGGTAGTTGCAACATGTGACGTTCATTTTCTTAATCCGGAAGATGAAATATACAGACGATTCATAATGTATGCAATGGGTTATGATGATGCTGACAGACAGCCGCCTTTATATTTAAGAACAACAGAGGAAATGCTTAAGGAATTTGATTATCTCGGATATGATAAAGCATTTGAAGTAGTTGTTACCAATTCAAGATTAATTGCAGATTCGATAGATAGACTTTCACCTGTAAGACCCGATAAGTGCCCTCCGGTTATTCCTGATTCCGAAAAGATTCTTAAAGAATCATGCTATGCAAAAGCACATCAGCAATACGGTGAAACATTACCTGAAATAGTTGAGAAAAGACTAAACAAAGAACTTGACTCCATCATCAATAACGGATTTTCCGTTATGTATATTATTGCAAAAAAACTTGTCGAAAAGAGCAATTCCGACGGATATCTGGTAGGCTCAAGAGGTTCCGTAGGTTCATCTTTTGCTGCATATACTTCAGGTATTACGGAGGTCAATCCACTTCCTCCGCATTACTATTGTACCAAGTGTAAGTATTCGGAATTTGATACCCCTGAGGTAAAGGCGTTTGCAGGAAAAGCCGGTTGTGATATGCCTGATAAGATTTGTCCTGTATGCGGAACGCTTTTAATAAAGGATGGTTTTGATATACCCTTTGAAACATTTCTCGGATTTAACGGAGATAAGGAACCTGATATTGATCTGAATTTCTCCGGCGAATATCAATCAAGAGCACATGCCGAAACTGAGGTTATATTCGGTAAAGGTCATACTTTCAGAGCGGGAACAGTAGGTTCAATTGCCGGTAAAACTGCATTCGGATATGTTAAGAAATACTTTGAAGATCATAGTGAAGTAAAACGAAAATGTGAGATCAACAGGCTTTTGCAGGGATGTGTCGGTGTCAAAAGGACTACCGGTCAGCACCCCGGTGGTATTATTGTATTGCCTCATGGAGAAGAGATATACAGTTTCACACCTATTCAACGTCCCGCAAATGATCAGACAACTGATATAATTACAACGCATTTTGATTATCATGCCATTGATCATAACTTATTGAAACTTGATATTTTAGGGCATCAGGCTCCTACAATGATCAGAATGCTTCAGGATCTTACCGGTATCGACCCGGTCAAGGATATCCCTCTGGATTCTAAGGAAACCATGAGTCTTTTTAAATCTACCAGGGCCCTTGGCATAAGTCCGTCGGATATCTCCGGATGTCCTCTCGGCTCGCTTGGCATACCTGAATTCGGTACTGATTTTGCCATGCAGATGCTTATAGATGCCGATCCTCAGTATTTTTCCGATCTGGTTCGTATCGCAGGTCTTGCTCATGGTACTGATGTATGGATCGGAAATGCACATGATCTTATCATGAGCGGTCAGGCCACTATTTCAACTGCCATATGTACACGTGACGATATCATGATATATTTGATACAAAAAGGCATGGATCCCAGCGAATCTTTCAAGATTATGGAAAGTGTACGAAAGGGAAAAGGACTCAAACCCGAACAGGAAGAACACATGGTTGCATCAGGTGTTCCGGAATGGTATATAACATCATGCAAAAAAATAAAATACATGTTTCCCAAGGCTCACGCCGCAGCTTATGTTATGATGAGCTGGCGTATAGCATACTGTAAGATATTCTATCCGCTGGCATATTATGCCTCATACTTCTCAATAATGGGAAATGGTTTCTCATATGAACTTATGGGGCAAGGTCCTGATAAGCTGAAATATGTAATGAATGACTACAGAAAAAGATTGGATTCTCTGACTCAGAGAGAAGAAGAACAATACAGAGATATGCGTATCGCAGAGGAAATGTATGCACGTGGAATAGAAATGCTGCCGATAGACTTGTATAAATCAAAGGCTACAACATTCTCAATAGAAGATAGCAAACTGCGTCCTTGCTTCACAAGCATTGACGGATTGGGAGAATCCGTAGGCAGACAGATAGAAGAAGAAGCCGCAAGAGGCAGATTTCTAAGCAAGGAAGACTTCAGATCCAGATGCAAAGTCGGAAAATCAACATGTGAAATCCTTGATAACTTCGGTATATTGAAAGGTATACCCGAAACAGATCAGATCAGCTTGTTTGACAGTTTATAAAAGGGCATAAAAAAAGCTCCCGGCCGGACTCGAACCGGCGACCCCTTCATTACGAATGAAGTGCACTACCGACTGTGCAACGGAAGCAACGAAAAAAAATAGAGCTCCGGATGCCCGAAGCAGTTATGACCAATCCGGGAATCGAACCCGGGTCTCCGCCGTGAGAGGGCGGCGTCTTAGCCGCTTGACTAATTGGCCAGTCTTGAAAGTCGAGGCGACAAGACTTGAACTTGCGGCCTCCGCGTCCCGAACGCGGCGCTCTACCAAACTGAGCCACGCCTCGACACGAATAGTAGTATAATTTAACACAGACAAAATGTCAAATCTTTTTGAGGGATTTTATGAAAAAAATAGTATTGATTGACGGTCACAGCATATTGAACAGAGCTTTTTACGGTGTACCCATGCTTACTAACACCGATGGACAGCATACCAATGCATTATATGGTTTTTTAAATATAATGTTCAAGATTCTTGAAGAAGAAAAACCGGATGGGCTTGCGGTAGCATTTGATCTGAAAGACCCTACTTTCAGACATATAAAGTATCCTGAATATAAAGGAACCAGAAAACCCATGCCTGTGGAATTACACGAGCAGGTAGTATATTTAAAAGATATGCTCAAAGCAATGAATATTCCGATACTGACAATGTCAGGATATGAGGCGGATGACATTCTTGGAACTATCGGAAAGAAATATCAGGAGAACGGATTTGATGTAACTATCGTATCAGGCGACAGAGATTTACTTCAGCTGTCAGACAAAAACATTAAAATAAGCCTTCCGAAAACATCAAAAGGGCAGACTACTGTATATAATTATTATCCTGATGACGTACTGAGAGATTATAATGTTACTCCATCCGAGATAATTGAATTAAAAGCTCTCATGGGAGACGCATCCGATAATATCCCGGGGCTTCCAGGTGTTGGCGAGAAAACAGCTGCGGCAATCATTTCTCAATATCACTCAATAGAAAATGCTCACGAACATGCTTTGGATATCAAACCTCCGCGTGCATCAAAAGCTTTGATAGATGATTATGATAAGGCAGTATTATCAAAATGGCTTGCAACAATCAAAACAGATGTTCCGATTGATGTTTCAGAAGATGAAATCAAGCTGAATAATATATTCACGCAGGAAGCGTACGATCTTTGTCTTGGATTTAATCTGAAATCACTTCTCAAAAAATTTTCTGCAGGTGAGAATGTTGATGAACATTATGATGAATCAATAGATATTGTACTGGAAGATGATTCCGGAATATATGTAAGCAACCTGAAACAACTGATAAAAGACAACAAAATAAGCAGTAATAAACCTGTTTATGATATTTCCATAGCACAATATCTTCTCAATCCTTTATCAAGTCCTCAGAACTGGTTTGATATTGATAAAGCTCATGAGATCCTTTCCCGTCTTAAAAGTGAAGATATGTGGTCGCTATATACGGATATTGAGTTGCCGCTTGTATACGCTCTTGCCGATATGGAAAAAGCAGGAATAAAAGTCGAGGGACACAAACTTGAA
>JAZRYX010000079.1:0-3473 GCA_045600945.1 Lachnospiraceae bacterium
TTGTCTTAAGACTATCCGGAAGAGAAACACTTTTAAGTTCGGTGCATTCTAAGAATGCCTGTTCTCCAATTGTTGTAACACCCTCCGGAATCGTTATTTCTTCCAGCACGTTACAACGCCAGAAAGCATATGCTCCGATGCTCTTTAAACTGTTCGGAAGTGTGATGGATTTCAAGCTCGGCCATCCGTAAAAAGCATTGTTCCCTATATCCTGAACCTTACTGCCCTCTTCAAACGTGACAGTAGTCAGTTTCAGATTTCTGAATGCGCTGTCCTTGATATGAAGTACATCTACACCATTCATCTGTTTCGGTATTTCAATACTCATAGGTGCACCCGCATCCTGCGTATAACTGATTATTGTCTGTGTCTCCTGATCGAAAACAAAGCAGTTTTCCGGCGTTGCCGCAAATGCGCTTGCCGAAAAAACACCAAGTGCCATAGCTAATGCGAACAGCATTACTACGACATACCTCGAGATTCCTTTTCTTTCTTTCATGATTTTTCCCTCTTTCATATATCTGCCATATATATGCCATATATCTGCGGTCTCAGAAGCCGGCATGACGGACTCATTTCATATCATGCATTTTCACACAGTGTCGGCAAGTGAGGCTGTAAAACGAATTAAAAATTGTCTTTTTTTTATACCGATACCTGATTATAGCACCGGGGGACCTTGTATTGCAAGGCTTTTGGCAAACTATATAGCTATAATATACGTTTTATGGTTACTGTTCACGGGGGTGCAAGGGCTAAAACAATGAAAACATTGGATAAACCATATTTTTAGACTAAATAGAATTCATATGTAAATAAAGATGCGCACTTAAACCAGCCAATGATCCACCGCATAATTCGGTGGACTTGGCTGATTTAGTTTTCATTATGTAAAGACTTCTGCCACCTTGTTAAAGAAATCGTTGGCATGTTCGTTTCGTATTAGAAGCAGTCTGCTCATCCCGTCACACAGATAACCTATGCTATCAAAACTCCGGAACGATGTGGCCTGTACCTGTTTGCGCTTGTAATTCCTCAGCAGACGTTCGCTTTCGTTGTTAGTCGCAGGTACACGTTTGTCATGAAGGAAGAGGAGATGCTCGGCTCTGTATTCGTGCATCCTTTTGTACAGGTTGTATCCATCTCTGTAGTAATCAGATGGCGGTAGATCCTCGTATTCCTCTTTTGCCTTATCAAGTGCAGCATCATATCGAATCTCAAAATCTTTTACAACTGCAGCGTCAGGGACAGCATCTTCTTCAAGGCCATTCATGTAGTGAATCATTTCCTGTATCAGCTTGTACATGGTTTTATTCCACTCACGATCCGATTCATTTTCGATGCTGTTTTTAAGATATCTGAGAACATGTGCAAGGCATTCCTGGTGTTTGGTTGCGTAAGAATAGAATGTCTTGTCGTGGTCATGCACAAGTATTCCCTGATAATGTTCAGCTACTGTTCCCCTAACGCCTTCATGCCCCTTCTTTTCGCTGGCAGTATAAAGAACTTGTCCGTCTGTGCTTGCGCACACATATACGTACGCCTGCTTGCCGTTTGCCTTTGCATTAGTACAGTCGATATGCAGCACAGGTTCAAGTAGCATGTCTTTGAATATCTCGTCCAGTTCTGAACGGCTTCTTTTGGAAAACACACTGCATAGCTTGTTTACCATTCCCTTTGATATGTTTAGTCTGTTCCCCGTAAGGTCTTTCAGAAACTGTCTTGATTTGTCAATGGATACATTGCATGCATTGTTCAGCAGATAGAGGAATGCCTTGATGCTTCCGTCGTAATTCACATCATCCTTAACTCCCGGCGGAAATTCGGCCCAAACCTTTTCCTTTGTTATCCTGTTAAAATACACGTCTGCATGATACTCCGTCGTTTCGACAAGCAGCTTTATGCTTACCATCTGTCTGACCTTTTCCTGTCCAGTCTTATGAAAGTCCGGATTATTCAGTACTATTTCGGGAGGATTAAGATGTACGACCGATGTCGGTTCCTGTTTTTTTCTTCCATGAGCCATATGGCCCGGTTGCCCGCCGGGATTCCTTCCGGTTTTTTTGCGGCTGTTTGATATCTTCTTTCTTCCAATGGCTTTTGATGAAGGCAGTGACGAATTCTCAAAATCGCGGTTCAACTGTGCCTGCAGTTTTAAGTTTCTTCCTTTTTCATTCTCAAGTTCCGATGCCATCACATAATACATTTTGCGGTATTCGGCAAGCTTACCCTTTGCTTCATCCCTCTGGCGCTCAGCATTTAGAGCCCGTTCCTCCATAATTTTAAGTTCACGCTCCATTCTGAGTATTGTCTTCTCGTGCTCAGCCTGCAGATCTTCATATACTTCAAACCAGTATTGACGGTTTTTAATTATGTCATTACGGACTGATGCAAGCTCTGCTTCCAACTTCTTTATGGTTCCCTTATAGTCTCTGGCATCTTTGCGGCGCAATTCCATAAGGTCAAGATATTTCTGTCCGCTTTTGAAGCAATCGAGTTCAGCTTGAGCTGCCTTTAGTCTGTATTGAAGTGTGGTAACTTTTTCAAAATTAATGTTCATTATCCGTCGCTCTTTTCATATTCGTCCAGTTTCTTCTTAAGTGAATCTATAAGAACCTCCTGCGATTCACATCTCTTAAGGAGCTTCTCGTAAAGTTTTCTGTAGTCTGCATCGCCTACCGATTCAGCTTCCATTTTCTTTCTGTTCCGTCCATCAGTAGGGATAACCTCGCCGGTATCCGGATCGAGTTTGCCTATTAACTTGCGCTTTGCCCGGGTCATCTTTTTTTCCGGATCCCAATAAGAATGAGATTCGTAAACATATGTTATACCTGAACGTTTGTCATGCTGTTTAATGATAGCCATATTACACCTCCTTGTGGTTATGTATATATTATATCACATAACCATACAAATTGCAACAAAAAAATCTTAAAAATCCCAATAATTTCAAGGATTTTAAGACTTTTTCGTTAATTGAATTTGCACCGAAAAATGGTTAGGGGATAATGGAAGTTTTATGATTTTCGCCCTTACACCCCCGTGAACAGTAACAAACGCGGCTGATGACTGCCTGTTCCTGCAAGATTTACTTGCTCTCACCGCCCGAAAAGTGCTTTTATATATTTACCTATATACAGGAGGATTTTTGAATGAGAAAACAAAAGGATAAATACAGCAAAATCCCTAAAATCAGATTCCCCCGGCTCAGAAGGAGAAACCCGGCCAATTCGCCGCTGGAAGCCTATCTTTCGGCGGAGGGAGTCGAATCCCTTAAAAAGCTGCGTGAAGAATATAAAGAAAACCGGATCCAGCGTCAGTGCTATCCCGGAACTTCATATAAGACCGTTAAAGAAATATTTGATACTTCCACCAGGCAGTACCGCGATAATCCGTTCATCCTGGAAGTTTTTAATAAGAAAGAGGGCTTTCAGACCATTACGTACGGGATGTTCCGTGCTGACGTGAATGAT
>JAZRYX010000080.1:0-61266 GCA_045600945.1 Lachnospiraceae bacterium
GATATTGAGCTTACTTATGTGAAAAGAGAAAACCTGTGATGGAGTATTGAGGAGACATTCGATGGAAAACAATTCTGAACTGATTATCTATACAACAGAAGATGGCCTGACAAAGGTTGATGTTACCTTTGACAATGATACGGTTTGGCTTTCTTTAGATCAGATGGCAAACCTTTTTCAGCGCGATAAATCCACGATCTCCAGACATATCAAAAATGTGTTTGAAGAAGGAGAACTATTAAAGGATTCAACTGTTGCAAAATTTGCAACAGTTCAGACGGAGGGCTCTCGCCAGGTTGAGAGAATGATTGAATTCTACAACTTGGATGTCATCATTTCCGTTGGCTATCGTGTAAAATCTCAGCGGGGTGTTCAGTTCCGTATCTGGGCCAGTGAAATCATAAAAGAATATATGAAAAAAGGGTTCGCTATGGATGATGCCCGCCTTAAGAAATTGGGCGGAGGCGGATATTTCAGAGAACTTATTGAACGTATCCGCGATATCCGTGCCAGTGAAAAGGTTTTTTACCGACAGGTTCTTGAGATATACGCAACAAGCATTGACTACAATCCGGAGGCGGAAGAATCCATCTTCTTCTTTAAGAAGGTGCAAAATAAAATTCATTATGCCGTATCCGGTGAAACTGCAGCAGAAGTTGTCTATCATCGTGCAGATGCAGAAAAAGAGTTTATGGGTCTAACGACTTTCGAAGGAAGCCAGCCCACATTAAACGAAGCTCGAATTGCAAAAAACTATCTGAATGAAAAAGAGCTTCGTGTAATGGGTCAGCTTGTTTCCGGATATCTTGATTTTGCAGAACGTCAGGCAGAGAAAGAAATCCCTATGACAATGCAGGATTGGGCAGAACACTTAGACGGAATCCTGACATCAACCGGTGAGCAGTTGCTTATAGGAAATGGCACGGTTTCTCATCAGCAGGCAATGGAAAAGGTAGAAACAGAGTATAAGAAATATAAGGCCAAGACACTCAGTGATGTAGAAAAAGATTATCTTGCACTCATTGAAAATCTGGATAAAGAAGTGAAGAAATAATCCGAGCGTATTAATTGCAGGCTATGTTTTAATTTGTTGACATATTCCCTTACTCGAACAAGGGCAAATAAAATGTTTCCTGTTGCGGGCAGAAGTGGAAAAACCATAGATAAAATATTCCCTGTGTCGGAGAAAAACGATAAAATGTTTCCTAACTCGAACAGGGACAATCAAAAAGGGCTCAAAAGCGATTTCGTATCGCTTGACTGAGTTTAAGACCTGTCAAGGCACGTGGAGATGGTAGTCTTGATGTGCGCGTCCAGCAAAGCTGGTAAGTGCTAGCAGGTGAAAGTATGGTTTTTGAAAAATTTATTCCCAACTTTATTCCCAATGCACTATAATAATTTTGATTGGGAATAAAGTTGGGAATGCGTTTAATTTAAGCCAGCATATTTCGGATCTCTTCTACGGAGATATTAAGCCGTTTAGCGGCTTCTTCTATCGACAACAGATTATCTTTTACCAAACTTAATAACGCTGATTCAATTCCAGCTTTCTTGCCCTCTATGATTCCAGCTTTCTTACCCTCGATAAGACCTTCCTCTCTGCCGAGTTTTCTGTTTTCCATATCTCTCATCTGCTGTGTCATATATGCGGCCCTCCATTTCTCATGTGTGCGTGCCTCTCTGACATCGGTTTCTATTTCTCTTACTAAGCCACTTGTTCCTATATAGTTCGGTGTTGCTGTACAGGATGTTCGCAAACATGAAATCATCCGTAAACTCCAATTCTTCGTATGCTTTTCTATTCATTCATCCTCCTAGTGTTGGCATACAAAGAGCAATTTTCAACCCCGGTTTGTTAACTTGTTTTTCCTTTGAGAAACTTTCCCCTCGCAAAATATTTTACCATACACGAAGATTTTCATTCAAGCAGTATGATTAATGATTCAGAGGATCTTTTTGGCCATAACCTGAGAAATATAAACACAACTTTTCGAGGGGTATTTTATTGGCTATAGTTCTGCAAGCCTGCAAAAGCACGAGTATATCTTTGAAGGTGTCTTGCGAGACGTCGGGGCTTAACGAGCACGCTTTTGCGAGTTTAGCATCCGAAGACTATTCGTCTTGAAAGCTTGCTTTCTTAGACGAATATCGAGGACCCACCGGCTTGCCGGTGTAGCCGCTACCTCGAGCAACGAAGGCGAGAGCCGTCATCCTGAGAAGATATACTCGTGCTTTCGCAGGCAGAGAGATATATGAGTCCTACAGCCAGAAATATCGTTACGGGACGCACCCGGCGCCCACGCCATAACCCATAACCTTGAAAGCAAAACAAATCTAAAACGCAAACACGACGCCGACTACGGCTGAGAAGAGTATGAAAACGATCGGATGCAATTTCTTCGTTGCCGGGATAAAGCGCGTAAGCATGATAAGAACCGCGGCGAGCACGAGATAGCGCCAGTCGAGAGAAATTTCGGAAGTCCAAAGCTCCGATACATCTTCAATTTTGAAAAACGAGATAAGAACGATACCAAAACCGGCAGCAGAGATGAGTGCGACCGATGCCGGGCGCAGTCCGTAAAATGCTGCCGACACATATTTATTGTCGCGGAACTTATTAAGCACACCCGCGATGATAAGAATGATTATGACCGACGGAGCAACAAGCCCTAAAGTTGCGATGATTCCGCCAAGCACACCCATTGCAGCGCTCGCACCCGCAGTCATCCCACTGCCCGATGCGACAAAACGCCCCGTCACATTGCCGACATAAGTCGCCATGTTGACACCTATCGGTCCGGGAGTAGACTCGGACACCGCAATCATATTTGCAAGATCAGCGCTCGAAAACCATCCGGTCGTGCGTCCCATTTCCTGCAGGAAAGGAACGGTAGCCATGCCGCCGCCTACAGCGAAAAGCCCCGCCTTGAAAAATTCCCAGAAAAGTTTTATGAACAGTGCCATCATGATTTCTTCACCTGCAAAACAATGCCGGCAACAGCCGCCAACAAAACAAAGATTACAGGGGAGATATCAGTGAAAACCGCACCTGCAAAAACCACGATAAAAATAATAATCGTCGGCGCACTGATCAGCGCTTTTCGCCCGAGCTTTATCGCTGCGTTCAAAATCAGAACACAGACACAGACACGTATTCCGGCAAATGCCCGGCCGACCCACTCAGCATTCTCAATTCGGGAAATGATAGCCGAAAGAATCGTGATGATGACGATGGAAGGAAAAACCATTCCGAGCGTCGCAACGATACCGCCGATTATACCGCACAGCTCCCTGTGCGTGCTGCGTCTGTCAGCCCCGCATCCGTCAGCGCCACACTCATCGGCGCCACCTTGCGCAGCACCCATTTTCTTACCGACAAAAGTCGCTGTATTCACCGCAATGATGCCCGGAGTACACTGCCCGATGGCGAAATAATCTATAAGCTCCTCCTCGGTGCACCATCCTTTATTCTCAACAATCTCGCGCTCAAGCATAGGAAGCATAGCCATGCCTCCGCCGAAGGTCATGACACCGATTTTGGCAAATGTTAAGAATAAGTCAAGATAAATGTTCATGGGCTTATTATAGCACAGCTGACCGGGATATCGCACAAGGTTCAGTAAAGAGGACGGTTCTAATAATAATTAAATACTATCGTAATCGGTATTTTATGATATAATACAATAAATCCAAGCTACGAAAGGAGGGGGAAATGAGTCAGAATCTTCTGGAAATGAAAGATATTGATAAAGTATTTCCCGGCGTTCACGCTCTAAACAAGGTCTCTCTTTCTCTTAGAAAAGGAGAGGTTCACGCATTGATTGGTGAAAATGGTGCTGGAAAATCCACTCTCATGAAGGTCCTGAGCGGCGTGTATCAGGCTGACGGAGGGCAGATAATATGGAACGGAGAAGAAGTCAAGATAACTTCAACAACTGAAGCCACCGACCTGGGAATCAGTATTATTTATCAGGAACTTAACCTAATGCCCAATATGAGCATCTTGGAAAATATATTCCTTGGCAGAGAGCGAAAGAAAGCAAACTTCTTTGTGGATTTCAAGAAAACAGAAGAAGAAGCCCAAAAATATGCGAACATGGTCGGACTGACAGCGGATGTTAAAACGCTTGTAGGAGATCTCTCTATTGCACAGCGTCAGATGGTAGAAGTTGCCAAGGCGCTTTCAACCAACGCTCAGCTTATAGTAATGGATGAACCGACGTCTTCTTTGACAGACAGAGAAACAGAAATACTGATGGGAGTTATCAGAAAACTGAGAGATCAAGGTGTTACTGTTGTATTTATTTCCCATAGATTGAATGAGCTGTTTGAAATTAGTGACAGAATCACTGTCCTTCGGGACGGAGAATGCATTGGTACAGTAAATACAAACGAATGCAGTGAAGAAACACTGATACCAATGATGGTAGGACGAAGCATTGATGATATTTATCCTAAAGTTGAGACAGTCATTGGAGATGTCATATTAAAAGCAGAGCATATAAATGCAGGAGACATGGTTAAAGATGTCAGCTTCGAGCTTCATTCCGGTGAGATCCTTGGATTTGCCGGACTCGTCGGAGCGGGAAGAAGCGAAGTCATGAGAGCCATTTTCGGCGTAGACCCTCTGGATAGCGGCGTTATAATGGTTGATGGAAAGGAATTGACAGATCACACACCGACCGGAGCCATAAATATGGGAATAGGGTTTGTTCCTGAAGACAGAAAACTTTTAGGACTGATTCTGGAAATGTCGGTAAGAGAAAACATCACGCTGCCTTGTCTGCCTGTTGAAATGAAAGGCGGAATCCTGAATGCGAAGAAAGAAGAAGAGATAACACAGCAATATATCGATCAGCTGGACATTAAAACTCCGGCTCAGGATCAGCAGGTTCAGAATCTTTCGGGAGGAAATCAGCAGAAAGTTGTTATAGGAAAATGGTTGGCAACTCATCCAAAAGTGCTTATTTTGGACGAACCGACGAGAGGTATAGATGTTGGAGCTAAAAAAGAGATTCACGAATTAACCGGCAAACTTGCGTCGGAGGGAGTTGGAATCATTATGATTTCTTCGGAAATGCCGGAAGTACTGGGAATGAGTGATAGAATTATAGTTATGCACGAAGGGAAGATACGGGGTGAATTATCACGCGAAGAAGCAACACAGGAAAAGATTATGTCAATCATTCTGTCTTCAGTTGACTGACAGATCCGGAGGGTAAATTATGGAAAAGAAAAAAACAAATATTTTTCAAAAGATAGTTAAAGCAAATTCATTCGGTATCTGCGTGATCCTGATTGCAATGTGCGTTGTGCTTACCATTATGGTAAAAGATAAGTTTTTCTCATCCAGCAACCTTGTATCCGTAATCAGGCAGTTTTCTTTTTACGGAATATTAGCAATCGGCCTTTGCGTAGTTATCATTACCGGCGGTATCGATATTTCAGTAGGATCCATCTTCGCATTATCAGGAGTAGTATCCTGTATGTGTATTACCAAGATTGGCATTCCGGTTTTCCTTTCAGTACTGATTGGATTGCTGGCAGGTATACTGATGGGATACTTTAACGGATTCTGTGTTACGGTTTTAGGTCTTCCGCCTATGATTGCGACTCTGGGTATGCAGTCCATTGCACGAGGAGTAGCATATACGATCACAGGAGGATATCCGATAGGTTCTCTTCCAGACGCATTTAAGTTTCTCGGACTGGGATACATTGCAAAGATTCCTGTACCGATCGTTCTTATGGTTGTTCTTGCTGTACTGGCACATCTATTCCTGCATAAGACAGTTATCGGAAGATGGGTATACGCCATCGGTGGAAATGAAGAAGGCGCAAGAATTTCCGGCGTTAAGGTAAATAAAATCAAGAGACTTGTTTATGCAATTTCCGGATTCACAGCAGCTGTTTCAGGAATTTCCATGGCAGCAAGACTTGGCGTAGGTCAGTCTACAGCCGGACAGGGATATGAAATGGATGCTATAGCAGCAACCGTTATCGGGGGAACAAGCCTGTCAGGTGGTTCGGGAAGCATCTTCGGTACATTGGTCGGTGCTGCTATTATGGGCGTATTGAGAAACGGACTGGTACTTTTGGATGTATCCGCATACTGGCAGCAGACAGTAATTGGACTGGTAATTATTGCCGCGGTAGCTCTTGATAATGTGAGACATAAAAAGAAAAAATAAGATTATCCGGCCAAAGGCCTGATGATATATAGAAGCAATGCTTCAAAAATTTAAGGAGGAAAGTATATGAAGAAGTTATTGGCAATCGTTCTTGCATCAGCAATGGTACTTGGACTTTGCGCTTGCTCAATGGAAGGCGGAAGCACAAGTGCAGCACCTGCAGCAGAGGCAGCAGCACCTGCAGCAGCAGAAGAAGCAGCTCCGGCAGCAGCAGAAGAAGCAGCTCCGGCCGCAGTTAAGGAAGACAAAGATATCACAATCGCAGTTGTTCCAAAGTCACTTGACAATGCAATTTTCCTTGATGCACAGACATCAGCAGAAGCAAAAGGCGCTGAGCTTGGAATCAACATTCAGTACACAGGATCAGCTACATCTGACGCAGGACAGCAGGTTACAGTAGTTGAAGGCCTTATTGAAAAAGGTGTAGACGGTATCCTTATCAGCTGTAATGATGCAGACGCTCTGAAGGACGTTATCGACAGAGCAGTTGACGCAGGTATCGTAGTTGGATGCTTTGACTCAGATTCACCAAACTCAAAGAGAGCTTTCTATTGCGGAACTAACAACTATGAAGTAGGTAAGATCGCAGCTCAGTTCATGCAGGAAATCATTCCTGACGGTGGCAAGGTTGCTATCCTTACAGGTGTTCTTGGTGCTCCAAACCTTGAGGAAAGAATCCGCGGATTCCAGGAGAATGCAGCATCTAACATCGAGATCCTTCCGGTACAGACAGGTGAGGATGATGTTCAGAAGTCAGTTGACGTTGTAGGTCAGTACACCGCAGCTAATCCTGATCTTGCAGCATGGTTTTTCGATGGTGGATGGCCATATTTCGCAGATCCTGATGCTCTTCCGGAAGTTCAGAAATTCATGGAGAACGGCGGACACATCGTTTCTGTAGATACATGCGAGCCGATGATGCAGTATGTTGGTATGGATATGGTTGATGTCCTTATCGGACAGGATTATCCGAAGATGGGCTCACTTGGAGTAGAGACGCTTTACAAGCTTATCAAGGGTGAGGAAGTAGATCTTGGCGATGAGACACATTACATTGACACAGGATACGAAATCGTTGACAAATCAAACTACGAAGAAGTTTGGGCTACAAAGGCTAAATGGTGATTAGTGTCAGATATTGACAAATAATAAATCGGGGGCTTGGCGGTATAAACCGCCGGGCCCTTATTTAATCTAATATGAAAGAGAGTCCTATTAGATAAATTGCTCTGCGAGATGCACAACATCAAATAGTGTCGTTTTATATAAGAAAATTGCGCGGGTCTTGTCTTTTATGGTATTATATTATCGAGATATTTTGTTCTCAAGGAGCATCCCGGATAATGCAAAAATCAAATAGTATAAAAGCATTTTTCATAAAATACAAACACATAATCTATTACCTGATATTCGGTGCACTGACCACGTTAGTCAGTGTCGGCTCATATTGGTTATTCTACTATGTCATGCACATCCCGAACCTTATAAGCAACTTCATGGCATGGATAGCGGCAGTTACCGTATCATTCGTGACCAGCAAGATATGGGTATTCGGATCAAAGACATGGACAGTCGGGATAGTCATACCCGAGATCATCAAGTTCGGCGGAGCAAGGCTTCTTACACTGCTCATTGAGGAAGTGATCATGGGAATCGGAGTTGACCTTCTTCACTATAACGGTATGCTTATGAAAGTCATATCCGGAGTAGTGGTAGTAATACTCAACTACGTTTTCAGCCAGATCTGGGTCTTCCGCAAGAACGGGCAATTTGCCAAAAAGGATAACAACAAATGATAATAGCAAAAACACCATTCAGAATGAGCTTCTTCGGAGGCGGCACGGACATGCCGGAGTTCTTCAATAAATTCGGCGGCAGCGTCATATCGACATCATTTGATAAATACTGCTACGCGACACTTCGCCACCTGCCACCTTTTTTCGAGTACAGAAGTGAGATCGCATATTCCAGAATCGAGCGCGTTACTGACGCCGCACAACTTGAGCATCCGCTTGTCAAAAACGCGATGCAGTATCTGGATATACGCGACATACGCCTGACATACGAAGCGGATCTTCCGGCAAGAAGCGGACTCGGCACCAGCTCATCATTTGCAGTGGGCATGCTGAACACATTTCACAAACTCAAAGGTAAAAATGTTTCGGCCAGACAACTTGCCGACGAAGCAATCTACGTTGAGCGCGTGCTCTGCGACGAAGCAGGCGGCTGGCAGGATCAGATCGCAGCGGCGTACGGAGGATTCAACAGAATCAATTTCGCAGACAATTCATACGAAGTCATCCCGCTTAACATAAGCGATGCGCGCAAGAAAGAACTAAGCGGTAACCTCATGATGTTCTTTACGGGATTTACCCGCAGCTCATCGAAGGTGCATGAAGAGTCAAAGCCGATATCTGAAAAAGAAAACGAACTAAAGTCAATGCTGACACTGGTCGATGATGCCGAAAAGATCCTCACGGACAGCGCACACGACCTTGACGACTTCGGCAGACTCCTTGATGCCACCTGGCAGTTAAAAAGAAAAACCGGCGACAAAGTGTCTACATCGTTCATCGACGAATGCTATGAAAAAGCAATCGCAGCCGGGGCACTCGGCGGAAAACTTCTGGGCGCAGGCGGAGGCGGATTCTTCGTTTTCTATGTGCCGAAGGACAGGCAAAAAGCAGTAGCACAAAGCCAGAAAGATTTGCTTGAGATACCATTTGAGTTTTCAGACACAGGATCACAGATCATCTACGAATCGGAAGAAACGGGATATTGTGAATACTGACACCGGCAGAACCGGTGAAGTCAAAATCCGGAAAAAAGCAGTAGCATATTTCTAAATCCAGTAATCATAAACAGGAGATCAATATGAAAGTTGTAATATTAGCAGGCGGTTTCGGAAGCAGGATAAGCGAAGGAAGCGATTTAAAACCAAAGCCGATGGTAGAGATAGGCGGTAAGCCGATACTCTGGCACATCATGAAATACTACTCATCATTCGGCTTCAACGAGTTCATCATTTGCCTCGGATACATGCAGTATGTTGTGAAAGAATATTTCGCAGACTACTACCTCCACAACAGCGATGTTGAGTTCGACCTCAAAGAAAACACGATGAAAGTTCTCGACAATCGCGTTGAGCCATGGAAAGTCACACTCGTTGACACCGGCCTCAACACGATGACCGGCGGACGCATCAAACGCATACAGAAATACATCGGTGACGAACCGTTCCTTCTGACATACGGCGACGGACTTTGTGATATGGATCTTAATAAACTTATCGAGTTCCATAAAGATCACGGAAAAATCGGTACGATCACGGCAATCAACTTCGGTCAGTCCAAAGGAACACTCGATATCGCAGATGACGGACAGGTGCTTGCATTCAGAGAAAAGGAAGAGCAGGACGGCGAGATCATCAACGGCGGATACATGATCTTCAACCCGCAGGTATTTGATTATCTCGGCGGAGATGACTGCGTATTCGAGAAAGATCCCATCAGCAACATGGCTCGCGAAGGACAGCTTATGAGCTACCGCCATAAAGGATTCTGGCAGTGCATGGACACTCAGCGTGAGCACAAACTCCTTGAACAAATCTGGAATAAGGGCAATGCACCCTGGAAGAGATGGTAAGTATGCTCGACTTTTATAAAAATAAAAAAGTATTCATAACAGGCCACACCGGTTTCAAGGGCAGCTGGCTTACGAAAATGCTGACGATGGCCGGCGCTTCTGTCACAGGTTATGCGCTTGATCCGGCAGAGGGTCAGCCCAGCATTTACAAAATCGCAAAACTTGATGGTGATATCAACTCGGTCATCGGAGATATGAGAGATTTCGATGCGCTCAAGAAAGCATTTAAAGAGGCAAGGCCCGACATCGTGATACATATGGCAGCGCAGCCGCTGGTGCGCGATTCGTATAAACTGCCGCGCTACACTTACGAGACTAATGTCATGGGTACGGTCAACATACTTGAATGCGTGCGTATGAGCGACAGTGTCGGCTCCGTGCTTAATGTAACGACCGACAAGGTCTATGAAAACATCGAGAGCGAGCGCGGTTATAAGGAGTGTGATAAGCTCGACGGATATGATCCATACTCCAATTCGAAATCATGCTCCGAGCTTGTGACTCATTCATATAAGAAATCATATTTCGATGATGCAGGCATACCGGTATCGACCGCAAGAGCGGGAAATGTTATCGGTGGCGGAGATTTCTCAAAGGACCGTATCATTCCGGACTGTGTCCGCGCAGCTATTGCAAAGGAAATGATAGTGATACGCAATCCTGAAGCGGTGCGTCCGTTCCAGCTTGTACTCGATCCGCTTTATACGTATCTGCTTATCGCGCAGAAGCAGTATGAAGATAAGAAATTTGCGGGTTACTACAACGTGGGTCCTGATGATGAGGACTGTATATCGGTTGCTCAGCTTGCTGATCTTTTCTGTAAGGCGTGGGGCGAGGGATGTGCATGGGAGGCAAGATCTGAAGACGGGCCGCATGAAGCTAATCTTTTGCGGCTTGATACAGAGAAGATTAAGCGTGAGCTCGGATGGTCTCCGCGATACAATATTAAAGCTGCGATAGAGAAGACGGTTGAATGGTCGAAGGTGTATGCGGCCGGCGGGGATGTGGTCTCCGTTATGGAAAAGCAGATAGAATCGTGACCACGAAGTTAAGAAAGTGAGAATATATGACCGAGAAAGAAAAGCGCGAGCAGATACTTAAGGAAGTTGCGGAGTATTGCCGCGAATATCACAATCAGAATAATGAATATAAGCCCGGGGACCGCATAGTTTACGCGGGCAGAGTTTACGACGAAAAAGAGATGGTGAGTCTCGTCGACAGCGCACTTGATTTCTGGCTCACTTCAGGCAGATACACGCAGGAATTTGAAAGCAAACTCGCAGAGTATCTCGGCATAAGATACGCAAGCCTCGTTAACTCAGGATCAAGTGCAAACCTCATCGCATTCATGACACTCACCTCGCCGCTTTTGGGTGACAGACAGATACTCCCCGGAGATGAAGTCATCACAGTCGCATGCGGATTCCCGACAACAGTTACGCCGATGTTACAGTACGGAGCAGTTCCGGTATTTTGTGATGTGACCATACCGCAATATAACATAGATGTAACGCAGCTTGAGTCGGCATTTTCTCAGAAAACAAAAGCAGTGATGATAGCTCACACACTCGGCAACCCGTTTGATATAAGGACGGTCAAGGATTTCTGCGACAGGCATGGACTCTGGCTCATCGAAGATAACTGCGATGCGCTCGGCAGCAAGGTGGACGGAAAGTTCACAGGCACCATCGGCGACATCGGCACGAGCAGCTTCTATCCGCCGCATCACCTTACCATGGGAGAGGGCGGCGCGGTTTATACAAATGATGCGCTGCTTCACAAGATCATAAGGTCAATGCGGGACTGGGGCCGTGATTGCATCTGTCCGCCGGGACAGGATAATTTCTGCGGTCACAGATTTGACAGACAGTACGGAGAGCTGCCGCTCGGATATGATCATAAGTATGTCTACTCACACTTCGGATACAACCTGAAGGCGACGGATATGCAGGCAGCTATCGGCTGTGCGCAGCTTGAAAAGTTCCCGGGCTTCGTAGAGGCGCGAAAGAAAAACTGGAAGATGCTTCGAGACCTGCTTGCCGGAACGGAAGATAAGCTCATACTTCCTGAGGCACTTACCGGTTCGGACCCGAGCTGGTTCGGATTTATGATCACGGTCCGCGACGGGGCGTCCGATGAGGCTGCAGACAACGCCGCCGCGTCCGGCTCAGACATGAACACCGGCGATGGCATCACCGCAGACACGCTCATAGCGGCACTCGAAAATCACGGCGTCCAGACGCGCCGGCTTTTTGCGGGCAACCTGACAAAGCATCCGTGCTTCGACCAACTTCGCAAACGCGGCAGCGGATACCGTATCGTGCCGGAAGGACTTAAGAACACAGACCGTATCATGCGCGACACATTCTGGATCGGAGTGTACCCCGGCATGACAGAAGAGAAAATAAAATTCATGGCACAGGTAATCAAATCTGTACTTGAATAAATCAGACAACATCGCGCCCGGCATGAACCGGGCGAAATGATAAAAGGAGGCCATCAATGGACAGCAAAGTTAAGAAAATATATGAAGAGTGGAAAAACGCAAACTTAAAAGACGCAGACCTTACCGCAGACCTCGCCGCAATAGCAGAAGCCGCAGCAGCAGATGCTGCAGATGCCGCAGATGCAATTTTCGACAGATTCTATAAAGATCTCGAGTTCGGTACTGCAGGACTTCGCGGTGTACTCGGCGCAGGCACCAACAGAATGAACATCTACACAGTTGCACGCGCAACACGCGGATACGCAAAGTACTTAAAGACACTCAGCGACGCACCGAAGATGGCGATAGCATATGACAGCCGCCACAAATCGGACGTATTTGCACGAGAGACAGCACGCATCATGGCAGCGGAAGGCGTACACGTATATATCTGGCCGGAACTCATGCCGACGCCCGCGTTATCATTTGCAGTACGCTACTATGCATGCGACGGCGGAGTAGTCATCACCGCCAGCCACAACCCGTCACAGTACAACGGCTACAAAGCATACGACCCGACCGGATGTCAGATCGATGAAGAAGCCGCAGACGCTGTCCTTAAAAATATAGAAGCAGAGCCGATGTTCCCGATGAACGATATTTACACCTTCGATGAAGGCCTCGCATCAGGCATGATCGAGTACATCCCGGACTGCGTAAGAGATGAGTTCATCACAGCCGCATCGGCATGGTCACTTTGCGGAGACGACATCGACAAATCAGTTAAGATAGCATACACGCCTCTCTACGGAACAGGACTAAAGTGTGTAACGACCTGCCTTGAGAGAAAAGGTTTCACCAATATAGTACTCGTTGACGAACAGGCACAGCCGAACGGCGACTTCCCGACATGCCCGTATCCGAATCCGGAAATCAGACAGGCGATGGAAGTAGGACTTAAAGTTGCCAAAGAAAAAGGCGCAGACATACTCATCGCAACAGACCCCGACGCAGACCGCATGGGCATCGCAGTAAAAGACGGCGACGACTTTAAACTCATCACCGGAAATCAGACAGGCATGCTGCTCCTCGACTGGATGTGCAAGAGAAGACTTGAGACCGGAAAGATGCCGAAAGACCCGATCGCAGTCAAGTCCATCGTATCAACAGATATGATTCACAAACTCGCCGGCAAGTACGGTGTTGAAGTAATCGACGTACTCACGGGATTTAAAAACATCGCGCCCGTTGTCACAAAACTTTGTGAGACACATGAAGAGGAGCGTTACATTTTCGGTTACGAAGAAAGCTACGGCTACATGCTCGGAACACATGTAAGAGATAAAGACGCAGTCAGCGCCTCGCTCATGGTTGCTGAAATGTTCGCATACTACAAAGGCAAAGGCCAGAGCCTGCTCGAAGTACTCGACAGCATCTACAAAGAATTCGGTTACTACGTAAACACGACTCACTCATACGAATTCCCCGGCGCAAGCGGATTTGACAAGATGAAATCCATCATGGAAGAGTACAGAAATCACCCGAAGTCAGCATTTGCCGGAATAAAAGTCGTGGAGATTCAGGACTACATAAACGGATACAAGAACATCCCCGCTTCAAACGTAATCAAATACGTGCTCGAAGATAACGGCATGGTGGTTCTGCGTCCGTCGGGTACGGAGCCGAAACTCAAGCTTTACATCGGCGTCGGCGCCCCGACCCTCGAAGAAGCCGAGGAAATCGAGAAGAAAATCACAGAAGAAGAGAATATACATTAAATGTTCAACAGGGGCGGTGAAAAAGCCGTCCCATACTTATATCATGAGAAATTCAATGTTAAAAAAATCCATAGTAACGCTGATACTCACAATAATTATGCTCATGCTGTGTGTTGTTCCTGCATCGGCAGAGGAGAACTTTGAATCCCTTGCCAAAGATCTTAAAGGCAAGAAAATAGCACTGCTTGCGGGAACATCCTGTGAATCTGTTGCAGAAAAATATTTCACAGAATCGGAATTTGTTTATTACGATACGATGGCAGATGCATTTCTGGCACTTAAGACGCACAAGGTAGATGCATATGTCGAGAACGATTCCGCACTAAGATACCTGAACGCCGTCAATAATGAAGTCCGGATCGTGATAAGTGAGGAACCTGCGCAACAGATGTCCACTATGTTCGTTAACAGCGAAAAAGGCAAAGTCCTGCGCGATCAATATAATGAGTACATCAGAAAACTGAAATCGAGCAAAAAGCTGGACGCGCTACAGGTGAAGTGGATATACGGAGCAGAAGATGATAGAGTACTTGGGGACTACGAGGACCTGCCGGATATCAACGGAACACTGTTTATAAGTACAGAACCATCCTTCGTACCGTTTCAGTACATCAAAGACGGTAAGCTGGTAGGATACGAAATTGAAATCGTCACAGGATTTTGCAGAGAGTACGGATACAAGCCGAAATTTGATATGGTGTCATTTTCCGGATCTATAACAGGCGTATTTACGGGTAAATATGATATGGCAGCTTCAGGACTATCCATCACACCTGAGCGTCAGGAACACGCTTTATTCGGAGATGTGATATATGAGGGCAGGACGGCAGCAGCAGTAATCAATGAACAAAGCCCGGTACCGTCCGGCAATTTCTTCGACCGGTTACGCAGCGAGTTCGAAAGCACATTCATTACGGAAAACAGATGGAAAATGTTTGCATCGGGCGTAGGAGTCACGCTCTTTATTACATTTGCATCCATACTTTTCGGATCACTTATCGGATTCGGGATATATATACTGACAAGGAATAACAATAAGATTGCCGAAAAAGCAGTGGGGATAAGCAGAGCCGTCATCCAGGGATTTCCGATGGTAGTATTTCTGATGATTTTGTATTATCTGGTATTCGGAAAGAGCAGCCTGGATGCATCATGGGTGTGTATCATAGCATTTTCCATAACATTTGCATGCACGGTACACACCATGCTGGAGCACGCAGAATCAACAATAGAACGAGGACAGTTCGAGGCAGCATATTCTCTGGGATATCGCGAAAGCAAGACCCTGTTCAGGTACATACTGCCCCAGTCGCTTACATATTTCCTGCCGGATTACAGAGATGAAATGATAACACATCTTAAGATGACGGCCATTGTGGGATATATCGCAGTCATTGATGTTACCAAGGTCGGGGACATCATCAGAGGACGAAGCTACGCAGCATTTGTCCCGCTACTTGCAGTGTCTGTTTCTTATTTTGTGATAGCATTTTTTATCAGGAAAATAATGAATATAGTGATACGCAGGGCAAATCCGGCAAACCGCAGTGAAAAAGAGATTCTGAAAGGACTGGTGATCAGATGATAGAAATCAGGCATTTATCCAAAAAATATTCTGAATCGCCTATCCTTAAGGATATAAATGCGGTGATAAATGACGGAGATGTCATAGCGGTCATAGGCCCGTCGGGAGCAGGCAAGTCAACATTTATCCGATGCCTTAATCTGCTGGTCACACCGACCGGCGGTCAGATAATCATCGATGGAAAAGACATCACCGCAGAGGGCACCGATATAAGTTCGGCAAGGTGCAAAATCGGGATGGTATTTCAGCATTTCAACCTGTTTAAGAACATGACTGTACTGGAAAATGTCATCTACCCGCAGGTCGATGTGCTCGGCCGCAGCAGACAGGATGCCTGTGATATAGCGGTTGAAAATCTGAAGGCTGTGGGGATGTACGACAGACTCTTAAAGTACCCGACATCACTTTCGGGCGGGCAGCAGCAGAGAGTTGCGATTGCAAGGACTTTATCAATGGATCCGGATATCATACTTTTTGACGAACCCACTTCGGCGCTTGATCCGACTCTGGTGGGTGAGGTTGAGTATATAATCGAAAAGCTGGCGCAGCAGGGCAGGACTATGGTTATAGTTACTCATGAGATGCAGTTTGCCCGGAAGATTGCGGACAGAGTTTTCTATCTTGACGAGGGCATCATATATGAGGAAGGAACTTCGGAGAAGATATTTACAGATCCTGAAAGGGAGAAAACAAAAAGATTTGTAATGGGTACGAGGTTTATCGATATCGAACTTGGCAGTACGACAACGGATATCCCGGAAATCTTCTCGAAGATAGCGATATTTGCATCCAGGATTGATCTTAATGTAAATGCTGTCAACAGGCTGCAGACCATCTTCGAAGAGTTGTGTCTGGAAATCCTGCTTCCGGGACTAAAGGAAGGCGGCAGAGTGCATATGATGATGGAGTCTTCGGAAAAAATGGAGAGTGTGAATATCAAGATATGCTATGACGGTGAGCCGGTTACAGAGGAAAGCCTGGATAGTGTTTCAGGCAAACTGATAAAGCATGCCGCCGATGAGATAAAGTTCCTGGACGGAGAGATAGAAATAAGGGTCAATAAGTAAAAAATACGCTAACAGAAAGAATATACATTGACATCGTCCGTATAAGTTAGTATAATCGTGCGGAACGCACGGCATTAAAGGATGCACACTCGTGCGAACGGAAGTTTGTCGCCGGGACGACCGGACGATATTAGAGAGAAATTGGAGGAATCACAAAATGTCCGAAGGGAAAATCATCTTAACCTACGCAGGCCTTAAAAAGTATGAGGATGAACTGCAGGACCTCAAAGTCAACAAGCGTCACGACATCGCACAGAAGATCAAGGAAGCCCGCGAGCAGGGTGACTTGTCAGAAAATGCAGAGTACGACGCAGCCAAAGATGAGCAAAGAGACATCGAGGCACGTATCGAGGAACTGGAAGCGCTTCTCAAAAAGGCAGAAGTCGTAGATGAAGACGAAGCAAGTACAGATGTAGTCTCGATAGGCTCCATCGTAAAGATTCGCGACATGACGGAAAAAGAAGACCTGGAATTTAAGATCGCAGGATCAACAGAAGCATCATCACTCGGTGGATGCATAAGTAACGAATCACCTGTAGGAAAGGCACTCATGGGTCACAAGGCAGGCGAGACAGTTACAGTAGAAGTAGCAGGCGAAAAATACAAATACAAGATTCTTAAAATCACAAAAGAAGACTAATTCAGGAGATAACATGGCTGACAATCAGGAAATAAAGGCAAACGCACCGGCAGAGGATATGGATCAACTCATGCAGGTTCGCCTTGAAAAGCTTAATGAACTTTGCAAGGCAGGCAAAGATCCTTTCATAATCACAAAGTATGATGCAACACATCATACTAACGACATCACAGAAAACTTCGAAGCACTCGAAGGAAAAGATGTATCCATCGCAGGACGACTCATGAGCAAACGAATCATGGGCAAGGCATCATTTGCCAATGTCATGGATCGAGGCGGCAACATGCAGATCTATGTGACACGCGATGACCTTGGCGAGGATGCATACAAAGAATTCAAAAAGATGGATATCGGCGACATCGTCGGTGTCAAAGGTTTTGTATTTGCAACAAAGACAGGCGAGAAGTCGATCCACGCAAAAGAAGTGACGCTGCTCACCAAATCTTTGAAACCGCTTCCCGAGAAGTTCCACGGACTGACAGATACCGAACTCAGATATCGCCAGAGATACGTGGATCTCATCATGAATCCGGAAGTAAAAGATACATTTGTCAAAAGGTCCAAAATCATTGCGACCATCCGAGGGTTCCTTAACGAAAAAGGATTCATCGAAGTCGAGACACCTATACTTGTGTCCAATGCCGGCGGCGCTTCCGCAAGACCGTTCGAGACACATTTCAATGCACTCGATGAAGATCTCAAACTCCGTATCTCACTTGAGCTTTATCTTAAGAGACTTATAGTCGGAGGACTCGAGCGCGTATACGAAATCGGCCGCGTATTCAGAAATGAAGGACTCGACACAAGACACAATCCGGAGTTCACGCTTATGGAACTCTATCAGGCATACACAGATTACAACGGGATGATGGATCTGACAGAGGAGATGTACAGAACCATCGCAAAGGAAGTTAACGGATCGACCACGATAACATTTAAAGGAATCGAAATGGATCTGGGCAAGCCGTTTGCAAGATTGCGCATGATCGATGCCATCAAACAATATGCGGGAGTTGATTTCGATAAGATCAACACACTCGAAGAGGCGCGTGCGGTTGCGAGAGAAAAAGGCGTTGAGTTTGAAGAGCGTCACAAAAGAGGCGATATCATCAACCTGTTCTTTGATGAGTTCTGTGAGGAGCATATCATCCAGCCGACATTCATCATCGATCACCCGATTGAGATATCACCGCTCACAAAGAAAAAACCGTCAGATCCGCGTTATGTCGAGAGATTTGAATTTTACATGAACGGTTGGGAGATGGCAAATGCTTACTCCGAGCTGAATGATCCGATAGATCAAAGAGAGCGTTTCGCCGCACAGGATGCACTGGCACAGGCCGGTGATGACGAAGCTCAGCACACTGATGAAGATTTCATCAACGCACTCATGATCGGTATGCCGCCGACAGGCGGTATCGGATACGGTATCGACAGACTCTGCATGCTGATGACGGACTCATCTGCGATAAGAGATGTCCTTCTGTTCCCGACAATGAGGACCATAAGACAAGAAACAACGTAAAATCAAGGGCTTACGAGGCTGAAAAAGCTGTACTGCAACACTACTGCAACAATTTTTGTCGCAATAAGACCGCTTAAGGCACGTAAAAGCAAACAACATTAGGATAAGAAAAAGATTCGATACGGTTAAAAGCACTTCAGATTAATAAAATGATGGGGTGCTTTTAATGCAAGTTGGGAAGAAAAATAGTATTAGGTTTACTGAATGTTCTTTCGTAAGAATGTACAAATATTATTATTCATTGGTAGAAGGTGTTTCGGAATGGAGGTAAGTTTTTATGATTAATACTTATGAGGAAGATCTTAAATGGTTGAAAAATCGAATTGAGCAGCTTGAAAAGGAACAAGGTGTAAAGGTTCAAGTTGATAAAGATAATCTAGCTGAGATTGAAATGAATGATTTATATGGTTTAGCAAAAGCATATGGTCTTTCATTAAGAGAATTATTTAATCCATAATATACAAATGGAAACCCAATGCTACCAAAATAAGCTAAAGGAATATGGATTTCAAAAGTTGAAATAATTGTTAATAGAAGTTTAAAGCATTCGAGAGTCCGATATGATATCATATTATCAGAGGGAGTTCTTTGAATGGAAAATGTAATACTGATAGCATATGTAGTACTTTCACTTTTGGTAATACTGGCAGGACTAAGATGGATTATTGCAATTGCAAGGCTTGCATTAAGATTGGTAATAGGCCTTTTAAAACTTCTGATAAATACTGTAATGCTTCCAGTAGGACTCATACTGAAGATTTTCAAGGCATAATGATGTTCCGATTGAAGCAGTAATAGCAGGAAAAAGCGAAAAATGGGCCGCTATTTCAAAAAAAAGGTTAAAAACTGTCAATAAGCTGTACGCATAATGGGACAAGACATTTCATAAAATAGAGTCAGAAAAAAGTTGATGAACTTGATTTCTGATTCTATTTTGTTTTGAAAGGAGACTTGATATGTGTGTACAGACAATTGATGTAACTAAGTTAGACAGAACGAATTTCTCTCTTTACAATTCCTGCGACCGAAAGCTTGTTGAAGAGTATTATCCGGATGAGGCAATTCTTTTGATACCGTCATGCGGCGGATTCCCGGAGAAAAGTATCAGATGTTATTACGGAAATTATGGAAAGGATAAGGGCAGGATATTTATTACACGTGAGTCATATGAAGCAAACAAGGTCTACCTCAAGTATGCTATGGATAAGGCGAATAATAACTCAAAGCAGTGTAACGCTGATTATTCCATGCTCAAATATGGTGGACAGTTTATAAGGAATTATAAATTCAGGGATTACACAAGAGTAAGCGATATGTTTGAAAAAGGTAAAGTCAGCATGGAAACAAAAGAACTGCTGTTTACTGAGAAAAATGCTGCCGTTTGCCGGATCTCTGCTAACCATCTCGGAATAAGATGCGGTGAAGATAACTGGAAGATCAAATATAATCCGTCAGATAAGAAGTATATTCTTCTTCACAACAATTACGAAATGATAGGGGATAACGAAAGAATCATTGAGCGTCATCCGGAATATCACGTTCAAGGAGTTTATGACAGTATGGATGCAACCGTAAGATATATCTGTGGGTATTCATTCACAGCTCATGTGGAGGCTGCAAAGGTTACAAAGAGCCTGATTGAAGAAATTGAGAGGAAGGAAAACAGTATTCTTAACAGAATAAAGATATGGTTTGAAAATCTGATGTTCTATTCCGTGCGCAGTATAGTAATGCAGGCTGCTGCAGCCTAATGATGGAGGATTACAGATGAATTCAGATAGATGGTATGAGATTTTTGCTGTTATAGGTCATTTTATAATCCTGATGCTATAATATTTGATATAGGGTTATACCGAATCACTTGCAACAGAATCTCTACAGTACTTGTAAGTTGAACATAGTATTACGAAGAATGGAGCAGGAAGATGCGAATTATTCATTGGAACGCAGGATACAGTTCAAATATAGAAAAAGTTTTCGATTTGATCAAAAGAAGTGATACAGATCTGGTTTTTTTGCTTGAAGTAACACCGGCAAAATATGAATATCTGAAAACAAAGACTGATTCCGTTATTTATTCGCTTGATTACAGGAAACCGGGCAAATATGACAGCAAAGGGAGAAAGCTTGGGATTGTTTTGCTTCACGGAAAAGATGTGAAAATCGTTGAAACCGGTGTGTTTGACAGGACATTGCTTCCGGAAAGAACGCTTTGGGCAAATATTCTCTACAAGGACAAACCATTCAAAGCAATAGCTTTCCATTCAATAACGGGTTGTGATCACAAAAAGGCGAAGTCTCTATTTTTCAACAGCATGGCTGAAGCTGTAGATGACTATAAACCAGATATTGTAACAATTGATGCCAATGAACCTGGCAAGGATTTTTACACAATAGAAGGAATGGAATTCTATAACAGAAACGGTGATGGGGCGAGGAATCTTTTTAACTGTATAAAAGATAATGGACTTGTGGATTCCTATGCTGTTAATTATGATCAAAGCCAATACATAGAAGGGCAACCACTGACACCGTCGCATTACGTCCAGCATAAAAAGAACAATGCAAAACGCTATGACTTTGTATTTATCAATTCAGATAAGTTCAAAGTCAATCGATCAGAGTATCTTATGGATGAAGCTATTGAGGCAACAGGAGATCATGCAGTGGTTAAGGTGGATGTTGATGGATAATTGAGAAAAAGGCAATAAATGAAAAGTATGAGCGTACGACGCCATATTTAAAAATCATTCAAGCACAAGACAAAAACAGAATATCGCATAATGCAAAGCGCAGGGAAGAGTCTCTGCGCTTTTAATATGCACTGACCTCGCAAAAAATACATGTCCTGTAATGGAACCCCACCAAGAACATGTAAAAGGAGGAGCGAAAGGCACGAAATTACCACCGTAGCAGGGGGAGCAAACGGCAGATGATTTTGATATAATTCGTGCAACCTAAGCGAGTGAAGTGCTATGTATAAGAAAACAGCAAAGGAACTTGAGATGGAATTAAAAAAGATAAGTCCGGAGACAATAGGAGAGTATTTAGAAACAAACAAGGATGAACTTATCGATGATTCAAGGTGCTTCATGGAATATATGAACACAAAGATCAAAGAAAAGGGGCTTTTGAAGCAGGATGTTCTCTTAAGAGCAGATATATCCCTTAAGTATGGATACAAACTTCTTTCAGAGGAAAAGATTACAAAAAGGAGAGATATTATCCTAAGAATTTGTTATGCAGCAGAGCTGACACTGGAAGAGACGCAACAAGCCCTGGAATACTACAAGATGAATCTGCTGTATCCACGAGTTGTCAGAGATGCTCTTATAATGACGTGCTTTGACAAAAGGCCGGGAGGAATTATCGAACTAAATGAGGTTCTGCTTAAGAATCACATGGAGCCATTAAGATCGAGTGGAAATATTGATTAAAAACAAATCGGGGGAAAAGAGTATGAAGAAAATTGTAAGCATTGTATTAGTTGCTACGCTGATATTTGCATTGACTGGTTGCGGAGGCAGTCAGTCTTCAGATGTTAGTGATTCAGTTTCGAAAGGTACGAGTATGGAAGAAAGTGTCGAGAAATCATCAAGTGATGGTACGGATTCATTGAGGACTACTTTTGATACGAATGAAGTATCTACAGAAACAGAAGAAACAGAGGCAGAACTTCTTCCAATGGAAATCAAGGATGCCGCAGTCTGCATTTCGTCACCACCAAGTGAATACAGTGATGACATATATATGGATTTTGTCGGTGTCATACATAATCCTAATACCGGTATTGCAATAGAGTTTCCGGACTTTACTGTAACTCTGAAAGATCCGGATGGAAGCATTATAGCCACAGAGGATCAGATGGGCGGATATATTGCACCCGGTGATACGGTAACACTTGTAGGACTGATTTCAGCCCCGGTTGCAGATATTAGTGAAAATACTCAAATAGAGTATGATGTTGACTGTTCCGATATTTCTACAAATATTGATAATTTGGTTAGAACTACAGATTTTCTGGTGGAGCATGTTTCTGAAAGGAACGGAGAAAAACAATATATTACAGGAGAGATAACCAACACGACAGAGGAAACTGTAGATATGGCGAATGTATCCATGATTCTGAGAAAAAATGGAGAAATAGTGTTTGCTGAAAATACGTTTGTTGATAAGTTAAGACCCGGTAAACCTGTTGCATTTGAATTCAACAGATATGATGGCTGGCCGGAACATGATGATATAGAAATAAGTGTTCAGAATTGGTAACTTAGGAGGAAACGAAGATGAAGAAGATTACACTGATATTTGCAACAGCAATTCTTACTGTATTAATGACAATGACAGTGTTTGCCGGAACATGGAAGCAGGACGGCAAAGGCTGGTGGTGGGATAGAGGAAATGGAACGTGGCCGGTTAGCTGCTGGGAATGGTGCGACGGAAACAATGACGGTATAGCAGAATGTTATTACTTTGGGCCGGATGGATATTGTTACATTTCAACTACTACACCTGATGGGTTTCAGGTAAATGAAAAAGGGCAGTGGATTGAAAATGGAATAGCAAAAACTCAAGCTGTGAATAGTAATGCTGATGGAAGGTATGATTCATATTCAGATGGTGATATGGTAAAAATAACGGTTGCTGATTTACAGAGCAAACTTAAATTTCCGGACACACTTCAAATTCATGGAATTTGGAAAGGAATAAATAATCAGGGGGAAAGCATCATTGAAGTTGAATATTCAGCATTGGCTCCAGTAGGTCTTAGGACAAGAGGATATTATAGTGGTGCATTTCAAAACAAATGGGGATATAATGGGTCTTCTACTAAGAGTAGTCATCTAAAAAACGGAGCGTCATATGGATATATAACATCAATACAGTCTTTACCGATAAGTTTGTTAAAATAAAAAAGGAGACTATCCGCATGAGACTGTGAGATTCGCTAATTGATTATTCTCTTTTAAGCAAAAAGGACCTACCGCGATGGTAAGTCCTTTTTGCACCATAATTTGAGACTTATGATAATTTGTGCTCCATCCAGTATTTTAACGTGGTGGCAGCTGAGGCAATCTGATCCAGCTGATTACAAATCTTTTCAAATTCCGGTCGTTCCTCATCTGATATTATTCCGTCCGCAGTAATGCTGACCAATTTATTCTTATTGTCACTAAGTCCGTTTACCGAATCCATTATCTGCAGAACAATAACTGCCAGTTGGGCATCTGAAACTTTAGGGATATATTTCTTTCCTATAGGACATTCCATTGTGCAGTATTGATTAGCCAGAAGAGGATCATTATAGCATTCGGCCATTGTAAGTACTTCGTCCGGGTGTGGTTCTGACTTTTCTGATTCGATACGCTCAATTCGATCCGAAGAGATATATTCCATAATTTCTGATGCTGCCTCTCGGGTAAGGTTAGCTCTTTCACGACTTAAAAAATATATATTCTTGTCTTTTTTTACGGATTTTCTTGGCATTTCGTTCCTCCTTGGAGTTATTTCGCGTAAACCGCGAAATAGAGATTAAACGTCGCACTTGTTACTATGTAAAGCTTCTGTTACCCATTATAAACTATACACAACAAAAAAATAAAGACCCCTACGACAGGGAGGCAGAAAGGCAGGGAAAATATGAAAAAAATAATAAGTTCAGTAGTTATTGTACTCACAGCAGTTGTAATGAATTGTATGGTTGCATTTGCAGCAGATCCATCAGTAATGGCAGTACCTGAAGCAGTTGGAGTAGCAGGAGCGTTATATGATTTCTTTGTAACAACCGAGATGGCCGGGAGGTCAGGGCTTACTCAGACGGGAGCAAAAGGAATAGCTTTAGAAGCAGAAGCAATGAACAAAATGAATTTTCAAAGCTTATTTCAGGGAGTAAGTACACAGATGTCAGAAAGCGCAATTGATCCCGCATATGACCTGATAACAACCGCAAAAGATGGAAGTATGGTAAAAGGCATTCAGTGCAAAGCAGGAGTATCTGATACAAACGTAACTGAGACTGTTAAAAGAATCGTTGATGGATATTATCCAGAAGGCACAGAATTTCTTGGAACTACAGAATCTTCAGAACTTGTAAACAAGGCTCTTGAAGATGCAGGATCAGATATAAGAATGAAAGATTCAGGCATATCTGATAAGAGAGTAAACGATTTAGCAAACAAGGCACTCGGAAATCCCACCAGTGCAGCAAAAATGCTCAGCAATGCAGGAAAATCATCGGCAATTTTCGCAGTGTTCAATATGGGAGTTGCAGGACTTGAATCTTATATGAACGGCGATAGTGCATCTGAAACAGTAAGTAATGTGACAATTTCTGGGGCAGAAGGAGCTTTAGCAGGTGCATTGACATCATTAGCAGCAGATGGTGCAGCAAATATGATGATAATGGTTGGAGCTGGATCTGTAGCAACAGGAATTGTTCCAATCGTAGTAGGAGTAGAAAAAACTTTAGTAGTAATGTATGTCCTCGATGATGTTGTAGAAGAAAACAATCTCAAAGCAGTTGTAGCGGATGCAGCAGCAAAGGCTGGAGTAGCAATTAAGAAGACTGCTATTACTGCAAAGGACAAAACAGTAGAATTAGCAACAAAAGCTGGTGAAGGAATTAGCACAGCAGCAAGTTCAGTGAAGACTGGATTTAACAAGGCCGGTGAAGCAATTAGCAGTACAGCAAAATCGGCAGGATCATTTGTTAAAAATACATTTGAAGGCACTAAGGGTAAAATCACAGTAGCAGCTAATAATTGATGAGTTTAGTGAATCATCATGACATGCATACGGGTTTTTCTTGCATTCCAGAGTAAGTCTGGATGATTCGCAAAATTTTCAGGGTCTATATAGAAACACATTTTGGAGGTGAGATTATGATTTTATCATTATTATTATTAATCGGGATTCTTGCACTTATGTTCAAAGTAACCGGTTGGATATTTGGACTATTTGGAAAGATACTTGGAATATTATTCGGTGGTATCGGATACATTCTGATAGGATTCCTAGCTGTAGGAATCCTCGGGATTGCTTTCTTCATAATACCTGTAATATTCATAGCAGGCATTGCATCGATTGGCAGAGCAATAATACATATGTAAACGCTTATGAAAATCCAGATAAAGACAGAATAACTCGATAGGTGTCTGTTGAGTAATCTTGATAGTCCCTTTTATAGTAGAAATTCATCAAATTCATGTTATTTCGTATCTGGTGCAATGTCAGAAAATTTATTTCGTGAAAAATGCAAAATAGAATCGGATCAGTCGCGCTTGTTACCATGTAAGACTTGAGCTGCATATTATAAACTATACTCAACATAAAACAAACGGCCGTTTGTAGGAACCATGAAAATTAAAGATTAATGAGGAGGTATTCAAAATGAATAACTTTTTTAAAGCTGTTTTAGTGATTTTAATTGTAGCCTATATTGTATCACCAATAGACTTGGTACCTGGACCTATAGATGATGCCTTACTTATTCTATTCGCTCTAGGAGGCAACAAATTGGCAAAGAAGGATAACTAAGAAAGGAGATCAGATGAACATTACCAAACGAATTGAACAGATTGAATCACAAATCACTTCAATGTCAAAGCCAATGTATCACAAACGAGAAGTCCTTCCGGGACTTCTCGATATTCAAAAGGAAATGGTTCAGTTAACATTTGATGCAGATTATGCAGATAATATGAACCTGAAAATCTATGATGTAGTTCAGCACCTTGAAAACAAAAATAATGAGTTGAATCATATTGCAGATGAATCATTAGAAAGATTCAAAAGTGAATGCAAGGATTTCGGAAATATGATTGCCAGAGAAATAGCAGGTAGCAAAGGCGAAAGATTAGCCAAAAGAACGTTAGAAGTACTTCAGTCCAACAGAAGAATGCTTTTCAATGTTGAACTAAAAGAGGGTGATATTAGAACTGAACTTGATGCCGTGGTATTTACATCAAAAGCAATCTTTATGATTGAAGTAAAGAATCCTTCAAAAGACATGGTAATTGATGCGAAAGGAAATTATTACAAAGCACATGGGTACATGGATTTTGGAAGAAACCTGGGTGAAAAGGTTAACGACAAATCACATCTTCTGCGAGAATCACTAAAAGAAATCGGAAAGCCGTTAAACATTGTTGAAATTGTCGTATTCTCTAACAACCAGATAAAGGTTGAGAACAGAAGTAAATATATAAAGCATTGTTTCTTAAGTCAATTGCCTCACATAATCGATGAATATAATGGCAAAGATATTTATGCAGATGAAGATATGGATTTCATGGAAGGCTTAGTTCATTCAGCAGAATGTGAGGAGGAATACCCGATAGAATTTGATATCGTAGCTTTTAAAAGAGATTTTGCAACAGTTGTTGCTGCGCTAGAAAGTGCTGCTGAAATCAATAGAATCAAAGCGGAGCAGACTAAGGAAACACCAAAAGTAAACATGTGGACAAAGATTAGAGACTCAATTAAGAAAGATCCATGGACATATGTAGGAGGAATCGCATCGATACTTGGAGGAGCTGCGGTTGCAGTAGCAGTTACTAAGAATCGAAATTAATCATTATAACAATATATTTTCATTCTTATATTTCAGGAGGGACAAATGAAGGAAAGAGATTATGAGCATATTATAGCTCAAAGAAGTGGTAAGAAGAGAGACAACTACGTTTGTCAAATATGCGGGAGTCGAGATCACGCTGAAGGACATCATATATTTGATGTATTTTTTTCCGGGGCAGCCAATGACGACAATATTATAACTTTATGTCATGATTGTCATCAAAAAGCACATAATGGTTTAATTGATATTTTTAAATTTTAAGGGAGGCGGCTATGGTAAAAATAAATATTCTAAAAAAAGGCGATGAAGTAATTTCTGTAACCGATAATTTTCTGGCAGTAAAGCGTAAAAATGGCGGTGTAGACATCTTTAGGGTAATGATGACTGAAGAAAATGAGTTTTGCATTGATCCGGTCAAAGTAACATCCATAGGATATGGTACAGGAACGGTATCTAAGGATCTTGATGACGGAAATACGACTGTATATAGTTTTTGATGGGGAGGTTTATTATGGCAGGTAAAAAAGATTGCTGTGTTGTGAATGTTACAACCGGATTAACAAGAAGACAGGCGAGTGATTTAATAGGTGCTATTAGCAAGGCAAAGAATAATATCGCACCATCAAGCAGATCGACAGCTGCTATTACTAATAAAGACGGAATAGGAAAACTCCTGCAAAAGGGATTCAAGCAAATAACCGGAAAATGACAGTATAGTAATATTAATCAGAAAAGCATAGGGAAGCCTGTGCTTTTCTTTGACTTAAAGATGAAAAGAGAAACAGGTTGGAAGCCTTTTTTGAGATTAATCAAGAACTACATTAGGGAAGCGTTCAAACCAATCGAATAACTAAAAAACCTTTTTAATGTAATAGTTATTTGATAAACTATAAAAAAACAAGAAAGTACTGGTGTTAGTATGTGTAGCAATAAAGACAGAGGGTGGGAATACTTAAGCTCACCTAATGGTAGTTTCGATTTTAATAAATATAATGATGGCAGTTGGGGATATGAAGACTCTGATGGCAGTGGGGATTATAACGCTGCAGACGGTAGTTGGGGACATAAAAACCCAGATGGATCAGCTGATTACAATGGTGCCGATGGTAGTTGGGGACATAAAAACCCAGATGGATCTGTTGATTATAATGGTGCCGATGGTAGTTGGGGACATATAGACTCGGATGGTAATGGCTTTTATAATGGTGCCGATGGCAGTACCGAATATATAGAAGTCAATCAAAATTATGTTTCACACTATGATAATGATGAGGGTTGTTCTGGAGGAAGTAATTCTGGCTCAGATGCATTAGCCAATCTTGCGGGTACTGTCATTGGTAGCATTGCCGCAATTGGAATAGCTAGTTATATGGCTTATAAGGACAATGAAAGAGCAGATTTTGAGGCAAAAGAAAGATTAAAAATCGAGAGGGAAACTGCAAAAGAAAAATTGCGCATTGAACGTATGCTACAAAAAGAAAAAATGCGAAGTGAACATCTGAAACAGAAAGAAAAAAATAGAAAAGCAGCAAAAGAAAAACAACAATTCAAGAAAGAATGTAATAAGAACTTCGTTATAAAAGAATCTATTTCACAGGAAAGGCTAAATACCACTTTCGATATTGCAAATAAAAAAAGTAGAACAGTAGCATTCTTTCTTTGCCTTTTTCTAGGTTCATTCGGGGCACATAGATTTTATGTAGGAAAAATCAAAACCGCCATATTATATGTTTTCACTTTGGGATTGTTTGGCATAGGTTGGTTTGTAGATATAATACTTATTATTACTGGGAATTTTAAAGATAAGGATGGAATTTTGCTATAGGTTAAAATATAGTTAATGTTCAGTAGCAAAAAGCAAAAGGAATATCTAATCAACTAAATTTAGACCGACATAGGAATTAATTGAATCTGGAGGACATTCTCATCAATAAATAAGTAGATATAGAGATTTTTGCTGTGGAAATGATGGATAACTCTGCGAGTTACCCACATTCCCACAAGCAGTTGCTACGACTGCTAAATCCTTTTCATTCCTTCCTGTCTGAATGAAATAGAATTGTTATAAGCGACATGGGGCATAGGTTTATTGCCGGAATAGGTTCTGAGATCTTCAGGACTTATTTTTTTATTTCTGCTTATTTCCGTAATGATGTTGTTTAGCTTTAGGTCAACTATTAGGGAATCAAACTTGCTTTTAAATCTAAGAAGTTCATCACCATCGTTATGGGTTTTATAAAAGTCTTTGATGTGATAGTGGTTGTACTGGGTGAATTCATGGTTTGGTCCTTCGCTGCGAGTGAATTCCTGATACTTTAGCCTTACATAATCGCCCAATGCTCTTGCAAACATGTTGATGTTATCAGTAAGCTCACCGTATTTTCCGACTCTGCTTTCTTCCTGCTGCTGTTTGGAGGCAAGAAAAAAGTGAGTGGGAGAGGATGTACCGTCCTCATATTTAAGGTCATTCATTAGATTTCTCAGGCTTTCTATGGGTCTTCCGGCAACATCTGAGTTTGATACCATAAGTCCCTGTATATCAAGATCCGGAGATTTCAGCATGCTTTTTAATGTATTGTCTACCGGAATAAAGCCGATATCTGCGAGATATTCTTTTACGGCTCTGTAGCAGGCATTAAACTGTGCATCATTCATCATTAAAGTCCTCCTCTTTATCATGCTTTCTCTTTATGATGAAGAAGATGATAAGTATGATAAGAAGTAGTCCTAAAACCAGAAGTATATACATACCGATATTGGTCGGTGCTTTCTGTATATTTACCTGATCCGTGAGTTCTCCGTTTATAGTAGCACCGGATTGTGAAAGACTGACTGTAAGAGCGACAACGCCGGTACTGCCGATGGTTATCATGTTCTCACTGACTATAAGAGGATATACTTTGCCGTCGGTATCACCCACTACATAGGCTTTCTTTACATAGTAAACACCAGCAGGGAGGAGTACAGAGGCTTCAAATCCGTTTTGAGGATAAAGATAGATTTCATGCTCGTTTCCGTATTCATCTACCAGGACTACTACTATGTCCTTGTCTATTATGTTGGGGTCAATGTCTCCGTGAACAACGACTTTTCCGGTTTCACCCGTATTTTCGGAATCTCCGGAAATGCCTGATTCGCCTTCCGGCTCTTGGTCTTCAAGTCCTGCGGTATCATCACCGCCGGTACTTTCTGAATGGGTTTCTATTTCATTTCCGTATGGATCTGTGGGCTTTTCAGGTGTAATAGTTTCAGCAGGAAGGGTTTCTATCACTTCGGCAGGTGTTTCGGTTACACTGGGACCACCTTCAGAGGAGCCACCTCCATGACCGCCTCCACCGCCGGAGGAGCTGCCTTCGCCAGAACTGCTTCCTCCACCGGAACTGCTTCCTCCGCCACCGAATCCGTCATCAGTAAGATCCACACCTACAAACCACTTTGCTTCTATGCTCTGTCCGGCATAGGTGTTATCAATCTCTTCAGGCATGGTCATGTACATGCTTATAACAGCGGATTCATTCTTTTTAAGAGTGCATAGGTCTTTTCTGTCTATTACTTCTGTGAGATTGCAGGTGTAAAGCTCTTTATCACCCTGCTTAAGTTTGAGTGTCAGCTTTTCCATGAGCTGTCTTTGCAGGTCATTAAGGTTTACAGCTTCTGACCAGATATAGAAGGATGCTTTTTGGCCGTATGTGTTGGTGAAGATAAGATCCTGGCGTTTAGTTTCACCCGGGACTATGCCGTTAAATGCTGCAAAGAAGTTATTATCTGATATCTTTAAGCCGTTCTTACTTGCATCTGTCAGCGTGATGTTGATATCGGCAGCATATGATACCGATGTGAACATCATGATGCATGCAAATAGAAGAGCGATTATTCTGTATTTATGTTTAAATATGTTTTTCATCGTACACCTCAGTTATTGAATTCCTGCCATGCTCCCCGGTAGCTTTGGCTGTTACCCGGATCGACGGCTTCGAAATATATGCCGACTTTGTAACCGGCAGCTACATCCTCATCAAGAGCGGCTACATCTATTCCGGTAAGAAGAGGAGCAGTGGTTTCGTTTGCCTTTACCTGATCGGAATAGTAGTAGAATCCGTTATCAAGGATCCATTTGCTATTCATTCCCTTTACTGTGGATGCAGCCTCGCTGTGGTTTGAATCAAAGTCTATGGCTGCCCTTATGAAGCATGGAGTCGTTCCTGTGTTTGTTACTGTTACGGTATCAGTTATGGAAAAGGCTTCACCGGAGGGGATATCAGCAGGGATGCTTCCGGTCTCATTAACCTTTATGTCGCAGTATCCTGCAGTGATCTGATTATCCGATTTCTGCGATACCGTAAAGAATGCATATGTGAATCCGATTCCGGCAAGAAGGAGAACGCCTGCCAGGACCGGTATTATTATCTTTTTCATCTTTTCCTTTCCGGGCCTAAGCATCACCGGGTATATAAGGCCCGTGATGCTTAGACCCTTTATGACTTTTAATGGGCAGATGCCCCTTGAAAAATAATTATTCTGCTGTTGCGTTCTGAGCTACGAACTTATCATAGATAGCTCCGAGCTCAGCTGTGGTATATGTGTCGCCTTCCTTGGTCATTCCCTGAGCCTGGATGACATCTGCTTTGACTACGATATCAAGGCTGTCAACGATCTGGTTTTCGGCAACATTTGCAAATGTAACTTCATCAAAGAGCTTTGCATCTTCACCGGCTTCAAGCTCTGTACTGTATCCGTAGACCTTTGTAACGCTGCCTTCACCTGTTACCTTCTTTGCAGTAAGCTCAACCCATCCTTCACCGAGTTCACCCGGAGTAAAGAGCTGAGTATCTGCTGCAGCGTTCTTGGATCCGTCCTGAGCGATAGTTATTACGTTCTGGACCGGATATGTTACCTCCATGAATACGACCGCATCATTTGAAGTTTCACCGATAGTGATGGTCGGGTCCTTTGCAAGTGTCTGACACGGATAGATGTTCTGATTGTCACCTGCTGTTACTCCCTCATCCCAGTTAGGCTCTGTAAGAGTCGCTGATACATTACCGACTGTGAATGTGTTGGTTACTGACTGTGTGAATGTGAGGT
The DNA here is from genome assembly GCA_045600945.1 of Lachnospiraceae bacterium. Classification (GTDB taxonomy): domain Bacteria; phylum Bacillota; class Clostridia; order Lachnospirales; family Lachnospiraceae; genus Darwinimomas. Next base: position 32,517 of record JAZRYX010000080.1, read on the forward strand.
ATGCATAGATGCCTCCGACTGTAAGTACTGCAAGTGCTGCTGCAGCTGCAAGTACAACCTTAAGATTTACTTTCTTCATGTGTTTTCTTTCTCCTTCTATTCTTTTGATAAACCGTGATTACAAGGTAGATAGCTATCATTCCGATAAAGACTGCGATGCCGTAAGGCGTTTTTATATAATTCACGACAAAACCAAGGAAGGGAATGATGAACCGGCATTTACCTATGATTTGCTCCCTCGCGACAGGAGTAAGATCAATTGTTTCATTCGCATCTCCCTTGGTTATATAATTTCCATCTTCGTCTATACCGGATACCCTGTGGGTCACGGAGATATCACCTTTGTGAAATGCTATGATGTCGCCTATGTTTATTTCACTATCGTTCTTATCTGCAAGTACTATGGAACCGGTGGGGATAGCCGGTTCCATAGACCCGGAGAGGACAATGAAGGGCTCGACATTTAAGAGCCTCGTTATAAGGAAAATGCAAACAAGAAGCGACAATACAGCAGTTATAAAGATGCTTAAAATGGTTTCTATTACTTTCATAAGCTTTTTGATTTATGTTTTGTCCTATTAATGGTTGTTGTTATCTGGTTATGTTTCTATAAAGTCCCTATATAAGCTGTTGCCTTGGCTCTTCCCCAATGGGTAATGACCGGAGCCTCAGGAAAGATCTTTGTGCTGCTTGAAGTTATAGAGACATTTGAGGTCTTACCAGCTTTCTGTATGGTCTTTGCTTTCTGTAAGGAATACTTGCCGACAGCAAGATATACTACCCGGTCCTTCTGACATCTGTCCGAGTCGCTATAGTCATCGTTTTCATCGAAGCAGACCGTAAAACGTATGTATTCATCCGGATTATCTTCTGATACAATCTTGTATCTTAAGACATCCGGGCCGAAGTCCTGACATACGCCGTCGCTTTTCTCGCGTACTCCGAAGGTTATCTTTTTCTTGATGAGATACCCATAGAGGTCATATGAATACGCCGGGATATCTTCCTTTAAGTACCCTGATCCGTTTGCCGTATACCATAAGCCGGTTGCACCTTTAATGTATGTGCTGTCCGGATTCGGGAGCTGCGAATAGAAACTGAAATCCCCGGCTACATGGATTTCTGCAAGTCTTATACATCCGTCAAACATATCTACTGTTGCAGTGGTATTTCCGGTCTTCATAGAGCTTATATTTATCGTTTCAAGACTGTTGCAGCCCCTAAACATTCCCTCATAGGCTCCGAATATCTCATCCTCATGCCAGTAAGTATCGTCATACCAGAAGAAATCAGGATCATCGCCCCAGGCATCTCCGTCAGTGTGGTATGTACAGGTCCAGGAGGACATGTCGATATCAGTGATGGAAGAGCACTCTGAAAACATGTACGGAAGATACTTTATGTTTACAGGAGCATTGCAGAGATTAAGATCTTTAAGCGCATAGCATTTCTCGAACATAAATCCCATGTTTACTGCTTTTCCTGTATCAAGTCCTGTCATGTCTATGCTTTCTACCTCATGGCATTCACGGAAGAGCTGTCCTAAGTTTGTAACATTTGATATGTCCCAGCTTGTGATGTCGATCTCCTTTAGTTTCTTGCAGCCATAAAACATGGCGAACATGTTCGTGCAGGAAGAAGAAATCAGGTTTTCAAGGTTCACGGACTTTAGGCTGTTGCATGCATGGAACATGTATGATGCATCTTCGATAAGAGAACCGTCACAGTATTCAAGGTCTTCGATAGCTGTGACATGATTAAAGGCTGAGAACATATCTGATGAATTCGGATTAAAGTAGATCTTTTCAAGGCCCGGAGCAGAGACTACTAAAGTCTTTCCGTCTGAGAGGATATATCCGTTGATATCACCTTTTTCTTCATAATCGAGGATCCATGTGTACTGTTCGGTTCCGTCAGCCTCATAATCAAGATCGAAGCGTATGGTTGTTATATTCTGACGGTTTACGCCGTAATCAGTGAAATAAAGTCCTACTGTCAGCAGATCACAGGGAGCCTTTAAATATGCAAGATAAGTATCCTCACCGGCAGGCCAGGTGTCCTTTGGTGCATAGCTTTTTCCGGTTGATGAGGAGTGCCATTTGCCGTCTGCACCTTCTATATATTTCGCACTTGGTGCAGGAAGGAGCGACTTAAGCGTGAATGCATCATCCATAGTGATCTCTTCAAGGTAATCGACACTGTAAAACGGTGCAGAGGTCGATGTCACGTTTGAAGTATCAAATCCCCGAAGGTCCAGACTTTTAAGCTTAGGGCAGTAGGAGACAACACTTGATACTGACGTATATGTTCCGGAGTTAAAACCTGAAAGATCAGCGGACTCAAGATTTTCGCATCTTGAAAAAAATGATCCGATGGTAGTAGCATGAGACGTATCAAACTCTTCCGGAATGATTACATTTACAAGTCCGTCGCATTCAGTAAAGAACATTTGAAAGCTGATTATGGAGTTCGTCTCTATGTTTTCCATGATGTAATAAGCAAGATCATCACCAATGGAGTCGCAGTTAGAAAACATGCTGCTTACCGTAGTTGTTTCCGAGAAATCGACCATCTCAAGTCCTGTTATCTCTGTGAGGGACGTAAAGCCCGAAAAGAAGCTTGATGAATCTTTAGCTGCTTTTATGCCTCCGGTGCCGTTTCCGCATATATAAAGCTCGGTGCCTTCCAAAAAGGCGCGGATATGGCCTCTAAAGTCGATATCCATGGTGAAAATCGAAGCTCCCGGTCCGTCATAGGTATCAACGAAATGGACTTCCGTGATGGCTGTCTTATCCAAATATGTTGAGCTCCATTTGAGATTGTCGCGGATCATGGGAGCTTCATTTTCGACATAGGATGTATATGTATCCGCGACATCCGGCCAGCTGCTATCTGAGTTATAAGTAAGGCCGGTTGATACAGAGTGCCAGTATCCGTCAGTCTTAAAAGCATAGTCAGGGTCCGGATCACTTATGAAGGATAGAAGAGTGAAGCCTTCATCCACGGTGAATGATTCAAGCCGGGAACATTCATAAGTTATGTCATCGGCTTTCGTTACGCTCTTTGTATCAAAACCTGTGAAATCTATGTTTAAAAGATATTGGCAGTTATAAAAAAGAGAATCGACATTTTTGATCGTTCCGCTGTCAAATGCGGAAAGCTCGATCTTAAAAAGGTTAGTGCTGTCAAACATCCCGGATATATCTTCAAGTACCGGAAATGAAGCTCCGTTAAAGTTAAAAGTAGTTAAATACTGACAGGCAGCAAATGTATCTTTAAAGCTTTTAAGCTTCGGGAAGACCATGCTTTCCGGGAAAGAGAAGCTTTTAAGCTCGGTATCGTTATAAAAAAGACTCTCCAGGGTCGTGCACTCACTGAAATCCAGGGCACTGAAAAAATCAGCGGCTATATCGTCAGGCAGTGCATAGCACTGATAAAAGAACTGGCTCATATCAGAAGTTTCAGAAGAGTCCAGCATCTCAAGACCATCAAGAATGGTCAGTTCCCTGAAGTTATAAAAGAACCTGTATGCGCTTTTAGATAGCTTTATTCCGGGACTACCGTTACTGCATATGAAAAGTGCTTCATCAACGAGATAGCAGGTGATGCTGTCATCCTCAGTTGCTCCGGCTTCCCAGGATTCATCAAAGGTTTCTTCCTCAAATGTATCTGTGAAATGCACTTCGGAGATATATCGTTTATTTAGGCTCCCTTTATACCAGGTCTGCTTTTCCGCAATCATAGGGATATCCTGAGGGGCAGTCAGCATCATCATTAGAGGAGCTTCGTCATGTTGATCGTCAGCTTCTGTATCTGATGGAGATGCTATGTTTATGTCGTCTATGATTTCTTCTTCATCCGGAAGGTCTGTACTGCCGGCCTCAGAGGGGGTTGATTCCGGGGCAGTGCAGTCTTCCTTTGAAGAAGTTTCTTCTTGCTGTTCATATGCCATGCTTTCTTCAATGGTTTGTCCAATCTTTTCATCAGCAGGCATGGATTCGTTTTCTGTGGCAAATGATGGAAAAGCAAAGCTTGTCATCAGTAATGAAGCTGTAAGCAGTATTGCCATAAGTCTTTTTGTTTTCATTTTGGACTCCTTATTTGAGTATCTGTATCTCTCCTAAGAGGGGTACTTTCCTTTCTTCGTTCTTTATTGCTGCGATGAAACCGATGATCCAGAGTACTGAAAGGATCATCTCGGCTATCCAGGCGATATACCGGATGGGCCGCGGAAAGCGAGAGAGGATGCTTACAAGGAGCCATCCGGCGTTTAAGATAAGTGCCTGATTTAAATGGAACTTTGCTCCTTCCTTATCACCTGCGGCATAGGCTATTAGCCATCCGACGATTGATAGGTATGAGATGATACCTGTGGTCTTTGCATCCATGGATTTTTTACTCTCACCTGTTTTTACAGCAAGGCTGCTGTTACTTTTTTCAGCTTCGGTACTATCAGCTGAACTGTTGTTTCCGTTCATTAGCGGGCTTTCATAAAGAACATTGTTTTTTTCATTTAATTCCAAAACATCCACCATCCTTTTCCGTTATTTTGTATTTCATTTAATGTGTATTTCTTGTAGCTCTTGTCTGCATGAGATCCGTTGGGATCGTTCACTAAGATGTAACCGTCATCGGATAAGCCGGTTAGGACTATGAAGTGTCCCTGCTTGGTGAATTCTCCCGGTACGCAGCTCATGATGACAGGGCAGCCATCCTTTAAGGCATTTATGATGCTTGAAGAACTGATTTCCTGACAGTTGACACCGTAGTAGGATGCCATTGCAGGAAAGAGTCCGTGTCCGTCCTGACCGTAGGGAGCTACATAAAATCTGTTATAGTTGCCGTATTTTTCGGCTATTGCAGCTACGATCTCATTAGGATATATCCACTGTGATGAGTCATTTCCTCCTTTAAGGTAGGAGAGGACCATCGCAAGAGATGTAACGCTGCAGCCGCTTGAGGCTATCGTTCCTCCGCCGAAGGGGACATTTGCCCACTCGGCACCTGAGCCCTGGGTAAAGTAGACTATCTTCATCGAGGATCCGTTATCAGGTATCTTCTTTGAAGAAGCATTTACCTTGATGTCATCTATGTAGAAGCCGCTTTCACCTGCGATGCTTTCAGCCATGCTCTTAATGCCATATAGCTTTGAGAAGTCATCGGCATTTCTTAAGGCATAGGCCCAGTCGGTCTGTTCTTCGTCAAAGCCGTAGGTGAGCATGAGCTCGTCAAAGGGTTTTACATGGACATTTATTTCGGCATCCACATGTCCGTAGCATTCATACCAGCTGATGCGGTTTCCGTCTTCATCTGTCTCGGTATGTCTTACGCAGCCGGAGCAGTAGTAAAGCGGAGACTCGACTACGTTAAATGAGTGAGAGTTAAAATAGAGCTCATTAAAAAGGCTTAATGCTTCTTCATGATTCTCCTCCTGGGACTGATCCATAAGGACTGTCATGACAGTAAGAAGATCATCTATGTTATTGGTCGTAACACAGTCATAGGTGATGGTCACGTTTTTATATTTGATCCGTTCTCCGTTATCATTAAGGGTATCTGCATATCCTTTGGCCCTTTCATCTATGCTTTGCTTAAATGCTGCTTCGTCATTATCAAAGGCATTCTGAAAGCTGTTAAAGTGCTCCTTGGTATCCATTATGAGAAATGTGATCGATCCGGAGCTTCCCGATGATCCGAAGGCGGATACCAGGATAAGCTGAAGGATAACTATGGCGCTTATCACTATGGCCGCAGGCTTAATGATCTTTGCCTTTGCAAGATCTATGCCTGCACCTGCGCCTCTTACCGGGGCGGATATGACATCGGCTGCAAAGGATGCTGCTTTCTTTCCTTTCTCCTTTGCGGCATTTGCACTGATGACTGTTTTTCTGTAAATGCTGCTATTTAGAAGAGTCCTTCCGAGAGTGCTGTCAGCGATTTTATTTCCGACATGACCGATCCCTTTTCCAAGCTGTCTAAAGGGAACCGACACAATCTTTTTGGCTTTTCTTATGGCTCTTTGACGTGTTCTTTGAGGAGCGGTCATGACCCTTGGACCAAGGACCTTATATCCTGCTTTTTTTGCGATTGCCTTACCGGTCCTTCCGATATGTCCGTAGGCGGATGCGGCACCTGAGACGGGAGAGTACATCCTTCCGAAGTCTTCCTCATCTGACATTTCATCTAGGAAGCGTCTTCCGGCATAGGTCTTTACAGATCCGCGGCTTCGTATATCCTTCTTTTTAAGGTCGATCTTCTTATCGGACTTTTCACCTTTATGATGCTTTCGTTCGTAGCGTATACGGCTCTTATCGGCTGCATTTCCGGCAGAGGTCTTTATGATCTCTGCATTATCGACAGTCTTTCGGACATTCCTTCCTTCTTCATTGGTCTCGCTTAGGGTGTCCTTTATGAACTTTGCAGGTTTTGCTGCCGCATCATAGAGGTTTTTCTTTTGTTTATCATTCATCGTTGCTGCTTGTCTGACAGATCTCATAGAGGTGCAGGTTCTCGGATATGTGATCCTCGAAGGAGATGACTCCTCCGTTAAACTTCGATGAGTTCTGTATGTACAAAAGTCCTTCTCCCGGTGGGGTATCGGTTACGAAATCAAGCTGTCTGTCCGAGAGCATGAGCTGTTCTGCAAGTACCCTTGCGTTTATCGCTGCCTGTTTTAAGAGAACGACGAAGGATGTATTTGTAAGCACCGCACGACCGACTTCGGAGGACAGGATATCCTCGCAGTCCTGGGTTATGCCACAGGGCGCGCATCTAAACTTTCTTGCCGTCTTCCATAGCGTCTTTATCCATTCGGCGGTCTGCTCGTCCTTAAACAGAAGGTGTATCTCATCGATATATACATAGGTCGTTCTTGAGAGCTTTCTGTTCCGGCTCATGCGATTAAGTATCGAGTCCAGTATTACGAGCATCGCAAGGGGTCTTGTGCTTTCCGTAAGGTCCGCGATATTAAAGGACATGAAGCTTGATCCGGTATCGACATTGGTCTTTCCCTTAAAGAGGGTAGTGGTTCCTTCAACGTAGAATTCAACAGCTTTTATGAGATCCATGATTGTAGGGAGTGCTTCGCTGCTTTCGTTGTAGTAGTTCCAGAGCTCCTGATAGAAGGTCTCAAGTGTCGGGATATCTTCATCGCTTTCTGTCTTTTTCCAGTTGTCATAGCAGCGCACGGTTGCTATGGATATGGCGGCACGCTGTACCGGATCCGGCATGTGGTCAAGCATCTGGCTCATGATGGACTGCAGGAAGTCCTGCTTTTCGGCTATGGGATTCGTTCCGTAGGAGGCCGATATGTCCATAGGGTTTAAATGATGCCGTCCCGCCGATTTTATGAATATCTCTTCACCGCCTACGGCTCTGCATAGCTTTCCGTACTCTGCCTGCGGATCGATGATGATGACATCGGCATCTGTTCCGGTAAGGTAAGTGCTTAAGATTGATTTCTTTGCAAAAAAGCTCTTTCCCGAGCCGGTAAAGCCGAGTATCAGCATGTTATATGAGTCGGCAAGCATGCGGTTAAAGGTTATGATGTTTCTTGTTACTTTATTGATTCCGTATGCGGTTCCGCCCTTCTGGGTCATCTCCTGGGATGAGAACGGGACCATCTTTGCAAGTACATCCGTAGGCAGAGTCCTTACCTTGGGTGTGCGGTCTATACCCAAAGGGATGGAAGAGAGGAACGTATTTTCCTGCATCCCGTAGGGAGCCTGAAATACCACGCTTCCGGTCCTGCACCTGGTTATGAATGCGTTGCTGTTTGCTTTAAGCTCATTAAGGTCATCGGCAAAGATGACCACATGGAACTTTGCTTCAAAGAGCTTCTGATCGAAGCGTTCCATGCTGTCAAGGAGCTCGTCGAATTCATTGAAGTTCTTTGCTATATCAGGATTGGCAAGTACGGCATCATAGCCGGACTGTGCAGCCTTCTTCATGGTTTCCGCCATCTGTCCTGCTGCATTGGTACGCTGGGAGCGGACCAGGTGAAATGCGCTTACCGGATCCATCTGATGGAGGTTTATGGTAAAGAGCATCTTAAAGGGCATAGCCGTAAAGTCCGATAAAAAGGTATCGCTTATTCTTGAAGCAAAATCCTTCATGGTAAAGGCCCTTCCGTAGACATCGCCGAGCTTAAAGTGATCGGAATGATACTCCATGCTTTCGGGACTTATGAGATCTATGGGTGAGCCTCCGCTTACGTACATGTTTTCAAGAGAGAAAGCCTCTGCACGTACTTTATTTCCTTCGCTGTAGGCGCTCATTTCCGTCTCACGGCAGCCGTGAAGGATGTCGTGAAGGAGATTAAGTCTCTTTTCGGGTAGCAGAGCTGTAGCCTTGCAACCAGGTATGGTTCTTAGTACGCCTAAGATGTCATGCTCCGCGGCGGAGAAGCTTACGGATGCCCTTTCCATGTCCTTAGCAGGTATGGTGAGCGTGAGATAGATATCGCGCTTTATGCCGTTATTGCCGCTTAGCATGTTTTTCTTTATGATGCTGTTAATTTCATCACGCAGTCCGTCAAGCTCATCATTTCTGTCATTTATAAGTACCGTGCTGGACAGATAATCTATATCCGCCGTGTGGTTATATATGCACAGCTGCATGTCATAAGCAGGGTTTAAGGACCGAAGTAGCTTTGCCCATTTATTTACAATGGCGTATCTTTCATCATCGCGGGCGATAAGGAAATTTACGTCATGGATCTTATATGTCTTACTGAAAAGGTGCTTTGTCAGACATATGATCCCGTCCTTTGATATGCTTTTAATGGGTATGCTGTCCTTTATGGTAAAATGCGGCCTTAGGTCAAGCACCGACCGTAGCTTTCTGTCCATTGAACATCCTTCCTACAGGCATGAAGTAAAGAAGCTGTGAACCTGTGACTACTTTGTTGTTGCTTACGGCATTTTTAAGAAGCGGCAGCGTCGTGATGAATCCGTCGTACTGTTCCTTATAAAGGCGGCACAGCTCAAGGCCTTCATCATCACAGATCTCCTTTATGCCTTTAAGGGTCCTGTCGATCTCGTCATCATTTCCTTCGATTGCCGCAAAGAGGCAGGTATTGTATATCGATTCGCCTTTCTTCTCACAGGCGGATAAGAAACCGCTCATAAGCTCCTTCTGATATGCATCCCACCCTGCTGAACCGTTTTCCATAAGGTCAAGGCACTCCTGAGGCCAGATGCGTGTCAGATGAACGCTGGTCGATACGTTTTCAAATCTGGTGCAGAGGTTCTTTATCAGCATGTCCGCTTTAGCATTTGAAAAGCCGGTGATCATGATAGTCCGTACTTTCATTTCTCCCCAGGAAAGCCCATAGGCTGATGTCTTAAAGGCCTTGGACGGTTTAACCGTAAGAGGTATTATCTCCGGGTGCTTCTTTGCGGATTTCTGAGTTTTTATGTCATAGATCCTGTGGCGGTTTATAAGCCTGAACCATTCGTCAAGCTCTACGGGAGTTACCTCGTCAAAGAGGTAATCCGATACTTCATTAAGCTCGATCCCGGTATTTAAGCTGAAGATGCTATCGCTACACCATTTCCGCCCGGCGATAAGGTATGAGACCTTATCTATCGTCACTATCTGGATCTCAAAGTATCTTGAAAAGATGTCTATAAGGTGCTCTGTTGCGGGAAGGTTAAGGCTTGATAATTTAAATACCTTAAAGAGTCTGTCGTTAAAGCAGAAGAACTGTGTCTTCGTGACAAAGGAATCACCCTTTGCGTAAAGATCCGATACGGCTTCAAGACCTTTTTGAGCCGGATCCTTTTTTACTGCCGGTACCTTTGTCTTTTTCTTTGCGGTATTTATCCTTCTTTTCAGCAGCTCTTCGTAAGCATTTACCGAGCGCTGCTTCCTTAACGGGCTTGAGCTTACGTTGTTGCTCCACCACATGGTCAGCCAGTCTTCAAGGTTCATATCCGATGGTCTTATGAAACCGAAAGCAAGCAAGGGGCTGCTGAATAAAAAGCATAAAAGTATTGTTCCTGTTGCTTTTAAGTTAAGGAGCCTGCAGAAGATTAGCCAGGTTATAAGGCATACGAGCCCTGCAGCCGCAACAAATATGAGCTGCCTTCCCGTCATGTCGAACATGATAGGGTTTTTTACATTCTGTATCTCCGCCGGTACCTTGACTGTCGGGGTATATTCGTTTGTTCTTTCTTCTTCGTACATGTATTCCTCCTACATGGATCCCATGATCTTCTTGGCGGTATTTGCCGATCCGACTATTACGCCGACCTGTACGAGCTTAAATACCGCGATCTTAAGTCCCAGACCCTGAAGTTCTTTAAAGGTCTCAAAGCTTCCTGCCGCATCAAGCTCCTTTATTAAAAGGCCGAAGATGATGTTCATGGCGGCCATGATGATGATTATGACTACGCTCTGGAAGCACAGACCCGTGTATTCTCTTATGAATGAAAATGCTTTCGTTTCGCGAAAGCTCCTTTCACTGTATAGATCGTGAAGCGCGATAGGCGCTGCGATCGTTCTTACGATGATGTTTACCGTTCTTGAGTAGACTACCCATGCGGTTACCAGGTCCGCAGCCATGGAGATGAGCCACGGAAGTAAAAATGCAAGGGTTATGCTTAAAAATGCCGGGATGTTCTTAAATGTATCGACTACGCCAAAGCCTGCTTTGTCGGCTGCCATGGTATATCCTGCGGCATCATATATGGCTTTTTTATACTGGTTCACATCACCTGCAAGCGTATGCTTTGTCTCTATTCCCATGGACAGATCCAGTCCGTCTGCAGACATGAATAGCTGCGTTGAGAGTGCAAAGCAGAACTTAAGTATCTGTTCTGAAAAGATGATAAACAGCATGCAGATGATGAACTTTGCAAAGGGCCTGGCTAATAGCTCTAATGACGGTTTTCCGAACTGCCTTGAATAATCCATTGATGAAAGGCTCATTATGAAAAAGATGGTCATAAGAAGGACCGAAAAGCCTTTAAAGAGCGTATATAGTCTGCCGAAGCCATTGCCGGTATCCGTTACGGCATCGAGGGCTTTGTATATAAGCTCGTTCCCTTCCTTAAGGAGTCTTGACGGTGAGAACCATTCATCGGCCTCTCCGTCATTTATGCCGGAAAAGACCGAATCAAGCATCATGTCCAGAAATGTCGAATCGTCCTCTGCGGCATAGGCCGGTGTTAGGTTTACTGCTGATAATACGGCGGAGAGCAGTATTATCAGCAGTACTTTTCCTCCTTTCATCCGCCGAGTCCTATCAGGTTAAGGAGAGGACCCTTAAGCATGAATACCAGTCCTGCGAGCATGATGATCATGATCGAGGTACCGATACCTGCACCGGCCTCCTTTCTCTGATCACCGTTCTGTGAATTAGTCGCCTGGATGAAATGGATGATCGCCGGAATCAGCTGAAATACACCTATGACAGCGATTCCTACCGAAAACAGTAAAAATACGATATCTATGGTGCTTGAGAGCATTGTGCTGATACCGGTCTCTGTTACCTGGACACTACCCATAATTGCTTCCTCCTTTTGCCATTCACTATATATAGGACGTATCCCCTGCTGAAAACGGACTCGAAAATGAAAAAATTTTGTTTTTTTATTTCAGGCAGAATTCAGTTGCTCTTTTTTATAGTTGGAATAGATTTATCTTCAAAAACATACTCTGCAGGAAGGCTGTTTACTATTTCATCTAAGGAAAGATGAGTTGCATTTATTACTTTTGGCTTTGGCATTTCGTTCTTGGGAGAATATCTAAGGTTTTCTTCCTCATCAATTTTTCTTAACATGTACTGCTGCCTGTCTATATCGGATGCAATCTCAAGACCCTTTTCATAGGATTTTGATGTTATCCTTCCTGCCGGATGGTTCTCGTCCTTGTTGTTTATTTCCCAGACGTATTCATCACGGAGCTTTCTCCCGAAGCTTGTCTTCTGACTGTACTTATCTGACCTGAAATTAAGTGCACTGTCCGGATTGATCTTATAGTCATAAAATGGTCTGTGACCTTTTATCAGAACCACACACCGGTCTGATGGCATGCGGTACAGTTCATCTGCGGTCATAAGAGGCCTTTCGGTAGCTGTATATGAATGGTTTATGACCTTTGCGGGTTCTCCGAACATGGAATAGACATTGCTTTGAGCAACGGAAGTTTCCTCAGCCTGTATGGTCTTTACGCCAAGGGCTGTAGACATCCATTTGGATGCAGAGTTTTCTCCCAGTCCTCCGGAGCCGATAAAGACTATCTGATGGACATTATCAAGTATGTCGGTAGCTGCCTTATCATAAAGTGTGGATATCTGGTTCGGAGACTGGACTATGATGCAGGTGCTTATGTTTACGGATCTGAAGGTAGCGATCTTTTTATCAAAGTCGGGTATCTTTCCGACATTGGCAAACTCATCCTGAAAGAAGATGATGTGATGCGGCAGAGATCCGTTATAGTGATTCTGGGCGCGGTAATATAAGCTCTCAAAGAGCTGGGTATACATCATGGATATGAGAAAGTTATATGTACTGTTGGTAGTCGGGATGATGATATAAAGTGCCGTGGGCTTATCACCAATCTCATCAAGCGCTATGGTGTCAACGGCGGTAAGCCTCTGGATGTCTCTTGAAGCAAAAAGACGCACTGCTGTCTGAGCGGTAGAAATAATGGAGCTCATTTCGGCACCTTTGGCAGAGACCTTCTGTCGCCACACATAGGCCGGGTGATTGTCGCCCATGGGTGATCTTTTTCTTACTTCATCCAGGGCTACATCATATCCGGACTTATAGTTGTCATTATTTACCGAGGACCCGCATAGATTTAAAAGACTTGAAACTGATGTAAAGTTCTGGTTCTTAAACTCCATTTCGTAATAGACGAAATAGCAAATGCTGTTTAAAAGCGACTTAGCGGAGTTGGTCCAGTGAGGATCGCTTGGCTTGGCTCCGTCATTTGCATTATCAACTATGGAATCCACCATTATGAGAAGCGATTCCGGACTTTTTATGTAGCGAAACGGGTTATAGCAATCCGAAAAGCGCTGCTCATTAAGGTTAAATATCCTGATTTCATATCCGTTTGCCTCAAGGAACCCTGCAGTATCATGACATAGCTCGCCCTTGGGATCTGTAAATACCATCGACATGGGTTTTCCTGTTTTCGGATCCGTGGGCAGTGAGTATACATTGGGTTTTACAAAGCCACGGGACTTACCTTCACCTGTACCGCCGATGACGAGAGTGTTTAATGATCCGATGTGCGTAAGCCAAGTATCATAAGATATCTTCACATTCTGTGAGAGCAGAAGATTAGTCTCGCGTCCAAGATCAGAACTTGTTTCAATGACTTTTGAGACATTCGATGAAAGATATTCGCCAAACTGGTCTTTGTTCATAAAATCATTGGAACCATGTTCAGATCCCTTCATTTCAGCCCGCGGCATTTCTTTCTTTGTCAGAATTGCAAGCACTGCAAGAATAAAAAATGCGGCTGTATAGATATACACTATCGGGTTAAATGCAATGCACGAAAACGGTTTTTCTTTAAGGTGCGATATCAGTACCGGATAAAATGTTTCAAATGTCGCGCCTTCGGAAATAACCGCGGAGATGGTCCCCGCGGCATATAAGAAGATGACCCCTATAAGAATGATTGCTATGAGATCACGCCCTGTTTTCTTCATAGGATATTTCTTTCCGGGATTTTCCCTGAAGGATTAAGATGTCTTTATCATCAAGGTTTATGAAATACTGCTTTGAAAGCTGGCGAACCTCTTCAATCAAGACTTTTCTTACTCCGGTAATAAGAGGACTGATTTCTGAGATGTTTATATCCATCTTCAGTCTGCAGTCAGATGTGCTGAATATTAAATCTCCGGTTTTATCTCCGGAAGAAAGTATGTTGTTGATACTGTCTATCCTGCACAGGTTCTGATTGATTTTTGATAAGGCCTTGTTCTGATCATCTGTTCTTAATATCCTTGCCATTTAAGTTCTCCTTCTTGTTTTCTTCTGTGGCTTTCTGATTCTTGTCCACGATTTCCTTTATATCGTTCATGTCCAGCTTCCTCGGAGGAAGATAAGGACATTTTTTCAGTACCCGGTCTAAGTTGTTAAGATCACAGTCGCGAAGCAGTACGGTTGCTTCTGAACTCTCATTATTGATTATGGAATAGTAGGTTAGTTTTTCCTCTTTTGCAGCCTTGTGGAACTGCTCAAGCCCTATTGCATCAAACTGTATGGCTCTCAGTTCACCTCCTTCTTTTGCGTAGTCGGCAAACCTGTTCAGTATGCTAAACTGCTGTCTGTTGTTTGCCGGCAGATTTAAAAGAGCATTTATCAGCTCTTCAAGTGCTTCCATTGATTTTTCAAACAGTCTGCTTCCTGTCTGAATCGTTTGTTCGTCATTCATGGATAATCCTCCTTGGGCATTCCCAGAACCTGCCAATAGTTAAAAAACTTTTGACAGTTTTCTTCGATGGTATTTACTCGAATCTTAAATGTTACATATGCTACGGTTTTTCCGTACTTGTGCGGAACCATTGTTACACTGATATCCGTGAACCGGTTTATCTCATCTATTGCAACATCTATGACCCTGCGCTTTAATTCCGAGTATTCCCGGTAGTAGTTCTTGTACTCATCGCACATAAAACATTTCCGGGAATTCTCATACTGGCATTTACTGCATCTTATGGTTTTTGTAAAAACATACCGTCTTATGTCATCGGTACTGATTTTCACCTCCCTTTGAAACTGAAATGATTTGAAGATCTCATAAAGTCTTATGCTGTATGCTGATTTCATACAAAGGATGTTTGACAGCTCATAGGATGTAAACCTTTCGGTAAGGGCTTTAAGAAACGGAGTGAGATACTTCCCAATTTTTACTGTCGCCGTACAGTTTGCCTTATCTATGGTGACTTCATCAATCAGGCGGCATAATACTTCCTTATCTTCTGAGATACTCACATAAACCGAATAATCCGCAAGTTTCTTAAGAGTGTGTTTTATATACGCCAGGGCCCCTCCTCCATGCTTAAAGTCAATTCCGCATATGATGCAGTACCTGCGGATATCGAATGAGTAAATCATCTGATCCGGAGGTGGTATTCCTCCGGAAGGATCCGACGGCTTTATCAATGAGCAGATAAATGCAAACATCTTCTGAGAAGAAAGCGGCAGCATATATCTGGATCTGGTTATCAGTTCATTGGATTTTACGACCTTATAACTGCGGTCGTAACTAAATGCCTGCATGTGTCATCCTCCTTATTAAGGGCAGGGAAAATCTGTACAGTTATCGGGAAAATCTGTACAGGTTTAGGGAAAATTTGTACAGCTATAGGGAAAATCTGTACAGGTTTGGACCCTTATATTAATAAATAGATAAATATATTAAATAGATTAAATATTCCTTTATCGCGCGCGAACACATAAATAACGTATCTGCTACTTTATATAGGATGTATCCCCGGCTGAAAACGGAATGGAAAATTAAAAAACTTTGAAAATGAGTCCGTTTTCAGTGGCCTGTCCGTCCTATATAGAAAGAGAAATGAGATTAGCAAGTAATGACTGAGTGGAAAAATGCGCACATTTTCCCACCGTCCCTGTGGACAGCTACGCCGTACCTGTCCCTGCGGGACTATCAGTCATCAAAGGCAGAAGGAGGATGGATGAAGCTAAGTTATAAGTGTGATGAAAAACTCAATCGGATGATTGAAAGGGAAGCTGCGCGTCAGGAGATTACAAAACAAGCCTTTTTTGACAACCTGATAAGAGATTATTTTAAGCTTGATCATAAGGATTCTTATGTGATTTCCGATAAGAAGTTAAGAGACAGAGAGCGAAAAAGGAGCAGGGAAACTATCGGAAAATTTAATGAAATAATAGAAAAATATGATGAGCTTTTGGATTTTATGGACCGGATTTTTGATACAAGATGGGCTTCAAGGGAGGAGAGTGAAGAGTTCAGAAAGATAGTTGTTAAGCTCATTATCAATATCGCAGGGATCCTTGAAAGTATAAAAAAGGAGCTAAAAAAGTAATGGGAACAGGATACAGTAACGGCACAAATACAACTAAATATATAAAGATTAAGAGCGGAAAAAGCGGTGTAAAACATGCTGCAGATTATATATCAGATGAGAAAAAAATCGTAAATCCCATCATGGAATATATGGCAAATGATTTAAAAATAGTTAACCCGGAGAACTTACAGCATCTGCTTTCAGGCATCAACTGCAGGGCTGAAAGTGCTGCAGAAGAGTTCAAAATAACCGAACAGAAATATCATATACATAAGAGTGAAAAGCTCAAAGACGGTCAGAAAGCCAATGAAGCTTACCATGTGGTGCTGTCATATAAGGGAACAGATATAGATCCTGAAGAGATCCACGAAATGGGTCAGGAGTTTGCCCGCAGAGTATGCGGAAAGGAATATCAGGCACTAGTTGCGACACATTTAAATACCGGAAATTATCACAATCATGTGCTGATAAATGCCTACAGCATGGACGGAACACATAAGTTCCGGGATAGCTTCCACCTATATAAAAACCTAAGAGAAGTGGCAAATGATATCTCCGTAGAGCATGGGCTGCCAATCTTAATTAACGGAAAAGATCCTTCAAAAAGTCCGGCAGAAGAGAAGAAATTAAAGCAGATCGTAAGATCGTCAGTGCAAAAAAGCAACTATGCCCCGCCGGAAATATCCGCCTATGATGAATACGGAAGGCGGCGCGGAATCATAGAAATGATCCTGGAATTTGTCCGTATGGTACTACAGGAGGCTCTTATCGAGGGCAGGATAGAAGCCGGAGACAGTATGTTTTCTATTGCAGAGATTAAGAAAATCGATGAGATGGCAGAGTACTGTAAGGCAAATGAGATAACAGATATAGAAGACCTGGATGATCAGCTGCGGACTTTCCATCAGACATATGGACCAAATAAATCCGAGATAAGGATGCTTGAAACCTATATTGAAAATGCTGAAAAAGCCGGAGATGAAGCGTATAAGTTATCTCCTGCAGAGCTTTGTCCGATGCAACCAAAAACAAAATCAGATCTTTTTAAGGCATTACATGATTCAGAATATATGCTAACAAAGAAATTTACTGACATCGGAGAGGAGGAGGGAAGAAATATAATTAAAGCTATCAGGTCCGGACAGAAAGAGAACCTGCCGGACGGATGTGTGATTGAAAAAGGGAAGAAACGGATGGTAAATTGTTCAGAAAAGATGATGGAAAACACAACCCCGGAGGAGTTTTTAAAGGATCTTGAGATGAAAAAGGACTGGTTATCTAAAATAAAAGAAGAGTCGGAACCCATAAAAAACAGGATTTCCGAGTTCTACAAGGTAAAAATAAGCTATGAAAAGTATGAAAAAATCATCAATACCCCTCAAAAATCCCGTCCGAGTCTTAAAAACAGGACAGTGTAAAAGGTATCATAGTAAATGAAAGGAAGAGCACTTTTTATGAACTATATATTAAGTAAAATTTTCTAAGAAAATGGCAAAGTAAAAGTTTTATATGGTGCTTTAAAATGATATACTATAACCAGTACTTGTTCAGGAATGGAGTATATCATGCCAAGAAAAGAGAACCAGAAGCTTAAAGTCTTGTATATTCTTAAGATATTCGAAGAGAAAACCGACTACGATCATCCTATTACTATGCCGGAAATCGTTGCAGAACTTGACCGGTACGGTGTGGAAGCTGAAAGAAAAGGTATCTATAATGACATAGCTTTATTAAGAGAATGCGGCTATGACATCGTAGGAGAGCATGTCGGAAGAAACTATAAATACTATCTGGGAGAGAGGGATTTCAATCTCCCGGAGCTTAAATTGTTAGTGGATTCGGTTCAGTCCTCGAAGTTTATCACTGAGAAAAAGTCGAAAGAACTCATAAAAAAGCTCGAAAAACTCTGCAGCGAAAATGAAGCAAAACAGCTCGAACGACAGGTATTCATAGCCGGAAGAGTTAAGACTATGAATGAAAGCATCTTCTATAACGTAGATCAGATTCACTATGCAATCAACCGAAACAGGAAGATCACATTCCAGTACTGGAACTGGAACGTTGATAAGAAGATGGAGCTTCGCAAGGACGGTGCAAAGTATAAAGTCAGCCCGTGGGGACTCTCCTGGGACGATGAAAATTACTATCTGGTAGCATACGATGATACGGATAAAAAGATAAAACACTACCGCGTAGATAAAATGCTCCATATCGATACAGTAGATGAAAAACGTGAAGGGAAGGCGGATTTCAGGAATCCGGACATGGCTGATTACGCCAGAAAGACCTTCGGAATGTTCGGCGGAGAAGAACGAACCGTCACTATAGAATGTGAAAATAGATTTGCAGGTGTAATGATAGACCGGTTCGGAAAGAACGTGACCTTGATAAAAAGAGATACAGAACACTTCGCAGTTATTGCAAAAGTAGCAGTCAGTCCGCAGCTCATCGGCTGGATCGTAGGACTGGGAGAAGGAGTGAAAGTGACGGAGCCGGAAGATGTGGTGAAGAGAATTAAGGATACTTTTGCGGCTGGGTATACAGTGTATAGATAGCTAAAGATAGGAGAATTAATGAGTATACTTATTGATACAATATCTTATCCTGTAATTAATGTTCTTAATCTACTGTTACAGGATAAAACCATGAAACAGAATATTATATGGGCAACAGACACTTATTATCATAATGGACCAGAGTATCAAAAGGACCGACCTATTGAGGTAAATCTGATATCAGGTATGTATTCAGATATCATAAGACCAAGGGTTGAAAAAGCAATTGGCGATCAAGCAGATAGAACCAAAGCAAAGGCTGAGGTTTTCACTCCATCTTGGATAGTCAATAAAATGAATAATCACTGCGATGCAGAGTGGTTTGGATATCAAGATGTATTTAATGTTGAAAATGATCAAGCATGGAAGACTCATAAGCGGAAAGCGAAATTTCTAAAAGGGAAAACATGGCAGGATTATATCGAATCTACAAGAATTGAAATAACCTGTGGTGAGGCACCATACATCGTATCAAGATATGATGCTGCAACCGGTGAAATCATTGAGATAAAGAACAGAATCGGTCTTCTTGACAGAAAACTTCGTATCATAAATGAAAATGTTGATAACGAAGAAGAATGGCTTGAATGGGTACTCAAAGCTTACCAGAGCGTGTATGGCTACGAGTTTCAGGGGGACAATCTTCTAATTGCAAGAATAAACCTGTTAAATACTTTCACTGATTATCTGAAAGACAGATGGAAACGAGAAGCTACTCAGTCAGAGCTTAGAAAGATAGCGAATATCATAGCTTGGAATTTCTGGCAGATGGACGGCATTACAAATACAATTCCGTTTGGAAATGCAGAACCGGAAGAGCGGCAGATGTCTATATTTGATTTTGTAGCAAATCCAGAAGAAAAGACAATAAAGGAAACACCCATTTGCAGAATCTATGACTGGAAGGCAAATAAATCAATACCATACACTAATTTAAAGAGGTGAAAAAATGAAATTTGACTTTGCGATTGGAAATCCACCGTACAACGAAGAATTCGGAGGTTCGGGTGAAAATGAAACTTATGCTCCTCCTGTTTATAACGAGTTTATTGACTCAGCATATATGGTATCAGATAAAGTTGAACTTATTCACCCGGCGAGGTTTCTGTTTAATGCAGGAAGTACACCAAAGGCTTGGAATGAAAAAATGCTCAGCGATAGTAATTTGAAAATATTAGAATATATCCCTGAAAGTAAAGATGTGTTCCCAAATACTAAAATTCGTGGAGGGATTTGTATAAGTTATCATGACACAGATAAAAAATACGGTCCTATTGGGGTATTCACTTCTTCACCATTATTAAATTCGATATATCAAAAGGTTAGAACAGCCAAGGATTTTGAGCCGCTAACATCAATCATGTTTATTCAGAACAGATTCAATCTGGATAATCTGTATCAGGACTATCCTAAATTTGCATCTGTGATTGGAAGCAATGGTAAAGATAAAAGATTTGAGACAGGGATATTTGAGAAGATTCCGCTGTTTTCTGAAAGAAAAAATAACAATGATGATATTGGCGTATACGGAGTCATAAATAAAAAAAGAGTATTCAGATATTTTCCACGTAAATACGCAGAGACTGAACATGAAAACTTAAATAAATATAAAATAGTAACGATGAAATCAAATGGAGAAGGTGTCTTCGGAGAAACAATGGCACCATTTGATGTGTTGGGGCCAAACGAAGCATTTACGCGTTCTTTCATTAGCATCGGAGCATTCGATACAAAAGAAATGGCAATGAATTGCAGAACTTATGTCATGACTAAATTTGCAAGAACGTTATTGTATGTAAAGAAGGCAACTCAAGATAATCCAATTGATACATGGGTATGTATTCCGGTTCAGGATTTCACGTCTTCCTCAGATATCAACTGGAATGCAGCTATGAAGGACGTCGATAATCAGTTATACAAAAAATACAACTTTACCAACGCGGAAATAGATTTCATCGAAAAAAATGTAAAGGAGATGGGATAATGGCAGCACCAAACATTAAAACCACAAAAAATGTTGTTCCGATGATCTATGCCTATACCACTCCTGAAATTAAACGTCACGATGGTTGGACAAAGATAGGATATACAGAACAAACAGTTGAAAAGAGACTTCATCAGCAGGCAAATACTGTTGATGTTAAGTATCATGAAGAATGGCGTGGCAATGCAGTATTTGAAGATGGCAGTGGCGATCAATTCAGAGATACAGATTTCCATGCATATCTTCAGAAAAAAGGTATTGAACGTGAACCTGGTCATGAGTGGTTCAAGGTAAGCGGTAAAGAATCAAAAACGATGTTCTACGATTTCAGGCAGAATCGCGGAATCCTTGATTCGATTAAAACTGCTCAGCAATATACACTCAGAAAAGAGCAAGGCGAAGCAGTTAGACAGACGATAGATTATCTTCATGAGCATGAAAACGGAGAATTCCTCTGGAATGCTAAACCCAGATTCGGCAAGACATTATCTGTATATGACTTTATTAAACAGATTAGTGCACAGAACGTTCTGATTGTAACAAACAGACCGGCGATAGCAAACTCATGGTATTCAGACTATGAGCAGTTTTTAGGAACTGAGTCAGGATATAGGTTTGTTAGTAACACAGACTCATTAAAAGGCAAGCCGCTTGTTATTTCACGTGAGCAATATCGTAACTTAACCCACAACCTTAAAGAGAATGAAGACATTAAATGCATCGAATTTGTCAGCCTTCAAGATTTAAAGGGATCAATTTACTTTGGTGGAGAGTATGACAAACTAGCAGAAGTAAGTGATGCAAAAGATGAGAAAGGTCGAGACAGGGGTATTTATTGGGACGTACTAGTAATTGACGAAGCGCATGAAGGCGTTGATACATATAAGACAGACGTTGCCTTTGACCACATCAGACGCAAATTCACTCTTCATCTTTCCGGAACGCCATTTAAGGCTCTGGCCAATGATAAGTTCCCTGAAAAAGCGATTTTCAACTGGACATACGCTGACGAACAGAGAGCAAAACATGACTGGGATTCCGATGAACGAAATCCGTACGAAACGCTTCCTAAACTGAATATGCTCACATATCAGATGTCCGAGATAGTTAAAAATGAACTCTCACAGGGCGTAGAAATAAATGGCGAAACGGAAGAATATGCGTTTGACTTAAATCTTTTCTTTGAAACTAATGGCAGAGGTGTGTTTAAATACGATGCATCAGTCACAAAGTTTCTTGATGCACTTACTACACAGGAGAAGTTCCCATTTTCAACAGAAGAACTGCGAAATGAATTAAAGCATACATTCTGGCTACTAAACAGAGTTGAAAGTGCTAAGGCTCTTGCAAGAAAACTCAACGAACATCCGGTATTTAAAGATTATGAAGTCATTCTTGCCGCAGGCGATGGAAAATTAGATGATGCAGACGAAACAAAGAAGTCTTTTGATCGAGTAAAAGAAGCTATCGCTACACATGATAAGACAATTACTCTGTCAGTAGGACAGCTTACTACTGGTATAACAATTCCTGAATGGACTGCGGTTTTGATGCTTTCAAATATCAAGAGTCCAGGTCTCTATATGCAGGCAGCTTTCCGTTCACAGAATCCGTGTATGTTTAGACAAGGTACCGGATTCTATCGAAAAGAGAATGCTTACGTATTTGACTTTGATCCTGCAAGAACGTTGATTATTTACGAGCAGTTTGCAAATGATTTGAACTCTGATACTGCAAAAGGAAGAGGCGATTCAGAAACTAGAAAAGAACACATAAAAGAGCTCTTAAATTTCTTCCCGGTAATCGGTGAAGACGAAAATGGAGAGATGATAGAGCTTGATGCGGAAAAAGTTCTTTCTATTCCGAGAAAAATTAAGTCGCAGGAAGTTGTTAAACGAGGATTCATGTCGGATTTCTTGTTCCAGAACATAAGCAATGTATTCCATGCACCGGCGGAAGTCATTGATATTATTTCTAACTTTGAGGCAATTAAGGAGCCTAGTAAGAAACCAGAGATAACGAATAATACTGCTGCGGAATTAAACATTGATGATAACGGTGAAGTGACAATTGATGATGAATATGTAATCGGTCGTACGCCTGAAATTTTCGGCGAGAAGATATACGAAGATATTGCTTATAAATTTGAAGATGCTGCTGATGTAATCGGCGTACACGAAAACGCAGATGATGAAATTGATGTTGAAACATTTAAAAACATGCTTCACACCGAAATGATTGCACCACTGGTATCTGCAGCACAGGAAAAGTATCAGAGCGATATGAAAGCATCTGACAAAAATAAGATTGAAAGGAAACTTAATTCCGATGCAGATCGGCTTGCTAATCGTTTGTTCGGAGATTACAAGATTGAAAAGAATACAATAGAGCAAAACCGTCTTGACGAACTGAGAAACCGTTTTGATACAGGAAAGACCGAAGAAGAAATCAATACAGAATATGATCAGAAGCAAAAAGAAGCTGTTGAAAAGCTAAGCGAATCTATTAAGCCAAACGTTGATAATCTTGTAAAAGAGGCATCAAAGGAAATAGTAAAAACGGTTGAAACCAACATCAAGGAGCGTAAGAAAGAAGATATTGAAGGCACAGTAAGAGATCACTTAAGGGGCTTCAGCCGTACAATACCATCGTTCTTAATGGCTTATGGAGATGATGGCGTTACATTGTTTACATTTGATAGCGTAATTCCAGATATCGTGTTTAAGGAAGTGACAAGTATTACACTTGATCAGTTCAGATTCTTACGTGATGGTGGAGACTATATTGATAAAGAAACTGGGGAAACTAAACATTTTGATGGCAATCTCTTTGAACCAGTTGTATTTGACGATTCGGTTAAAGAGTTCATGAAGCTTAAGGCAAAGTTATCGAACTACTTTGATGAACAAAGCAAGGAAGATATTTTTGATTACATTCCACCTCAAAAAACCAACCAAATATTCACTCCAAAAGTAACGGTGAAAAAGATGGTTGATCTTCTTGAAGCAGAAAATCCTGGTTGCTTTGATTTGCCCGATAAAACATTTATTGATCTCTATATGAAATCAGGACTATATATAACAGAAATCGTAAAAAGACTGTATCGTAGTGAAAATCTTAAGGAATTGTATCCAGACCCAGAAACAAGATTACAACATATCTTTGAAAAACAAGTTTATGGTCTTGCACCGACAGAAATCATATATAGGATTGCTACAAACTATATTCTTGGGTTTGCTGATGATATGGAAATTACAAAACATAACTTCAAACAAGCAGATGCATTACCGTATGCAAAAGAAGGAAAGCTTAATGAACTGCTTGATGAGTTGTATGGAGATGATTAAATTATGATCCCAACACCAAAACAAATAAAAACGTACATATCAAAGAACGTTGTTGTTCACGATGGCAAAGAGTATGTTACAAATGCAGAAAATCTTGTGAATGATGTAAGAAATGCCTTTGAAAATACGATGTGTATAATAGAAAAAGACAAAAAAGGACAACTCCATTTCATTGTGAAGATATTGAGCAAAAGTGCTTTTCGTAAATGTGTTGATTGTCTTGTTATGCCACCACAAATATGTGTACATATTTAATCAACTATACAGGGGATAGTTCTATGATCTGAAATACAGATAGGAGGCTGGTATTATGGCAGAACAATTCAAATGGGTGAGCTTCTATATGGAGTTTGCAACAAAGTTACTGGAATACAAAACAGACAGAGTTTCTCTGATAGGGAAGCTGCAAAGTGTATATTCCAATATAGGAATGAAACTTCCGAAGCTTGAAAAAGATGATGTACCGAAGGATATTGACCCCTTCACCATCTTTGGATTGTTTAATAAGGGCATCACAGACGCGAATCGTATAAGTATCCTTGGCGGAATAAAGAACGAATTTGGTATTATTGCAGAAATTCCGGATGATTTTTCCGGAATCCCTGTTCTGAACAATATGATGGCTACTTTTTACGCATTTGAGGGCGATGATCGTCGCAAAGATGAGGATATAGACAATCTTTGGAATGCTTTTGAAGCAGCTATCAAGCTGGCAGAAAATGGTTCTGAAGAGAGCAGAGCTGCATTTATACCAGCTTATGATCAGGTAAAATCTCAGTTTGCTGTTAGATGGAATCTTACGATGGGGCTGTACTGGATCCGACCATATACTTTCATCAACCTTGATTCCCGGAACAGAGAATTCATGAGTAATCCGGACAATATATCTGCCAATGTTGTTGCGGAGATGAAAAATCTTAAATCAGTTCCTGCTGCTGAAAAGTATCTTTCTATTTGTGATAAGTGCCAGGCTGCTATTGAATCTGGAGAGTATGGATATTCAACATTCCCAGAGCTTTCTTATAAAGCATGGGTTGTTTCTATTGAAAACAGTGAGATGGAAAAAGAGGCTAAGAACGGTAAGTCGAATGCAGCTTTTCTAAGATGGTTTAGGCCAGTCATTCAGGCTCTGCGTGATTTGGGCGGATCGGCAACACCAGAAGACACAAGAAAGAAAATAATTGAAAATGAGAACCTCTCAGATGAGGAAGTAAATGCAACACGCGGCAAAAATAATGTTAATAAGTTTGAAAATGAAGTTGCTTTCGCTAGAAGCTATCTGGTAAAGGCCGGTTATATTGATAACAAAGTGTATGGTATCTGGACGCTGACGGACAAGGGGCAGACTGTAGAAATGACAGATGAACTTGCATCTGAGATATTCAAGAACGGCGTGGCGGATAATGTTGCAAAGAGTAAAGAAAAGAATTCCCTTGGCGATGCGGATGTAGCGACAGTTCACTATTGGCTTTATGCTCCAGGCGAAGGGGCTTCCATGTGGGAAGACTTCTTTTCCGCTGGAATCATGGGACTTGGATGGGATGAGTTGGGCGATTTGAATACTTATGCCAGCAAGGATGAAATGGCTCAGAAACTGAGAGACATTCATGGTGGAAACTCATCATATAAAAATTCTGCACATGCTGTGTGGCAATTTGTTCATGATATTAAGCCTGGAGATGTGATTTTTGCTAAGCGTGGACGCAGTGAGATCCTTGGACGCGGAGTTGTAGAATCTGATTACGAATATGATGATAATCATGATGGAGAATATCCTAACATTCGCAAGGTAAAATGGACAAATAAAGGTAGTTGGCAAATCGATGAGATGTTCGCCATGAAGACTCTGACGGATGTAACAAACTACACTGATTTTACGAATAAAATATCAGGATTTTTCGAGGACGGTATCGAGGATGAAGAAGAGGATACAAAGGTTATTGATTATCCGGCGTATTCCGTTGAAGACTTCCTGAATGAAGTTTATATGGATGAAGAATCTTATAATAAGCTGGTTGGCGTGCTTGACAGTAAGATGAATATCATTCTACAGGGAGCGCCTGGTGTAGGTAAAACATTTGTGGCTAAGCGTCTTGCATATTCCATTATGGGAGTGAAAGATGTAGACCGCGTCATGATGGTCCAGTTTCACCAGGGTTATTCTTATGAGGATTTCATCATGGGATTCAGACCGTCTGCTGACGGATTTGATATAAAGACCGGCGCCTTCTATAACTTCTGCAAGAAGGCGGAAAGAGACGGCGATAATAAGTATTTCTTCATAATCGATGAAATCAATCGTGGGAATCTGAGTAAAATATTCGGTGAACTTTTCATGCTGATTGAGAACGATAAGCGCGGAAGCAAGAACAAGCTGCAGCTATTGTATCGCGATGAGATGTTCTTTGTGCCGGAGAATGTTTACATCATAGGAATGATGAATACGGCGGATCGAAGTCTTGCAATGCTGGATTACGCATTACGTAGGAGATTTGCATTCTTTGATTTAAAGCCGGGGTTTACCACAGAAGGATTCCGTGCTTACAGGGATAATCTCGATAATAAAAAGTTCGAGACACTTGTTGGATGTGTGCAAAGTCTTAATGAGAAGATATCAGCGGATGAGTCACTGGGTGAAGGCTTCTGCATAGGTCATAGCTATTTCTGCAATATGGAAGCAGAGGAAGTGACTGATGAGAAGCTCCAGAGCATTGTTGAATATGAACTGATCCCGATGCTGAAGGAGTATTGGTTTGATGAACCGCTGAAAGTTAAAGAATGGAGCGATAACCTAAGGGGTGCTGTTAAGTGATAAGAATTCAGAACATATACTATATGCTTGCCTACGCTTTTCAGGTTTTGAATGAGCAGGGTTACAAGAATATAGCAACGGAAGAATTTGATAATACTGCTGAACTGTGTGCTGCAATTCTTGCAAGAGGAATCAGCACTCAGGTGAAGCGCGGGCTTGGAAAGGAATACATACCTCAGACGGAAGCATTATCTTCACTGCGTGGGAAACTGGATATTTCTGAATCTATTAAGACACAAACATTTCAGAAGAAGCAGATGATCTGTTCATATGATGATTTTTCCGTGAATTCTGTTATGAACCGAATCATCAAATCAACAGTTCTTCTTCTGTTAAAAGGGGATATATCCAAGTCAAGGAAAAAGGAACTGAGAAAACTGATGGTTTTCTTCGAAAATGTGGATGCCATTGATCTTTATTCTGTGAATTGGAACATGCAGTATAACCGGAATAATCAGACATACCGCATGCTGATTTCTATCTGCTATCTCGTATTCAAGGGTCTGTTACAGACTCAATCCGATGGTACAACGAAGTTAATGGACTTCCTTGATGAACAAAGAATGCATCGTCTGTATGAGAAATTCATTTTGGAATACTATCGAAAAGAACATCCTGAGCTGACTACTAACGCCTCTCAAATTCCATGGCAGCTTGATGATGATTTTGGTGACATGCTTCCGGTCATGCAGACAGACATAATGCTGACAAAAGATGAAAAAACTCTGATTATTGATGCAAAGTATTATGCTCATACAACACAGCGTCAATTTGATAAGAACACGCTTCATTCTGGAAATCTATATCAAATATTTACTTATGTAAAGAACAAAGAGGTGGAGCTGGCGGAGCATCCGCACAAGGTCGCAGGTTTGCTTTTGTATGCCAGAACAGATGAAGAGATTTATCTGGAAAAAGAATACAAAATGAGCGGAAATCAGATTGGAGTGAGAACGCTGAATCTGGACGGAGATTTCGATATGATTAAAAGTCAATTAGACGAGATTGCGAGGAAGTTCTTTGGGGAAGCAGCGTAGTCGATTGTATGCAGTTTAAAGATAAGGTTGTTGTCATTACCGGTGGAGCAAATGATTAATTTTGTTTTATAGGAGGAAAATAGAATGCAGCGAGTATATGATTTTTTGAAAAAGGCAGGAACGTATTATCTTGCAACGGTAGATGGTGATAAGCCTAAAGTAAGACCTTTTGGAACAATTGATATCTTCGAGGATAAGCTTTATATCCAGACAGGAAAGGTGAAGGAAGTATCTAAACAGCTTCATAAAAATCCGAAGGCTGAGATATGTGCATTCCTTGATGGCAGATGGGTAAGGGTTTCAGGAGTGCTTGTTGAGGATGACAGAAGAGAGGCGCGCAAGCATATGCTGGATAATTACCCGGAACTTCGCAGAATGTATGATGAGGATGATGGTAATACGGAAGTATGGTATTTCAGTGATGCTTCAGCTGTGATTTCATCATTTACCGAAGCTCCTGTTGAGATAAGGTTTTAAATACAAAATGAGAATCGGAATACAATTATATAATTTCAGGAAACTGTTTGATGGTACGACGGAGAATTTTAAGGATGTTCTTCTGAAAGTCAAATCTCTCGGATACGAGGGAGTGGAGTTTGCAGGTTTCTATGGAATCGCACCGGAGAAAATAAAACAGATACTTGAAGAAATCGGACTTGAGGCAATAAGTGTCACGGTTTCTTTTACAGATAAGGAAGCGGATATAGACAAAGTTATTAACGACTGCAGGACTCTGGGAGCAAAGTATATCGTGCTTCTGTATCTTCCTCCTGATTTTCAGCCGGGAGCAGGCAAATATGACTATGTGCTGAAAAGGATCGAATATTTTGCATCGAAGGCAAAAGCAGCAGAGCTCGCCATGCTGTATCATAATCACGACTTTGAGTTTTACAGAATGGCAGATGGCGAATTTGCGCTTGATATGATGTACAGAATGATTCCGGCAGAGCTTCTAAAGGCTGAACCTGATACCTGCTGGATCAGGGTTTCCGGTGAG
>JAZRYX010000081.1:0-28658 GCA_045600945.1 Lachnospiraceae bacterium
CCATACGGAACAGCAAGGAAGACGCTGGCCATCCGCGAAAACTTATACTTGATTTGAAAGGAAACCATCGGCTGTGGCCGATGCCTTTGAATTAAAAATTCCCACGGTGGCAACAGGTTTCTTTTGACAAAACGAAGCACACCGCGTAGAATGATGGAAATAAATCAAAACATTTTTTCTTAGAATGAATTCTTAGGGAACTCCCCATTTATTTCCAACCAACAATAACTTTACGCTATCTCTGAAATATTGTTATTTGAGCAAATGTCTCAAACTATGATAATATTATATAGTAATCAATCTGTTTTTTTAAGGGAAATATAAAATGTTTTATGATTCATTCTGGTCGGTACTTCCGTCAATTATAGCAATCGTGATGGCTTTGATCATCAGGGAACCGCATGTATCTCTGTTTATCGGTGCGATTATCGGTGCATGCTTTGTTGCCGGATTTCATCCCGTAAAGACAATAGAAGTTTTCGTCAGTGACGGAATATTGCAGGCAATTGCCGATAACGCCGGTATAATTGCTTTTGTTGTCATATTGGGAATCATAATACGGATAATCAATAAAACAGGCGGGGCGGAGAGCTTCGGACGTTGGGCGTCTAAGCATATCAAAACACAAACCGGAGCGGTTCTTGCTACATTTCTTCTCGGAGTCCTTATCTTTATCGATGATATGTTTAACTGCTTCACAGTAGGAGCGGTTATGATGCCCGTCACTGATCGATGCAAGGTTTCGAGACAGAAACTTGCGTGGCTTCTGGATGCAACGGCTGCTCCGGTATGTATGATTGCACCGATTTCTTCCTGGGGAGCGGCAGTGTCATCGACAGCAGAGGGACTGGGTACCGGAATCAGCGGTATAGATCTTTTTATAAAAGCAATACCTTATAATTTCTATTCTCTACTGACGCTTGTTTTCATCGTAACCATAGGTATACTGAATTTTGATTACGGCGAGATGCGTAAATATCAGAAAGCTGCCGAAAGCAGAAAAGAAGAAATATGTGACAGGCCGGTAATAACGAACGAAGCGGGACAACACGGTAAAACTGCCGACCTTGTTATTCCTGTTGTGGTAATGATTATTGTCTGTACTTTGTCTATGATGTACGTAGGCGGGTTTTTCGACAGTACTTCGCTGACTTATCATGATTTTGCAGGTTCATTCGGATGTACGGACGGAGCGAAGGCTTTATCGATGGGAGGCCTCATCACACTGATATTTACCGTTATTTTTTCTCTGATCAGGAAAACGATTTCATTTTCCCGCTTAACGGAATGTGTGGGTGAGAGTTTCAAAATCATGGGAAGTCCGCTTGTTATACTGATTCTCGCGGTTTCTCTTAAAAACATGACGACGATTCTTGGCGTCAGAAATTATCTGTCATTTGTCATGAGTACAGCGGCGGAAAGTCTGTACAGTCTTCTTCCTGCAGTGATTTTCATCGTTGCCTGTATAGCTTCATTTGCAAGCGGTACATCCTGGGGTACATTCGGAATCCTCATCCCGATTGTTACGGCAGTATTTCCTTCGGATTCAAGACTTGTTGTCATCGGTATATCGGCATGTCTTGCCGGAGCTGTATGCGGAGATCATTGTTCACCGATTTCCGATACGACAATAATGAGTTCTGCAGCGGCGCAATGCGATCATTTGACGCATGTTGCTACACAGCTGCCATATGCAATAACAGTCGCAATAATATCGTTCATCATTTATATAATAGCAGGATACATACAGAATCCGGCTGTATGTCTGGTAACAGGTACAGTGATGGTGGTCCTCGTACTTTTGGTAATCAGAAAAGTACAGACGGAAAAAATAACATAATATAAGGAGCTTAACACATGGGAAACGACATCAGAAAAGAATGGGAAAAAGAAGTCGAGTTTGCAAAATGCATGTCCGGGCAGATGTATGATACCAAGATTCCGGCAAGAGATGCGGCACATCAGGCAGCTAATGATATCTGCTGGGAATTTAACAATACAAAACCGTCGGATGTAAAAAGACGTGAGGAACTGATCAGAAAGCTTTTCGGAAAAGTCGGTAAAAATGTATACGTTGAACCGTTTATCTGGGTAGGCTTCGGAACAAATATCGAAGTCGGAGATAACTTTTTCGCAAATAACTGCTGTAACTTCATGGACCCGGGTAAGATAACATTCGGAAATGATGTTTTCGTAGGAGCAAACTGCGGATTTTACACGGCGCATCATCCTATCGGGACGCAGCTCAGGAACAAGTATTATGAGTGGGCATTTCCGATCACGGTAGGTGACAATGTATGGTTCGGGTCGGACTGTACGGTAGTCCCGGGTGTTACGATAGGCAGTAATGTAGTCGTTGCGGCGGGAAGTGTAATCGCCAAAGATGTTCCGGATAACTGCGTGGTTGCGGGAAATCCGGCAAAAGTGGTAAAACAGCTCTCCCCTGACGGGACTACAAGAGCTGAAAGAGAAATATAATATGATAACTCCGGTCAATAACAACAAAAAGGCCGGGGTTTGTGTTACAATGGGTATAGAAATCAGCACAAAGGGGATGCTTTGTGCAATAACAGTCGGGAGGGAAGAATATGCAATTAATTGATATGTTTTATGATGAGATAGAAGATGCAAAGAAGCGCAAAGTTCCTTTTATCATTCCTATCGGAACACTTGAGTATCATGCTCATCATGCATCACTCGGAACAGATACGATGGTAGTAACGGGTGTCTTAAGAGAACTCGAGAAGGAGAAAGAGATTGTTGTATGTCCTCCTGTTTGGTATGGTATCGCTTCATACGCAGTAGGCGGTCCGGAGACCAATACCATAACTATCGATGAAGATGCATATGCAGCATATATTTATAACATTCTCAAATCGATGATGTATGGCGGACATAAGAACATTTACCTCATACCGCATCATCAGACTGAGCATGCAGGACTTATGCCGATGACTATCGCATGTCACAAGGCAGCAAAGAAAGTTACCATGGAGTACATGGAAGATACACTCGGCAAAGGCTGGTGGGGATCAAATGATTACGCAGACTACTACGAGAAGATGGAGTCGGCAGATGATCCGTTCTCATATATCAAGGTTATCCCACTTATCGGAGCAGATGCACAGATTAAGTGCGGCGGATTTGATCATGCAGGAAAATGGGAGACTTCACTGATGATGGGGACATGGCCGCAGAATGTTGATCTTTCAAGATGTGAGAGAAATACGGAGTGGTTTGCAGAGTCAGCAAAAGAAGCAAGTGAAGAGACAGGAAAGTGGATGGTTCAGTGTACACTTGAGTGGCTCAGAGAAGCAGTTAAATAAAAAATCAGGAGGATTATTATGGAGTACGGAAAGAAAGTATGGGTTTTCCCGGATGCAGAGTTACCACCCGAGGGAGTTGATCTTATCCCGGGACATGAGTCGGTTATTATTACAAACACCGGCGACAAAGAAGCAACAGTTAAGTTCACACTTTTCTATGAAGATAAGGATCCTGTCAGCTTCAAGGGCAAAGTAGGTGCCAGGAGAGTGCGCTGCTTCAGATCAAACAGAAAATGTGATTTCGGAAAGTACACGGCAAAGTTTGGTCAGCAATATGCGATTATGCTTGAGAGCGATGTACCGGTCGTAGCTCAGTACGGACGTGCAGAGCCGAGATCCGTAAACTTCTACACAACACCGGGTTATTGTGAGTAAGGAGGAAATGATGCGCAAGATTAAAGCAAAAAAACTCAGCAAGGAAGCATTTGCTCCGTTTGGCTCATATTATTCGATGACAGAGCCGGACGGAAAGGCACTCTGCGGAGAGCTTCACGCATTTTATCCCGACAGAATCATATCAGGAACTGATCACGCACTCGGATTTTCACCGATATGTGTAAAGAAACCTGACAAATATATCGTTACACAGCAGGAATATCATACAACAACGTGGGAAATGATACTTCCGCTTGATGATGATATGGTGCTCCATGTAGCGGAAAAGAGCGCAGGAGTTATCGACAATTCAACTGCAAAAGCATTTATAGTTCCGAAGGGAACACTGGTTAAGATGGATGCAGGTGTATGGCATCTTGCACCGCTCCCGGCAGGCAAGAAAGAAATACACTGCATGATTATACTTCCGGAGTGCACATATGCAAATGACTGCACATGTCTGGATGTTCCGGAAAAAGAGCAGTTCGAAATCATTTTGTAATATAAGATCCCGGATAGGGAAATAAAAAAACTAATATAATTTAGGAGGAAATTAAAATGGGCAGAATATGTATTCCGGACGCGGAGTATAAGGAGAGAGTTAAAAAGGCAGCTGCAATCCTTCAGAGAGAAGGATTCGATGCGATGATCGTAAACGGTAATGAAGCAGATTATGCAAACCCGAGATATTTCTCAGGTTTCTGGCCGCTTTTCGAGCGTGCAGGTGTTGCTATTTCAGCATCAGGTGATGCAGCACTTCTGGTTGGTCCGGAATCAGCTATCTTCGGCGCAGACAGAAATAAACTTGATAAGATATTTGTTCTTAAGGCTTACAGAGAGGGTGCTGACCCTTCATATCCGGAGCTTAAAGCAGATGAGTTCCCGGATGTTTTCAAATCACTGGGAATCACCGGAAAGAAACTTCGCATTGCAGTTGCATCACTTCTTGACACTTCTGTTGTTATCTACAACGCAATCAAGGATGCATTTCCTGAGGCAGAGATCGTTGATGCAGGATATATTATGACAGAACTTCGTCAGATCAAGTCAGATAATGAGCTTGCATGCTTACGCGAAGGATACAGAATCGCTCAGCTTGCAACAGATGCAGTTATCGCTGAGATTAAGCCCGGTATGACAGAGCTTCAGGCAGTCGGTATCGCACAGCGCTGCGTATATGAGAACGGCGCAGAGTACGAAGGACTTCCGATGTATGTATTCTCAGAGGCTTCAACTCGTCATGCCATCTCACGTTCAAGTTACAGAGAGTTCTCAAAGGGTGACATCGTTCAGCTTAACCTCTCGGCTAAGATCGACGGTTATTCTGCAGCAGTAGGTTATCCTATCTGCCTCGGCAAGCTTGAGGGTGAGAGAAAGCACATCGTTGATTTCTGTCACGAGGCTCATAACTGGACAACAAATCAGGTTAAGGCCGGTGTTATCGCAGGAGATATCGCATCTAAGTTCTATGATTACTTTAAAGAGAACAAGATGGAGCAGTATTTCGTATACGGACCGCTTCATTCAACAGGACTTATCGAGGTTGAGGCACCATGGGCAGAGACGATCTCACGTTATCCGCTGCAGCCTAACATGACATATCAGGTTGATACATATGTATCATGCAAGGACTTCGGTTGTCGTTGGGAGAAAGGTATCGCAGTAACAGCTGACGGATGCCAGATTCTTTCACCTGAACTTCCGGTTGATTGTCCGGAGTTATTGTTCTGATAAAAGAAGATTCTTTTCTAAAACCGAATCGGAGGAAAATATGGGAAAGAAAGTTTATTTCGGTCAGATCGGCCGTCTTAAGAAAGACAAGATAGATGAGTATGAAGAGCTTCATGCCAATACATGGCCGCATATCCGCGAACTGATCCGCGATTGTAATCTTATCAATTATTCAATCTTCAGATATGAAGATCTGGTGTTCTCATATTATGAGTATATCGGAGATGATTATGAAGCTGATATGGCTAAGATGGCAGCCGATGAAGAGAACCAGAGATGGTGGCAGTGCACACATCCGTGCTTCGAGACATATTCATTCGGAGATGCTGAGTTCTATCTCGATATGAAACAGATTTTCTATAACGAGTAATTCAAAAGGAGATTAATATGAAGACAATAAAAGATAAACAGCTTCTTATGGCAGCAGACTTTGCAGGCTATCCGCTTAAGGAAGAAATAAAAGCTTACCTTGAGAAAAAAGGTTGGACTATCACAGATATCGGAGTAAAAGCAGATTCCGATCCTAATGATACGGAGCTTATGTTCCATAGAATCGGACTTCGTGCAGGTTCTATGATTTCAGAAGGTGAGTTCGAGCGTGCTATGATCTTCTGCGGAACGGGAATGGGTATCCATATTGCAGCAAGCAAGTGCCCGGGAGTACATGCAGGTGTAGTTGAGTCTGTTCCGGCAGCATTCCGTGCAATCACAGGCAACGGCGTAAATGTTCTTGCAATGGGAGCATTTTATGTAACACCGGAGCTTGGCAAGCAGTGTGCAGACGCATATCTTTACAATGACTTCGGTTCAGGCTGGGAGTGGTGGCCTGATTTCGACAAGTTCCATCAGATCGCAATTGATGAGCTCAACGCATTCAATTATGAAGAGTACAAAGCGAACGGATTCAAGGTTAAACATATCGATGACTGTGAATGTCAGCTTTATGACAGACCGGAAGGCTTCTCACCGGTTCCGCTTATGGTGAAAAGATGAAAAAATTAACAGCAGTACTTATGGCAGCCATACTGATTTTCAGTATGACTGCCTGCAGCAGAAGTATACCGGATGAAGAGGTAAATGCTCTCAGGGATCAGATAAAGGAATCCACGGAACATTCGATGATCCTGAATGAGTTTGTTGCATATATGTTCGGGGTAAAAGAAGATGAATCCGGACAGGGGCTTATCACCGACGGTGAAAACTACAACATGACGGTCAACCTCTTAAGACTTAACAATTACCTCGAATATGAAGACCATATTAATAAAGTTAAGGATGAGAAAGCCGCGATAGACAAAAAGCTTAATGAGTGGAAGGGAAAAGATATCCCCGAGGACCTTAAAAAACTGTATGACGAATATACGGCGGTTTATGATGTAGCAATTGAGCCGGCAAATGAGGAAGATTCCCTGAAGCAATTCTCCGCGGAGTATCATGATTGTCTGGATAAATCAAAGAAAATATATGATATGGCAGAAAACTGGGGCAAATAAAACTTGAGTATATTAAGACAATATTCATTTTTTGTTTAATCTATCTTCAAGCTTCTTTCGAAAGGTGATGTTATACTTTAGTCACAAAGATAAAGAAAACCTCTCCTTTTTTCTATTATGGAATTCCTGATTGCATAATATTTGAAATAAAACAGGCTGTCGCGAGACAGTCTTTTTTATTTCTGTCTGAATGAGGGGAATCTGTCAAACATCCATGCCTGATTGTGCTTGACATGAAGGCGTAAATATTATAAACTAATTTTAAACAAGAACATTTGTTCACATGGAGGAAACTATGAATAATGATGACAAGAAGAAGGCCCTTGATGCTGCGCTTGCACAGATAGAAAAGCAGTACGGCAAAGGTTCTGTCATGAAACTTGGCGATTCCGGTACCGATATGAGCGTTGAGGCGATTCCTACAGGATCAATCAGCCTTGATATTGCACTTGGTATCGGCGGTATTCCAAAAGGAAGAGTAATCGAGGTGTATGGCCCTGAAAGTTCAGGTAAGACGACTCTCGCACTTCATATGATAGCTGAGACTCAGAAGAGAGGAGGCATTGCCGGATTTATCGATGCAGAGCATGCGATGGATCCTGTATATGCGGCAAATATCGGTGTCGATGTAGACAATCTGTATATTTCTCAGCCGGATAACGGTGAGCAGGCTATGGAGATAACCGAGACCATGGTTCGTTCGGGTGCTATGGATATTATAGTTGTTGACTCTGTTGCAGCTCTTGTACCTAAGGCAGAGATCGACGGAGACATGGGAGATTCTCATGTGGGTCTTCAGGCTCGTCTTATGAGTCAGGCACTCAGAAAGCTTACAGGTGCTATAAGTAAGACTAACTGTACGGTTATTTTCATTAACCAGCTCAGAGAGAAGATCGGTGTTATGTTCGGCAATCCCGAGACTACGACAGGCGGACGTGCACTTAAGTTCTATGCATCGGTACGTATGGATATAAGACGTACGGAGACGCTCAAGGCCGCCGGTGAGATGGTAGGAAACCATGTCAGAGTCAAAGTCGTCAAGAATAAAGTTGCACCGCCTTTCAAAGAGGCAGAGTTCGATATCGTATTCGGAAGCGGCATCTCAAAAGAAGGTGATATACTTGATCTTGCAGCAGGTGACGGAATCATCGAAAAGAGCGGGTCATGGTATGCATACTTAGGAGAGAAGATCGGACAGGGACGTGAAAATGCCAAAGGGTATCTGGCAGAGCACCCTGAAGTATGCCGTGAAATCGAGAATAAAGTACGTGAGAATCACGGTCTGCCGATTTTAGAAGATGAAGATTGATAAGATAGTTCCAAACGGAAAAACCAGAAGCAAGGTCCTCTTTGATGAGGGCCTTGTTATTATGCTGTATAACGCAGAGATACGGAGGATGCACTTTTCGGAAGGATATGAACTTTCGGAAGAGGAGTATCATTCAAAGATCCTTCCGGTACTATCCAAAAGGGCCAAAGAAAGACTGGTATATATTCTGAAAAGTTCTGACAAGCCGGAGAGCGAGATCAGAAAGAAACTAAAGGAAGGATGTTATCCGGAAGAATCAATAGAGGATGCGGTTTCATGGGCAAAATCAAAGCATTATATCGATGATGAAAGATACATAGAGACTTTCCTTCGTTATCATTCCGAGGGTAAATCAAAAAAGAAAATACTGTATGATCTTATGGCTAAAGGCCTTGATAAAGGCTTGATAACAGAGATGCTGGATATGGCAGAAGTGGATGAGGATGCACAGGTCGCAGAGGAGCTCAAAAAGCGAGGTTACAGCCATGACATGGATCCCAAAGAGAAACAGAAGATAATAGCAGCCCTTACGAGGAAAGGATATTCCTGGTCGGTGATATCGTCTCGTGTTTCGGAATATTGACATATATTCAAGAATAAAGATTTTCTACAAAAAAACAAAGTCAGCATATCGATACTGACTTTGTTTTCCGGATCAAAGAAACCTTGCGGCTTCTTTCTATTTAGCAACATCCTGTACGCGGGACTCTCTGATAACATTGACTTTGATCTGTCCCGGATACTGCATCTCTTCCTCGATTCTCTTGGCAACATCATGTGCCATGATGACCATATCATCATCATTGATTTTCTCGGGGATGACCATGATACGTACTTCACGACCTGCCTGAACTGCGAATGATTTATCAACGCCCTCAAATGAGTTTGTGATTTCTTCGAGTTGCTTAAGTCTGTTCGTATATGCTTCAAGAGTTTCACGTCTTGCACCCGGTCTTGCTGCCGAGATTGCATCAGCCGCATTTACGAGACAGGCGATGAGACTTTCAGCCTCAACATCACCGTGATGTGACTCAACGGCATTGATAACGATAGGATTCTCTTTGTACTTACGGCAAATGTCTGCACCCAACTGTACATGTGAACCCTCGACTTCGTGGTCGATGGATTTTCCGATGTCATGTAAAAGTCCTGCTCTCTTGGCCAGTCGTACATCTACTCCGACCTCTGATGCCAAAAGTCCGGTTATCTGTGCAACTTCCATCGAATGCTTGAGTGCATTCTGACCATAGCTTGTTCTGAATTTCATACGACCGAGAAGTTTGATTATCTCAGGATGAAGTCCGTGAACACCTACTTCAAGAGCTGCTGCCTCACCGGCTTCTTTAATAACTGCTTCAACTTCCTTACGTGCTTTTTCAACTGTTTCTTCGATTCTGGCCGGATGGATACGTCCGTCAACGATAAGCTTCTCAAGAGCAACTCTTGCGATCTCACGCCTTACGGGATCAAATCCGGAGAGAACGACTGCTTCAGGTGTATCATCGATGATGAGCTCAACACCTGTCATCTGCTCGATGGTTCTGATATTACGACCCTCACGTCCTATGATACGGCCCTTCATATCGTCATTCGGAAGCTGGACTACAGATACTGTGGATTCTGCTACATTATCTGCTGCGTAACGCTGGATGGCTGTGACTACATATTCTTTGGCTTTCTTAGCTGCCTCTTCCTTAGCCTCAGTATCCAGTTCCTTGATAAGTTTGGCCTTGTCATGCTTAACATCCTCTTCAATAGTCTGAAGCAATAATTCCTTGGCCTGCTCAGTTGTAAGACCCGAGATCTTTTCGAGTTCTGCTACTCCCTGACGGTAGAGATCTTCAACTTCCTGGCTCTTTTTAGCTAAATTGCCTTCACGGGCCTGAAGAGATTCCTCTTTTCTTTCAAGAGATTCCTGCTTCTTATCAAGATTTTCTTCTTTCTGTAATACTCGCTTTTCATAATGCTGAAGCTCTGCCCGTCTTTCCTTAACCTCTTTATCAAGTTCATTCTTGGTCTTAAGGTTTTCTTCTTTAGCTTCGAGTAAGGCTTCACGCTTTTTTGCTTCCGCGGCCTTCATTGCTTCATCTATTATCGCCCTTGATCTGGCTTCTGCAGATCCTACTTTATTGTCAATGTCCTTTTTAGTCTTATTCTTGGACAAAAACCAAGCTATTACGAAACAGATGATGCCCACTACAACCGCAGCCACAATTGTTAATAAACTTTGTGACACAGGAGCACCTCCTTATAAAATTTTCATGGTTCGATGTCCGGTTTTTAACCAAACTAATTTATTTTAACAAAAAATTTGGATAACCGCAAGAATTTAGAAAGGGATAACAGCCTTTTATATGGTATAATTTTGTGCTAAACTATAATGGAATATATTCTGCAAGGAGGATAGTATGAAAAGAGTAAAAACTTTAATGTTTTCATTAGCCACACTGACGATGATAATCTGTATGGCATTTGTCGGTTTTGCAGCAAATAAAGCTATCAAATCCGTAACCATTAAAGTATCATATTCGGAATATGAGCAGGAAGACCCGGACGATGAGAGCGGAATAGATATACAGGCCAGCGGAACAGGATATTCCCTGGGACAGTATGAGATCACAAATCAGGAACGGGTATGGAATAACGGTGCCAATCCTGAAATGAATATCTATGTTGAAGCAAAAGAAGGATATTACTTCAATATCACAAAAGCCAGTCAGATAAAGCTACAGGGATGTACTTATAAATCAGCTAAAAGACAGGATTCATCAACTGTTCTTGTTGTCGGTGTTACTGTTGATCAGGTAAAACGTGCTGTTTCAGAAGTTGAAGATATCAAGCTTTCGGAAGACGGGAAAGCAACATGGGAGCCGCTCGGTAACGTAGGCAGTTACGAAGTGCGTGTATTCAGAAACGGGAATTATGTTACAGCAGCTCCTGTAGCAGGAACGGAGTTCAACATCTCACAGTATCTTACAAAGGGCGGATCATACAAGGTCAAAGTCAGAGGTGTTCACAAGATGGATCCCGAAGTAAAGGGTGATTGGGCCGAGTCGGAAGAAATCTCTCTTTCAGACGAACAAGCCAAGGCTAATCTTGAAGCAGCAGAGGCAGCTGAAAGCGCAGGAGACTGGATTCAGGATGAAAAGGGATGGAGATTCAGACTTCCAGACGGAACATTTGTTACATGCGCATGGAGAAGGATCCACAAAGAGTGGTATTACTTTGGCGCAGATTCATATATGCAGGTCGGTTGGATTCAGCAGGACGGATCATGGTATTACATGGATCCCGTACTCGGATCAATGTGGTATAACAAGACAACTCCTGACGGATATAATTTAGGCATTGATGGAAGGGCAAGCAAATGAGTCGAGTTTATAACTTCAGTGCCGGACCGGCAGTACTTCCCGAGGAAGTACTGAAGGAGGCGGCTGAGGAAATGATGGATTATCACGGCTGTGGTATGTCAGTCATGGAGATGAGCCATCGTTCAAAAATGTTTCAGGATATAATAGACGAAGCCGAGGCTGATATAAGACAGTTACTTTGTATTCCGGATGAATACAAGGTTCTGTTTCTGCAGGGAGGTGCAAGTACACAGTTTGCCATGGTTCCGATGAATCTTATGAAGAACCGTGTCGCAGATTATATCATTACCGGACAGTGGGCCAAGAAGGCATGGAAGGAAGCTTCTATTTACGGAGAAGCACATGCAGTCGTAAGCAGCGAAGATAAGACATTCTCTTATATTCCGGATTGCTCGGATCTTCCGATAGATGCTGATGCAGACTATGTCTATATCTGTGAGAATAATACCATCTACGGAACAAAGTATCATAAACTTCCGAATACAAAAGGTAAGATTCTTGTGGCCGACCAGTCATCATGTTTCTTATCGGAACCTGTTGATGTAAGCAAGTACGGCATGCTTTACGGTGGAGTCCAGAAAAATGTAGGACCCGCAGGTGTAGTCATCGCTGTTATTCGCGAAGATCTGATTACGGATGATGTCCTTGAGGGAACACCGACCATGCTCAGATATAAGATTTATGCAGATGCAGGATCAATGTATAATACCCCTCCTTGTTATGGTATTTATATATGCGGAAAAGTCTTCAAGTGGCTTAAGAAGATGGGCGGACTTGAAGTCATGAAACAGCGAAACGAAGAAAAGGCAAAGATCCTTTATGATTACCTTGATCAGTCGAAACTGTTCAAAGGTACTGTTCGTGAAGATTCAAGGTCTCTGATGAATGTTCCGTTCATCACAGGAGACGAAGCTTTGGATGCTGAGTTTGTCAAATCAGCAAAAGAAGCGGGATTTGAGAATCTCAAAGGACATCGTACGGTAGGCGGAATGCGCGCAAGCATATACAACGCTATGCCGAAAGAGGGTGTTGAGTCACTCGTAAAATTCATGAGGGAGTTTGAGAAGGAACATGAAAGATAGAAAGGTACTGTGTCTGAATCAGATTTCACCGATCGGACTTGAAAAACTTCGCAGCGGATATACGATTACGGAAAATGCTGACGAGGCGCAGGGCATACTTGTCCGCAGCGCGGAGATGAAGGAATACGAATTTCCGAGATGCTTAAGAGCGATTGCACGTGCAGGTGCAGGAGTCAACAACATCCCGCTTGAAAGATGCGCGGAGGAAGGGATAGTAGTATTTAACACACCGGGTGCCAATGCCAACGGAGTTAAAGAACTTGTCGTAGCAGGACTCATGCTTGCAAGCCGCGATATCGCCGGAGGTATCGAGTGGATAAAAAATAATGCCGATGATCCCACAGTAACCAAGGATGCAGAAAAAGCAAAAAAGGCATTTGCGGGAACGGAAATCAAAGGCAAGAAACTCGGAGTTATCGGACTCGGAGCCATAGGTGTCATGGTTGCAAATACGGCATGGCAGTTGGGTATGGATGTATATGGATATGATCCATATATTTCGGTAGGTGCCGCATGGAATCTCCGTACAGAGATCAGGCACTGTGAAACAATAGAAGAGGTATATGAGACCTGTGATTATATCACGATCCATGTACCGGCTATGGAGTCGACCAGAGGAATGATAAACAAAGAAGCCATCGAAAAAATGAAAGACGGCGTCTACATTCTCAATTATGCAAGAGATACATTGGTTGATGATGACGCGATGGCAGAGGCGCTTGAGTCCGGGAAAGTTGCAAAATATGTCATGGATTTCCCCAATGCCAGGACTGTAAACATGAAAAACTGTATAGTTACACCGCATCTCGGAGCTTCTACGGAAGAAAGCGAGAATAACTGTGCGATCATGGCAGTGGAAGAACTGCAGGACTATCTGGACAACGGAAATATAAAGCACAGTGTGAATTACCCGGATCTTGATGCGGGAGTATGCAAGACAGAAAGCCGGATAGCGTGTCTTCATGAAAACATCCCGGGTATGTTGAGCAATATCACAAGCACGATGAGTAGAGAGAATGTCAACATAGCAAACCTTTACAACAAGAGCCGTGAGAAATTCGCATATACGCTTATCGATCTTGATGAGAGGATTACGGATGAAGCACTGGAGGCGCTTAATGGCATCAAAGGTATGAGAAGGGTTAGGATAGTAAAATAATGGCCAGAGTAAAACCATTCAAATGTATAAGACCAAATGAGGGAGTTGCAGCAGAAGTAGCTGCACTCCCTTATGACGTATATAGCAGGAAAGAAGCAAAAGAAGCAGTTAAAGGAAAGCCATATTCTTTCCTTAATATCGACAGACCTGAGACTCAGTATGACGATGATTTTGATATGTACAGTGAGAAAGCATACGAAACGGCTAAAGCCATGCTGATCAGGGAAATAAATGAAGGAATCTTCATTAAGGATAATGATGATGCATATTACATCTATGAGCTCACAATGAACGGAAGAAAACAGACAGGCATCGTAGCATGCTGTTCAATAGATGACTATGCAAACGGTGTCATCAAAAAACATGAAAACACACTTGCGGCAAAAGAG
Source organism: Lachnospiraceae bacterium (assembly GCA_045600945.1). Classification (GTDB taxonomy): domain Bacteria; phylum Bacillota; class Clostridia; order Lachnospirales; family Lachnospiraceae; genus Darwinimomas. Next base: position 14,236 of record JAZRYX010000081.1, read on the forward strand.
CAGGACAGAATAAATCACATCAGGACTCTCGGAGCACAGACAGGTCCTATATTTCTTGCTTACAGAAAAAATGATACGCTCGATGCCATCATCAGTGAAAGCAAGGAATGGAAACCGATCTACAACTTTACTACCGATGACGGAATCACTCATCGTGTCTGGAAGATTGAAAATAAATATACAAAAGAGATAGAAGATACGTTTAGGGGTATCAACGAAATCTATATAGCAGACGGACATCATCGTGCGGCAAGTGCAGTAAAGGTCGGCTTTGAAAAACGTGAACAGATAAATAATGCTCCGTGTCAGGCAGAGCCGGATCCGGAAAGTGATTTCTTCCTCAGCGTTCTTTTTGCAGATGAAGAACTCAGAATACTTCCGTATAACCGTGTGGTAAAAGACTTAAGCGGTATGACTATCAGCCAGTTTAAGGAAGCCATCGGCAAGTACTACGATTTCGAACAGATACGTGTCATGAGAAAAAATCATGTAGGCATGTACCTTGATGGCAGCTGGCATTATCTGGTTCTCAAACCGGAGTACAGAAACAGCGACCCGGTTGATGGACTGGATGTCAGCAGACTTCAGACACTGGTACTGGATCCGATACTCGGGATCAAAGATCCGAAGAGAGATGAAAGAATCTCTTTCGTAGGAGGAATCAGAGGAGATAAGGAACTGGAAAGACTCGTTGATATGGGCGGATTTGCGGTAGCATTTTCAATGTTCCCGACCCAGATGAAAGAGCTGCTTGCGGTAGCTGACGAGAAAAAACTTATGCCGCCGAAATCAACATGGTTCGAACCGAAATTAAGAAGCGGACTTTTCATTCACAAGATCTGAAATGACAACAGAAGACGAGTTAGAATACAGAATAGTCAAGTGCAGACGCAGAAAAACGATGGGTATAGTGATAGATCGCAACGGATCTGTTGAAGTACGTATACCCGTATGGGTGACCTATGCGGCAGCGCAAGAGTTTGTGAGAGAGCGTTACGACTGGATCATAAAAAGCAAAAAGAAAATGCTGGCGCGAAAAGACAGGCATGACGAAAATAACTGGGAAAAAGTAAAACAGGATAATACCACATGGATGTCGGACGCAGGAAGAAAGCTCTTTACAGACAAAGTTAACGGCTGGGCGCAGAAAATCGGAGTAACATATAAGCGAATCACCATAAAAGATACCAGCACCAGATGGGGAAGCTGCTCTGCCAAAGGAAATCTGGCATTTACATGGAAAGTTTTTGTCATGCCGGAGCGCCTGGTTGATTATCTCGTGGTGCACGAACTTTCACACTTAAGATATATGAATCATTCCCGGGATTTCTGGGAATTGGTGGGAACATATATACCTGATTACAAAAAAATCAAAAAAGAATTTGAGGAGTATGTATGACAAGACAGGAGTTCCTGGATGGACTTGCCGCAGCACTTTCAGCAAGCGGATCGGATAAGCTTATCGAAGAAAACAGAGTTTTCTATAACGATTATATCAGTATAGAAATCACAAAAGGAAGAACCGAAACAGAAGTTATAGGAGAACTCGGCGAACCCAGATTTATTGCCAATTCTATTCTTCAGGCAGAAGGGTATAAAGATATTTTTGCCGAAGGAACAAAGACTTATACGGCTTATGATACTCCTGACGGCGATCCGACTACATTTGCTCAGGGCAGAGAGTATAAAGGAAAATCGTTTGAGGAGCAGAAGAAGGAAGAAGAAAACAGAGCCAGAAAAGAAGAAACGCTTAATAAAGTCGGAGGCACCGCCAAATCGACTTTTAGAATTATCATGATAGTAATCGTTGTTCTCGGTATTCTTGCCCTTATTCTGTTAGCAGGAATCGGACTGCTCAGAATATTCTGGCCGGTAATACTGGTGATAATTATCGTATCATTAATTTCCAGGATTTTTAGGAGGTAGTTCTATGACGGATTTCAAAAGTACATTTGGCAGAAAACCGGAATATTTAGCTACGGCACCCGGAAGAATCGAAGTAAGCGGGAATCATACTGACCATCAGCACGGATGCGTCATGGCAGCGGCTATCAATCTTGAAACACGTGGCTGGGCAGCACTTAACGGAACCCGTGAAATCAATATGGTATCCGAAGGACACACAGGCTGTAGTATAAATATCGATGAACTTGAATCATATGAAAAGATGAAAGGAACATCGGATGCACTTGTTGCCGGTATAGTATATCAGTTTGTTAAAAGAGGCGCGCAGGTTCAGGGCTTCGATTTGTATGTAACATCCGAAGTACTGCCCGGAAGCGGTTTGAGCTCATCGGCATCATTTGAAGTGATGGTCGGCAATCTGATAAATCATATTTTCTTTGATGATAAATGTGATTCCGTGGAACTCGCACAGATAGGACAGTGGAGTGAAAATAACTTTTACGGAAAACCGTGCGGACTTATGGACCAGACGGCATGCTCGGCAGGAAATTTCATCGGAATAGATTTTAAAGATCCGGCACATCCGGTGGTTGAGAAGCTTGAGTTTGATTTTTCAAAGTCGGGACATTCCGTATGTGTGATTGACTCGGGTGCAAGCCACGCCCATCTGGACGGAGAGTATGCGGGCATTACGACAGATCTTAAAAATGCTTGCAGAGCACTCGGGAAAGAGTTTTTGAGAGATGTCGATGAAGCAGAGTTTTATGACCGCCTCGACGAAGTAAGAAAAGCAGCAGGAGACAGAGCCATTCTTCGTGCTATCCATGTCTTCAATGAGAATAAGAGAGTTAAGATTCAGTCACAAGCACTGAAAAACGGTGATTTTGACACTTTCCTCAGGAATGCGAGTGAGTCGGGAAAGTCCTCGTGGAGATTGCTTCAAAACGTCATTATAAACGGACAGAAGGAGCATCAGGAAATGGCAGTCGCATTGCAGCTGGCATGGCAGTTCTTAGACGGACGAGGTGCAGTGCGTGTCAACGGCGGCGGATTTGCAGGTACTATCCTTGCATTTGTTCCGGATGACATGCTGGATTCATTCAAGAATCGCATGGAAGATGCGCTTGGTGAAGGCGCATGCAAAGTTCTTAAGATCAATCCGCAGGGCGGAGGATGTATAAATTTGTGATACATATATATTTTGACTATGTAGAGAAGGGGGAATATGCTGAAATATTTTCTAAAGAGAATACTGCTTGCTGTGGTGACGATGTTTTGCATCATCGCTATCACATTTTTTGCAATGAATGCGATACCTGGAGGGCCATTTGATGCCGATAAGGCACCGAGTCCCGAGGTAAAAGCAGTCCTTATGGAACGCTATAATCTGGATAAACCGCTGGGAGAACAGTTTTTCATGTACATCGGAAATCTCTTAAAGGGGGATTTCGGAGTTTCAATCAAGACCGGGCGTAATGTTACGGACACGATACTGGATTCATTCAACGTTTCTGCAGAAATCGGACTTTGGGCAGCTGTTGTTGCCATCATTTCAGGGCTTATACTGGGATGTATTGCAGCAGCATATGTTAACAGGTGGCCGGATCGTCTGATCGTTACTATTACTTCTGTTATTGTTTCTGTACCTAGCTTTGTCGTGGCATCGGTGCTTTTGCTTATATTCTGTCTGAAACTGAAATGGGTAAGTGCATGGTCACCGGAGGATCCGAATTATATCCTGCCGGTTATATCTCTTGCGGTATTTCCGATGGCCAATATTGTGCGTTATACAAAATCAAGTATGCTGGATGTGCTCGGGCAGAACTATATACGTACAGCGAGAGCAAAAGGTCTTGAAGAATGGCGGGTCATTTTCAAACATGGTTTCAGAAATGCTTCTATCCCTATCATCACATATATAGGACCGATGATTGCCGGGATCCTGACAGGAAGTGTAGTTATTGAAACAGTATTTACAATAGGTGGACTTGGCTATCAGTTTGTTAACGGTATTACGAATCGTGACTACACTTTGATTATGGGTACAACAATTTTTCTTGCTGCCATAATTATTTTCATAACATTATTAAGCGACATTCTTTATAAGGTTGTAGACCCGAGAATCAAGCTGTAAGGAGGGTATATGGAAAAGACAAATTATCCAAAAAAGAACTTCCTCAGTACACAGGTTGATTTATCAAAATTCCGCAATCTTACTGAAGAAGAGAAACAAAGCACAGAAAAAATTGCCACTCATTCGACTTATATCAGGGATGCACTGATGAAATTCAGAAAAAACCCGGTTGGAATGGTGGCTTTAGGAATTATTGTTTTTGTACTGCTTCTGGTTTTGACGTCGGCATTTTTTTGCCCTTATGATTACGATGAGATTCTTACTATCAACGGGGTAAGAGATATTACGGCAAAAAACCTTCTGCCATTCACATACTCTGAAAGAGAGATAGCGGCTATGGCAGACGGAGCAAAAATATTTCCGCATATTTTCGGGACTGACGAATTGTGCAGGGATTATTTTGCGCGTGTTATGACCGGAACTAGGATTTCGCTTTTCATAGGTGTTTTTGCAAGCATCATAGTTTTAGTAATAGGGTCACTTTACGGATCCATATCGGGACTTGCAGGAGGCAGGGTCGATATGATTATGATGAGAGTAGTCGATATCATATATTCTCTTCCGGATATGTTGCTTGTAATACTTTTAAGTATGGTAATCGGTTCGGTATTCCCGAAAAACAGCAGTGGAATTCTGAGCAAACTCGGTGCCAATATGGTAAGCCTTTTTCTGGTATTTGCACTACTTTACTGGGTAAGTATGGCACGTCTGGTAAGAGGGCAGATACTTAGTATCAGAGAGCAGGATTATGTTAAGGCTGCCAGGATGATAAAGACGCCTACATCAAGAATGATTTCCAAGTATATTATTCCGAACTGCATCAGCATCATACTTATTTCGGCAACGATGCAGATACCTTCGGCAATATTTACCGAGAGTTATCTGAGTTTTGTAGGACTTGGTGTTCAGGCACCCATGCCGAGTCTGGGAGCACTCGCAAATGCTGCAAGAAGCAGCATGCAGCTTTATCCTTATAAGCTATTTTTCCCGGCTCTTATGATTGCACTTATAGTACTGAGCTTTAATCTTTTCGGCGATGCGCTTCGTGATGCATTCGATCCGAAACAGAAACAGTAAGGGGGCGATACTATGAAAGACTACGCATTGTATGTAGAGAACCTCCACACAGGATTTTACAGCAGAATAGAGAACAAGGTCAGTCCTGTTCTTAACGGGATTACTTTCGGTGCAGAGAGGGGAAAGATACTTGGAGTTGTAGGTGAATCGGGCAGCGGAAAGAGTGTTACTATGCTTTCGGTTATGCGTCTGCTCGGACCGAACGGAAGAACCGAAGGCCGTATCATGATGGACGGAGATAATCTGCTCGAATATACAGATGAGCAGATGCGAAGAATACGCGGCGGTAAAATAGCTATGATTTTTCAGGATCCCATGACTACGCTTAATCCGGTGTTTACGATAGGAGATCAGATACGAGAGGTAATCAGACTGCATAGACCTGACATCTCCAATGCCGATGAGTATATTATCGAACTGCTTGAAGAAGTGGGCATCAGTGACGGAAAAAGAAGGCTTCGCCAGTACCCTCATGAACTTTCAGGCGGACGAAGACAGCGTATAGTTATAGCGATGGCACTTGCCGGTGCGCCGGATATACTGATTGCTGATGAACCAACGACGGCTCTGGATGTAACGATTCAGGCCCAGATACTTGAGCTTATCAAAAAGCTGACTAAAGAGCACAATATGACGACGATTATGATCACACATGATCTTGGTATAGTTGCAAATCTGTGTGACAATGTTGTCGTTCTGTACGGAGGTCGTATATGTGAAATGGGGACGGCCCGCGAGATATTCAAGGAGTCTGCTCATGAATATACAAAAGGACTTATTGCTGCAGTTCCGGGTGCAGTTCCGGGAAAGAGGCTTGTACCGATTGAGGGAGTACCGGCGAACCGCTCAGCATTTACAAATGAATGTGCATTCTGTCCGCGGTGCAAACATGCGATGGAAATATGCGCAGAGCAGTTTCCTCCGGAAATCGAATTGAGCGAAACACATAAGGCATGGTGCTGGATGAATTATGCACCAAAGGAGGCCGCAAATGACTGACAAGGTTATACTTAGGGCAGAGCATATAAAGAAGTATTATTCTGAATCCGGCGGTTTCTTTAAAAAGAAGGATAAGAAGATTGTCGATGATATTTCTCTGGAATTGCATGAGGGCGAGACTGTCGGGCTGGTAGGAGAGTCGGGCTGTGGAAAAAGCACGCTGGGAAAGACTCTTATTCATATCATACCTGCTACAGACGGGAAAATATACTACAACGGAGAAGAACTTACAGATGAGGCATACGACAGATATTATACGGACATGCAGATGATCTTTCAGGATCCTCTGTCAGCACTTAATCCGCGTATGACGGTTTTTGATATTATAGCGGAGCCCTTGAGAGTCTGTCATATCTGTGAAGAAAAAGATATTGAAACACGGGTATACGAATTGATGGATGAAGTGGGGATACATCGTCATCTGGCATTCAGATATCCGCATGAGTTTTCCGGAGGTCAATGCCAGAGAATCGGTATCGCCAGAGCGCTTGCACTCAAACCTAAACTTCTGGTATGTGACGAACCTGTGTCGGCACTGGATGTTTCTATAAAAGCACAGATTATCAATATGTTCGGTGATATACAGGAAAAGAATAATATTGCTTATCTGTTTATAACACATGATCTGCTTACCGTGCGGTATATAGCACATCGTATCGCGGTTATGTATCTGGGACACATAGTTGAAATCGCAAAGACCGATGATTTATATGAAAGACCGGTGCATCCGTATACACAGGCGCTTCTGTCTGCGATTGCCACTCCGGATGTTGATAAGAAAACAGAACGTATCCCTCTTGAAGGAGAGGTGCCCAGTGCGGTCAATGTGCCGTCAGGCTGTCCGTTCAGAACAAGATGCAGATACTGTACAGACATATGCTCACAGATAAAACCTGAACTTAAAGATATGGGAAACGGTCATCAGGTGGCCTGCCTGAGAGCAGAAGAGATACTGAAGGGAGGGATGGTAGTTGAATAAGATTTGTAAAAGAATTATCGCCCTGACCATTGCTTTAGTTCTTGCATTTTCACTTTCGGCATGCGGCACAAATCAGGACAGACTTCCGGGAACCGGCACAAAAGGAGTTGTGGAGAAAATAGACTGGAGCGGATATGATGAACTCCTTGCAGAAAGTACAAGGGAAACGGATCCTGTAAAGAGAGCACTTATTCTGCACAAAGCAGAGGATATGCTTATTGATACGGGTGCTATCGCACCGATTACAAGCGGTAAATCATATATGCTCGTCAAAACATATATTACAGGCGTTGAATTTGCCAATGATGGCAATGTGGACCTGGCATATATAGATGGCAGGGATACAGAGAATATAGGAGTCTGTTTGTGCTCGGAAGTGACAAAACTTGATCCTGTTGCCAATACAACTATTGATATTTCTCAAATTGTGCAAAATACTTATGCCCGCCTTTTAAGAAAGGATGCAGACGGAAATATCTTACCGGATCTGGCAGAATCCTATACAGTATCAGATGATGGTCTGATATATGAATTTACCTTGCGTGACGGACTTAAATGGTCAGACGGATCAGAATTCAGTGCGGAGGATTTCGTGTATTCATGGAAGCGAGCAGCAGCATCAAACAATGCTTTTGAATATGGCAATATGTATGACTGTATCAGCGGATATCCGGATGATCTGGATGTAAAGGCATCTGATGATGGCAAGATCTTGACGGTAAGACTATCGAATCCTACGATGTATTTCCCGCAACTCTGCTGTCATTCATCTTATACACCTGTTCAGAAAAAACAGGTTGAAGAGGCGTCCGGATATAAGGATGCATCAGGGAAAGTAATTAACCCATCTGCCTGGGCAACGGAAGGACCTGTAATATCCAACGGACCGTTTGTTGTAGACGAGTGGAAACACAATGAAAAAATAGTATTAAAGAAGAATCCGTATTATTATGACGCGGATAATGTTAAGACGGAATCAGTCATAATGATGCTTACAGCAGATTCGGCATCTGCCTATTCAGCATATCTTTCCGACTCAATAGCAGTTATTCTGGATAAGGTTCCATCTGATGTACTTCCAACGGTAATAAACAGCCCTGAATTTCATCTTTGTGAGAAAAATGCAAGTTCGAGTATTATGTTTAATGTCAAAAGCCCGCTGTTTGCAGGGATGACAAAGGAAGAGGCAGCGACATTCAGAAAGGCGATACGCTGGACTATAGACAGCCAGTTCATGGTGGATGTTGTAGGCTCCGGGAACAGAGTGACCTGCGGAACCTATGTACCGCAGAGAATGTCAGACGGTACGGGCAAGAGGTTTTCTGAAACGGAAGGATACTCATATCCGGAAGCGGGAGGGTATTACAATCGGCAGCCGGATCTGGACAAGGCAAGAGAGATGCTGAAGTCAATAGGATTTGAATTTGGGAACAACGGTAAACTGAAAAACCCGATTACGATAGAATACCTGTATGCTTCAAATGCAAGCAATGAAGCAAATGCAGTTGCACTGCAGGCGGATCTGGCTCGTATAGGAATCAATCTTTCATTATCGAGTCGTGAATGGGCAGTTTTTCTCGGAGAGGAATCAAACGGAAATTATGAGATGTCTATGACCAACTGGAATGCCGACTTTGACGATCCGTACAATTTCCTATCGCTCTATATTACAGATAATCCAAACAACCGCGCCCAACTCGGCCGTTGAGTATCATCACAGAGAGTATGGGGTAAGAATCCCCCGGTTATACAGGAAGGAATAAATAATAAGAAGGGAAAAGAAACTATGAATAAAGGTATATGTTGTGCAGGATATATGTGCGTTGATTCTATGTATTCGGTAAGTGAATATCCCGGAAAAAGTGAACTCGCGCATATAGTTCCGCCTGTGGAAAATGCTACCGGAGGCAGTTTGTGCAACACCGGCCTTGATATCGCCATACTGGATCCGTCGGTTAAAATGCAGGCATGCGGAGTAGTCGGAAATGACACCTTCGGAACGATAATGATGGACCAGCTTAGGAGATTCCCGAATGTCGATACATCCATGATGATTCAGAAGGGAACAAGTGCATTCAGCATAGTTATGAATGACTTGAGTGACAGAACCAGGACTTTCTTTGAGTGCGAAGGACCGTATGCCGATTTCTGTGAAGATGATATCGCATTTGATAAACTGGATGCGGATATATTCCATATCGGATATCTGCTCCTCATGCCGGCGCTTGATGCCGATGATCCGGAATACGGAACAAAGATGGCAAGACTTCTTAACAGAGTTCAGAAGATGGGAATAAAGACATCCATCGATGTCATCTCCGAGGCAGGCGAAGAAGCAGAGAAACGTTTCAGAAAGATCGTTACACCGGCACTTAAATACACGGATTATTGTGTAATCAATGAACTTGAGGCGCAGAACGTAACGGGTATTACTCTTCGCGATGCTGACGGAACATTGCATACTGTAAATTTCAAGGCAGCACTTTTAAAACTGAAAGAACTTGGAGTAGGAACATGGGCAGTCATACATTGTCCTGAACTTGGAGCGGGACTTGATGAGAACGGAACTTATTATGAAAGTAAGAGCCTTTCACTTCCGAAGGGATTCATCAAAGGAAGCACAGGTGCGGGAGATGCTTTCTGTGCGGGAGTTCTCTATGCAGCTGAAAAAGAGCTTGGTATGCCAGAAGCACTCAAAATTGGCGCATGCACAGCAGCCGCATCACTGAGCGAAGTCGGATCTATCGAAGGAGTAAGACCGCTTGCCGAAGTACTTAAGCTTTACGATTCATACGGACAATAAGATCATGCATCATCACCATAGATTTTTCTTAACAGGTGATGATGTTTTTTGTGTGATAGGAATTGTGTTTTGCCAGAAAAAGGATCAGTAAGGAGGTAGTCATGAGAGAGCATAAGATAGGAATAATCGGATACGGATTCATGGGAAAGACTCACACGCTGGGTTATAAAACCATTCCTCTTTTCTATCAGAATCTGCCGTACACCGTGAAACTCGGTGGCATATGCACACGAAGAATCGCAATCGCAGAACAGGCGCGCGATGAGCAGGGGTTTGAGTTCGCCACGGATCAGGCAGACGATATTTTCAATGACCTGTCCATCGACATCGTAAGCATATGCACACCCAATAATTCGCATAAAGACTACATATTACGTGCACTCGAAGCCGGCAAGAATGTCTATTGCGATAAACCTCTTACTGCAAATGCCGACGAGAGCGGGGAAATACTCAGAGCTCTTGAGAATTATCCGAACCAGATCACACAGGTTGCATTGCAGTGCAGATTCTATCCGGCGATTATGAGAGCAAAGCAGCTCATTGAAGAAGGGCGGATCGGGAACATTTATCATTTCAGATGTGAATACCTGCATTCGTCAGGCTGTGATCCGATGAAGACTGTCGGATGGAAACAGCAGAAGGAGTATGGTGGTGGAGGCGTGCTGCTGGATCTCGGAGCGCATGCATTTGATCTTGTATACCATCTGCTGGGAGAGTATGAGGAGGTGTTTACGATAAAAGACATCTTTTACCCGCAGAGGCCTGATAAAGACGGAAATATGATAGATATTGACGGTGAGGATGCGGCACTGACTCTTGTAAAAATGAAGGATGGTTCCAACGGGGAAGTTTTTGTAAGTAAGATAGCGACCGGATCGGATGATGAACTCAATATCGATATACGCGGAGAGAAAGGTGCGATAAAGTTCAGCACCATGGAACCGGGTTATCTGTATTTCTATAATGCAACGGTTCCGGACGGAGAACTCGGCGGAGATGCAGGATTTACGCGCATTAGCTGCCATCAGAAATACCCGGAGCCGGGTGGGCACTTCCCGTCGCCGAAAAACTCAATGGGATTTCTGCGAGCACATGTGGCTTGCCTTTATAACTTTATCGATTGTGTAGATAAAGGAGTGGCGGCATCACCATCATTTGCAGAAAGCGCGTACATACAGAAAGTCATGCAGCGCTGCTATGAATCGGAAGATATGGGCAGATGGATGGAAGTGTGATTATTGCTTTTTCCCCGGCCACTGAAGTTCATCACCGGTGAATGTACCTTCCGGTCTGTGTGATTTTAGTGTCAGGCAGACCAGAGCGCCGAGAGCTGCAATTACAACGAGAGTCCAAATAGCTGCAGTTACAGTCGATTTACCGGCAATGAAGCCCATGACACTTGGAATGAGTATACCACCAATGCCGCTTGCTACGGACATCAGTCCGACAGCGGTACCTGAATTACCCTCTGAATTAGAAGCTGCCAGAGCATTGATTGTGCACCATGTCGGGCCGTAGGCGAAACCTACCAGCCCACTGACTATGATAGCTGATGTAGGGCTCTTAACAAATGTCAGCAGAGCCATAAAGATAGCTGAAGCAGCAAAACATATTTTGAGGGATCTGACAGCATTATACTCAACAAAGCTGAAAATAAGTCTCGAAATGGCCATTCCAACCCAGAATGCCGAAAGCGTCATGGCACTGGTAGAATTATTGCTGAATTTGTGATCTATAAAGGAATCAATAAAGTTACCGTATCCCATCTCCATTCCGATGATGCAGAACATAGCAATGGCAAGGATCACTATAATCGGTTTTAAAAATGCATTACCACGGGTTTTTGATGTACTGTCTTTAGTTGATTGTATGGTAGGTTTCTCCGGATTTTTCGGAAATTTTACCAAAACCAGAACGAGTGCCATTATGATAAAAAATACGATGCTGGTATAGAAAATAAAATTCCAGCCCGTATTGAAGTGTGAACTGCAGAACTCCAGTGCGATAGGACCTGCTGCTGCCCCGAGAGAGAACATAAACTGAGACAGGTTTATATACTGCATGCCTTTGTTTTCATCGAGATCGGCGAGAACTGCCGTTGCAACATTTTCCGAAACCGTACTTCCTGATTTATATACCAATGTTCCGACAATATACATAACAAGCCCGGATGCGTTTCCGCAAATCAGACATCCTATTGCGAATATCACGATAAAACCGATGACTACGGGCTTCTTTCCTATTTTATCTGCCACCATGCCCATTAAAAACGGCATAAAGAGAGGCGGTATCTGCTGAAGTGCCGCGAGCAGGCCTATGCCTTCTGTTCCTATATCGAAAAGGCTTGAAATATCAGCAATAACAAGCTGAATTCCTCCACGGTTAACTCCGATAAAAAACAAATATATACTTATTGCGATTACAGCAAGTAATTCCTGCTTTTGGGTTAATGTTTTCTTTCCCATATCTGTAAATCCTTTATATGTGTAATGATAGTATACGAATCATCTTTTACTCTGCTGAATGATAATAGATTTGGTATTATTCTGTCAAGGGCAATCCATTGAAAACAGTATGGTTATAAAGGCCGTTTTTTTGTTGCAAATCCGAAATCAGGCGTTTTGGCAAAAACGAACAATAATATTGTCAGATTCGTAGCATTTACTGCTCAAAGGCTTGTCAAATTCGCGGTGCTTTTCTTGACGATAATCTTATCTATGCGTATAATAATAAGTACGTGGGAGGAATAGATATGTTAAAACGCAAAATCTACGATACTCTTCTTGAGTGGAAATCAAAAAAACATCAGGAATGCCTTCTGGTAAAAGGAGCCAGACAGGTTGGAAAGTCGTATATTATACGTCAATTTGCAAACGATAATTACCAGAGCGTAATAGAGATTAACTTTTATGAGCATCCGGAGTATACGACTATTTTTGACGGAGATTTGACCGCTACGGAGATTTACAAAAGAATTTCTCTGCAGGTTCCGAGTGTTAAGTTTATCGAGCATGACACACTTATTTTTTTAGATGAAATACAGCATTGCCCCAATGCCAGAACGGCAATAAAATTTCTTGCCATAGATGATAAATATGATGTAATTTCGTCAGGATCGCTGCTTGGTCTTCATTATAAAGAGATAGTTTCTATTCCCGTTGGATATGAAACTCCTGTTGACATGTATTCATTAGATTTTGAAGAATTCCTATGGGCATATGGATATGATGAAAAAGCCATCGAATCTTTAAGGGAATACTTCATTACCAAGGCGAGGGTACCTGAAGCTATTAATTCGCAATTTGAAAAAATGCTTCGGGAATATCTTGTGGTGGGAGGAATGCCTGATGTAGTCAATACATTCTTTGAAACAAACAACTTTCAGGAAACATTTAACAGACAGCTTTCTATTCTGAAGGAGTACGAGAGTGATATAAAGAAGTATGCAAAAATCACAGATCGTCAAAAAATCAGGGATTGTTATTATTCCATACCGCGCCAGCTTTCGAAAGAATATACAAAGTTCCAATATAAAACTGTAGAGCCAAACGGAAGTGCGAAAAAGTATGTGAATTCTTTGAATTGGCTGATTGATGCAGGAATGATACAGAAGGTACTGAATGTTTCGACACCACAGCTACCGCTTACTGGATATGAGCAAAATGATCAGTTTAAAATATATGCAACTGATATAGGTCTTGCTACGGCTATGTTTGGATTTCAAACACAGGCTTCACTCGTCAGTGAGAGTCTTACAGGACCTGCAAAAGGCGGTATATTTGAAAACCTGATTTTCGATATGCTTGTTAAACGCGGATACAAACTGAATTACATAAAAAAACCGGATAACACTCAGGAAATAGAATTCCTTATCGAGCAGAATCTTACTGTCATACCGATTGAAGTTAAAAGCAAAAAGGGAAGTACAGTATCGCTCAATCAGTTCCTGAAGGACTGGAATCCACCTTATGCATATAAGCTGTCAGCAGGAAATGTCGGACAGGCCGAAAATAAGATTACCATTCCACATTATATGGCTATGTTTATCTGAAATTTTGCTTTGATATTATACATGACAAAATGTATCTGAATTCAGGATGTTTACAGAGAAAAAACCATATGAGCAGATGACACCGGAAGAAAAACGACGGAATCTTTATGACAAGCAGAAAGAGCTTCTTGATACTATAATGACAACACTAAATTTTCGTAGAGTAATTTTGCAAAATTATCTAGAGTAAGACGAGGAAACATAGTAAAAGAATATGACCAGAAAAACACTTAGTGAAAAATTATCTATATATGAACATACGCTGTTAAAATTATTTGTGCCGAATGCTCTTTCATCTATTTGTACACTTATCATAGGAGTGTTCGATACTGTTGTATCCGGCTTTTTTATAGGACCAACAGCTCTTGCAGCCATCGGATTATCATCTCCGTTTACTAATCTGAAGGCTGCAATTCATGCCTTAATCGGGAGGTCAGTCGGAAGACTTTATGCAAGGAAAAGAATCCAAAATGAC
>JAZRYX010000082.1:0-4299 GCA_045600945.1 Lachnospiraceae bacterium
AGTCCGCATTCAGATCGCCCAAGGTATCTTCCGCTCTGACCTGAATAAACGCTGTGCGGTCGAACTCATCCGGAGACATTTCATGGATCAGCTGACGGATCATGGTTGTCTTTCCGGTTCTTCTCAATCCGTACAGAATGAATACTTTTCCTGTCGGCTCCTGTTTGATATACTGTTCCAAAGCCGTATAACATTCTCTTTTTTGAAGTCCTTCGACCAGCAAGGTGGATTTGAGGAGTTCTTCCCCGATAAGGACATGCGTTTTGAACATAAAATCCGGTTCTTCTTTTTTCGTATTGCTTTCCTTCGGCAATAACGCTTTCAGTCTCTTAACTTCTTTCTGCAATTCACGGCGATGTTCAATCAGCGCTCCCATTTCTTCTGCCGTCGTATCGTTAAGATACTTGCTCTTTTTCTTTCCGTCTTCCGTCCACTGCTGATACCGGCGCACTTTACCGTTAATGGTCTTTTTAGAAATATATCCAATCGGCAGGGATTCAATCTCCCTTTCCAGTTTTCTGATTTGTTCGTGCATATCTTCCATTGCATAATCAACTCCTTTTCAATAACCTCATTATAACCCCTTTTGTTGCATTGGCAAGGGGTTATTCGACGGTGCAAATAATGTCAACTTCCAGAAAAAGTAGCCCTAAAATAAGCCGGCACCCTGTTATTGAACAAGGAACCGGCTTTTGATTATTCTACTTCATCCGGGCTGGATTTAATGTATCGTAGAATCTCATCGTATGAATGGGAACTTTTCATTATCGCGTCCATCACTTCTTCGGCTTGCAGTTCTTTCCTCTTGGCAAGCAATACTTTCAGCCGTTCTGTCGCGGCATCATATTTTCTTTTCGTGGAAACAACTTCTTTCTGAGCTTCCTCGATTTGTTTATTGATTCCGTCCATTCCAATCTGCTTCTTAGTACGTGCCATGTTTTCTTTTCTCCTTTTCTGAAACCGTTTTTAATTCCTGGCTGATCCAAGCCGCCCTGTATTCGATATTCTTTTCTGTCAAGTCGAAAGCATTCAGTATCTTTTTCTGAGTGGCCGTAACGGCATGATCAAGTCGGTATATTCCGTCTGTCTGCCTTGTCATCTCTATCTTTTCTAACTCTTTTATCGCTGCCGGAACTGTCATATAATTCGGTTTCTTATCCATGCGATGCATTTCATCCAGCAAACAGGTATATATTTTATTTCGAATGATCATCGCCACAAATTCCACAAAGATTTTGGCAGATGTGGATTCGACATGGTGTGTCCGCATACTCTTATCACCAAGATAGGACTTGTCTCCACGAAATGCCTTTTCTGAAAAATCCCTGCTCTTGTAAAGGTGAAGTGCTTCTTTCGCCGTCATTCTGCTTGATGTAATGATTACAAAGTATCCGCATAAATTCAGTTCCCGTTCTGTGACTTCTGTATTTTCTTCCGGATACACAAATACTTTTCCTTCTTCATCGTAATGCAGATAATAGTATTTTCTGAACTTGGGACCAAAATCAATTTCCTCGCCTTGATGTTCCATCATATATTTCTGCATTTTCTTGAGATCCTCTTCAAAGTGTAAACGTTCAGATGCTTCTTTGCTGATGTTGTGATAGATATGAAAATATCGTTCTTTTCTATCTGATTCATAGAGCCTGCGTTTTACAGTCTTTCCGTATACACCATAGCCATCCATGTCACATGCCCTTTTGTTTTCAAATGAGCCTTTGTTTTCAAGGATCAGTTCACTGACAAGATCTGCCATTCCCTTAACCATAATCACAAAGCTATAACCGCACTGATCCATGTGTTCCAGGTTCTGCTTGCTGAAATATCCTCTGTCAAGAATGAATCCAACGTTCTTGTACCCGTATCCCTGAGCCTTGTTCAACATAAGTTTTAACTGTGTAACATCAACAATGCTGCCAGGATATTTCTCATAAAATAAAGGTTCACGATTTTTCACATCGTAACCAACTGCATAATTGAAAACCGGCAGGCCCATGTCCATCTTAGGTTTTCCGTATTCAACGATTTCCACATCTCCAGCCTGACTGTTTTTATTCGTTGAATCGTAGGAAATATATATTTTCTCCCGATTGCTTCGAGAATCATTCCATTCATTTAGGAATCCGGCACTTTGATCTGCGGTAACGGAATGAAGAAAATCAGATACTGTAGCGTCACTGTAAAGCTTCATTTCCTTTGTAAACAACGGATGATTATACGCATAATCCGGATAATACTGTCCGGCATTATCCTCTGCAATAATCGTATAAACCGCAAGATCCAGGAACAGGCCGAGATCCTTTTCCTTGAAATACATTCCAAGGATTTCATCCAGTTTATAATCTTGAATGATTTTCTTACAGACGATATAAGCACCTGCACGAAGACAACTGCTCCTGCGCGTCATATATTCTGTAATTGGCAGCTCTGCGTTTGGAAAATAGGTGAGAAAGTTCTGATTGGGACAGATCATTGTCGGATCTTCCGATGAGAGCTTTCCGATTGTTGCCCTTTGAGGATAAGTAATCTGCTTATTGCGATCATATATACGGTCATATTCGAACTTAACGTATGTCGTATCGCCACGTTTAAGATACGAATATTTACCCGGAGCATCAGGCAATTTGATGTAAAAATCGTAGTACATAATGCCTCCTTTCTTTAGGCTTACATAGCCCTAAAGAAAGTGTAACACAAAACCCGTACCAATGCAAGAGAAACTGCAGAAATACGGGCTTTTTTCAAATATTTTTATTCAGATTTTTCTTTAGGGCTATTCTGTTCTGGAAGTTAACAATATGATATTCTCATAATAGAATATGGGAGGATAATCATATGCCATCAGTAAAATATATTATCGAATTGACCGATGCCGATCGGAAAACCCTTAGCGATATCGTTGCAAAGGGCAGTTCATCTGCAAAAACAATCTTAAGAGCGAATATATTGCTCGCCTCGGATCGAAATGCTAAGCAGCGAATGACTGTTGCACAGATCGCTGATGTGTACCATACAACTCCGACTACCGTTCAGAACGTCAGGACATCATACGTCAACAGTGGACTGGAGGCTACTATTTACAGGAAGAAACGCGAAACTCCTCCTGTACCGGCCAAGGTCACCGGAGATGTAGAGGCGCACATAGTAGCACTTGCGTGCAGCGATCCTCCTGAAGGCTATGAACGCTGGACAGTACGTCTTCTTGCAGATAAATGTGTTGAGCTTAATTATGTGGATTCACTGTCTCATATGACAGTGTCTCGTGTTCTAAAAAAAACGAATTTAAGCCTCACCTGAAAAAGTGCTGGTGCATTCCTCCTGATCACAATGCTGCATTCGTTGCAGCGATGGAGGATGTTCTCACTGTATACAGCAGACCATATAACGAAGATTATCCTGTAGTCTGCATGGATGAGAAGCCTGTTCAGTTATTCGCCAATGCCAGAAAGAGCTTTCGCTCTAAGGATGGCAGGATAGAATATGAGGACAATGAGTATATACGCAATGGAACTGCATCTATCTTTCTGTTTACTGAACCTCTTAACGGATGGCGTTATGCCCACGCTGAGGAACATCGCACCCGAGAGGACTGGGCAAGAAAGATCGAGTGGCTCCTCGAGAATCAGTATCCTTCAGCAAAGAAGGTAGTCCTTGTAATGGATAATCTCAACACTCATACGATTGCTTCCCTCTATCAGACCTTTGAGCCAAAGCATGCGCTTGAACTGGCAAGCAGACTCGAGATCCACTTCACTCCTAAGCATGGCAGCTGGCTCAACATTGCTGAGATCGAACTCTCAGCTCTTGGCAGGCAGTGCATAGGCTCAAAGAGAATACCGAATCTTGAGACTCTCAATGGATCACTCAAGCCGTGGTATGTTGACCGCAACACGAAGCAACGCGGTATTGATTGGCAGTTCACGACTGAAGATGCACGAGTCAAGCTCAGAAGGTTATATCCGATAATAAACATTTAGTTGTTACGCAATACTAGATTAGAATGGTGATATGCTACTTAATCGATGCATATTGGAGCGGGTTATCAAGACTGCTTTGTTTTCATAATATCATCAGAATTACATAACCGGAAAAACTTTGAAGAAGTAATGCTAACGTCCTCTATATGCATCAAAAATGTGTTTTATGTGAAAAGATGTGTATGAAGATTGACAAAAGATATTTTTACACATTATAATTAAGCATCGACAGACACCGTTAGAATTTGTCTGATGAAAATGTTATATTTTGGCTGGCTTTATAGCCTGGGCCGATCTACGGCGGGGATGTTCCCCGCCATTT
>JAZRYX010000083.1:0-32407 GCA_045600945.1 Lachnospiraceae bacterium
CACAACAGTCACGCTGAGCCTTAAATTGCATATATGAGTGTACCCTCCTCCCTCAATACATTTGAAAACAAGGTAGTCGCCCTCTTTAGAGCAGTATTGACCACTCCCTCCTCTCCAATAGTGTGACGAAGTCGGGAAATCCTCCGGCAGAATGTCCCTGATCGTTAAGGTCTCTTCTTTAATTGTCTTTGGTCTTGACGAACCACTTCCTGATGTCTGGTAATAATACTCTTGGGCGACACCATCTACCGTCCATACGCCATTCTCATCAACCGTATATCCGTCAGGTGTTATGCCACTTACTAAAAGTTCTCCTATTTTCCCATCCTTTGCTTCATGGAAATAGAAATACTTATAGCTTCCGTTCCAGTATATCTTCTGCCAGCCCGTCAGCATCTTTCCATTCTCATCAAAACGGAACCATGAAGGTTTGTTGTCATTCCATGGATTTGTGATATATGCCCAGGTATTCTTAAATGGTTGTGTAGATGCATATGACCATGTATCAGTATCAGCATCGTAATTCCACGTGCCTTCAGATACAGGCTTTTCTTCTGTTCCGGTAAAAAATGCATCTGTTTGGGCAGTTGTATTATTCGTCTGTGCATATGCAGGAAGTGCACATGACAGAAGCATGACAGCTGACGTCACTATAACTAATAATTTTTTTGAATTGAAAAACATATTTCTACCTCTTATTTACGCCTAAAGGAGACTCTTAATTAAAAATCACTTTAGCATTCTTGTCGGAACCAATATCCTTTTTGTAACCTTCCCATCCACCAGTAACCTGTTCCAACTCTTCTTCCGTAAGTTCACGGATTTTTTCATTTACAGATTCAACTTCCTTTTTCAGTGCGTTTAATTCTTCTTTGGTTTTTGACATTTCTATTTCTCCAATATATCTTATTTAGGCTTTATTTGCGCTCAACTCTTCGCTGGACGGCGGGAATAATGACACAATCGGCACGGAGGTAGGGCCTTTTCCACCAGTAACCTGCTCTAAATCCTCCATTGAAAGCTCCGTTACTCCTTCTGGGAGTTCTTCGGTTATTAATTCTTTCTTCTTATCTTCTAACATATTATATACCTCTTTGTCCTGTCCAACCGATTACCTTACAGATGTTTCAATAACATCTTCAGCTGGAGCAGATCTAACCCTACCGCCCGTAACCTGCTCCAAATCTTCCATTGAAAGTTCTGTTACTCCTTCAGGGAGTTCTTTATTGTTTAGTTCGTTGTTATTTAACTCTCTGTTATCGTTTGACATTTATGTTACATCCCTAATTCGAAACTTGCACTTATCAACACAGCCTCTTCTTTAATAACAGTATCAGTTAATCCGGCGGAACCACCCGGATAAGCCGTTACATTTGGTCCAGCTCCACCCGTAACCTGCTCCAAATCTTCCATTGAAAGTTCTGTTACTCCTTCAGGGAGTTCCTTATTGTTTAGTTCGTTGTTTTTAAGTTCCTTGTTATCATTTAACATATCGTTCTCCTTTACTGAAACGGCGAAGATAACGTGTCTATAGGGATACCAGTCGGCGGTGTTTGATGTAGCGTAGCAGGAGGATCGAATTGATAATCCCTTTTGCCACCACTAACATTCTCAAGTTCTTCCTGAGTCAGTTCTCTATTATCATCGTTAAGTTCCCTATTATTAAGTTTGTTGTCGTTTGACATTATCGTGTTCTCCTTTGCGTATAACGGGTCTAATTGAATGGAATCTCGGGTTCGGGGCTTTCCTTACGGTCACTCATTACATTATCCGGATCTTCCATTGAGAATTCGTTTCTGTCTTCACAGAACGATTACTTCTGCGCCACTTCCAAAGTATAAATCAGCCTCTTTATCCGCTTTAAGAGGGGAGGTTGGAAGGCCATCATTACCACCACTAACCTGTTCCAACTCCTCTTGAGTCAGTTCTCTCTTTTCATTGCAAATTTCTTTGCCGTCTAATTCTCTATTATCGTTTGACATTGCTATTATTCTCCTTTGCGAAATCGGGGCGCTCACTCACCTATCGTTGCACGTAATGTTGCCGTCAGGGTCAATGGAGGGTTTAACGGCCTGCATGCCGGGGAAAACGCCACCCGTTACCTGCTCCAGATCTTCCATTGAAAGTTCCGTTACTCCCTCAGGGAGTTCTTCTCTATTTAAGCATTTCTTTTCTTCTGACATGGTTTGCATCCTCCGTCAATTAGTTTTGGGCAACAACCCCGTATGTAACATCTGCTACAACCGTTGAACCTATACCTCCTTTTACATCCAGTCCCTTTACTCCACCAGTAACCTGCTCAAGATCCTCCATCGAAAGCTCTGTTACTCCTTCAGGGAGTTCTTCTCTATTTAAGCATTTCTTTTCTTCTGACATTGCTTGCATCCTCCGTAATCATTTCTTAGCAGCTAACTCGGCTGTAATATCCGCTTTAGTGGTTGCAAGTATAACTCCTGGATAAAATGGTGCTTTTGCACCGCCCGTTACCTGCTCCAAATCTTCCATCGAAAGTTCTGTTACTCCTTCAGGGAGTTCTTCGTTATTTATACATTTCTTCTCTTCTGACATTGCTTGCATCCTCCGTTAATTAACTCCATCAAAAACAGTAGACAAAACTCCTTGTGCAATAGCCTGACCTATAACTCCAGATACATCAGGTCCCATTGTGTGTCCACCCGTTACCTGCTCCAGATCTTCCATAGACAGTTCTGTTACTCCTTCTGGGAGTTCCTTATTGTTTAGTTCGTTGTTCTTGAGTTCTTTCTTTTCGTTTAACATAATGGATTCCTCCTTAAAAATCATTTAATTATTCATCCCTTTGCAAATCTACAGAAAACGGTCATCTTTCCCATAGGTTTCGGTTACTTTCTCTATCTTATATAATTATATACGATGAAAGCGGAAAAATGGCTAATATCTCGGAAAATCGTTTATTTTCCGTTATTTTCACTTCATATACCAAAGCAATTTCCACTTCATCGGCTGAATTTACCTTGGCAAAGGAATCTATCTGAGATCGGACCAAAAAGTTTCACGAAGTAAAAAATCCCTTGTAAGCAGGTAAACATAATGATATACTCACAGATACGGGGGAGGTGTATCCGCATCAGCGGATACGATTGCAGAAGCAGTGTGTACCGGCCTAGAAAAGGCTTTGCAATCGGCTGCCGGCAATGTGCTGCTTAGATCGACGACGTTCGTCAAGGTTCCCTCCCCCCCTTTTTTGATGACATATTAGAATTCAGTTCTATATCTCCGCAATAAAACCTACACTTTAGAGCTATTGACTTAATGCCTCCAAAGCTCTTCTTCATTGACATTATATGCCTGTTGGCTATATGTATCTATAAGTTTGACTATTTCGTCATTTACACCAAAGCATTTTCCACTTCATCGGCTGATTTTACCTTGACAAACCTGAAAAGGGGAACTTTTGTCTTTCTATAAGCCCGGAAATGGAAATTCCCCCTTTTTAGCTTAATAAAATAAACACGAAAACAAACGGTCTCAGGCTCGAAAAAAATAGTGACCTCAAATATTTATATGTCTGCAGACCGTTTGTTTTCGTTTTTATTTTATTTATCCCTTAAGGCCTTGTTTTTCCTTGATTTCAAGCAGTTTTTCTCCCTATCCGAAGCATCAAAAAAGAAGCCCCGGATCATTCTCCAAGACTCCTCTTTGTATTGTTATCTGTGGGATATTGCACAGGCCCCGAAGGGGCCACAGAACTCAAAATCCCTGTCAGATTATCTGTATGTACAGGTCTGTTTTATTTGTCTGGATGACACTTATTGTTATATCTCAAACTTATATCCCATACCCCAGATGGTTTTAATATAATCACCTTTGTCTCCGAGTTTCGCACGAAGTTTCTTGACATGAGTATCAATCGTACGTGCATCGCCAAAGAAATCATAATTCCACACACTTGTCAGGATGCTCTCACGTCCGAGAGCCTTACCCTTGTTCTCAAGGAAATACTGAAGCAGATCATACTCTTTGACGCTCAGTTCGATTGGCTGTCCGTCAACAGTAACTGTATGTGCCGATTTATCCATTACTATTCCGCCGGCTTCGATAGTTTCATCTGCGGCACCGTTAAACCTTCTCAGTATGGCCTCGACTCTTGCGACAAGGATCTTCGGGCTGAAAGGCTTACCGATATACTCATCTGCCTCAAGTCCGAATCCCCTGAGTTCGTCTTCCTCATCTGTTCTTGCGGTCAGCATGATAACCGGCACACGTGAATACTTGCGGATAGTCTTGAGGGTCTCATATCCGTCCATGACCGGCATCATTACATCAAGTATGATAAGGTCTATATTTTTATCATTGAGGAATATCTCGACTGCTTCCTGCCCGTTTCCGGCTTCAAGAACCGTATATCCCTTTATCGAAAGAAAATCTTTGACGAGTTTTCTTACTCTCTCCTCATCATCGACAACAAGAATCTTTGCACTCATAATAATCTCCCGTTATTATTTCTCTTCAACAGGTGTGCACTTGATATTAAGATCAATAAGCTGCTGATCATCAACCGTATCAGGTGCATTTGTAAGCAGACATGATGCGTCCTTGTTCTTCGGGAATGCAATAACATCTCTTATCGACTCCTGACCCAACATGAGCATAACCACACGATCAAGTCCGTATGCAAGTCCTGCGTGAGGCGGCACTCCGTACTTGAAAGCTTCAAGCAGATATCCGAATCTTGCATTTACGATATCCTTTGAAAGTCCAAGAACTTCAAACATCTTTTCCTGAATATCATTCTGATGGATACGCACCGAACCTCCACCGATTTCAACTCCGTTAAGAACGATATCGTAAGCCTTGGCACGTACTCTTCCCGGATCCGAATCTATATACTGCCAGTCTTCATCCATCGGCATTGTGAAAGGATGATGCATAGCCTTGAATCTGTTCTCCTCCTCTGACCACTCTAGAAGCGGGAACTCTGTAACCCACAGAAATCTGAAATCATCTTTCTTAAGAAGTCCAAGGTCCTCTGCCAGCTTGCAGCGAAGTGCACCCAGCACGCTGCAGACCAAAGCTTTCTTATCTGCTGCGAAGAAAAGAAGATCTCCCGGCTTACCTTCGAGCTTCTTAACGATTGCATCGAGTTCTTCCGGTTTCATGAATTTTGCAAATGATGACTTGAAGCTGCCGTCTTCCTCAATAGCAAGATAAGCAAGTCCCTTTGCTCCATAACCCTTTGCGAAGTCAACATAAGCATCTATTTTCTTACGCGGCATAGCAGCCTGACCGTTAGCATTGATTCCTTTAACGGCTCCGCCCGCTTCAAGTGCGCCCTTAAATACTGCGAACTCACAGCCTTTGACTTCCTCTCCGATGTCTTTAAGTTCCATTCCGAAACGAAGATCAGGTTTGTCAGAACCGAATCTGTCCATAGCCTCAGCCCATGTCATCCTCTGGATAGGAGTAGTAACCTCAACATCCAGAACATCCTTGAACAGCTTCTTAATCAATCCCTCGTTAACTTCGATTACATCATCAACATCGGCAAATGAAAGTTCCATATCGATCTGTGTGAACTCCGGCTGACGGTCAGCTCTCAGATCCTCATCTCTGTAGCATCGTGCCAACTGGAAATATCTGTCATATCCCGAGCACATAAGAAGCTGCTTAAAAAGCTGAGGTGACTGCGGAAGCGCATAGAACTTACCCGGCCATACACGGCTCGGAACCAGATAATCACGTGCACCCTCCGGTGATGACTTAACAAGCGTAGGAGTCTCTATCTCAAGGAATCCCGCATCCTGCATATAGTTACGAACTACATTACATATCTTGCTTCTGACAATTATATTATTCTGAAGATCCGGACGACGCAGATCAAGGAAACGATATTTAAGTCTCAGATCCTCTTTTGTTTTTGAATCAGATTCAATAGGGAACGGGAGAACTTCCGATTCTGAAAGGATGCGAAGTTCTTTCGCGCGAACCTCTACTTCACCTGTTGCGATTTCTTCATTTGCAGCTCCGGATCTTTTCTCGAGTTTTCCGACAACTGCAATACAAAACTCTGAACGAAGCTTTGCAGCTTTTGCAAATGCTTCCGACCCGCAATCTGATTCCTCAAAAATAATCTGAAGTATACCGGTTCTGTCTCTTAAATCAGTAAATATTATGCTTCCTTTGTTGCGGCTCTTCTGAACCCAGCCCATGACTGTTACCGTGCTGCCGATCTCTGCACTTACTACTTCAGCGCATCTGTGAGATCTCTTTAAACCTACCATTGACTCTGCCATAATGTTACCTCTTCATCTCTTCGTTATAAAATTCTTTGAACTCTGAATAACCTTCTGCCGTAAGCTGTTCCTTCTGGAACTTCTTGTTCTTATTCATCTTGGCTACGAGTACTGTATCTCCGTTTTCTCTTGCTTCATTTGCCTCGCGGATAATAGCCGCAAGTCTGTCTGCAGCCATACCCTTTTCATAAAGATAAGCTGTCTTTGCATGTGATGTCGGAACTTTGAATCCGGCATCTGAAAGGATGGTGATGATTCTTTCAAATCCGATTGAGAATCCGCAAGCCGGCGTATCCTGACCGGTAAATCTGCCGATCATCTTATCGTAACGTCCTCCGCCCGCTACCGATCCTGAAAAGCCCTCCATGGAAACTTCAAATATCGTTCCGGTGTAATAACCCATACCTCTTACGAGTGTAGGATCATATACCAGTTCGAAATCGACTTTCTTGCAGGCATTTACTGCATCCGTAATTTCTTTAATACTCTGCGCTGCTTCCGGTGCGATTTCATTAAGGTCCGTGTTTCCGAGAACGCAGTTCATATATTTATCTATTGATTCGATAGAGAATCCTTCCTCAATAAGCTCTGCCTTAACTCCGTCCGTACCGATCTTATCCATCTTATCAAGTATTACAAATACCGTATCGGTCTTATCCTCGGGAAATCCGGCGTAATCCGCCATCCCTTTAAGTATCCTTCGGTCATTGATGCGAACTTCGAATTTCTTTCCGAGACATATAAGCGAAAGTGCTTTTGTCGTAGCAAGTATAAGTTCTATTTCAGCTATATTTCCCGGCTCACCAAGTATATCTATATCACACTGAGTGAACTGACGGAAACGACCTTTCTGAGGTCTGTCTGCTCTCCATACGCTTCCAATCTGCAGTGCCTTGAAAGGATTCGGCAGATTTGCATTATTATTTGCATAATATCTCGCAAGCGGAAGTGTCAGGTCATAACGAAGTCCTCCGTCTGAAAGATCTGCTTCAGACTGTGCCGTCTCAAGGTTCAGCTTCTCACCTCTTTTCAGAATCTTAAAGATAAGTTTCTCATTATCTCCGCCCTGTTTTGAAAGCAGGTTTTCGATATGCTCTACACAAGGAGTCTCCATACATGAGAATCCGAAACCCTTGTAGGTCGTCTTAATTATATTCATAAGATAATCTCTGAGTTCCATCTCCTCCGGGAGTATGTCCTTCATTCCGTTTACCGGTTTCTTAATAAGTGCCATTATATAGTTCTCTCTTTCTCGCAATCATCTCATCTATTCTGTCGATGTAGACCTGCGGGTCTTTAACATTTTCTATTCTCTTTACTCCGCCGACTCCACCGTCTATCGGAATCTTCGTCGTAGTCCCTGCTCCGCATCCGACTATGGTCTGTTTTTCCTCCATAATCAGGATGTTATAGATTCCTTCCTTTCCTTCGCGGGTATAACCGACATTTTCAAAATTGCCTGCCATGTTTTTCTGGCGGTACATATAGTACGGTGTAAGATTCATTTTCTCACAGCGTTCTTTCGTAAGCTCGATCATCTTACACATAGTATCAAATGATGTCGATTCGTATTTGTCTTTTTCTTCCGAAAGTCTCGCCGCTCTCTTAAGCGCAAGCGAGTGAACCGTGATGTCGTCGGGACTTAACGTTTCAAGCTCATCCATCGTGTGCTCAACATCCTTAAGAGTCTCTCCCGGCAGTCCCACGATGATATCCATGTTAATGTTGTCAAAGCCCAGCAATCTTGCAAGCTTAAACTTTTTGATAACTTCTTCGACCGTATGTCTTCTGCCGATGAGATCAAGCGTCTTTTGATTCATCGTCTGCGGATTGACTGATATTCTGGTAACTTTGCACTCTTTGAGCGCCCTTAGTTTTTCCTCAGTGATGCTGTCAGGTCTTCCTGCTTCAACCGTGAACTCAAGAACATTACTCATGTCATTGCATTCGCGTACCTTCATAATGATACGCTTTAGTTCATCAGCTTCAAGTGATGTCGGTGTGCCTCCTCCCATGTATACGGTAGTGAGTTTCTTACCCGACATTATCTTCGATACTTCTTCTATCTCTCTGCACAAAGCATCGATATAGTTTTTCTTTTTGTCTTTCCAAAGTCCTATCGGATATGCGGTAAATGAACAGTACAGGCATCTGGTCGGACAAAACGGGATCCCTATATAAAGACTCCATCCGTTTTTACAGTCGATACTTTCCAGAACTTTCTGTTCACGTATCGCCGTATCAAAACACAATTTGATTTTTTCATCGCTCGTCAGGAAAACTTTTTTGAAATCAATACCCTGCATCGCGAGTTTTGTCGGTCTTATGCCGGTTAGGGTACCCCACGGAAGCGTCTTGTTCTCATGCTCCGAAAGCGCTTTATAAAGACCTCTTTTGATCTCACACTTCTCATCAAAACGATCCGGGAACCGGCTGCAGGTAAACTGTGCCTTTCTGCTGTCATTTCCAAAAAACACTTCGAAATGATATCCGTCTTCATCAACATCTGCATGAACTTTTACATCCGCTCCGTCAGGATAAAATGCCATCAAAAGTTCACGCACATCTGCTTCAAAAGGTACACCTCCAAGATCGATACTCCACATCATCCCGTGGCCCTCTCGATATCTACTACACCGTCGACCTGACGCAGTTTCTCAATGACCGTGTTAACTTCTTCTGTGCCTACAGTCTCAAATGAAAGGTTGACCGTATTATTACCGTTCTTTCCGTTATGCGTTTCCAGTGAAATGATGTCGATACCCTTTTCCGAAATCGTCCTTGTTATATCAACCAGCAAACCTATTCGGTTGGTTACGTATATACGAAGCGTAGCAGCGTATTTTGCCTTTGTGGCAGTCATATCTGCCTGCCATTCTGCCTGTATAAGTCTTGCCCGCTCTTCCGGCGGCATGTTGATGACATTGATACAGTCTGTCCTGT
This sequence comes from Lachnospiraceae bacterium, assembly GCA_045600945.1. Classification (GTDB taxonomy): domain Bacteria; phylum Bacillota; class Clostridia; order Lachnospirales; family Lachnospiraceae; genus Darwinimomas. The sequence continues at coordinate 9,216 of JAZRYX010000083.1, forward strand.
GAATCGTAACACCGCGGCCTCTTGTGACGAAACCCACGATTTCATCACCGGGAACCGGATTACAGCAACGTGAGAATCTGACTGCGAGGTCATGTACTCCTTTGACTGTAATACCTTGTCCGTTGTGTTTGATCTTTGCCTTGAAATGTGCTGAAGATGCTGACTCACTAAGTACTTCCAGTACCTGTTCATCGGTAATTTCTTTCTTAACTACCTTGTTATACTCATCAACCATCCGGTTGATGATCTGGCCTTCTTTTAGTCCGCCGTGACCTATTGTTGCAAGGACTGACTCCCAATCTTTACATGAATACCTGCTGCAGACTTTTTCAACGATATCAGTTCTGTTTATCTCACTGAAATCAATCTGTTTCGCCTTGCAGTATTTCTCGACTTTTTCTTTTCCGAGAGCAATATTCTCTTCCTTAAGCGTTGCCTTGAACCACTGGTTGATTTTGTTTTTGGCACTCGTGGACTTTACGATATTCAGCCAGTCCATACTCGGTCCGCGGGAGTTCTGAGATGTGATAATCTCGACACGGTCTCCGTTCTGAAGCTTGTAATCAATCGTGACAATCTGATCATTAACTCTCGCACCTACCATCTTGTTGCCGACAGCAGTATGGATAGCATACGCAAAATCAATCGGAGTGGAACCTGCAGGAAGATTCTTTACCTGTCCTGTAGGTGTGAAGCAATATACTGTTTCTGAGAACAGGTTCAGATCCGACTTCAAAAGTTTTAAGAACTCCTGGTTATCATTTTCCTTCTGAAACTCCATGATCTGATGAAGCCAGTTCATCTTATCGGTTTCATTTGTCTGCTGAACTGCCTGAGATCCTCCCTGCTCTTTGTACTGCCAGTGTGCTGCGATACCGTATTCAGCAGTCCTGTGCATCTCATAAGTTCTTATCTGAATCTCAAACGGAGTTCCGTCTTTGCCTATTACCGTGGTATGAAGTGACTGTTACATATTGGGCTTAGGCATAGCGATATAATCTTTGAATCTTCCCGGTATAGGTTTGTAATGCTCATGTATTATACCGAGCGCCGCATAACAGTCTTTGATGGAATCAACGATGATTCTGACTGCAAAGATATCATATATCTGATCCAGCGTCTTATTCTGTCTCTTCATCTTGTTATAGATTGAGAATAAGTGCTTTACTCTTCCGTTTATCGTTGCGGATATACCCGCATCCATCATATGCTCAGAAACCTCATCTATGAGACTCTGCATATATGGGCCTAAGTTGCTGTTCTTTTCGACAAGCTTTTCCTTAAGATCTGCGTATCCCTCAGGCTCGAGATATCTGAGAGCTATATCATCCATCTCATCTTTGATTCTGCTGATACCGAGTCTCTGCGCGATAGGTGAATATATATCCAGCGTCTCTCTTGATTTTTCAACCTGCTTTGCCGGTGACTGATACTCAAGCGTACGCATGTTATGAAGTCTGTCTGCCAGCTTTACGATGATGACTCTGATATCATGAGTCATGGCAAGAAACATCTTACGAAGATTCTCAGCCTGTTTCTCATCATTATCCATGCCGCTTATATCGAGCGCAGTAAGTTTTGTGACACCGTCTACAAGGTCTGCCACTCCCGGTCCGAATATTCTGCTGAGCTGTTCTTTTACAAGTATGGTATCTTCGACGATATCATGCAAAAGTCCGGCGATGATGGTATCAAGATCAAGTCCCAGATTGGCAAGTATGATGGCAACGCAAACCGGGTGAGTAACATAAGGCTCACCTGATTTACGTTTCTGATCCATATGAGCGTTCTTCGCGGTCATATATGCTCTGTGAAGGAGCTCCAGATCACCGTTATTTGCCGAGTTCTTGCGTACTATCTTGACGAGTTCCGCATACAGCTTGTCCGGGTCTGTAAAATCTTTCGGACGCTCAAGGACTGTATCCAGTTCTAAATTGTGTTGTTTCTCTTTATCCAATATTACTTAACTACGATGTTGAGTATCTTTCCCGGAACATAGATTTCTTTTACTATATTTCCGTTTAATTTGCCTGCTGTTTCAAGTGCTTCCTTGCCCTTTGCGATGACATCGTCTTTTGACGCCGAAGCAGAAACATTAATAGTAACTTTTGTCTTGCCATTAACCTGTACAGGAATCTCGATCTCATCGTCCCTGGCAGCATTTTCATCAAACTCCGGCCATCTTGCATGGAATACGGAATCCTTTTCGCCAAGAAGTTCCCAAACTTCCTCGCCCATATGAGGCGCAAACGGAGCAAGGAGGATATTCATCGTCTTAACTGTCTCAAGATCGATGCCGCCTTCCTTCTTTGCGATTTCCAGGAACTTGTTGTTATACTCCATGAATCCTGCGATTACTGTATTAAGTGAGAACTGTTCAAATCTGCTCTCAATATCCTGAACGAGTTTATGACGAAGCTTGATCATCTCAGGTGTCGCCTTGACATCAGCTGCAATTGATTCCTGAACGAGATTCCAGTATCTGTTAAGGAATCTTGCAACTCCGTCGATACCTCTGTCATCCCACTCCGCATCAAGCTCCGGCGGTCCTACGAAAAGTTCGTAAAGTCTGAGTGCATCGCATCCGTAATCTCTTACAAGATCATCAGGGCTTACGACATTGCCTTTTGACTTACTCATCTTGATTCCGTTCTTTCCTGTTATCATTCCCTGATTGAACAGTTTTGTGAAAGGCTCCTTGAACGGAACTACACCGATATCATAAAGGAACTTTGTCCAGAATCTTGAATAGAGAAGGTGCAAAACCGCATGCTCAACACCGCCGATATACATATCTACCGGAAGATATTTCTCTGCTTTTTCTTTTGAAATAAGTTCCTTATCATTCTTGTTGTCTACATAACGAAGGAAATACCATGATGAACCGGCCCACTGTGGCATAGTGTTAGTCTCACGTTTTGCATCTGCACCGCACTGAGGACACTTGCAGTTAACCCAGTCAGTAATTGCCGCAAGAGGTGATTCACCTGTTCCTGTCGGCTGATAGCTTTCAACCTCCGGTAATCTGAGCGGAAGCTGATCTTCCGGAACTGCAACATTACCGCACTTCGGACAATGAACGATCGGAATCGGCTCTCCCCAGTATCTCTGACGTGAGAATACCCAGTCACGAAGTTTATACTGAACCTTCTTTCTTCCGTATCCCATATCCTCGATGATCTGCGGACCGTTCTTCTTCATATCAGCAGAAGACTTTCCGTTCCAGTCTCCCGAATTGATGAGTATACCCTGCGGTGCCTCATATGAATGCTCCGAAACATCTACATCTCCGCCGTCAGGTGATATAACGGGAATGATATCGAAACCGAATTTCTTAGCGAACTCCCAGTCACGCTGATCGTGTGCCGGAACGCCCATAACAGCTCCGGTACCGTAATCTGCAAGTACATAATCTGCAACCCATACAGGCATAGCCTTCTTTGTAAGAGGGTTGATTACATATGAACCAGTAGGAACACCGGTCTTAACCTTATCCTGCATACGGTCAACATTGGATTTCATTGAAGCTTCATAGATATACTTCTCTACAGCTTCCTTATTCTCAGGTGTTGCCAGCTTAAGGGCAAGTTCATATTCCGGTGCAACAACCATAAATGTTGTTCCGTAGAGTGTATCCGGACGTGTTGTATATACGGTTATTTTGTCATGTCCGTCAACAGGTGTCTGAAGCTTGAAATCCACTTCGGCACCGTAACTTCTTCCGATCCATTCAGTCTGCATCTTGATAACCTTCTCAGGCCAGTCGAGTGTCTGAAGATCCTCAAGAAGTCTGTCTGCGTATGCCGTGATCTTAAGCATCCACTGACGAAGATTCTTCTTTGTAACAGGGCTTCCGCAACGCTCGCAGACACCGTCGCGTACTTCCTCGTTTGCAAGACCTGTCTTACATGAAGGACACCAGTTGATCGGGAACTCTTTCTCATAAGCAAGTCCGTGCTTGAACATCTGAACAAATATCCACTGAGTCCACTTGTAGTAATCTGGATCAGTAGTATTTACTTCCATATCCCAGTCATATACAGCGGCAATCTGCTTGATCTGACGCCTGATGTTTTTGATATTTTCCTCCGTTGAAATTGAAGGATGTACTCCGTTCTTGATGGCATAGTTCTCTGCCGGAAGTCCGAATGCATCCCATCCCATCGGATGGATTACATAATGCCCTTTCAGGATCTGGTATCTTGACCATACATCAGAGATAACATATCCCCTCCAGTGTCCGACATGCAGTCCTGATCCCGACGGATACGGGAACATATCCAGACAATAATATTTCGGCTTGATGCCGTCTTCAACGTTAATCGGATTTTCCTGCCACTTCTGTGTCCATTTCTGCTCGACTGCAGCATGGTTGTACCTAATCTTCTCTGCCATAATAACCTCTTTATCTTTTAAAATAGTTTTTACACCAAAATAACCTGCGCATTATTTTGGTTTTTTGCGCACCACATAATCAGGTCTTATTGCAAAAAAACGCATAAAGACCCGATTTTTACCCATTAATTATATATCACAAGCCCGCAAGTTTCAATCAGCAACATCACTCTGCGTTCCTGCAAAGTTAATAAATACTAAGAAAAAATAAATAGTTCCTTTGGAGGATTTTTTGTATAATAAATGCATATTTGGAGGAAGAACATGAAATTTTTCAAACTGACGATACTCCCGGTCGTGCTTTTATGTATAGCATTGCTCAGCGGATTTACAAATAATTATGAAAACGGTGCCAAAATCGGACTGAACAAAGAGTGGCAATATGCCGATGAATCCGTCATATACTCCGATAGTGCCACCATGTATAAGGCAGAAAACAACCGTAAGAACATTACCGTAGGAGTAAATGCCGGGCATGGCACTATAGGCGGAACATCCAAAAAAACCTATTGTCATCCGGACCACACACCTAAGCTTACCGGCGGCACTACGAATAAGGGTGCTCTTCAGGCGGCTGCTGTTTCATCCGGCATGACTTTCCCTGACAAGACTCCGGAGGCAGCTGTCAATCTGAAAACTGCACTTTATCTCAAAGAGATACTTCTTAATAGAGGATATGATGTTCTCATGATCAGAGACGGCAATGACATACAGTTGGATAACGTAGCAAGAACCGTAATATGCAACAATGCTGCCGACTGTCATATAGCTATTCATTTTGACAGTGATGGACTTGATTACGATAAGGGTTGTTTCTATGTGTCCACACCTGACGGACTTAAATCAAAAGAACCTGTCAAATCCACCTGGGAAAAAAGTGAGGTGCTGGGTAAGAGTCTCATAGAGGGGCTAAAGGAAAACGGATGTAAAATAAGGAAGACACCGTATATGGAAATAGATCTTACTCAGACATCGTACAGCACTGTCCCGTCTATCGATATAGAGCTGGGTAATCAGTGTTCTGATCACAGCGATGCGGCACTCATGAAATATGCGCAGGGACTGGTCAAAGGAGTGGATATCTTCTTCGCAGAGTAAGTTCTGCAATGTGAAGTAATTTTCTGTTATATAAAAACAACAGCGGCGCGGGCCGCTGTTGTTTTTATATGTTTATTCAGTTCAATCAGTCGTCGTCTCCGCCTGCAAGGAGTGCTGCACGCTCTGCAACCTGCTTAGCCTGAACGTCTGAAGGAGCCTGCTCGTAATGATCGAAATGATACTCGTAAGTTCCGATACCACCTGTCATTGAACGAAGATCTGTGTTGTATCCGAAAAGCTCACTCATAGGAACTTCTGCGGAAACAACCTGCTTACCTGCTGCGTTGTGCTCCATACCGAGTACACGACCACGTCTCTTGTTAAGGTCTCCCATAACATCACCGGTGAAGCTGTCCGGAACCGTAACATCAAGCTTAGCGATCGGCTCAAGAAGAACCGGGGTAGCATTCATGAAGCCTGCCTTAAATGCCATAGAAGCTGCCTTCTTGAATGCCATTTCGGAAGAATCTACCGGATGGTAAGATCCATCGTAAAGAACAGCCTTAACACCAACTACCGGATAAGCTGCCAAAGGTCCCTTCTCGCATGACTCTGCGATACCCTTTTCAACTGCCGGGAAGTAGTTCTTCGGAACTGAACCGCCGAATACTTCCTCTGCAAACTCATAAGCCTTCTCCTGATCCTGAAGCGGCTCGAATCTCATCTTAACATCACCGAACTGTCCGTGACCGCCGGACTGCTTCTTATAACGTCCCGGAGCCTCAACAGACTTTCTGATAGTCTCACGGAAGTTGAACTTCGGCTTGTCAAGTGTAACATCAACTTTATATCTGTCTTTAAGTTTTGACTTAACAATATCAAGCTGCTGATCGCCGATAGCATAGATAAGTGACTGCTTTGACTCCTTATCAACAACTGACTTAAGAGTCGGATCCTCATCCATAAGCTTTGCGATACCTGTAGCGATCTTATCTTCCTCTCCCTTATTAACCGAGAAGTATGCCATGTAGGTATATGGCTTTGAGATCTTAAGTTCAGGGAATTCAACCTGATCAGCCTTGACTGCAAGAGAGTCGCCTGTACGTGTTGCATTAAGCTTAGCCATAGCACCGATATCACCGGCTTTGAGCTCCGGAACTTCCATAGCTTCCTTGCCGCGAAGGACATAAAGCTTACCGGTCTTCTCTTCTGTATCCTTTGTTACATTGTAGAATGTTGAATCACCCTTGAGTGATCCGTTATAAACCTTAACCAGTGTGTATTTACCGATGAACGGGTCAACGATGGTCTTGAATACCTGTCCGCAGAAGTTAGCTGATGCATCGAACTTAGCAACGAACTCTTCACCTGAAGGAACCTTTTTACCTGTTACAGGATTTGCATCAGGTGTAGGAACATAAAGCTCGATAGCTTCGATGAGAGGCTTGATACCCTGAGCATTGATTCCTGATCCGAGGAATACCGGAGCCATATCGCAATCTGCGATACCTGTCTTAACTGCCTCTGCAACTTCGTCAGCTGAGATATCCTCACCGCCGAAATACTTCTCCATAAGTTCTTCGGATGTTTCTGCTACAGACTCCATAAGTCTTTCACGTGCTTCGTCAAGTGCGTCCTGTGCGTCTGCAGGAATATCACACTTCTTTGTATCTTTGCCGTCAAACTTAGCACCTTCAAGAGATACTACGTTACAGAAACCTACTGTCTTGTCGCCTTCCTTGATAGCTGTCTGGAAAGGAGCTACCTTCTGTCCGAACTTATCCTCAAGTGCTGCAAGAGTGGTTGCGTAATCAGCTGAATCGATGTCAACACCTGTTACGAAGAACATACGCGGAAGCTTGAATTCATTGCAAAGATCCCATGCTCTCTCAACACCGACCTCAACACCTGACTTGCAGTCTACAACGATAATTGCTGCGTCTGCTGCAGTAGCTGCTTCTTCTGTCTCTCCTACGAAATCAAAGAATCCGGGTGTATCAAGAATGTTGATCTTAACTTCTCCGCATTTTCCCTTATGCTCTACCGGAATAACTGATGTAGCAATAGAGAAACCTCTCTTTGTCTCCTCTTTATCGAAATCACTTATAGTGTTACCGTCTGTTGTCTTTCCCATCTTAGAAATCGCGCCGGTAACATATGCCATAGCCTCTGCTATTGTCGTCTTACCTGCACCTCCGTGTCCAAGTAGTACAACGTTTCGAATCTGTTTAGTCTCATAAACTTTCATTTCGGTAACCCTCCTAAATATTTAAACGCATTTGTTAATATCATACTAAAAGATATCCGTAATTACAACCTCATATAGCCTATCTTCATCGGCAAATCTCTGCAGATCCTCAAGTTTTACGGCATCTTCAATCTTAAACCGTCCGACCCTGGTCCTCACCAGACTCTCCATAGCCGCTCCGCACCCGAGTTTCTGCCCTATATCATGGCATAATGTTCTGATATAAGTACCTTTTGAACAGGTGACCTTCATCGTGACTCTGGGGAGATTCATCTCTTCGATGTCTATATCCATAATGTTCACGAATCTCGGTTTTCTCTCTACCTCGACTCCTTTTCTGGCCAGGTCTACTAGTTTTTTTCCTCCGACTTTTTTTGCCGAATACATAGGCGGCAGCTGGTCATATCCGCCGACAAAACTCATGACTGCTTCACGCACCCGACCCTCGTCAGCATTTACCTCTGTCTTACTGAGTATCTCACCGGTCATGTCCTGAGAATCCGTCGTGACCCCGAGCAGCATCACCGCACGGTAAACTTTATCGTCCGCCATAAAGCTCTCGACTTTTTTCGTGCCCTTACCGATGCACACCGGCAGCACTCCTGTCGCGGCCGGGTCCAATGTACCCGTATGCCCGATTTTCTTTATCTTCAGTATGCCCCTCATCTTTGCAACAACGTCAAATGAAGTCCATCCTGCTTCTTTATAGATGTTGATTACTCCATCCATCAGGTTAAAACTGCTCCTTAGCTTCTTCAATGATCATATCCGCAATCATCTGAGGATCGCCCTTGATCGTGCAGCCGGCTGCTTTGGCATGTCCTCCGCCGTCGTGTCTTAGTGCTATTGCCGTACAATCAAGATTGTCGGACGAACGCATACTGAGCTTATATGATTCCGGTCCGTCCTGGTATATGAGCACGGCAAAGTCCACTCCGCCGATTTGTCTCAGTTCGGATGATATCCCGTCAAGCTCGATGCTCGTGATGCCGAATTTCTTCATATCTTTCCATGTGAAGATCGTGTAGACGCAGCGACCGTTTTCGCAGAGCACGGCATGCTGCAATGCATATCCCCATGCTCTCGTCTGCGGATAAGTCTTCTGATAGAAAGAGTAATTGATGATGTATTCGGAATTGATGCCTTTACTCATAAGCTTTCCGGCTATTTCCATAGTACGCGGTGATGTGCATGAATAAATGAAAACTCCGGTGTCATGAACTATGCCGGTATATATACATTCTGCAGTCTTCTTATCAATACAGTCCTCATCAAGGAGTTCATATAAGACCTCACTTGTGGAGCTTGCATCCGGTCTTATATCATTGAACTCACAGAAACCCGGATTGGTCTTATGATGATCTACACACATGCTGTGTTTCGCGCGATTACATACTTGTGCAAACTCTCCCATCCTTTCTATGGAGGAGATGTCCTGGACGATGGCCAGATCATACACCTCAAGGGCCTGATTGAGTTTAGTACATATCTCATTATATCCGTTCAAAAATCTGAACTTTGAGATCTTCGTTTCAAGAAAAACCTGAACCTTTTTATCAGGGTAATTTGACTTTATGTAATTATATGTTCCGAGGCATGAGCCGATGTCATCACCATCAGGTCTTATATGGCCGATGACGGCAATTACATGCGCGTCCTCAATTAACTGCGTCAGTCTGCTCATCATTTTCCGAAAGCACGTGTGCCTTATTGTCATTGGCGATTACCTCGTCAATAAGTTTTGACATATGGATACCGTACTCTAACGATCTGTCCAGAACAAATTTAAGTTCCGGAGTATTGCGTAAGTTTACTCTTGACGCAAGCTCTCTCCTGATAAATCCCATGGCATTGGTAAGACCTGTTATCGTTTCCTGTCCATGTGCTTCATCTCCGAGTACGCTGATATATGCCGTGCAATATTTAAGATCCGGAGTTACGTTCACATCGGTGACTGTAGCCATGGGATCTATACGCGGATCCTTAAGCTCACCGATGATGAGCGATAATTCCTTCTGAACCTCTGAATTGATTCTTGTGTTTTTTATACTGCCTTTTCTCATTATGATCTTGGCACCTCAACCATTATGTAGCCTTCAATCTGATCACCCTCACGGATCTCATTGAATCCGTCAAATACAAGACCGCACTCATAACCTGCCTTGACTTCTTTGACATCATCTTTGAATCTCTTAAGTGATGCTAAGTTTCCGTCAAATATCTTCTCACCCTCGCGAGTGATTCTTGCCTTGCATCCTCTCTGGAACATACCATCGAGTACATAAGAACCTGCGATAGAACCTACACCCGAAGCCTTGAAAATCATACGTATTTCTGCATGTCCGATGATCTTCTCTTCGTATATCGGTGCAAGCATACCCTTCATGGCATTTTCGATATCCTCGATAGCATTATAGATTACGGTGTAAAGTCTGATATCGACCTTCTCACTGTCGGCTGTAGGCTTGGCATTAGGATCTACACCTACATTGAAACCGATGATGATAGCATTACTTGCAGATGCAAGTGATACATCGGATTCGTTGATGGCACCTACGCCGCCGTGGATGACTTTAACCTGAACTTCCTCATTGGAAAGTTTGACAAGGCTCTGCTTAACAGCTTCAACCGAACCCTGAACATCGGCTTTGACGATAATCGGAAGTTCTTTGACATTTCCTGCCTTGATCTGATCGAAGAGATCATCAAGGCTCATCTTAGCCTTTGTATCTTCAATAAGTTTGTTCTTGCCTTCCGTTACGAATGTTGCAGCGAAGTCTTTTGCTTCCTTATCGCTCTCGCATGAAACGAAAACTTCACCTGCATTGGGCGCTGCGGAAAGTCCGAGTATCTCAACAGGGGTCGAAGGTGTTGCAACCTTTACTCTCTGACCTTTATCGTTGATCATCGCACGAACCTTACCTGAGCAGGCTCCTGCAGCTACGAAATCTCCGACATGAAGTGTACCCTTCTGAACGAGTACGGTTGCAACAGGTCCGCGGCCTTTATCAAGTTCAGCCTCGATAACGATACCTCTTGCAAGTCTGTTCGGATTGGCTTTGAGTTCTTTGACATCTGCAGTAAGTATGATCATCTCAAGAAGATCTTCGATACCTTCTCCGGTCTTTGCAGATACAGGACAGAATGCTGTCGTGCCGCCCCAATCCTCGGGAATGAGTTCATACTCCGAAAGTTCCTGTTTAACACGGTCAATATTAGCTGCCGGCTTATCAATCTTATTAACTGCAACCACTATATCAACACCCGCTGCCTTGGCATGGTTGATTGCTTCGACTGTCTGCGGCATGACACCGTCGTCAGCTGCTACAACCAGAACTGCGATATCGGTAGCCTGTGCACCACGCATACGCATAGCAGTGAATGCTTCATGTCCCGGTGTATCAAGGAATGTGATAAGACGCTCACCGATTCTTGCCTGATAAGCACCGATAGCCTGTGTGATACCGCCTGCCTCACGGCTTGTTACATTGGTTGCACGAATCTTATCAAGAAGTGATGTCTTTCCGTGATCAACGTGACCCATTACGCAGACTACAGGCGGACGTGTGATCATATCTGCCTCGTCCTCTTCTGCTTCTTTAAGAAGTTCTGCTATGACATCGACTTTCTCTTCCATCGTACAGATTACTTCATACTCAAGTGCAATCTCTTCTGCCTGCTCGAATGAAAGTTCCGTGTTGACATTTACAAGTTCACCCTTAAGGAAGAGTTTCTTAACGATAACTGCCGGCTGAAGTTTCAGCTTGCCTGCAAGATCCTTGATGTTGATTGTCTCAGGGATGATGATCTCTTTGATATCTTCATCAACCTGTTCTTTGATGACTGTCTCGGGCTTGATGAACGGATGGCGTGAAACCTTGCCGCCCTTATTGATCGGGCCGTCCTCGGTGCGATGCTTCTTATCGCTCTTATCCTTGTAATTGTTCTTACCCTGTTTGTTGTTTGTATTTTTCTTTCCTCCGAAAGCGCCGCCTGTTGCTCCCTGCGGTGCCTGTCCCGGACGTGCAGGATTCGGTCTCTGATTATTTCTGTTCTCGAATCTTACCGGCTTACGCTCAGGCTGTCCGTCCTTACCCTGCTGGCCCGGACGTGCACCCTGCTGATTCTGATTTCTGTCGGGACGCTGATTTCTGTTATCACGATTGAATCTGCTATTGTCCCTGTTATTATCTCTCTTATTGTTTCTCTGATTTGCATTCTGGCTTGGAGATACCGGAGCTTTTTCTTTCTTTGGCTGGTTGGCAAATACATTGCCAAGGGTTGTAACTTTATTACGACCCTCAACTAACGGAGCTTTATGTGTTTCCTGTTTCTTTTCTTCTGTCTTACCGGTCGGAGCCTGTGCCGGTTCTGTCTTCGGAGCTTCACTTACCTGAGCCTTTGCAGTCACCTCAGTTTCTGGAGTCTTAACTTCCTCTGCAGGTGCAGGTGTCGGTGCCGGTTCTTCTTTTTTGGCAACCGTAATGACACGTCCCGTCGTTGAAGGATCCACCTTCTGGCGAACCGTACGACGCGGCTGTTGTGCATTCTGCGGTCTGAAAACAGCTGTGAGCTTTTTCTTTTTAGGCTCATCATCGGCCGTGTCAGCATTTGCTGTTACAGGTTTGTTGTTCATGATAGGTTTATCGACCTTGACAGGTTTCGACGCCTTCTCAATCTCAACAGCCTTAGCCGATTTAACAGGCTTCTCTCTTTTAATCGGCTTGTCAACTTTGACAGGTTTCTCCGGTTCGGGCTTCGGCTCACCGAAAGCGTCTCTTACCTTTTCAGCCTGCTCATCAGTCACATTGGACATGTGACTTTTAACATCTGCTCCGTTTGCATTCAGGAAAGCAACCAGCTCCTTGTTTGCTACTCCCAGTTCTTTAGAAAGATCGTTAACTCTCAATTTTCTCCTCCGCAAATCAGTCTAATAATTTCTTTATGCTTTCTGCAAAATTCTTATCACTTACGGCCATGGATACATGACCGAGATCCATCCTGGTTCCGTATTCATAGATCGGCACGTGATAATACTTACACTTATCGTGAAAAAGTTTTTTCGTATTATCCGAAGCATCGATAGTTACTATGACGATGCCTTTTTTACCCGAGCGTATGAAATCGACTACCATTTCTTCACCGCTTATGAGCTTGCCTGCTTTTTTTGCCAGGCCCAGCATACTTATCACTTTGTCATTCAAGGTTCGCAAGTGCCTCCTTAATCTGACTGCTTGTTTTTTTATTCTTCATGAGTTTGCTTATACATTCGTGATCATTACACACGTATTTCCCGCGATCCGGGGAATCACCGTTGATCCTTATAAGCTCACTCTTCGGTCTTCTCATCCTGCACGCCAGACACATTCTCATCGGCACGTGCTTCGTCTTCTGACACATACTCTACCTCTTCAAGATCAAGTGCTCCCTCAGGCTGGTAATCGATACCGAGCTCATCAAAGAGACCTGTTTCTCTTGCCTGTGATTCTGACTTGATGTCAATCTTAAAGTTTGTAAGCTTAGCCGCAAGTCTTGCGTTCTGTCCTTCCTTACCGATGGCAAGTGAAAGCTGATAATCCGGAACGATGACAGTTGCTTCTTTAGCTTCTTCATCTGCAACTACACAGATAACTTTTGCCGGGCTGAGTGCATTCTCAATAAGATATGCCGGGTTCTCATCCCAGTTGATGATGTCTATCTTCTCTCCACGAAGTTCATCAACAACCGCATTAACACGTGAACCGTTAAGTCCTACGCATGAACCTACCGGATCTACGTTCTCATCATATGATGCAACTGCGATCTTTGTTCTTGAACCTGCCTCGCGGGCGATACTCATAATCTCAACGGTTCCGTCCTTGATCTCGGAAACTTCCGATTCAAAAAGTCTTCTGACAAGATCCGGATGTGTTCTTGATACAGAAATCTTCGGACCCTTGGGTGCATCCTTAACTTCAAGAACAAATACTCTGACTCTGTCACCGAGTTTAAGATTCTCAGAAGGAACCTGCTCGTTCTCTGACAGGATGCCGTCAACTTTTCCGAGGTTGATTGCAAAGTTCCTGCCGATAGATCTCTGAACGATACCTGTTACGATATCATGCTCTTTTGCGAAGTAGTCGTAGTATACAACCTTGCGCTCTTCTTCTCTTATCTTCTGAAGGATAACGTTCTTTGCAACACCCGTCGCGATACGTCCGAACTCCTTGGACTCAACAGGGAACTGAATATAATCACCGATTTCATAACTCGGATCAATGAGCTTGGCTTCTGCTACTTTGATTTTGAAAGCCTTTTCCTCTACAGGATCGCCCTCCGGATCATAATCCTCAACAACTTCCTTGGTACGTACAACTTTGTAATCGCATGTATCCGGATCGATGAGAACCTGACAGTTGTCAGATACACCGAAATGGTTCTTGCAGGCTGATAAAAGAGAATTTTCGATTGCTTCAAGCAAGCTTTCTTTGCTGATGTTCTTCTCTTTGCCAAGTAATGTAATGGCCTCCATAAGTTCCTTACTCATTGTCTGTTTCCTCCTGATTGACAATATCTTCATTTGGCTGAGTCTGTGCAGGATTCATAAATCCCGGTGAGCAGACCTCTAAAGTGTAATTATCTTCTTCGATAAAATCTGCTTTGTCGAGTGCTTTGCTGAGCGGTCTTGCGATTGCTGCGCAGTCCTCGGAACCTATACCACCTTCCTGATTTTTGTCGCAGTAGACTCTCAGATAGTACATCCCGTCCTCACAAACATACTCGACTTTAAGAACTTCAAAATCCAGTTTGTTCTTCTCCCTGATTTCTTCAAGGAGTTTTTTCGTCTTTTCGACGTAAATTTCAGTATTCATTTTTTACTCCGAATTTAATAATATAGCATATCGCTCGCGATATAAATTAGGTGGACCTTTCGGCCCACCTTAAGTTTCAATCATTTAGCTACATCATAATAGCATATTAATTCTGTAATTTCAATCATAATTATAATAAATGATTGATTTTACCGATATCCGCTGTTGAAGGAACGCATATGTCGGCACCTGCCGCGTCTTCCTTCATAATAGCAAATGTCTTTAACAACAACTTTTTCGCACCTTCTATACCGGCTACGGAATCTTCGACCATGACGCACAGTCTCGGATCCACATCAAGTTTCTCAGCTGCCTTAAGATATCCTTCGAAATGAGGTTTTGAGAACTCAATGTCATATCCTGTTACTTTAGCATCAAACTCATCCTCAAGTGAAAGACGGTTCAGGATCGCATCGGTATTTTTACTTACAGAGAAAAGTGCGATTTTGATTCCTTTTTTCTTAAGGTCTCTGATACAATCCTTAATTCCCGGAAGTATATTGTCCGGTGTGAGATCGTTCAGCATTTCCCTATAGTAATCATTCTTTCTTACAAGAATGTTCTCAAATTCTTCCGCACTTAAAGTCTTATTTCCCCATTTAAGCAACAGTTCAAGACAGGTTTTTCTGGAAACACCTTTGAATGCTTCATTCTTTTTCTCATCGAAAGGAATACCGAATTCATCCGCAATCTTTTTCCACGCTCTGAAGTGGAATCCGGCGGTATCGGTAATGACTCCGTCAAGATCAAAGATGACAGCCCTGCATTTTCTTTTTACACATATTTCTTTATCTTCTACCGTTATTTTTCGTCCGTATACTTCAATCTCTATCGAATCTCCTGATTTAAGTTTGAGCTTTACACCATCAGCATCTATCGAAACCAGAATACATCTCCCTTTATAAGTCAACGGAAAACTGTATGACTTAAATCCTTCCGGAAGCATCGGGAACATCCTTATTCCTTTTTCATCTACGGAAAGATCTGCAAAGCCTCTTACTACCATAAGATATGAACCGCCCATATTGGCTGTGTGCAGTCCGTCACGGGTATTCTTATGCATATCATCCATATCGGTTGACAGTGTCTCAAGGAAATATTCCTTGGCTTTCTTACTGTCTCCGAGTTTTCCCGCCATTATGCCGAATATGCATTTTGACAGACTGGAGTCATGTGTCGTGATTGCCTCATAGTAATCAAATGTCCTCTTTGAAGTAATCGGTTTCAGATTACTGAATAGAAAATCAGCGAGCACTGCATCTGCCTGTTTACATACTTGATGCCTGGTCAGGAACAACGGATGATAGTGCAGAAGGAGCGGGAAATCCTCTTTCGGTATCGAAGCGATATCCAGAATCTTTTTATCCAGGAAACTGTCATCCTGCATGATGATTCCCAGCTTCTCATCAAACGGTAAATACATCTTTTCCGAAGCCTCGGAAAATGCTATTAATTCTTCTTCCCTAAGTCCGGTCTTCTCTTTGAACTCCTTATATTCTCCTGTAATCTTCAGGATAGTTATAAGTCTCACCGCATTTTTAAGGTTAGCCGCAGCACCTGCATTGGTGTAATAATTATTATTTACCATGCAGGTGTACTCATCCGGTCCCGTAACAGCTTCTATTCTGAAAGTTCCGTCCTTGTAATGTCCGACATCCATCCAGAGTCTTGCAGTCTCAAGAAGTACTTCACATATCTTCGGAAGCACGGTCATGTCTTCCGTAGCATTCCAATACTGTGCAAATGCCAGTGCTATGTCTCCGTTAATATGATACTGCGCAGAGCCGGTAGGATAATGACTGCTGCACTCCGACCCCGTTATGGTTCGCCACGGATAGAGTGCTCCGGACTTATGTCCCATAATCCTTGCATGCTTTCTGGCACTTTCAAGTTTTGAATATCTGTAAAGAATAAGTGATTTTGCGATTTCCGGATTAGTCAGAAGGAAAAACGGGAAAATGTAGATCTCACTGTCCCAGAAATAATGTCCTTCGTATCCCTCGCCTGTAAGTCCTTTGGCTGAAATGCTGGTCTTGCCGTCACGTCCTGCGGAGCAGTAAAGAGTATACAAACAGAAATCCAGATACTCCTGCTTAACCTCACTGCTGTCTATCATTACCCTGGATACATCCCAGAACTTCCCAATACATGATTTCTGTTCTTTCTTAAGTCCGTCAAAACCCAGCGACCAAGCCTTATACAGCTCACTGTACGCATCCTTCTCACCCGGAAGCTCCTGATAATAACAATACTTATGCAGTACCAGTTCATCACCTGCAGACATGGTGACATTGCATCTTGCCGTAATCAATTTTCCGTCACTGACATATTCGCAGGGAACTTTTGTGCACTGTCCTTCGTTTCCAAAGCTGATATCTGTAATTACTGTCGTCGATACTTTTCTATGGCTGTTGATAGTTTCTGCCTCAACCTCCATGAATTTTACCGGACTATTATTATACTCTTTGATATATGCGGAATTTACTTTCAGCATCCTTCCGTCTCCCGAAGCAGTCCTCGGGTCTGAAGCGGTAGTAAAATTTCTCACATCACCATTCAGAAAACTTTTAGCCTCAAGTTTTCCGCAATAATCAACAGACTTGACTCTACACCCTATTGTGAAAAGTCCGGGTCTCTCAACAGATGCAAATCTTTCAAAACTCAGGTCCAATTTGCCGCATGCTGTGTTGTAAGTAAAATGCCTGACTACCGTTCCCGCACTCATGTCAAGTGCGTAGCGGTAATCTCCGGCATGCTCCGACCAACAGCAAATCTTATTGCCATCGACCTTGAACTCAACTCCCTGTGCATCCGGGAGATTGACTATCGTTTCTTTACTATCCGTAAAGCCATATAACTTTTCGTTATAAGAAATAACCTCTGTTTCTGCAAAACCATTTAAGTATGTACCGCGAATGGAAACAACACCCTCCGGCGCGCCTTCCTCAAAACAACCTCTGACACCTATCTTGCCTGATGCACAGTGAAACAGAGATTCATCCCGTATTCTGGTATCTTCATCAAAATGATTTCTTTCCAACAGCATATTGCACATATTTACTCCTTAACAGCTCCTGATGTCATACCTGAAACAATCTGTTTCTGGAATAACAGAACTATGATAAGTGTAGGAATAACTACAACTATCGTAGCTGCTGTGATCTCACCCCAAAGGATGGAGAACTGAGTTCTAAGCGCGTTGATTGCTACAGGTACTGTCTGGAACATCTTGTCCGAGTTGAGTGTACATGTAAGCAGGTACTCATTCCATGCTGAAATGAAAGTCATGATTGCGCAGGTGAAAACACCGGGAAGCGCAACCGGGAAGATAACCTTCCACAATGTCTGCCATGCATTACAGCCATCGATATGTGCCGCCTCTTCAAGGGCAAGCGGTATCCTTTTGAAATGAGCTACCATAATCCATGTTGCCGAAGGAAGCGTGATAGATGAATATGCCAGAGTTACCCAGTAGCTGTTAAGCATATTCAGTTTGTAGAACATATTGAAGATAGGTCCTACAACGATCATCTGCGGGAACATTGATACTGCAAGGATACCCGCCATGAGGAGGTTTTTGCCCTTGAAATGGCATCTTGCAAGTATGTAGCTGCACAGTGTTGAAACTGCAACTACATATACTGTTGTTATGATTGATACGATTAAACTGTTTTTGATGGAATCGAGTATACCCTTACCTATAACCGTCGTATAGTTTTCAATCGTCGGGTTATTGGCAATGATGTTAAATGCTGTCTTTCCGTAGATTTCACTGCCCGGTTTAAAAGAAGTAATAAGAATCCATAAAAACGGGAAGATCATAATCGCCAGGAACAAAACAATAATTATTGTCGTGATTACTGAAAATGATTTACTTTTATTCATAGCATCTCTCCTTAATCCGATAATAATTCTGCACCCAGAACCTTAACAAATATAAATGCAATTATACCCACGCATAACGCCATCGCTATAACAACAGCTGATCCGTATCCGTAATTGCTCTGTCCTATCATAAGCTTATAAGAATAGATAGATAATGTCTCGGTTCCCTGTGATCCGCCTGTCAAAACCGCAATCAAATCGTATACTCTGAATGCATCCAATGTTCTGAACAGAAGTGCAACAAGAATTGAAGGTTTTAATAAAGGCAGTGTGACTGAGAAGAATGTCCTCACAGGACCTGCGCCGTCGATTGCTGCACTTTCATAAAGTCCGCCATCAATAACCTGAAGTCCTGCAAGAAGCAAAAGTGCCATATAAGGCGTTGTCTTCCAGACATCTGCGATTATGGCTGCTGACATTGCTCCGCCGGCAGAAAGAAGCATAACCTCCGGTGAAGATATCAGACCGATATCTGCAAATATTTTTGCAACGATACCGCTGCTGCCATCATACATATAACTCCACATAAGTGCCGATACCGCTGTCGGTATAGCCCATGGGATAAGTGCTATAGTTCTGACGCCTCCGATACCCTTAATCGCCTTGTTCATGATAAGTGCAAGTCCCATGCCCAAAACAAACTCAAAGAATACCGAAATAACCGTGAATATAAGTGTGCTCTTTAACGATGTCCAGAATCTGGCATCCTTAAGAAGAGTTCCGTATGCCTTAAGACCTGTAAAGTTGCTTCCTGTGACACAGCCCTCCATCTCAGTAAACAAAAGCTCCATGTCTGCAGGTCCCGTATAAAATTCGACATCACTGTTTCTCGCATAAATATCCATCAACTCGGTTTTAAGACCGGTGATGGTCTGTTTCATCTCTTCTCCTGAAGTCTGATCAATCTTCACTACTTCTGCTGCACCTTCATACGGAGCGCCCAGTAAATACACGGTATCAATAATACCCTGCATCTTTTCCTGATCTTCTCCCTCTAAAAGTGTTACATCATCTTCGAGATACCAGGTAACATATCCGCAGTCCTCTGCAAAAAGAGGAGCATTGAATGTTGAACCTGTGTAAAGTCCTGCTACAGTCTGATCATTGGTCCTGTAATCAAACAGAGAATACACTGCTGATGTCAGGATAGGATAAACCGCAAAAATAAAAAGTAATAGCAATAGCGGGAGCAGAAACAGTGATTGCTGTAAAGTAATCCTTTTTTTCATAGTTTTCTGTCCTTTCTATACGCATAAAGCCCCTCCCCTTTTTACGGGAGAGAGGCTTTCAGCATATTTTAATTACTGAGCAAGTGCATCCTCAACTGTCTTAGCTGTTGAATCAAGATCACCGTTTCCTGAAAGGAATGCATGTGATGCATTGATGATAGCATCAGCAGTCTTGCTGTACTCACTGGATACAGGACGTGATACTGTTGTCGCAAGTGCGTTCTGGAAGCCTGTCATTGAAAGCATATCATTAGCTGCGATTACGTCTGGATTTGTAAGTGCAGAGTTGCATCCAGGAAGATGTCCGCCGATTGTTGCCTGAACAACCTGTCCGTCTGTTGCAAGATACTGAATGAACTCCCATGCGCCTTCCTTATTCTGTGAGTTCTTGTTGATACCAAGAAGCCATCCGCCTACTGTTGAACCACCCGGAAGCGGAGCTACGCCAACCTGATCCTGTGTGATTGTTCCGTTAGCTGCGATCTCGCCCCACTGATACGGCCAGTTACGTGAGAATACAGAAACGCCCTTGATGAAGCTGTTAGCTGTCTCACCCTCTGCATAATTAAGGATATCCTTCGGAACTGCAGATGAATCAACCATTGCCTTCATTGCCTCAAGTCCGCCCTTGATATCAGTCCAACCTGCTGTGTACTCTGTAAGGTTGCACATTAAGCACTCGCCGAGCTTAGCCTGGAAGCAGATACCGTCCTCTGTGCCGCCCTGACCCTTGTATGTCTCAGCCATCTTCTGAAGATCTGCATATGTGTAGTTTCCTGCATCAAGCTTTGCTGCATCATCTGCAGAAACGATGTCTTTACGATAGAATAAAACCCCAAGATCCGGGAAGAACGGAAGTGCATATGTCTTTGCATTGTATGATGCTGCTGCCATAGATCCGGCATTGAACTCAGATTTCTTGAGTCCGGCATCTTTCATCATCTGATCGATAGGCTCGATATAACCTGCTGCTGCGAACTCTCCTGCCCAGCAAACATCCATTGAAAGTACATCATAATCTGATGAACCCGCCTTCATGCTTGTGATGAGCTGCTCTTTCATAGCACCTGAATCATTGGTCATATCAACCCACTCTACTACGTACTTATCCTGCATAGCGTTGAAATCATCGATTGACTGCTGTGTTGCAGGTGTTGTGTCACCCTGAGCAGCAAACTTGATAACAACCTTCTCTGCTGCCGGTGCTGCTGCCTCTGCTGCAGGTGCTGCTTCTTCTTTTGCTGCAGGTGCTGCCGGAGCTGCTGCTTCCTTTGCTGCAGGTGCTGCTTCAGCTGCCGGCGCCGCCGGTGCTGATGAACCGCCACAAGCTGCAAGCGAAAGAACCATTACTACTGCCAATAAAGCTGCAATAACCTTCTTCATAAGTTTTCCCTCCAAAAAATATACAATTTTTATTGTGATTTCGTACTCTATATGTACGATTTTACTATATGCAATAATTCTATTGGGATATTGCGTAAATATATATAATTATTTTTACATTTATGTTATTATTTTTATATCGTGATTGCAAGCGGCGATACTGCCCTGTTTAACATACTGAAGGAGGTACACATATGAGTAAAAAATATGAACAAAATGCTGTCTTTCTGGTCAAATGCATGCATCATTCCACTAATCTTCCTATAACTCTTTTTCATGATGGCAGCCGGGTATTCTGTCAGCCTGAAAATATTGAAAGCTGTGCCTCGATATTGCACAGGAAAGATCTGGACCCGTCAAATCAATCGGATGAAGCCGCCGTTCAGTATTTCGAGAATGATTTAGGTGAAACTTCCCTGACATATAATCTGAAAAACGGTTATTATATTCTTGTGGGCCCCATGATAAAAGAGCAAGTTTCTTCCGGGACTCTCACCAACTTTGTAAGAAAAGGAAATATTCCTTTCCATAAAAAAACTGCTTTGCAGAAATACTATTCAAAATGTGCAGTCGCTGATGAAGAAAAAATATTCTATATAGAAAAGCTGATTGAATTGATATTTAATTCAAATGATATGCCGAATCTGACAGAAGATGATAATAAAAATGCAGAAAATGAATCTATAGATTTTTTCAGACAAAAAAAAGAATACCGTCAGGATTCATTTCTGCATACTCCATACGCCATAGAGCAGAACATCAGCCGAACGATAAGTTCTGGTGATACAGAAAAAGCCAAGCGTATTCTTGTTGAGATGAACATACGTCCTCATGCAAAACTGGCCTCAACCAAGTTAAGATCATACAAAAACTCCATGATATGCAGCTGCGCGTTTATGACACGAGCTGCAATATCAGGTGGAGTCAGCCCCGACGATGCATTTACTCTAAGTGACATTTATATAAATAAAATCGAAAATTCCAACGGAATGAATGATCTGCAGGATTTTGAATCCAACATGATTGAAGGCTTCACAGAAAAGGTCCGGGAGCTCAAGGAACATTCCTACTCTCCTACTGTATTAAACACTATCTATTACATCGATAATCACCTTTGTGAAGACATAAAAATAAAACAGCTGGCCAGGGAAGTATATGTGAATCCCTGCTATCTTTCAGGGTTGTTTCATAAAGAAACCGGCATAACAATAAGCGAATGGATACAGCGCAAGAGAATTGAAGAAGCTTCTCATCTCGTTTTAAACGGCAATGAAGATTTTTCGGAAATAGCAACATTCTATCATTTCTGTTCACAAAGCTATTTTGTGCAGTGCTTTAAGAAATTCATGGGTGTCACTCCGGGAGAATACAGAAGCAAAAGATGCAAGGAGGCAATATGACAAATCAATTAAAATGGTGGCAGAAAACCCTCGTATATGAAGTATACCCTAAATCATTCTGTGACGGCAACGGTGACGGTATAGGCGATATACGCGGAATCATAAGTAAACTTGACTATCTTAATGATTTAGGTGTCGGAGCAATATGGCTTGCACCGGTATATGCCTCACCTATGCGGGATAACGGATATGATGTGTCCGATTATTACGATATCAATCCGATGTTCGGAACCATGGATGACATGGATGAACTCATTGCAAAGGCTGCTGAGAGGAATATCCGTATTGTCATGGATCTGGTATTTAATCATACATCTGATCAGTGTGAATGGTTTCGGGAATCAGGTAAAGACAAAGTCAACGAAAAGAGCAACTGGTATATATGGCGTGACCCTGATGAAAACGGCAAAGCACCGAATAACTGGAGAAGTATCTTTGGCGGCTCCGTATGGGAATACTGCGAAAGCAGGAATCAATACTACATGCACACATTTGACAAAACCCAACCCGACCTCAACTGGGAAAATCCGGAAGTCAGAAAAGAACTGTATAATATATCAAATTACTGGCTGAATAAAGGCATAGGCGGATTCCGAATCGATGCCATAACATATATCAAAAAACCTGCAGGTTTCAAGAGTTCCCCACCTGACGGCAGTGATGGCATGAGTTCGGTACACGAAGCTATTGCAAACACTCCGGGAATACTGGATTTCCTTCATGAATTCAAGGAAAATGTTGTCGATGGCAACGATATTTTTAC
>JAZRYX010000084.1:0-2545 GCA_045600945.1 Lachnospiraceae bacterium
TGAGCAGGGAGGCATCCTCGGTCAGATTTTTAAGGGTGCGATCAACAAGGTCAGCAATGCTGCTATCCTGTATCGCATCGTTCAGATGATAGACAAGGAAAAATGGATATCCATGTCTTCGGATGTTAAAGGCGAAATTTATGAAGGACTGCTCCAGAAAAATGCCGAAGATGTAAAATCCGGCGCTGGTCAGTATTTTACTCCCCGCCCTCTGATACAGACTATGGTTGCCTGTATGCGCCCAGAGCCAATGAAGACGATTGCAGATCCTTGTTGCGGCAGTGGAGGATTTTTTCTTGCAGCACAGTCATTCCTTGCCGATCCGAATAATTATTCTCTTGACCGTGAGCAAAAAGAATTCCTCAAAAAAGGAACCTTCTACGGTAATGAGCTTGTAGCCTCAACTTTCAAGCTTTGCCTTATGAATCTGTATCTGCACAACATCGGTGATATTTACGGAAATGTGCCGATTACCCACGGGGATTCTCTGCTGACAGACCCCGGTTACCGTGTGGACTACGTTCTGACAAATCCGCCTTTCGGCAAAAAATCCTCCCTCACCTTTACCAATGAGGAGGGTGAACAGGAGGAAGATGAGCTGGTTTACAATCGACAGGACTTTTGGACAACCAGCAGCAACAAACAGCTGAATTTTGTTCAGCATATCAATACGATATTAAAGGCTACCGGCAAGGCAGCCGTTGTTGTTCCCGACAATGTCCTCTTTGAGGGCGGTGCCGGTGAAGTTATTAGAAAAAAGCTGTTACAGACCACAGATTTACATACAATTCTCCGTCTGCCGACTGGAATCTTCTATAAGCCAGGTGTAAAGGCAAATGTCATCTTCTTTGACAAGCGCCCTGCAAGTGCAAAAATGCAGACAAAGAATGTATGGATTTACGATTTCCGTACGAATATTCATTTCACGCTGAAACAGAATCCGATGCAATATTCGGATTTGCAGGATTTCATTTCATGCTATCACCCGGAAAATCGCTATGAGCGAATCGAGACATGGAGTGAGGAAAACCCGGAAGGCCGTTGGCGCAAATTTGATGTGAAGGATATTCTTGAAAGAGATAAAACCAGCCTTGATATTTTCTGGATCAAAGATAAGTCCCTTGCCGATCTCGACAATCTCCCATCTCCTGATGTGCTTGCGGATGATATCATTGAAAACCTGCAGAGTGCTTTAGAAAGTTTTCAGGAGTTAAAGGCACAGATAAAATAAGAGTTAATATTTTATAATTTCAGGAGAAAGAAATTTCATGTCGAGATTCGATTTGTCGTATAGATTGCCCCAAATTAAAAATCGTTTATTACAGGATCCGCATGTAGTAATTGTTGGAGCAGGAGCCACAATAGCAGCTTGTCCTGTAGACAAAAGTGGGAAAAAGGTTCCTGCGCTTCGTGATATTCATAAAATTTTAGGATTAGAGGAGTTGCTTCTGAAGTATGGGTTTTCAAAAGATGAGATGGAAGATTTTGAGGCACTATTTTCCAGTATAGCTGGAATGGAAGAGTATTCTGATTTACAAGAATTGTTGGAAAGTAGAGTAAAAGAGTACTTTAAAAGTCTTGTAATACCAGATGAGCCAACATTATATGACTACCTTCTTTTATCTTTAACGCAGAAAGATGCAATTATATCGTTTAATTGGGACCCGTTTTTGATGCAGGCATATAAGAGAAATATTTCGGTTGGCAATTTACCACAAGTATTCTTTCCTCATGGAAATACAGGAGTTGGGTTATGCTATAAATGTAGAATAAAGCAATATTCGGATTGCCTTTGTCCTAAGTGTTATGAACCATTGACCGATATGAAATTACTATATCCGGTTAAGCAAAAGAAATATCAAGATGGTGAGATAATTGAAAATGAATGGAACATGGCTCGAGATTATTTACAGAGAGCAGCAGGTGTAACAATATGGGGCTATGGGGCACCGGAAACGGATATTGAAGCATTGAATCTTTTAAGAGATGCATATATCAAAAGTGATATCAGAATGATTGCACCATTTACGATTGTAAATCTCGAAAGCTGTAAAAAAGATCAGTTAAAAAAATGGGAGACTATTTATGATGGAAAGATGCTCCAATATACGGATTCATTTAAACAAACACTTTTGTGGCAGAACCCTAGAGTTAGCCTTGAAACATTATTTGATGCTATCTTACAGCAGCATCCAAGAAAAGAGAAAAAAGGATTTTATGAGTTTGAATCATTAGAAGCACTGCAACAATATGTTCAAACAATTACGGAATTTGAAATGTACTTTGAATAACCATTGAAATGTTGAGGAACAAATAAGTGAATAACAGCATTGATTTAAAAACCCTGATCGGTGAAGCAACTGAATATGACAAAAAGCAGGCTGTTGAAGTAAAGAAGCCGAAGAGCTGGTGCAAGAGTGTCAGTGCTTTTGCTAATGGTTCTGGAGGAGCCTTGATTTTTGGTATTGCAGATGATGGAAAAATTGTCGGACTTGACAATCCGGATTTTGATGCGGAAAAAATAAGTGAGATTATCAAATCGCGT
>JAZRYX010000085.1:0-24032 GCA_045600945.1 Lachnospiraceae bacterium
CTTGATGCTAATAACGGTGATATGAAGACCGGATGGATCAAGACCAGTGACGGACTTTGGTACTTCCTTATCACGGATCCAAATTCTTCAATTCAGGGTGCCATGGTTAAGGATCAGTGGATCGTTGACAACAACAGGACATATTATATGAAGTCCACAGGCGCTATGGCTATCGGATGGCTCAAGATAGGACAGGATTATTACTACTTCAATCCTAATTCGGGCGCAGACTACGGTGCACTGGTAAGAAATCAGAGGATTGATTCCTTCTACGTAGGCGCTGACGGAAAATGGGTACGCGGAGCATAAGGATAGACTGAATTAATGAAATGGAATAAATACAGTTTCAAAACGAGCAATGACAGTGTCGACATTTTGTCGGCACTGCTTTGCGATGTAGGAATCGAAGGCATAGAAGTAGAAGATCATAAGGCATTGAGCCCGGAAGATACCAAGGGTATGTTTATTGATATACTTCCCGATATGGGACCGGATGACGGAACGGCGACAGTAAGTTTTTATCTTGATCCGGATGACCCCGAACTGGAAAGAAAACTGGCAGATGCTAAAGATACCCTTGAACAGTTCGGAGGCGGAGCACAGCTGGTAGAGGGACAGACCAAGGATGTTGACTGGATCAATAACTGGAAGGAGTTTTTCCATCCGCTGACCGTAGGCAGCATTTTAATAAAGCCCACATGGGAAGATGTTCCCGTGGAGGATAAAGATAAAATATTAATTGAGATAGATCCGGGCACGGCGTTCGGAACCGGAGGTCATGAGACAACACAGCTTTGCATGATAGAACTTGAAAAGTATATAAAAGGCGGAGAAGAAGTCTGCGATCTTGGAACCGGCAGCGGCATTCTGGGCATAGCAGCACTTAAACTCGGAGCAAAGCATGTGGTAGGAACTGACCTGGATGATAATGCCATCGAAGCTGTCGGTGAAAACTGTGCACAGAATAATATAAAATCAGGAAAAGAATTTGAAGTCATCTGCGGAAACGTAATAGATGATAAGAAAGTGCAGGATGAGATCGGATACGAAAAGTACGATATAGTTGTTGCAAATATTCTGGCGCCTGTTATCATTATGCTGGTGGATGAAGTCGCAAGACATATGAAGAAAGGTGCACTCTTTATTACATCGGGAATCATAGAGACCAAAGAGGCAGAAGTTACAGAGGCATTTAAGAAAAATCCGGAGTTTGAGATAGTTGAGATAAATCATCTCGGTGAGTGGGTGAATATAACCGCAAGAAAAAGATAAACTATGATACATATCTTTACCGACAATTTCACAGATACGCAGGTACGAATCACCGGAGATGATTACAATCATCTGAGCAATGTGCTCAGGGTTCAAAGCGGTGATGATATACTGGTGAGTGACGGACATGGCAGAGATGTCATCGCAACGATTGCAGAGATAAAAGATCACGAAATCATCGCAGACATTATAAGGGAAAATGCCGTCGAGGTCGAACTTGATTGCCGGATAGTGCTTTATCAGGCGCTTCCCAAGTCAGACAAGATGGATTACATCATACAGAAATGCGTGGAACTCGGGGTAGCCGAAATCGTACCGGTGGAAACTGCCAGATGTATAGTCAGGCTGGATGAAAAAACCAGACAGAAAAAAGTGGAAAGATGGCAAAAAATCGCCGAAAGCGCGGCCAAACAGTCCCAAAGAAGCAAAATCCCCGGGATAAATCCGGTGATGAGCTATAAGGAAGCCCTTTTGGACGCACAGAAGCTCTCCAGACGCGTTATACCTTATGAGCATACGGAAAGCCTTACGGAATTAAAAAGCTTGCTGAGGGATGCCAGAGAGCATAAAATAGACGGCGTAGGTATATTCATAGGTCCCGAGGGCGGATTTGACGAAAAAGAAGTTGAAACGGCGGTATCAGCCGGAATAGAACCGATTTCTCTCGGACATAGGATATTACGAACCGAAACAGCAGGTATGGCGCTTATTTCGGCGCTTATGCTGGAGATGGAAAGCGGCATATAAGAAAGGAGTGGCATGAATAAAAAACTGAATATTGTGATGCTCCTTACGGTAATAGCTATTGTCGGGTGCGCCGTTCCTGCGTACGCAGGTATGAATCTTGAGACAGATGCAGCTTTGAGCGGTATATCCGTGGCTCTTAACAATTATTATGCGAGAAACCTGGAGCCAGAAAAAGCACTTGCAGAATCTGTACGCATGGTCGCCTCAGGAACGATAGAGATTTACGATGAAAAAACCGAGAAAGCAGCGACTAAACTGGTCGAGGATGTTACTCCTGTACAGGAGACTATCGTAACCAAAGAAGAAGGCGGAGTAACATGGGGAACCGTAAAAGATACAGCCAGTTTAAGACTCAGGGACAAACCGAATTCGAGTGCCAAGACACTGACGCTTCTTGCCAAAGGAGAGCATTACATAGTGACCGGACAGGAAGGTCAGTTCCTGAAGATACAGGTCGATGACGATTTGGAAGGATACGTATTTAAGGACTATATAGATACTTCGATCTCATATGACACGGAGCTTTCTGCAGAAGAAAAGGCACAGAAAGAATCAGAAGCGGCAAGATTAAAGGCGGAAGCCGATGCTGCAATGAAGGCTCTGGAAGAGGCCAAGAAGGCAGAAAAAGAAGGCAAGACAAAAGAAGAGACAAAACAGGAGTCAAAGGAAGAAACAAAGAAAGAGACCAAGGAAGAAACCAAGGCTCCGGAAACAATCGAAACAAAGCCCGAGACCAAGCCTGAAGAAACGAAGAAAACAGAACCTGAAACTATAGAGACAAAGCCTGAGGAAACAACAAAGGCAGAAGAAACAAAGAAGAAAGAACCGGAAACGATAGAAGCTTTTAATCTCGATGACGACGATGACGACAATGACGACGATGAACCATCCGAGGTTGAAATTCCGGAGACAAAGAAAGAAACATCCCAGTCAGGGCCGGGAAGCGTAACAAGCGCTACGAGAAATGCTCTTGTGGCTTACGCAAAGCAGTTCCTCGGAAATCCTTATGTATATGGCGGAACAAGTCTTACAGAAGGATGCGATTGTTCGGGATTCACAATGCAGATATATAAACATTTCGGAATCTCAATACCGAGAAACAGTTCGGCACAGGCCTCAAGCGGAACATCGATAAATGAATCAAGCGCACAACCGGGAGATCTTTTCTTCTATGACAGCGGCGGAACGATAAATCATGTAGCAATGTATATAGGAGGAGGTCAGGTAATCCACGCAAGCAACGCTACGACGGGAATTATCATTTCAAGCGCACATTATCGTACGCCGGTCAGAATATGTTCATACATAAAGTAACACAAAATAAGAGTTAATATATAAATAATTAAAAGGCGGAAGGGATTTTCCGCAGAGGATTCGCAGATGCAATATATAGCGTCTGCGAATTTTTTTATACCTATTTTCATATTTGTGCATTTTTTCAATCTGCTAAGTGTCCTCCCTGCAATCAGCTTCTTTCCTGTAATGTCCTCCCTGCAATTTTTCCCTCATTATTTCGATCCGGTCTTCATCTTTTACGCAATTTTTCTTCTCCTTGCTGCATTTCCCTTTTGCTTTTCGGCGATTTTTGTCCCTATGCGCTTTGATACGAACTGATATGTTTTTGACGTTTTATTATGTAAAGTTTTATGCAGATATCAAGATACTTCGATAAAATTCATAAATATCGTTTATATGCACTTTTAGAAAACCATATTATTCGGAATAAAAAAACGCATAATGCGGAATAATGCTTGACATTATTCGGAATAATACTTAGAATATACAGCAAGCTGTAAAAAGTCAGTAAAATCAATGGTTCCAACAATGAACATCAAAAGAGCTGCCCAGGTATGGTCTCTCAGTGAGCGTCGTGTGAACGAATTGTGCAAAACTGGCAGAATTGAGGGCGCGCATAAGGAAGATGGCAAATGGGCTATTCCGGCCAATGCCAAAAAACCGGTGGATGAAAGATACAAAGTATCTGCTCCGCCGTCTTTGCTTGCCCCTAAAAACAGGCCCTTACCAATCGGAATTACTGAATTCAAGAAGATTTCGGACGAATATTTCTACGTAGATAAGACACTTCTGATCAAGGAAATTCTGGATGAAAAGGCCGTGGTCTCTCTCTTTACACGGCCGAGGGCCTTCGGAAAAACACTTAATCTGGATATGTTACGGACATTTTTTGAATTGACTGATGGTGATAACAGCGTATATTTCAGAAATAAAAAGATATGGCTTGAGGGAGAAGAGTACAGGACATTTATGGGGAAATTTCCTGTAGTCTATCTTGATTTCAGGTCTGTCAGATTTGACGATTGGATCACTGCGTATGAAAAAATTTCCAAAATCATAGTCGATGAATATAACAGACACAGGGAACTTATTGATTCGAAAAAAGTATCTCAGATGGATCAGTTTTATTTCACAAAGATGCTTACGGGCAGATACAGTACATCCGAGCTCAAATCCTCGCTTTTTATGCTCACGAAGATGCTTCACGAGCACTATGACGAAGAGACGATAGTAATCATAGATGAATATGATACGCCGGTTTCCTATGCTCATGCATACGGATATGAGGATGAAGCAAGAGAGTTTTTCAATGATTTCTATTACGAAGGATTTCAGGAAAACAGAAATCTGAGATTTGCTTTTATCTGCGGAATACTGAATCTGATAAAAGAAGGAATATTCAATCGTATATCCAATATAAAAGTCAATTCTGTTCTGGATAAAAGATACGGAGACTGTTTCGGATTTACCGAAAGTGATCTGGCAGATGTAATCGACTATTTCGGAGCCGAGATAAAAGAGCGTGAGATAAAGAACTGGTATGCAGTATATCAATTCGGAGAGACAGAAGTATATAACCCGTGGTCGATCATGAATTATTTCAACGATGATTTAAGACCTCTTCCATTCTGGGAAATGACAGGAGACAACGATGTCATAAATGTATTTCTGGATAAAGCTGATCTTGATATGCTGGAAGAACTTGAGATAATGATGCAGTCCAAAACCATAACAGTAAGACTTGATACTACTGCAATCAGTCCGGACAATGATGAGGATCCCAACGCACTGTACAGCTATATGGTAGCTCATGGATATTTTAAGGCGGTAAAAGCCGAGATGCAGTTTGACGGGGATTATATGTGTCAGATAACGATACCTAACAGAGAAGTCTCGTTCATGTTCGGAAAGAAGATACTGAGCCAGTTTGAACCGATTATTCCGAAGGCTACGGCGATGAGCATGAGAGAAGCGCTATATCGTGCCGATGCGGAAGCTCTTCGAAACCATATATACAATCTGATAGTTCAGACGATAGGATTCAATTCTCCGGATTCGGACAGAATATTTTATCACGGACTTGTGTTGGGTCTTTGCTCAATGCTCGGAAACAGGTATCACATCGTTACGGACGGGGATGCGCAGACCGGAAGCTTCAGCATAGAGATGATGCCGCTTGAGGCAAGACTTCCGGGAATACTTATACAGACGAAGAGAGTTAAACTCGGAGAGACGGAGCAGCTGGAAGCTTTGGCGCGATTTGCCTGCAAGCAGATTACCAACAGACAGTATGAGAGTGAATCAAAGATGCGATACATCACACAGGCATTAAAATACGGTGTCGCATATAGCGGCACCGCAATAAAAATCGTTATGGAGTGATCATCGATCAATCATGATAATGATTCTTTCCTGCGCATCCGAGTACATTGTTGAGCTTGTGGCTAACCATCGTCTTGATGTTGGCTCTTGCCGGTTTTAAGTACTCACGAGGATCGAACTTATCAGGATGCTCATTGTAGAACTGACGGATGCTTCCTGTCATTACAAGACGGATATCTGAGTCGATATTGATCTTGCAAACTGCAGACTCCGCTGCCTGGCGAAGCTGCTCCACAGGAACACCTACTGCATCAGGCATCTTGCCGCCGTTCTCGTTGATGATCTTAACCCATTCCTGAGGAACAGATGATGATCCGTGAAGAACGATCGGGAATCCCGGAAGTCTCTTAACAACTTCATCGAGGATGTCGAAACGAAGTGGAGGCGGAACGAGGATACCTTTCTCATCTCTTGTACACTGCTCAGGTTTGAACTTGTAAGCACCGTGGCTTGTTCCGATTGCGATTGCAAGAGAATCACATCCTGTAGCTTTTACGAACTCTTCAACATCGTCAGGTCTTGTGTAAGATGAATCTTCAGCGCTTACGCTTACTTCATCCTCAACACCTGCAAGAGTTCCGAGCTCTGCTTCAACTACTGCACCATGCTCGTGAGCATATTCAACAACTCTCTTTGTTACTTCGATGTTCTCTTCGAAAGGCTTGCTTGATGCATCAATCATAACTGATGTAAAACCATCATCAACGCATGCTTTGCAGATATCGAAATCTGAACCATGATCAAGGTGAAGGCAAACTTCGAGTTCAGGATAGCACTCAAGAGCTGACTTAACTAAATTTACAAGGTATTTGCTGTTTGCGTATGCACGAGCACCTTTTGAAACCTGAAGGATAACAGGAGCGTTATCTTCGTAGCATGCTTCAGTGATACCCTGGATGATTTCCATGTTGTTTACATTGAAAGCTCCGACAGCATATCCGCCATTATAAGCTTTGGCGAACATATTTTTAGATGTTACTAATGGCATAGTATATCTCCTTCCATTTTTTAATTGGTTTTGTTCCGTAGGGGATTATAACACATTTATGTAGAAAGTGTATAGAAAATTATGAGAGCAGTGATTATGGCCGGCGGAGAGGCCACCCGCTTAAGAAGCCTGACAAAGGACCTTATACCCAAATCATTATACCCGATAGCAGGAAAACCCATACTTGACCGGCAACTGGAAATGCTTGCAAAATACGGGATTTCCGATGTTACGTTAGTAGTCGGAAGACTGGGAGAGCAGATAAAAGAATACTGCGGTGACGGATCATCTCGCGGCATCAATATCGATTATATCACGGAGCCCGAGCCGCTCGGAACGGCCGGAAGCCTGTATTACTATAAGACTGCAGAACCGTTCCTGTTCCTGATGGGTGATATATTCTTTGATTTTGATATCCGGAAAATGATAGATTTCCACACAAAGAAACAGGCATATGTTACTCTTTTGGCTCATCCTAACATGCATCCGTTCGATTCGGACCTGATTATCACGGATGATGATAACAGAGTGTTAGGTTTCGACTCAAAACATAACATTCGTGATTACTGGTATGACAATCTTGTTAATTCCGGCATTTTCATCATGGATCCCGGAATAACCGGATACGTTGCCGAGCCGATAAAAATGAGCCTGGAAAAGGATCTGCTCTCAAGCATCGTCGGCAGAGAAAAAATATATGCATACAGGACACCTGAGTTTGTCAGGGATGTAGGTACACCTGATAGGGTTCAGGCCACGGAAAGAGATATTGCAAGCGGTCTTACGTCCGCAAAGAATCTGAAAAACAGACAAAAAGCGATATTCATAGACAGAGACGGGACACTGAATAAATACAAAGGATTCATAACTGATCCGGATGCTCTGGAACTTGAGGAAAATGCTGCCGAGGCCGTACGCCTTATCAATGAATCAGGTTATCTTGCGATAGTTACGACAAACCAGCCGGTGATTGCAAGAGGAGAGTGTACGGTGGAAAGGCTGGATGAGATACATAAGAAACTCAAAACATTGCTTGGTCGGGAAGGTGCATATGTCGATGACATCATATACTGTCCGCATCATCCTGACAAAGGTTATGAAGGAGAAGTACCGGAACTTAAGATCGTATGCAACTGTAGAAAACCTAAGACCGGAATGATAGAAGAGGCAGCTGATAGATACAATATCGATGTTTCAAAATCGTGGGTAGTAGGTGACGGAACCATCGATATTGCATTTGGAAAGAATGCCGGATGCAGGACAGTACTGGTCAAAACCGGAGCCGCCGGGGAGGATAAGAAGTATGATGCGGTTCCGGATTATATAGATTCGGATTTGCTCGCGGCCGTTAAAAGGATAATGGCAATTGAGCAAAAGGAGGGCCTATGATACTTGCGGATCGTTGGGAAGACTATAAGGTGCTCGACACAAGTGATGGAGAGAAACTTGAAGATTGGGGCGGCTACATACTTCTGCGGCCGGATCCTCAGGTGATCTGGAAAACAAAAAGGGAGCACAAAGCATGGAAGCATCTGAATGCACACTATCACAGGTCCTCCAAAGGCGGTGGTGAGTGGGAGTTCTTTGATCTCCCTCACCAGTGGCAGATCAGTTATGAACTTCCGAAAAACAGCGGCGGAACGTTAGCATTTAACTTAAAACCGTTCAGCTTCAAACACACTGGATTGTTTCCGGAGCAGGCGGCAAACTGGGACTGGTTCTCAAAACTGATTGCCGAAAGAGCAGCAGCAGGTAAGGAAGTCCGAGTCCTGAACCTTTTCGCTTATACCGGAGGCGCAACACTTGCAGCTGCGGCGGCGGGAGCAAAGGTTACACATGTGGATGCCAGCAAAGGTATGGTGAACTGGGCAAAGGAAAATGCACAGTCATCGGGCCTTGAGGATAGGCCGATACGATGGCTGGTTGATGATTGCGGGAAATTTGTCGAGCGTGAGCTGCGAAGGGGAAACAGGTATGAGGCCATAATAATGGATCCTCCTTCATACGGGCGCGGACCGAAAGGAGAGATATGGAAGATTGAGGATGCCATATATGATCTCGTCAAGCTTTGCTCGGGACTGTTATCGGATGATGCCTTGTTTTTCCTGATAAATTCCTATACGACCGGATTGCAGCCCGGAGTGCTCTCATATATGCTTAATGTCCTTATAAAACCGGGATTCGGAGGAAAAGTCACGGCAGATGAGATAGGCATCCCGCTTGAAAAAGATGGGTTGGTACTTCCCTGCGGAGCAGCGGGAAGGTGGCAGAGTGAAAGCAGGATGTAAGATTTTTGCAAGCGTTTATTTAGTATTTATATGTAGACATAACCACAATATGTGGTAAAATATTATATGTGAAAGCATCGCTTTGAGAGGTGAGAGAGATGAAGAGATATCTTATACCGGTAATGGCACTTTTGTTGGTTGTAGCCGGAACAATTACAGCACGTGCTGATTGGGTACAGAACGGCAATGATTACTATTACTACAATGGTGACCAGCTCGTTACGAACCAGATTATTGATGATGAGTATTATGTCGGCAGCGACGGAAAGATGGCAGTTAACGTATGGGTTCTGATTCAGGACGGAGAGAATTCATATTACTGCTATTTCGGATCCAACGGAAAGATGGTCAAGGATAAATGGGAGACCATAAACGACAAGAAATATCATTTCAATGACGAAGGTCATATGGAGACAGGCTGGATACTTGATAATATGTATTTCTGTCATCTTGATGACGGACATATGCTTACAGGCTGGCAGAGACTTGAAGATCCGGCGGACAGTGAGCGTAAGGCGGGACCGTATGATGACAGCAACATCCATTGGTATTATTTTTCAAGCAGCGGAAAGAAATATTGTGCTGATGAAGATGAAGATTTTGCAGAAAGAAGGGTCGACGGCAAAAGATACTGCTTCAATCAGATGGGTGCGCTCCAGACAGGTTGGGTAAAAGTTTATGATGGCTATGATGAGAACATAGGCAATTATAAGTATTACAAACAGGACGGAACAGATCTTACCGGGTGGTGTTCACTGAATCCGCCGGATGAGCTTGCCGGACATTATGCATATGATGTAATGTGGTTCTACTTTAACTCTGCAGGCGTTCCTTACTATGATGAGGACGGCATCCCGACGATATCCGATATCAAGAGAATCAGTGTTAAGAACGGATCAACAAAGAAGAGATACTACTTCAATGAATGGGGCACACCGGTTTGGGGACTTTGCAAACTGTATACTGATGAATCCGGATCAGATTTTGAAACATACTTCTTCGGTGAGTTTAAGGAAAGCTGTGTTCAGACAGGTAAGTTCAAGCTTTATGACGGAAATGATACTCCTGATGAGTTCTACTTCGCAAGTTCAGGCGTAGGTTATACCGGAGTTCACAGTAATACTCTGTACTACAAGGGCAAGATTCAGAAGGCAGAAAAGGATATGAGGTACGAGGTCATTACGGTTGACGGTTTCAATTATCTGGTAAATGTATCAGGACAGATTGTAAAGAACAAGACCGTTAAGGACGGAATGGATGTCAAGTGGACAACAAACTCATACGGTATTGCATATCTCAGAGACGGTCAAGCTTATGATGGACCGGGACGTGATCCGGAACCACCTTCATTCAATGGCTGATAATATATAATTATGTCGGGCGGCTCAGGCGAGCCGCCTTTTTTGAACGGTGGAGAATATGGTTTTAGGTGCTTTTATGCTTGACAAAACAGGCGCATAAAACTATAATTCAAACTTGCAATACGTGCGTGTAGCTCAGCTGGATAGAGCACTTGGCTACGGACCAAGGTGTCGGGGGTTCGAATCCTCTCACGCACGTTATTTTTTTGCTATCTGCAGAGAGGATTCGAACGGTTCGGTTATATGAAACTGATAGATGTTCAAAACATTACATACGACTACATCGTCCGCGATGAAAACGATCAGGTGGAATCGAGTGTGAGAGCACTCGATGGGGTGAACCTGAAAGTTGAGACCGGGGATTTTATTGCCGTACTCGGAAGAAACGGCAGCGGAAAGTCAACATTTGCCAAAATGCTGAACGCTATCCTGCTTCCGACTTTCGGTGAAGTGCTCGTCATAAACATGAATACAAAAGACGAAGACAAACTGTTGGATATAAGAAAGAACGTCGGAATGGTATTTCAAAATCCGGATAACCAAATCGTGGCAAATGTCGTTGAAGAAGATATGGCATTCGGTCCGGAAAATTTAGGCGTACCGTCGGAAGAAATAAGGAAACGGGTTGATGTTGTCAGCAAGATGGTCGGGATGGAAGACCAGCTGAGTAAAAGCCCGAATAAGCTTTCCGGAGGACAGAAGCAGCGTGTAGCGATTGCGGGTGTTCTTGCGATGAAACCGAAATGTATAGTACTTGATGAACCGACTGCGATGCTGGATCCCATAGGACGAAGAGATATCATTGAAACGGTTTCGAAGCTTAATCGCGAAGAAGGAATAACCATAATATTAATTACTCATTTTATGGAAGAGGCGGCAGCCGCCAGGAGAGTAGTTGTTATGGACGGACAAAAAATCAGAATGGACGGAACTCCGAGAGAGGTGTTCTCGGATTATGAGGCAATTAAAAAATACGGGCTTGATGTTCCGCAGGTAACCGAACTTGCAGGTAAACTGAGACTTGCGGGTATACCGCTTTCGAAAGGCATAATCACTGTAGAGGAACTGATAAGTGAGCTTAAAAGCAGAAAATCTGGAACATAAATACAACGCCGGGACGACCCTTGAAGCTTACGCGTTAAAGGGAATCAATCTTGAAATAGAAAAAGGCGAGTTTGTAGGTCTGATCGGAAGAACAGGCTCGGGTAAGTCTACGCTTGTACAGCATTTCAACGGACTGTTAAAACCAACCGGAGGCAGGGTACTGTTTGACGGAAAAGATATTTCAGAAAAGGGATTCAGTCTCAAACTGCTGAGACAGCACGTTGGTCTGGTTTTTCAGTACCCGGAGTACCAGTTGTTTGAAGAAACCGTTATAAAGGATGTAGCTTTCGGTCCGTTAAATAAAGAACTGAAGCGTGATGAAGCTTTTAAGATGGCGCATGAGGCCTTAAAGCTGGTAGGGATTCCGGAAGAGATATACAATAAATCACCATTTGAACTTTCAGGCGGGCAGAAAAGAAGAGTTGCAGTAGCGGGAGTTCTGGCCATACAACCGGAATATCTGATTCTTGACGAGCCGACAGCGGGACTGGATCCGGAAGGACGTGAAGCAATTTTGGGATTATTTAAATCTCTTCATGAAAGACTGGGTATTACAGTCATCATGGTTTCACACAGTATGGAAGATGTTGCGAGATATGCGAAACGGCTTATCGTAATGAATGGAGGCAGTATCGCATATGACGATACACCAAGAAAAGTGTTTGAACATGTTGAAGAACTTGAGAATATGGGATTGTCGGCGCCTCAGTCGGTTCACATCGCCCATGCACTCAAACTTGCAGGGTACGATGTACCGGAAGATGCGATAACAGTTGACGAACTGGTAAGACCGGTTATTGATGCGATGAAATGATGTTAAGAGATATTACACTTGGACAATACTATCCGGAAGATTCGGTGCTTCACCGCCTGGATCCGAGAACGAAGCTTTTCGGGACGATGATTTATATCGTCTCTCTGTTCATTTGTAATACATGGTCGGCATATGCGGCAGCGGTTGCTGCACTTGCGGTAATCATAATCATGTCCAAAGTCCCTCGGGGATTTATGTTCAGAGGACTTAAAGCAATATTGATACTTCTTTTAATAAGCGTTTTCTTCAACCTGTTTTTTACGACGGGAGAAGTTATCTTTCAGCTTTGGTTCATAAAGATAACCAGAGAAGGACTTCAGACTGCGATACGGATGGCAATAAGACTTGTATGCCTTGTGATAGGAGCATCTGTAATGACGCTCACTACAACTCCGAACAGTCTTACCGACGGACTTGAGAAGTCGCTCGGATTCTTAAAAGCGATCAAAGTACCGGTACATGAAATTGCCATGATGATGAGTATCGCGCTCAGATTTATTCCTATCCTTGTCGAGGAGACAGATAAGATCATGAAGGCACAGATGGCAAGAGGCGCTGACTTTGAAGAAGGAGGCCTGACTGCAAAAGCAAAGGCTATGATTCCTCTTCTTATACCGCTTTTTATTTCTGCTTTCAGACGTGCCACGGATCTTGCGACTGCGATGGAAGCGCGCTGCTATCACGGCGGAGATGGCAGAACGAAAATGAATCCTTTAAAGTATGCGGCGCGTGATTATATCGCATATATATGCATAATAGCATTCCTTGTTTTGATTATTATTTTGAAATGAGAAGAATAAGACTGATAATAGCATATGACGGTACGAATTACTGCGGGTGGCAGAAACAGCCGAACGGAATAACCATTGAAGAAGTGCTGAATACCGCTCTTACGGATCTGTGTGATGAACCCGTGGAAGTCATAGGTGCAAGCCGTACTGATGCAGGAGTTCACGCATACGGAAACGTTGCCGTATTTGATACCGAAAAAACGAAAATGGCAGCGGATAAGTTTGCATTTGCCCTTAATCAGAGACTTCCGGAAGATATCAGAGTTCAGTATTCGGATGAAGTTCCGCTGGATTGGCATCCACGCAAGAGAGACTGTGAAAAGACATATGAATACAGGATATTGAATCGCAAGATTGATATACCGACAGAGAGGTTGTATTCGCATTTCTGTTATTTCAATCTGGATGTCGATAAAATGCGTGAGGCAACAGGCTACATTGTAGGCACACATGATTTCACCAGTTTCTGTTCGATAAAGTCGCAGGCTACAAGCCCGGTACGCACGGTTCATTCACTTGAGATATGGCAGGACGGAGATATCATTACCATACATATTACCGGAGGAGGATTCCTCTATAACATGGTTCGCATAATCGCGGGAACGCTGATTAAAGTCGGAATGGGAGTCTATCCGCCCGAGCATGTTGCGGAAATCATCGCAGGAAAGGACAGGCAGCTTGCAGGGCAGACAATGCCGGCAAAGGGCCTGACTCTTGTCGGAATCGATTATTATGAGGACTGATGCTGATTTGACTGCTATATATGGTAGTTGACAGTATTGCCTGATTAATATATAATAATTAATCGCGCGATTGTCGCCGGTGCCCGGACATCATCGGTTACAGACGCTGAAAATAGTGACATCTAATTTGTTTGGAGGAAAATCATGAAGACATTTATGGCTAGCCCGGAAAAGGTCGAGAGAGCATGGTATGTTGTCGACGCTGATGGTTGTACACTGGGCCGTCTTTGCACAGAGATAGCAGCAATACTCCGTGGAAAGAATAAACCGATATATACTCCTCATGCAGATTGCGGTGATTATGTTATCGTAGTTAATGCTGAGAAGATCAAAGTAACCGGTAATAAGCTTGATGAGAAGATTTATTATCATCATTCTGATTACGTAGGCGGCATGAAGGAAGCTACTCTTAGAGAACTTCTTGCCAAGAAACCTGAAATGGTTATAGAGCACGCTGTTAAAGGTATGCTTCCGGGAGGACCTCTTGGAAACGCAATGTTCAAGAAGCTTTTCGTATATGCAGGACCTGATCACAAGCATCAGGCTCAGAAGCCACAGGTTCTTGAGATCAAGGCTTGATGGGAGGAGATATCATGGCAAGTACAAAATTTTATGGAACAGGCAGAAGAAAAAAATCTATCGCCAGAGTATATGTAACATCCGGAACAGGAAAGATTACTATCAATAAGAGAGATATCGATGAGTTCTTCGGATATGAGACACTCAAAGTTATCGTTCGTCAGCCACTGGAGCTTTTAGGACTTGGCGGCAAGTTCGATCTTCAGGTTAATGTAAAGGGCGGCGGCTACACAGGACAGGCAGGAGCAATCCGTCATGGCCT
Organism: Lachnospiraceae bacterium; assembly: GCA_045600945.1. Taxonomy (GTDB): domain Bacteria; phylum Bacillota; class Clostridia; order Lachnospirales; family Lachnospiraceae; genus Darwinimomas. The sequence goes on from JAZRYX010000085.1 coordinate 14,628, forward strand.
TGCACGTGCACTTTGCAGAGTTGATGAAGAGTACAGACCGGCACTCAAAAATGCAGGATACCTTACACGTGATCCTCGTATGAAAGAGCGTAAGAAACCAGGTCTCAAAGCAGCAAGAAGAGCACCACAGTTTTCAAAGAGATAAGGATTACTGCGGAATGCAGATATGGAAAAAGAGCAGATGGCAAGCTTGCTTGTCAGATGCTCTTTTTTTATATCTGTACTTCCATTGGAAGATAAGAAATGACCGACAAGAAGCGAAGCGGATTGGAGGTTCATTTCTTAGATTCCGCAGTAATCCATGAATCGAGGTTCATCTCAACATCGCAGGAGAATATAGGCAGGCTTTTCATTTTTCATTTTGCAAGCGGAGGAGCGTGTTGACATTGTCAATGAAAAGTTTTACAATTTTAACACATACGGAGGTGTCAATATGGCAAGCACAAATATAAATATTAGAACCGATTCAACAATAAAAACCCAGGCAGAAGAAATATTTGAAGCTTTTGGGCTTAATATGAGTACTGCAATAAATATGTTCCTAAGGCAGACAATTCGGGAAAAGGGAATTCCCTTTGAGTTAAAACTAGATGTACCAAATGATATTACGATAGCTGCAATTGAAGAAGGAAGAAAAATTGCAAGGGATAAATCTGTAAAAGGTTATAGAGATATTGATGAATTAAAGGAATCGCTTGAAATATGAAATACGAAATCAAATACACGACGCAGTTCAAAAAAGATCTAAAACTGGCACAAAAGCAACACAAAGATATTGAAAAGTTACTTGAAATTATTAATGATTTAGCAGAAGGGAAAACTTTGGATATACAATATCGAGATCATGATTTGTTAGGTGATTACAAGGGTTGCAGAGAGTGTCATGTTGGGCCGGATTGGTTGCTGATTTATGAATATATCGATGACGTACTTGTACTGATGTTGTATAGATTGGGAACTCATTCAATGCTATTCAAAAAATAGAAGTCATTCTAACATGGATTAAAGGATATGGCAACAAAGAGAAAAACAAGAAAAAAGAAAAGCGTGGTAGACAGTGCTGTTAGAAATGCAGCATTGCTTTCTGATGGTTGTAATTCAGAACTTGTCAAAGGCGCTGAATTTGATGGAATCTTTGAGATTCCAATTATCAAAAAACCAAAGGAATATATTGTTCCAAAGAAACTTGTGCCATTCAGCAAAATGGATAAAGCCGATAAGAAAACCTTTGCTGTTTGTGAATATGAGAACGATACAGAATTCAGTGATTTGCTCGCTCATCCAGATGAGTACATTGAGATTTTGAAGCAGTATCAGGGTTTTATTTCTCCGGACTGCTCAATATACCGTGATATGCCTTTAGCAATTCAAATTACAAATATATATAGGAACAGAGCCATAGGCTACTGCATGCAAAAGCATGGTGTACATGTAATTCCTTGTGTTAGATGGGGAGATGAAAGGACATATACTACAAATGTTCTGCCGGAAAAGATTGCTTTTGCCGGAGTAGAAAAACACAGTATTGTTTCAGTTGGTTCATATGGACAGCTTAAGAATAAAGTTAACAGATATTTCTTTGAGGCTGGTATGGACGCAATGATGGAAACATTAGATCCTGAAATTGTATTGGTATACAGTAAGATGCCGAACGAGATAAAAGAAAAGTATCCTGAAACTCAGTTTATTGAATACGAAGACTGGACAAGCATAGTGAGGAGCGATTAATGGGTGCAGGTCAAAGTGATTTATACAAAGGAACATATGGAGATAATCCTGATAATATCCCTGATGAATTAAAAGGCAAGGTTAAGCTGCCTGAAAATGATTCTCAGTTAAAACATATTTTTAGAGATGAGGAAGGACATCTTCCTGATACGCCAGAGAACAGGAAGCTTATAACTGATCTTGCTAACGATGAACATTACCATGTCGGTAAAGACATGTGGGGCAATGATTGGCATGTAAGGATTAATTATGACGGAACACAAGATTGGGTTCGTCATCAGAATCAAGTTATTGATGAGGGTGGTAAAAATATTGTGCCAAGACCATGGTATGAGAGAACTGGATTGAATTATGATCCATGGGAGGATAAGTAATGAACAAATTCGAATTATTTTCAATGATATTTTATACATTAAATCATTATTGGAAAGATAATAAAAGTGAAGAACTGGGTCATTTTTTAAGCGATATGAACCCGTTCTTATTTGATGATATCGGATCTGCTGTTCCAAATGTATATTTAGAGTTTTGCAAAACAATTGATGATGACATCACAATTGAAAATAGCTTTAATTATGCAAAGAAATACATTTCTAATATTGCTTTGCCGTATGTAAATGACGCATTTGCATGGGTTGATGAATCCGAATGGAAAGTTCGCGTTGAAAGATATTTAGCAACTGAACATAAGGGCAAAGAAAATGATTAAAGATTTATTCTACACTTATTACTCCATCTTCTACATGCACAGGTATCGTTCTGATATCTGCCGGTTTTGATCCGGAATCCTTTATATACTGAAGAGTGATTACAGTATCTCCGGAACAAGACGAATCGGCTATAAACCGGAAATTGCAATAATGTGTATTATCGTAAGTCAGATCCGGCGACGCTTCCGAAAAAGCGTTTCTCTTACCAGATTATTAGACGTTCCGTATATCCATTCATAACCTGAAAGATTATCATTCAGATAAACATTTAAAGTACGTCCGTCTTCTGCTACATCATACCAGTCCGCAGAGGAGATTTTTTGTGTAGAAAAATCAGCGGCATTCGCACGGACAACGAAAGAGGAAACAGCAAAAACGGCAGCACACATTATGATGAGGCAGAGATTTATTGCGAGTAAAGCCTTCCATTTTCCATCCGATGTCTCTACATATTTTCCGTTTTTAATATCCGTTCTGAAGCTTATCATATCCGCACCTTTATTTCTGTAAAAAAAGTTGTCTGTTTATAAGCATTTACATTTTATTTTCTGTATTAATTTTAACTTAAAAATAGCTATTTTTCAATAGTATGTATATAAGATATTAAAATAGCTATTTTCCGGCGCAATTGATAATCTATTTCAATAGTAGTAGACTATAAACGGTGTGTAATAATATTTTTCAAAAAGGGTTGTTACAATGATACTTTATGAGAATACTGTCAAAAATTTCCTAAAAGCATCCAATAATCGATCATTAATAAGATATATGATCAATGAATATGAAAATTCCACGGGGACGAAAGTCTGTCCTTTGATTAAGCTGAGATGGAAATATATGATGAATGTTGCCACTCAGCTTGTTTATTGTACTGATAAGGTTCTTGATGACTGCGGTGTCAGGATAGATTTGTATATAGCGGGAGATTATCAGGATATAATTTTCATACTTGCTTCTTCGGATGGCGCAAAAGACAATGTTCTCTTTATAAGCATGATTCCGTGGGAATCTGTACACTTGTCCGATGAGGACGATGTTGTCTATTATGATGAAGGAACCGGAGAGGGCGAGAAGAAAACCATACACCCCTCATACCAGCTGGCGGCAAGTTCGTTGCTTGTTTCTTCGGGTATAGAAAATGAATTCCTTAATATTCAGCCCATAGCATTTCTGTTTGACTGTGAATATACTCATGAAAATGATATTATTACGCATTATAATCGTGAATTGACCGAGAATTTTCCGGTGTACTACAACCATCAGCTTGATAAAATTTCCTTATATGCGCAGGAAGTTTTATCTCATGGCGGGGGAACTGAAGTTCTGAGGAGACTCAGACTTATCGGAAACAGTACACTGAGGCATAACGGTTTGCTTTATCCTGCTCAGAAATTCATACTGTCTACAGTAAAGAATTATCTGCAAAATGATGAAATTGCATGGTTTATTATCAAGAGCCCGTCAGGCACCGGTGGCAGTACTTTGCTTAATGAGATAAGAAAAGAGGCAGATGCACAGCAGAAGGAAATAGTACTTATCGATAAGGATGAGGATGTTGATCCGAAGGATTTTCCAAAGGACAGGATGCTTGTCTGGATATATGACGAAGCAGAAGACAGTGCGATAGTAAAGTCAGTATGTCATACGGCAAACCAATACAATATTCATGTAAACAAACTGAAACTGAATGAAAAAATAGGTGTTAAAGACGGAGGAAAGGGACTTAACTGGCTCCAAAGATATCTGCAGGCAGGATATGAAGAAAAACTGGAATGGGATCCTGATGAGTATTCAATTATTGTTGTTGACAAACCGGAGGATCTTCCGAATAGAGAGGATTATGCGAGTATTGCAATAAAAGACAGTATATACATGGATCCTGAAACAGAAATAATACACGGTGGCGATGACGAAAAGAAGGAATTGTACAGTAGATTGTCAAAGGGGCGGAAAGGAATCTATTTATATATAGAAGATCCGGTGCTGAACCGGTATATAAAAAAGGAAATACAGGATGCTCAGAATAAATATAATTGGCTGAAGGAATATCAAAATATTTATTCGATGGACACAGAGCAGCTTGAGGAGGCCCAAAAGGAAAAACTTAAAAAAGATTCCGTAAATAAAAAATACTCGGATATTGCAATCCGATATATGGGACAATCTGCATGGGATAAACTGGAGGAACAGTCGAAGACATGGATTCTGTCAGGCCTGCTTGCCTATCACGACATGAAAAAGTATGATCAGCTGCTTGATTTCTCAGGAGTTTGTATATCGATATGCAAGGCCGTTGAACGTGAAACGGCAAAAAGGTTTTTCGAAAGATATAAGCAATATCTGGAAAATAAATACACAGACGACGCTGTAGACAGAGCTCCGTATACTATGGTGGAAGAAAAATACGGCAAAAAAGATTTTATAAAAAGCCATATGTTTTCTCTTGGGAAAATACCGCGTATTACCGGAATAAAATCGGATGGGAAAGTCGCAAACAAATATGCATGGAATGAGTTTGATGCATACTGCGACGAAGAGTTTCTGATAAGCCCTGAATCAAGCTTTGATACGATAGCCGAGCATATGGAGTATACTGAAAAAATCCGTATAGATTTCAGAAATCAGGCGGCACATTCTGACACCATGGATGTTATTCAGGCAAAGGAATGCATTGATTACGTTGTCGGGGTAATGCATCGGCTCGGAATCATGCTGGATGCATATAGATTTTGATGGTTAATACTGCTTTTTGTGCTATACTTTATAGGATGATTCTGAAAAGGAGAACTCAAAAATGATAGACATCAGTATCTTAAATAAACTTAACGCTCCGTCAAAAGAAGAGCGACTTAACAATCTCAAAGAAGTTGTTGCAAAGACAAACTTCCCGGAAGTAGTTCCTCAGTATATAAATAATCACATTCACACGATTTATTCGTTTTCACCATATTCACCGACAGCAGCAATCTATGCATCCAGGATGGAAGGTCTCAGTACGGCAGGAATCATAGACCATGATTCTATTTCAGGTGCAAGAGAGTTCCTTGAAGCTGCCGGAATAGCAGATATCCCGGTAACTATCGGTATGGAGTGCCGTGCATCTATGGACGGAACATCTATGGAAGGTCGCAGAACCAACAATCCCGATCAGGAAGGAGTGAGCTATATGACTATTCAGTCTGTTCCTCACGATAAGATTGATGAAGTAAATGCTTTCTTCAGGCCATACAGATTCGCCCGCGGTGAAAGAAACAAAAAGATGGTCGGGAAAATCAATGATTTGCTTGGATTTGATCTTGATTACGAAAAAGATGTCCTTCCGCTTTCAATGGCAAAGGAAGAGGGCGGAGTCACAGAGAGACATCTCATGTATGCACTTGCCAAAAAGATGGTTGAGAAAGTAGGCAAAGGACAGCCGATGGTAGATTATCTTAAAGGTCTCGGCATTCCTCTTAACGAGAAACAGACGGCACAGATGCTTGATCTTCAGTATCCGTTCTATGAGTATGATCTTCTCAGTATACTTAAGGGCGAGTTTGTTCCGAAGATATTCATTGATGCGACAGACGAGTGCCCCAATGTAAAAGATGTTGTCGCATTGTGCGAGAAAGTAGATGCACTTTTATGTTATGCTTACCTCGGAGATGTAACATCATCTGTAACCGGAGATAAGAAAGCTGCGAAGTTTGAAGATGATTATCTTGAGGAAGTTATTAAATGCCTCAAAGATACCGGAGTAAAGGCAGTTACATATATGCCGACAAGAAATACACCCGAGCAGCTTAAAAGACTCCGCAGGCTTTGTGATGAGAACGGACTGTTCCAGGTATCCGGAGAGGATATCAACGGACCGCGCCAGTCATTTATTATAAGAGCAATGGAAAATCCGGAGTTTTCAAATCTTATAGATGCGACATGGAAACTTATTGATCATGAAACAAAAGGAACACCTATTTGCTGAGATAAAATAAGGAGAGTATAGACATGGCAAAAAACCTCAATTTGATGGCATTTGATTTGGGCGCCAGTAACGGACGCGCTATGGTCGGACAGTTTGACGGCGATACAATAAAATTGTCGGAACTGCACAGATTCGAAAACGGGATTGTAGATATGCTCGGAGTCGGATACTGGGACACCACGAAACTGTATTCTGAAATGACAAAAGGATTTGCCGCAGCTAAGAAGGCAGACATGAAGCTTGACTGCTTCGGTATAGACACATGGGGAGTCGATTACGGTCTTCTTGACAAGAACGGACGTCTTCTCGGTAATGTCATAAGCTACAGAAATTCGGTTGATGCTGATATGGATGAAGCTTTCAAAGTTGTTCCTCAGCGTGAGATATTTGACAGAACAGGTATTGCAAGCTGCAATTACAATACCCTGTTCCAGTTATATGCAAGAAAGAGGATTAACGATACAGCTCTTGAGCATGCAGATACATTCCTCATGCTTCCGGATCTTCTCGGATATTTTCTTACAGGCGAGAAGCGTAATGAATACACTATTGCGACAACCAGCATGATGATAAATTATAAAACCAAGGATTGGGATAAAGAGCTGGTTGCAAAGTTCGGCATCTCACCCGACATCTTCCCGCAGCTTGACCGTGCCGGACAGCTCAGAGGAAAGCTGTACGGAGCACTGGCGGATGAACTCGGAATCGATCAGGTCAATTTCGCAGCAGTAGGCTGCCATGATACCGCGTCTGCAGTAGCAGCTATTCCGGGAGAGGGAAGCTTTGCATTCTGCTCAAGCGGGACGTGGTCACTTTTCGGAGTTGAGACACCGCAGGCCATCGTTAATGATAATGTATTTACATCAAACTTCGCCAATGAAGGAACTGTTCAGGGAGGATGCAGACCTCTTAAAAACATCATGGGTATGTGGATCATCCAGGAATGCAGACGTAACTGGATAAAAGAAGGAAAAGACTACTCGTGGAATGACATCGTAGAACTTGCAAAGAAAGAGAAGCCTCTTGTCAGCATTATCGATCCGGATTACGGTGAGTTCTTCAATCCGGGCAATATGCCTGAAAGGATTCGCGATTACTGTAAGAAGACAGGTCAGCCTGTTCCGGAAAATGACGGGCAGATCGCAAGATGTGTATATGAGAGTCTTGCGCTCAAATACAGATGGGCACTTGAGAGACTTGAGGAAATCAAGGGGATGCCGATCGATACTCTCAACATCGTCGGCGGAGGTATCCAGAATAAATTCCTCAACAGATGCGTTGCAGATGCTACTGAGCGCCGCGTAATCACAGGTCCTATCGAAGGTGCCGCTATCGGTAACTGCCTGATGCAGGCGGTAGCTCTCGGAGAACTTAAGAGCATCGAAGAAGTGCGAGAAGTTGTACGTCGTTCGGAGAAACCGGATGTCTATGAACCGCAGCCGTCAGAAAGCTGGCGCGATGCATACGGACGTCTCCTTGATCTGATGAAGTAATATAAAAATATAGAAAGAAGGCTGTTTTATGGATAAGAGTTTTGCAGTAAAGATAGCACCTGCATTCAGAGGAATCACAGGCGCAGCAACAGTTAAGTTTACGGAAGGTGCCAAAGACGGAAAGAAGATCGAAGGTGCTACAATTGAAGAAGTTTATGAGAACATTAAGACTGCGGCAAATGAGACAAAAATCTATGTTGATGGTGTAGGTTCATTCGAGGCAGTTAAGACAGGCAGGAGCGGACGCTGTGCCAACAAAATTACTATCGTAACAGGTTCTGCTCAGGGATTTGGATTTGGTATTGCTTCAGCTATGGTTGAAGAGGGTGCCTATATGGTATACTGCGACCTTAATATCGATCTTGCTCAGCAGAGAGCAGATGAAGCCAATGCTAAATTTGGTGCAGGTACTGCGGTTGCAATCAAGGTTGATGTTTCAAACGAAGAATCAGTTGCAAACCTTATTGATGAGACAGTTCTTGCATTTGGCGGTCTTGATGTATTTGTAAATAACGCGGGCGTTGTTCGTTCAGGTCCTGTTGAGGAACTCTCACTTAAGGACTTCACCTTTGTTACAAATATCGATTATATCGCATACTTTACATGCGTTAAGTACTGTGTAGCTCCTATGAAGATAGAGAAGAAGTTTGCACCTGATAAAATGTTCGACATCATCCAGATCAATTCCAAGTCAGGACTTGAAGGATCAAATAAGAACTCTGCATATGCAGGCGCAAAGTTCGGAGGTATCGGACTTACACAGAGCTTTGCTCTTGAGCTTGCTCCGTTCGGAATCAAAGTCAACTCAATCTGTCCGGGCAACTTCCTCAACGGACCACTGTGGTCAGATCCTGAGAAGGGACTTTTCGTTCAGTACTTCAAGGCAGGCAAGGTACCGGGAGCAAAATCAGTTGAGGATGTCCGTGCATTCTACGAGGCAAAGGTTCCGCTCGGACGCGGATGCGAGACAACTGATGTCAACCGTGCAATTTACTACCTTCTTGAGCAGGTTTACGAGACCGGACAGGCTCTTCCTGTTACAGGCGGCCAGGTAATGCTCAATTAATCGGATTTTGATATAATTGGCGAAAAGACACTCTGAAATGGTGGACTCACTAAGGGATTTTTAATCTCGTAAGAATACGGCATAATTTCGAAAAATGGTAGAATAATTCACAATTTCGTGATATGATAATGCTATATTATTGCAGATAAGATGCAGAGGTGGTGCGGAATGAGTTTTTCAGACGAATTGAAACGAATCAGACAGCGTACATTTTTATCTCAGGAGGCATTTGCAAAAGAGGTAAGCGTGTCATTTTCAACTGTAAATCGATGGGAAAGCGAAAGAACAATTCCCAATCTTGCTGCTATGAAAAATATAAAAGCATTTTGCGAACGTAACAATTTGGAAATTCTCAATGCTGAAGTGAAAAGTTTATTTCCACTCTGAAAAATGTGTTTTGTAAAGTGGCATTTACTCTTTCAGAAAAGTGTATTTGCTACTTTTATT
>JAZRYX010000086.1:0-2113 GCA_045600945.1 Lachnospiraceae bacterium
GAAGATTTCATATTTTCGGTATAGAAGTGACCAACCTGTGCGTCATAATTGTAGTGAACACTGTAGAAGTTCTTGTAAAGAGCCATTGCCGCTTCAACACTCTCCAGAGGATCATCGGTGTCCTCGTTTCTCCACTGGTTGGCCTCCTTACCGAAAAACATTACTCGGATATCGGCCTCTGTCCACCATGATTCATCAGCATCGTCACCTTCTCCTCTTGCCACCGAAAGCAGAAACGGAGTTTGAATCTCAGCATTGATTTCATTCATCACAATTCCAAGACTTTCCCAATCTTGGCTGTAAGCTACCTGCAGATCATTTTCTAGTATCATAAGCTACTATTTTAAGTTTGACATTTTTTCCCTGTATCATACTATCACGGTGCAGTTGTCTGTCCATGTTCGCATGAGTTATTTAGTTTGATGTTGCAAAGTAACAGAAGGGGTATGCAGAAATGTGACACAGGTTTGAGTGTTATTGAAAAATTTATACTTTGTGTGCGCAGTTGCAAGGATTTAATTTATCTTTGCAAATATCTGCTCTGATATATTTAAACAAAACGATTATGACATCAATAAATCAACAATTAAAAACACTTTATGAAAGCAAATGGGATGCCTTTGCTAAGGCTCTAAAAGATTCTGGTGCTAAGGTTGCATACCCATTCCTATTGTCCACAAATAAATATGAAAACGGCAAGGATACTCCGTCTGAAAAATGGTACACCGACGCAGATATCAAAGTAATGGTATTCGGACAAGAACCCAACAAGTGGATGGCTGACGATGAAAGCGTAAAAGAAGGTGATTTTACATCAAAAAAACAGTTTTATGAAGGTTCGCAACCAGAATCAGTAGAGTGTGTAATGGGGATATATGAAAACCAATACAGCATATACAATTTTGATGAAACTGGCCGCATATTGTATTTTCAAAAAAATAACAATACATTTCCTAACCTAGGGTGCAACAACTTTACGTCTCAACTGTATGAAAAGCTTAGTAATAAAATAATTGCTTGTATCTGGAATGATATTTCAAAACTTGCTACAACTGATGGAAACCCAATAAAATCTGATGTTCACAATATTGAAAAAGAGTATTTCAATGTGATCCCTTTGGAAATAGAATTGCTAAAACCAGACATTATTGTTTTCCTTACAGGACGCGAAAGTAATTACATTATAGAAAAATATCCTAATGTTATTTTTGAACCAGTTTGTGAAGAATATGATAAAGAAGATGTAGCAAAGGTATGCGGAATTCCCAATGTCAAATTTGCATATAGAACCTGGCATCCTGGAGCTTATTATAAAAGTGGTAAACCATATTATAGATATGTTGAGTCTATAGTAGCTGATGTTATCAAAAACTTTAGGTTATAATCTATGAATATCATCTTTCTCGACTTCGATGGAGTTCTCAATACAGAAGACTATCAGCACGAACTTCTAGAGGCTGACAAACCTCGCGAGGATAATTATGGACGTCTTTTTTCGCCTGTTGCAATGGACAATCTTTATAGAATTGTCCGTGCGACAGGTGCAAAGATTGTGTTAATATCATCATGGAAGGGTATATACGGCCTCGATGGATTGCGTCAGATGTGGGAAGAAAGGGGATATAAAGGGGAAGTATATGATGTGACACGTAATGGAGTGTCGGACGAATGGCTATTGAATGCTGATTTGTCAATGTTAGACAATTTCAATATTCCTCATCCCAAGGGACTTGAAATATCCGACTACCTGAAAACTCACAAGGTCAGCAACTATGCAATCATTGACGACGAACCAATTGCTTCAGATGAACAAAAGTCACATCTTTTCTTGTCAAACCCTCAGACGGGTCTAACCATGGCAATGACAGACAATGTGATTGCGTATCTTTTGTCGTTATAGACTTATTTCCCGAATCCCACCTTGTTGTTTCCCTTGCTCAGGATTCGTTCATATTCATGGCGGTCGTGAAAAAAATCAGATATATTAACTACTTCAGAACTTATAAATGTCCTTCCATTTCAAAGAAGGACAGACGGCAGACAAATCATCCTCGAAAAACAACTCCATTCCTTTGTGTGTCAGAACGATACCCCATTTACCCAAACGTTCAAT